>DITS01000035.1 GCA_002422205.1 Alphaproteobacteria bacterium UBA6178
GCGGCAACCTGCTCGATATGGGTGGATTTGCCGGTGCCGTGGTAGCCCTGAATCATCACACGGCGATTATGGGTAAAACCCGCCAAAATCGCTTGTGTGGTGGCAGGGTCAAACTGATAGCTCTCATCCAGCTCCGGCACATGCGGATGGCTGGTGGCAAATGCAGGCACCTTAAAATCCTTGTCCAGCCCGAAGAGCTTTTTGGCGGAAACTGTGCGCGTCGGCGCGGCTTCAAATATTTCCGGATCGGTGGAGGCGTTATGCTCGGCGCGTGCCTTGAGCTGTTTATCGACCAAATGCTGCATGATAGACCTTTAATTTCGTATCCTCATCGGGGGTTACATTGCCATCGCGGAATACGAACAGATTGGCAATATCCATAAAACATTCGGCCAGCGCATCGACCGAAGCGGAGGAGCATTTCCCGCGTGAAGCGAGATATTGCGCTAAGCGCCAGCTTAAAGGCGCGCTGATTGGGGCGGCTGCATGCGCATTATCATTCGCTGCGTGGTCAATCTGCAAAGAAAGCTCGGCAAAGATTTTATCAATTTCCAACTCTAACACGGCGCGCTTGGGCAGGCTGCTGCCGCGTAAGCGAATATGGGCAATGCATTCTGCCAGTAGCGCAAATTCTGCCCGCGCACCCTGTTTATCGGCCAACGCAAAAAACTGGCCGATAGACTGAATATCCGCTTCTAAGATGCCGGCTGCGCTTTTGCCCTTGGTCAGCTCCCATAAGCCGCTATCCGTAGCCATCGCTTGCTCCCACCGCTCGGCAATGGGCTGAAACGTACCGCATAATTTATCAATCACATCAGCAGGAGAGCCAACCATTAGCTTTCATCCTCGTCACCCTTATCTTTGGGAATGTAGAGCGAGCAAGCTTCCTTGCGGCTGGGGTTATACAGGCGTTTGACATCACGCACCCAATATTCCTCATTCGCAGACACATCGCGCAGCAATGCCAACGCGTCTACCGACAAATCTGGCAATTCCACCTTATCTTCGCTCACCTGTGCCACGCTGTTCGGATAATCCTGTTTATACTGTTTCAACATCGCAGGGTTAGGGCGGTAACCGATATAAATGCCATTCTCTATAATAAAGCGATACAGATGCCCGCCCTTATCGTCGGCGCTATTTTTAAGCATCAGATAATGTAAATCCCCGTCACTAAAGCGGCGCGCTATGGGGGGTGATTTGGCACGTTCAAAACTTTGCGTATATTCCAGCTCCACCACCGCATCAATACAGGGATCACTAATGCCATCAGCCCATTTGGCGCTCATATCATCAACCAGTATGCACCCGCCAAGCCACAAGGCGGCGAGGGGGGCACAGAATTTTTTCCAAGGGGATTGTCTGCTCATGCTCATACTTCCTTATATAGAGGTGCAATAACCATTCATCAAGTGATTGTAGGCAATGGTAATGCGCTTAAAGCGGTCTTCGGCCTTTTTATTATCAGGGTTGCGGTCAGGGTGATACTGCTTCACCAATACTTTATACTGGGCTTTGATCTCTGCACGTGTGGATGGATGGCGCATTTCGAGCTCGTCCAATGCTTTGCGGTCCTTGGCATTAATGGGCGGGGTATAAATGGGCATGGCAGCGCCGCCGATACCGGTAAAACGGCCCAGCGCATCATGCAGCGCCTGCATCGAATATTTATCTGCCTCGTTAATTTTCCAGGTGGGGCGATGACCAAAGGTTGCGTCGCGCTGAAACGCTTCAATTTCATGCGGGGCCATATCCTTGAAATAATCCCATGCTTTGTTGAAAGCTTTGACATGCTCGAGGCATAACCACTGATATTGCCCCGGTGTACCACGTGCCAGCGGCGCGCGATGCTCGCCTGCTTCGAGGCAGCCAGCAACGGCGCAAGGAGGCATTTGCGGGGGAGTTGAAGGATTCAGGCGAGTTTTCACACGAGGCATGCATGCATTATGCGCAAGCCAACGCCAACATTCAAGGGGTGCTAACCGTTATCTGCATATTTCATTCATCGGCCATCGAAATGATTAGCCGCAATACAGCTTCGCGCTGACGGTCATTGGCTAGCTGATGGTAATAGCGTGCCAGTAACATTTGCTCGCGGTTGCTTTCTGGGGACAACCATTCGCCGTCATTGCTGTCAAACCCGTCAAATAAATCATTCACATTCACATGCAACACCTGCGCAATATCAGCCAGTCGGCTGGCAGAGGCGCTGTTACTGCCATTCTCATATTTATGCAATTGCTGATAGCTAATGCCAAGCTTGTCGGCCAACTGCTGCTGAGACAAGCCGTTTTGCAAGCGAAACCACCGGACTTTCTGGCCAATATGGGCATCAATCGCTTGCGTCGACTCGGTTTTTCGGCTGCCATTCGATGTGTTCGTCATGCAGTGATGCTAATCGCGTTTTAGGCAGTTAGGCCAGTAATAGATGCGGGCGCATTATTTTTATGGCCGGATGTATCAGAATCTGACAGATTACCGCCATGAATCGTCAGGAACGTATTGCAGAAAGCCTTAGGCAGGCACTCGCGCCACAACAACTCGATGTGGTGGATGAATCATCCAAACATGCAGGCCATGCAGGCGCGCGGCCCGAAGGTGAAACCCATTACCGCCTGCGCGTCACCAGTGCCGCATTTGCGGGCAAATCACGCGTGGAATGCCACCGCATGATCAACGCAGTACTGAAAGCCGAATTTGATAATGGATTACACGCGCTGGCAATCGAGGCTCACGCCGCAACAGCTGATTGAGCATGGCGTTCAAGGGCAAGCAAATGCTGCTTGGCCGGTAACCCCCAGCCGAAACCACCCAAGCCCCCATTTTTCCCCACCACACGGTGACAAGGAATAATCAGCGGCAACGGATTTTTACCGCAGGCGCTGGCAGCGGCGCGAATGGCATTGGCATTGCCCGCGCGTTGCGCTAACTCGCTATAAGTAATGGTTTCGCCATAGGTAATCGCGGCAATCTCGTCCCACACACGGCGTTGCAACTCCGTGCCCGCCTGCATATCCAGCGGCACATCCCATGTGACATTTTCACCGTTAAAATAATCCTGTATCAGGGCAATACAGCGTGTGGTGTGCTCGCAAGGATTATTCCATGGGGCAGGCTCGGCCACGCCGACATAATCAATCGCCCGCACCCCTTGCGCGGTAGCAAAAACGCGCACCATTCCCAGCGGGGTCATGGCGGTTTCACAATAAGGCGCACCGAGCGACTTGGCGCGATCAGGCTGTGGCGAGTTCTTCTTCACGAATTTCATAACCAAAATGATTCAGCAGCTCTTCAGCCAGCAATTGAATTTCCTCTGCGGCGGCACTGCGCGGTGCAGCCTCCGTTACACCTTTGCCTGCAAGCAGCGCATCGGCATAGGCCACACGGTTACCAAACAGGCTGAGCGAAAGTGCCTTCAACTCCACCTGCATTTTCTGCGATAGCTTAGCCTGCGGATTCACACGGTTCAATACCATTTTAACGGGGCGTTTTTCCTGCTTGGCAATCTTGAGCGTCGCTTGTGTCGCCCATAAATCGAGCGGGCTGGGCTGCATCGGCACCAAAACTAAATCGCAATGACGAATCGCCGTGCGTGCTTCACTATCGGTATGCGGCGGGCTATCAATAATAATCAAATCATATTCACGCTTGAGTTTGTCCACTTCACGCGTCATGCGCACGCCGGAGCACTGGACAAAACCTAGTGGCGCCAACCCCTCGCGCTTTTGATGCTTCACACGGATATCATGCCAATGCGTCAGGCTGCCTTGCGGATCAATATCCACCAGCGCCACGCGCACGCCATATTGTGCCCATGCCACGGCCAGATGCGCCGCCATCGTCGTTTTGCCCGCGCCACCTTTTTGTTGCGCGACTGTAATAACCTGTGCCACCATGCGAAACCTCGATACTATTATTGGATATGGATAATTCTATATCTAGTGTAGATTAATGGGGTAACCACTAGATATTGTCAAACCCTATGCCCATTTTATCCACAGATTTCACCGACATAGACGCCGCCGTGACGCACCTAAAGGCGGCAGAGCTGGTCGCGTTGCCGACTGAAACCGTCTACGGATTAGGGGCCGATGCCTGCAGTGACAGCGCCGTTGCCAAAATATTCGCGCTCAAAGGGCGGCCCGCATTCAACCCGCTGATTGTGCATGTAACCGACAGCAATATGGCCAAACGCTATGTGGAATGGAACGATCAAGCCGAAACGCTGGCGCAGCTATTCTGGCCCGGCCCCTTAACGCTGATATTGCCCCGCCGCGCCGACTGCTCCATAGCATTATTATGCAGCGCCGGAGGTGACACATTGGCGATCCGCTGCCCCGCACACCCCGTTATGCGCGCGGTGCTGGCACAAATGGATGGCGGCATCGCCGCACCCAGCGCTAACCGTTCGGGCCGCATCAGCCCGACCGCTGCCGCGCATGTGCAAGACGAATTCGGTGATGCGCTGATGGTACTAAATGGTGGCCAATGCACAGTGGGCATTGAGTCTACTGTTATTGATTGTACGGGCGTTCAGTATTCCGTGCTTCGTCAAGGGAGCATTACTGAACAGATGTTAAGCGATGCGGGCATTGAGCTGAGCGCACCCTTTCAAGAGACAAACTTTAAATCACCCGGCATGCTGACCAGCCATTATGCACCAACCACACCGCTACGGCTGGATGCCACTTGCGTTGCATCGGATGAAGCCTTGCTGGCATTCGGCCCGCCATTGCAAGGGGCAGGGCACACCTTAAATTTAAGTGAATCCCGTGATTTGGTCGAAGCCGCCGCCAATTTGTTTGCGCATTTGCGTGCGCTGGATGCGGGCGGCTACCGCGCCATTGCCGCCATGCCCATTCCCATGCAAGCCATCGGTATCGCCATCAATGACCGCCTGCGCCGAGCCGCCGCCTAAGACTTTAGCATAAAGATGCATACAAAAAGGGTTGAAATGCGCAAAGCCTTTGTGTACACACACAACCTGTCTACCGACACTCCGCGATAGCTCAGCGGTAGAGCTCTCGACTGTTAATCGAGCGGTCGTAGGTTCGAATCCTACTCGCGGAGCCATAAAAAAAGCCGTCCCCTAGGGCGGCTTTTTTATGGCTGCGTGGGCGTGTTGTGAGAGCCAACCGGTTCGACAATACGCTTAATGAGCGAAGCGAGCTTAGCATTTGCCGCGCAGCCGCGCACGCGGCGAGCGCATCCTACTCGCGGAGCTGAATTTAAAAATAATTGCTCAGTATAGTTTTTCATCAGTATATGACCTATATCAATCAAGATAATGGTGAAGGGAGCCCATGGAAATACGAAAATTAGAAGTTAAGGACGATCTTTACAAGAATATCCCTGATGATGAGAAGCTAGTATTCGTAATGATGGGACATATAGCAAATGAGCTTAATGTACTAAGGAAGCTGGTGCTTATGAACAGTTTTTACGTGACAGATAGCACTATTGAGAAAGCCGGAAATGGAATTCAATCATTAGTTTTAATCAAGATTTTCGTTGCAAAGGTATTTGAGGCGCGTGGTTTTATGCAAAAGCATGGAATGGTGTTAAATCGGATGGCAATAGACAAGGATTCTGAAATTTCACAGGGAATGAAAAAGCTGAATCAATACTTTGGTAAGAAAAATTTGATTGAATATGTGCGAAATAAATTTGGCGCACATTATGACTCAGAAACAGTCATGCAACATATTCAGAATGTGCATATAGGTGATCACAATGGAGTAATATACCTTACTCCGCATCAGGGGCTTATTTTGTATCATTTTCAGGAGCAAATGGTATTTGGCGCGCTGAACAAATCGCATGATGAAGATGAGATAAACCTAACTTTTGGTGCGCTTATAAATGAGGTCGGAGATGTTGCTGACTGGATTGGCAGTTGCGCTCAGGGTGTAATGATTTACATCGGGAAAAGATATGCCAACGGTAAATGGGAAAAGCCTGCTATTCACGAGAATGTGAACCCAAAGCCCCACACTGATGCAACAATCCCATACTTGGTTGATTTTACAGGTGCAGTAAAAGATTAGTCACACCAACCCCAGCTTCTCCCGCGCTGCTTCGCTTAGGAATTCGGAGCGGTTGGAACTCACGCGCTCAATCTGCGCCAGTAAGGCACTATCCATCATCACATTTACCCGAACCGGCTTGCTGGGGGTGGGGGCGCTCACAAAAATAAACGCATCCGCACCCTTGGCGAAGGCATGCTTTTTGGCTTTATCGAGTGACATCGGGCGGGGGATGCTCTCGCCATCTTCCACCATGCCTTCGATATGAAAGCGCAACGCCTCCTGCGCGTTCCATTGCAATTCATCCGGCGTTTTTCCTGCGCTGATGCAGCCCGGAAAATCAGGAAAACTAACACCATAATCGCTGGCTGATTCTTTGTGTATAATACCTATATAAGTGGTCATGATTTTCGCTCCTTTGCGACGCCTGCTTGCTTCAGAATACTTTTAAGCGTGCCCGATGGAATGTCTCGCTTCGGGTGAGGCACGGTAACGCGGCCTGCTTTTGAAGGGTGCTTAAACTGATGATGACTACCCTTAGTTGCTACCAGCACCCATCCGTCCTTTTCCAGCATTCTGATTATGGTTCGGCTATCCATGGCTTATTATACACACTAATACACACTAGTCAAGCTATGGCTATGCCAGCGAAAGCGGGAATGACATTATATAATTACCGTCCAACCCCAGGGGCCTTCGTGCCCAGCAATTCAGCCTGATGGGCGGCCATGCGGTCGACGCTGTCGGCGTCGACGCCGAACAGTCCGCCGATGCTTTTGGTGAGCGGCAAAAAGATATTTTCGCTGGTGAATTGGTCCCATTTACGGGCGGTTTGCGGGGCGAAGGCGCGGCCACCTACTACCAAACCAGCGCTAATGCCTGCACCCACTGCCTTACCGGCGGCGATATGCCAGACCGGACCGGTATTGCCAATCGCTTTTTGGGTGATGACGTTGATGCCCACCGACGAAAGCGTCCACATCAGCGCCTGCGGCAAATGATCCGCCTCGTGGCGGTAAATCATTTGCACGCGGTCCTGATAGTCTTTCGAATCCAGTGCCACGCCATTTTCGCGCGCCCACATACCGGCGGAGCGCTCGGCTCCTTTCAGAAATACCGGCCCCAATATCGCTTCCAGCCCGTTGCGCAAACCCTGCATAAACCATGGCGCGTGGCGTTGTAAGCCTATGGTAAAGGGCACGGCACCGAAATCACCGATGATCTCGCCAATCCACCAATGGCTAAGCGTATGGTGGTGGGCATGGTCATGATCGTGGTCATGATGGTGATGGTCATGATGGTGATCATGATCATGTTGATGATCGGGATGCTGACAGCCGATAGAGATACGCTTGCCCAACCAGCGCTGCGTAAAATTCCCGATATAGGGGTCGAGGATATCGGTGGCGGTGCAAGCGAGCGCGTGATTGATGGTATAAGCCACATCTTCGGCGCGCTGTTCATCGGTTTTAGCTGCTTCCACCTGCGCGGCGCTAAGCCGTGCCGGAGCAGTAATACGGGTGGTGGGTAACGGGTCGGACATCGAAATTTCCTTTGTTGACGTGAGGTAACATCATCAAAGAGTCGAAGGCGGCGCTCGCGAAGTATAAGCGGCAGCCACTACGCTAAATGCAAACGGCTTGGACACCGCCGAAGCCAACGTTACAAAGGGCAAATGGGGTGGCAGGGTGGACACAATAGGCGTGTCTGTTGCGTGCGCGCTGAGCCAGAAATCGCATGATGCGCAATCCACCGGCCCGTCATGATGAGCCTCATCGGCATGCGCATGCGGGACGTGGAAACTCACCGCCAGCTGCGCCGCTAACAAAACCAAAACCAAAAAAATGCACAGGCTTTGTTTCATGTTGCTCCTAGGATACCAGCCGCAATGGCTCTGGCTGCTGCAGCCTCTCAGTTTTCGCATGGCGACCATCGCACTGTTTGGCTGGCATATCCGGTACATAATCGCTCATTGGCGCCTTATCGCCAAGCACTTGTTTGGCCTCGGCCCATTCTTTAATGCCGGTATGGTCATATATCGCGCTGATAACAGGAATATCCTTCATGCGCTGGAACGCCGCGCGATTGTCATCAAGCAGCTCAAAAAAGCAATGCACCAGATGCGCGCATAAATACGCCACCCCAATCGCAATCGCAGGGCCAAGCGGGTGCAAAAGCCCCATCACGGTGAGCATAGTGCCCTTATGCGCCACCGTATGCGCCATATCGGGATGCGTCATAATATGCCAGACATTATGGTGCAGATCGGGATTATTCCATAAATCCTGAAAGGTGCGCCCTGTGTCATACAGCCCCATGCCGATATGCATGAAATGCGCAAACTCGCCGTATGGCAGATCGGGTAGACCGAGAGTGCTGCCGATAGATTCCTTGTAAATCGGAACGATGTGGTCTGAAACATGGATAATATTACTATCAAATGCCGCTTCGATTTGCCGCCACATATTCGGAAAGTCTAAACCAAAGAAGGTAAAATCTTCGGCTGAGAAGTCGAACAGCGGGTGTTTGGCCATATCCCATGATCCTGGCACAAGCATGAGTTTATTATTCATCAGAAGTGAGGTGGCATCCGCATTATTAAGCGCGTCAGGTATGCCGATATGAAGCGCAGCCAATCCTGCGGAAGTATTTAAAATCGTATGATTCGTTCGCCCACGTAATACTTCATCGGCAAACTGGCCGAAACTTCTGCCCATATCTTTGGTTAAGCGAGTCTTAATATGTTTATCATCGGTGGAATGCTTCATGTGCGATCAGGCGCCTTCGTTCCTGCTTCTTTGGCGGGAAGATATGGGGGGGTAGAGCCGGGCTTGAATGTCCAGGCAAGATCAGTGCCACATACTGACTCCATGCCGCTCACATAGCTGGGTAAACCAGTATCAAAATTTACAATGTCCCTACTTAGGGCAAAAATAGTGTTTCTATTGATATTGTATAATGTTTCACGTGCTACAGGAGAATAAAATGGCTCGAATTCAGTAACAAGATAGCGTCGGTCTTTATTAAGGTCGCCAGGATTTAGAAATTTAAGCCCTTCTTTTATTTGCTCAAGATTGGGAGCAGAGGTGTTTTCTTTAGATCGTGCAGTCAGAGTGCCAATATCTGCTTGTATCGAAGCTGCCGATTCATAATCAGCCAATCCTTGAAGAACCCCACCTGTAAACAGCACCCATTGCATCGCAAGGGGGTCACCCATTCGCTGCAAATCCTTGTCTATGCCAACACGCTGCAACAAACCATAGAGCTCTTTATCGGTAATCGTCTCATCACGGAAGATAGGAATAAATGCATTAGCAGCCATAGTGCGTGCAGTAGACATTTGGCCATTAAGCAGGCTCAGCATCATTTCATCAAACCGCTTCACAAACAGTTGTTGCTGGTCGGTCAAGGTGGGACGTGTATTTTTAAAACGATCAATTAGCGATGGTTCCCCATATTTCAGATAATCCAGCAACCACTGGCCTTTATCAGGTTGATCTGCAAACAATGTTGCAACCGTTTGCGGTAATGAATCATGCGATACAGGGGCAAAAAATCCCCCATATTTGCCACCTCTGAAGCTTTCTTTTTGCAAATCAGGAAGAAAATATGCCCCCGTTTGTGCGGTGCTAACATGGTTAGGCCGCGTTTCCTTCTGCAATTTCGCCAGCCAAGTAGCAATCGGTATTGCACCGATGGTTTGCACGGCTTTTTGCATGGTCGGGTCAATGGTGGGGGTGAGGTCGGACACAATATTTCCTTGGCATAGTTATTCAAGTCTAGCAGTAGCGAAGCTAGGTTACAGAATTATGACAAAGCCAAAGAAAAGCGAATTTATCCCGAAGTAATTTAGCCCCATGGCCCGGATGCCACAGCGCGCTGGGTGGCAGGGGCCATTGCGCGCAGGCGGCGGATGCGCTCTGCCGGATCAGGATGCGTCGAGAATAACTGGCTGAATTTTCCACCTAAAAGCGGATTAAAAATAAACAGATGCGCTGTTTCGGGATGGCTTTCTGCATCGCGGTTGCAGATGGCGGGGGCGGTGCGCGCAATTTTCTCCAGCGCATCGGCCAGATCATTCGGATAGCCGCTAATGATAGCGCCTTCACGATCTGCGGCATATTCACGCGTGCGTGAAATTGCCATTTGTACCAGCATGGCTGCAAGCGGCGCAAAAATGGCCGCAGCAATCATCACCAGCGGATTGGCCCCGCGCGCATTATTGCCACCCATAAAATACGCCAGATGGGTGAGCATACCAATTGCCCCTGCCAATGTGGCGGTAATGGTCATAATCAGCGTGTCGCGGTGCTTGATATGCGCCAGCTCATGCGCAATCACGCCTGCGACTTCGCGGTCATTCAGCCTTTGCAGCAAGCCGGTGGTGACGGCTACCGCTGCATTATCCGGATTGCGGCCCGTGGCAAAGGCATTGGGTTGCGCATTCTCGATTACATACGCGGCGGGGCGGGGGATGCCTGCATTCTGGCTGAGCTGGTCCAGCATTGCATCGAGTTGTGGATGCGCCCCGCGCTCGATCGGCTGCGCACGATAGGCGCGCAAGGCCAGCTTGTCCGAATTCCAATAGGCAAAGCCATTCATGGCCAGCGCAATCAGCAGCGCGATCATCATGCCGCTCTGGCCCCCCAGCGCGGCACCAATGCCCATAAATAACGCGGTCATCGCAGCGAGTAAAATGGTGGTCTTAAGAAAGCTGGTCATGGGCTTTTGTTCCTGAATCGAATGTGTTATAGCTACGGTAATACATAGGAGGCCACAATGAAAACTACAATACTCGCAGCAACCATATTTGTATCATCCATGCTGATGAGCGCCAGCGCCCAAGCAGAGCCGCAACGTTTTACATTTGATAAAGCGCACACCAATATCCTTTTTTATGTCGATCATCTGGGTTTTTCAAATATGATTGGCCGCTTCACTGATTTTGATGGTGAAATGATACTCGATTCCGATGCGCCGGCCTCCAGCAGTGTGGAAATAATCTTGCGCCCGTCGGGCATTGTCACCTCCAGCACCGAGCTGGATGACCATTTGCAAGGCGATAAATGGTTTAACAGCACACTCTATCCTGAAATCACCTTCAAAAGCACCAAGGTGCAGGTGAGCGACGAAAAAGAAGCGGTTGTCACCGGATGGCTGAAATTTTTAGGTCAGGAAAAACTGATTTCGCTGAATGTCACGCTCAATAAAATGGCCGCTCATCCGATGTCGGGCAAAATGACGGCGGGCTTTAGTGCGAATACGGTAATCGCTCGCTCCGAATGGGGCATGAACGAATATGTGCCAATGGTGGGAGAAGAAGTGCAAATTATGATTGAAGCAGAGGGCACACAGGCAGAGCAGGCGCCCTCCGCTCCATAATGGGTATCGCTTACGAGACCAGTTTCAGCTCGGCGGCAGAGGTTTTGCCACGGCTGGTGGTCAGATCATAGCTGACGCGTTGGCCTTCATTTAATCCGTTTAAACCGGCAGCTTCAACGGCGCTGATATGGACAAACACATCTTTGCCGCCATCATCGGGTTGAATAAAACCGTATGCTTTGGTGGGATTAAACCATTTAACAGTTCCGGTAGCCATAGACCATCTCCTTATGACGTTTACCTGTGCGTGCATAACACCATGCCATGCATGCAGAGCCTGAATCAGCGGATTAATGCTGCAACTCAAGGCCAAACGTCGGGAAGAAAACGGCACGAAAGCACCAGAAAACTTTTACGAAACGTCACCACACGGCGCACCGTATGGCTTAGTTGGGTATCCTTGAGTTATGCGTCAAACTCATTAAAAATTTTATCCCTTTTTGCAAAAAGGTCAAGTCATTAAGGCGCTATCTGAATGTGATTTTACTACCATTGCTCCGTCGCATAGCCTATGCTACGCTGCGCCGATGGAACAATGGCTTAATGATATCAGCGCCCGCCAATGGCTGGGCGAACGTGACTGCATCACCCAAATGCTCAACACATTGCAACCTGTCGTCGCAAAAAGTGATAAAATCAATGTCTTAGCATATAAATGGGTGGAGGGTCTGCGCGCAGACCAAAGTGCGCTTAGCGTCGAGGCGTTTTTGCAGGAATACAGCCTCTCCAGCAAAGAGGGCGTGGCGATTATGTGCATGGCGGAAGCGCTGTTACGCATTCCTGATCCCGATACGGCCAATGCGCTGCTCGAATCTACCTTTGCCGATGCGCAGTGGGATGCGCATTTAAAGCACGGCCAGTCTTTTTATCTCAACGCTTCGAGTTGGGGCCTATTGCTGACCGGCAAAATGCTGAATCTGGATGCATCAGAGCTGGATGCACCTACAGGGGTTTTGCGCGGGCTGGCTAAACGCTCGAGCGAGCCGGTGATTCGTCAGGCATTAAAGGCCGCTATGCACCTGATCGCGCGGCAATTTGTAATGGGAGAGACCATCAAGCAGGGGCTCAGAAAAGGTGAAAAACTATCCAAACAAGGCTACCGCTTTTCCTATGACATGCTGGGCGAGGGCGCGCGCAGCTGGGAGCAGGCCGATCAGTATTTCGCCTCCTATCAGGGCGCGATTGAGGCCATCGCCGCGCAAGTTAGTCCCAGCGAGTCGATGGCGGAGCGCGCAAGCATCTCCATCAAACTCACCGCCTTGCATCCACGCTATGAATGGCTGAACCGCGAACAAGTCGCCACGCAGCTATTACCACGCCTTAAAAAGCTGGTGAAAACCGCTGCCGATGCAGGGGTCGCTGTGGCCATTGATGCGGAAGAAGCCACGCGGCTCGATCTGGAGCTGGAGCTTTTTGCAACGTTAAGGCTGGACAAGGATTTTACAGGTTATGATGGCATTGGTTTTGTGCTGCAAGCCTATCAAAAACGCGCCTGGGCGGTGATTGATTATGTAATCGAGCTGTCCAAACGTAGTGGGCAGGTGATTCCGGTGCGGCTGGTAAAAGGCGCCTACTGGGATAGCGAAATCAAATTCGCACAAATGCATGGCTTAAGCAGCTATCCGGTTTTCACCAACAAGCATCATTCCGACGTGTCTTATTTAGCCTGCGCGATGCGGCTGCTGGAGGCACAAAGCCATATCTACCCCCAATTTGCCACGCATAATGCACACAGCATCGCCGCCATTCAGGTAGTGGGAGAAGGCAAAATATACGAGTTTCAGCGGCTCTATGGCATGGGCGAGGCACTCTATGCGCCGATTGTCGGCACTACGCCGTGCCGTATTTATGCGCCAATCGGCGAGCACCGCGATTTGCTGGCCTATCTGATCCGCCGCCTGCTGGAAAACGGTGCTAACAGTTCCTTCGTCCACCGCGCGATGGATAAAGAAATGTCGGTGGATCAGGTAATCGAAGACCCGATCACCGCCGCGCAGCAAGAGCTGGCGATGATCGACACACCGGATCATTTATTTATACAACGTCATAACTCAACCGGCGTGGATTACGGTAATCGGGTACAAATGCAGGCGCTATCGGAAGCGCTGGAGACATGGCATAAGACCAAATGGAAAGCAGGCGAGGGTAAAAAATCGCATGCGGTTGTCAACCCTGCCAATACGCGCGACATCGTGGGCTATGTTGCGCTGGCGGATGAGGCGGCAATCGACGCCGCAGCCAATGCCGCGCAACAGGCAGGCAAAGCATGGGCGTGCCAGTCGGTATCCAAGCGTGCGGCAATAGCAGAGGCCATAGCCGACGCGCTACATGATGCGCGCGACGAGCTGTTGGCGCTGCTGATGCGCGAGGCGGGTAAAACCATCAAAGATGCGATTGCCGAATGGCGCGAAGCCATCGATTTTTGCCGCTATTATGCGCAGCAGGCGCGCGAGCAGCTGCAGCCCCTTACGCTTGATAGCTATACCGGCGAGCATAATCAGCTCAGCTACCATGCGCGTGGCGTCTTTGTGTGTATCAGCCCGTGGAATTTTCCGTTGGCCATTTTTACCGGTCAAATTGTTGCAGCCTTAGTTACCGGCAATACAGTTTTGGCCAAACCCGCAGAGCAAACGCCGTTGATCGCCGCGCGTGCGGTGGCGCTGATGCATCAGGCCGGGGTACCAAAAGACGCGCTGCATGTATTGTGCGGTGAAGGGGATGTGGGCGCTGCCTTAGTGAATCATTCGGCAGTCTCAGGCGTGTGTTTTACCGGCTCACATGGCGTGGCCAAACATATCCAGCGGGCGCTTGCAGAGCGTGACGGCGCGATTATCCCGCTGATCGCCGAAACCGGTGGTCTGAATGCGATGATCGCCGATAGCTCTGCCCTGCCGGAGCAGCTATGCGATGATGTGATTCAATCAGCCTTCGGTGCCGCAGGCCAGCGCTGCTCGGCGCTGCGGCTGCTATTTCTGCCACGCTCCACAGCAGACGCGCAACTTGCTTTGCTCAAAGGCGCGCTGGAATCGTTGCGCGTCGGAGACCCTACCGATATGGCAACCGATATCGGCCCCGTGATTGACGCACAAGCACTCGAGCGGCTGCAAAACCATAGCGACAGCCTAGCGCAAATTGCTAAGCCGTGCGGCAAAGCACCCTTAAGTGAGGCTTGCGCGCATGGTCATTTCATCGCCCCGCAAATCTGGGAATTGGAGGATGCGTCGCAGCTGGCGGAAGAATTTTTCGGACCTATTTTGCATGTAGTGCGCTACGACCCTGCACAGCTGGAGCAGGTAATCGCGCAGATTAATCAGTCCGGCTATGGCCTGACTTTTGGCCTGCATACGCGCATTCAGTCGCGCTATGCCGATCTTGCGCAACAAATCCATGCTGGGAATATTTATGTCAATCGCAATATGGTGGGGGCTATTGTCGGGGTGCAACCTTTTGGCGGCGAGGGGCTATCGGGCACCGGCCCCAAAGCGGGCGGGCCGAACTATCTGCACGCCTTTGTCACCGAGCGCACCACCAGCATTAACACCGCAGCGATTGGCGGTAATGTGGAATTGTTGATGGGAGTATGAAGTAGGCTAGACCGTAAGACCCGTATCGGCAATTTGCGGTTTAACACCTGTCACTGTATTGAGTGCGTCAGACGAGGCAAGCTTCACACCGGCAAGCAAGCCGTCGATACCGTCTAAATGTGGATTTTTTGGCTCTTGGTAACGAGTAATTGCTGCTTCAAAGCCAGCATTGCCCGCTAAAGCCATCACTACATTCGAATCGATAAACGCTAATTTAGGCATATTGTACACTCCCTTGACCATATTGCGCGTTGATCGCGCTTAATATTTCGCTTTGTACGGCGTCACTGATGCCGCTGAATTCAATCGCATGATTATGCATACCGGCTTTGGGGTAGGGCACAAAATCCACGCGCGCTTGCGGCGATTGCAACTCGGCCTTGGCCGCATCGGATATCGGCAGCGCCATAAAAATACGCGTGCCTGCCATCAGCGAGCCACGGAACACTTCCTGATATTCTTTGGCGACATCCAGCTCATCGGCCAGCGCGCCGGACAAAATCTCGATATTTTCATGATTGCCCTTTAAATAAGCGACATTCACCACACGCGCCACATTCGCGCCATGTTTGCGGTTAAAATAATCCGCCACACGATCTGCCTGCGTATTGGTAAAACCGGCTTCGAGCACATGAATGATCGTCTTCATCGGCGATTCGAGCGAAGGCTTGAATTCCATGCGTAGCGGCGGCCCTGCGCGATGATCGGTGGGGCCAACGCCCGCGCCAAGTCCAATCACAAATTGCAGCATATTCTGATCTTTGGGATGGGTAAAACCCGTATCGATTCCTACTTGCTTGAGAAATGCCTCAAGGCAAGCCATAAAATGGTCATGTGTCGTAATGCGCGGCATGTGTACCTCTGTTTATTCCCTAATCTTTTTTTAAAGATAGCACAGTTCGCACCGTAGTTTTTTGACGTTTGTGTGAATGTTTTTCGTGGTATAAAGAATAAGGCATGGCTACACAAGCACACAGCATAAAATAGTTAACAAATGGTTAACATAAAGCCCTTTTTTTCCTTAAAAATCATGCAAATTCGGCTAAACTGTCACACTATCTTAATAATTTTATGCTAAGTTGAGAATACGTAAAATTGTTTTTATTTGGACCGCATGGCAGAGACACAAGCAACAGCGCAAGGCCCGACGCCCCAGCCCGCAACGGTTGAGCAATGGGAAGCTGTTGTTGAAAAA
Source organism: Alphaproteobacteria bacterium UBA6178 (assembly GCA_002422205.1). Lineage (GTDB taxonomy): Bacteria > Pseudomonadota > Alphaproteobacteria > Rickettsiales > UBA3002 > UBA6178. The sequence continues at coordinate 16,188 of DITS01000035.1, forward strand.
GTGCAAGCTGCGCATGGTGAGTTTAATGCTGCCATTAACAAGATTTTGGAAACACCTGAACAGCATAATGCCAGTGAAGGGATCGCAGAAGCAGTGCGTCTATTATCCGAACTTACCGATGCTATCCGCCACTTATCGCAGCTCCGTGGAGCATCGGGCGAGCCGTTAGCTGAAATCAGCAATGCAATCAGTGCACTCGAAAGCCAGAAATCAAATATTGAAGCGCTACAGCTTCAACTGCAAAATGGACGTATGACGCCCGCCGAAGCACGCGCTCAGCTAGCAGGGTTGCAATCAGCAGTAAACGGCGCTGTCAGTTATGCTAACGAAGTGTCACACACAGCATCGGCAGAATTAAAATCGGATGTGTATGCCGAAAAATATTTCGAAGAATACGCCGCCAAAAACCGCGAGTTAATGCATCAGGCCTCCATGGGTTGGGATGATGGATATGAGAATTGGCAACGAGCACAAGATGCCAAAGCGCAAATCGTAAATGACTATATTGAAGAGGCGATGAAAACACCCGAAGGGCAAGCCGATATGGCAGAACGTGCCCGTGTGGCTGGCCAAAGAGTGCGTGAGGCGGAGGGTAAAGCACCACAAGATCCTGATAGCAAAAGCAATCGTAGAGAAAACAGCGTTAATGCTTTTATGCGTGCCTTTGGTGTCAGAATGACAGCTGAGCAGACTTACCGTATGGCCAATGACCCGGAAATGAAGCCAACCATTGATGCATTCAAACAAGAAATGCTCGAAAATGTAGAAATTCGTAATAGCATTATCCGTGACACCAACAAATGGCGTGCTCGCAATAATATGCCTTTAATGACAGAAACGTCGTTGGAAGAGGCACTGGAGGTAATCAGCAAATATACGCCCCAGCAGATAGATGAAATATCGGCAAGGGCAAGAGAAAAAGCGGCTAATAAACAGGATCTAACAGCAGAAGAGCGTCAGGTGTCTGATATTAAAGCCTTGCAACACACCGCAATGGAAGCGCTCAAGCGTCAATATCCCGATATGTCGATGAATGAAATGATGCGCGCTGTGCTTAAAAAGCAAGGTGTCAGCGAAGCAGAGATTGAAAAACAAATTACATATATCGCTGAAAAATATCCACAGAGAATCTCTCCTGAAGAGTTACAGGAAAAAAGTGGAGCGCTTTATAATCGATTCAAGGAAGAGCAAATAACAAAAATTGAAAGCGAGCAGGGCATTAATAAAAAACAGGCAGAAGAAATTTTTGCTAACCTGAAGCCTAAAGATAACGCTGTGCTGCTCAGTCAATGGTTTGATGCCAATAAAATAATTGTAAGCGGCGATAAAATTTATGATATGGGCTATGGTCCGCAGTTGCCGACTCCACAAGAATTAGAGGCTATGAAAGCTGCTTCTGCTCAGACGGAAGAGACTACCAAGAAGCTTGCTATAGAATCAGAAATTGTCACCGCTACGGCCAATGCTCCCACAGCCGAAAACCCAAAGCAGCCACCTGCAAAACCCATACCCCCAGAAACAGTTGTTGCGACCACATCTGAGGCACCACTTGCAGCGGTCATCCCCCCTATTGACACCGCAAATCAACCGGCACCCAAGCTGGCTAAAACAGTGCAGCCTGAGACGGCCACTGCGATAAAAGTTGAGCCCCCGTTAGCAGCACCCGTTGCTATCTTAGCAGCACCCGCTGTTATCGAAGTAGCGAAAGCACCCGCAGTGGAAGTCGTCCAGCCAGTGCAACCCATAACCGTTGCCGCCGCGCCCGAGCCTCAATCGGCAACAACCTTCACCCCGGATCAAAAAACCGCAGCCGCGCAACCCGCCACTCCATCTGATGAGCGCATAGATATACAAGCGGCAATGCCGAAACTTGATAAGTTTGTAGCGGATAGAGGCACCCCTCTGTCGCCTGCAGAGCTGCTCCATGTAATTGAAAGGGCATTAGGATACGCCCCCACTGTCGATGATATTACATTTCGTGGTGGTATCGGCATTGCATTAGGAGGCAAAGAGGTATTATGGGGCAATGATGCTGATTCACTGGAAGTGCCATCCTCGTTAACAGAAATGATCCGAGCGAATTATGACATGATGGTCAGCCTGATTAAAGCGCGTGAAACCGAAATAGAATCGCCCGCACCAACAGAAGAGAAAATATCCAGCGTTCAGCCAAATCTATCACCCGAAGCCGCCGCCGCCGCGCGTGCAGCAGGATTGACGGCTAGCAGCGCCGGAACCTCGCAGGCGCAAAAAGGCACGGCCCAGCCACAGCAAATTGCGGTGGCAAAGCCCGATGAGCTGGCTGCGGGCGGCGTATCCCTATAGCCCTTGCCAAACCACCGTTTTTGCGGCATATAACCTCTCATGAACCTTACCCTGCAACAAGACGGCGCCAGCGACATCGTCAAACATATCGATCTGGAAGTGCCCCATAACGAAAAGCGCGTGCTGATGCATAGCTGCTGCGCGCCCTGCGCGGGCGAGTTGATGGAACAAATGCTGGCCAACGGCATCGACCTGACCATCTTTTTTTATAACCCCAACATTCACCCCAAGCGCGAATACGAAATCCGCAAAAACGAAAATATCCGCTTCGCCGAAAAAATGGGCATTCCTTTTATTGATGCCGATTACGATGTGCAAAACTGGTTTACCCGCGCACGCGGCATGGAGCGCGAGCCTGAGCGCGGCGTCCGCTGCACCATGTGCTTCGATATGCGCTTTGAACGCACCGCGCTTTATGCCTACGAGCATGGCTTCCCCGTTATTACCAGCAGCCTAGGCATTTCGCGCTGGAAAAACATGGAGCAAATCAATGATTGCGGCGAACGTGCCGCTGAACATTACGATGGCGTAAGCTACTGGACCTATAACTGGCGCAAAGAAGGCGGCGGCGCGCGCATGTATGACATCGCCAAGCGCGAGGCATTCTACGCCCAGCAATATTGTGGCTGCATTTTCTCCCTGCGCGACACCAATGAATGGCGCGAATCGCGGGGCCGCGAAAAAATCGAAATCGGCGAAACCTGGTACGAGCAGAAGCTTACCTAATATGGTCGCAAGATATCTTAGTTTTTCCTTTATAATAATCTCAACCTTAGCATTGTTCTTATACCAGTTTAATAATGGACTTTTCATGTATGATTTTTCCGATGAAACGGAAAAATTAGTTAGCGCACAAATGATAAATAGTGGAATGCGCCTTTACATAGATATTTTTTCACACCACGGTCCGTTCCTTCACATGGTTACTCATGCTTATAGTACAATCATAAGTGCTGCTGACTTCACTTATGCACGAGCAATGACACTGATTTTTTTAACGCTCGCAACTATAGGCATAGTTACAACATCACTTCATGCTACTCGTTACTCCCGTTTTATTGCGTGCAATATCTTTTTGTTAGTAATGGCCACATTGTGGCTTACTAATCTACAACACCTTATGCTGTATCATCAGGTGGGTGGTTACCTTTTTGCGTTTGCATTAGCACAAATGCTGCTGCCCGCTATATTAGATACGCCAATAAATAAAATTGGAGCATTCATTTCGGGGGGGTGCATTACCTTCGCATGCTTTATGGCTTATTCATTTGGATTGTCAGCCATTCTGTTTGTCGTAGCTACACTATGTGCGATGGATTATCAAAAACAGCGCTTATTGTGCATTGCCAGTTGGTTTACTGCTGGCGTGGCCTTAAGCTTTAGCATAGTAATGCTTTGGCTATACAAATTTGGCGATATAACTGGATATGGAATTTACCACTTTTATTTCAATGAAAAAATTTACTCTGAAGTAATTAATTTTTCATTAAGCAATATCAAGGGATATTTAGCTCTAAACGAAGGCCAAGATGGTGGTGTGCGGCTATTTTCATTGCTGTTACTTGGTTTCGGGTATATTGGAACGGCATTTTTAATATGTAAAAAACACACGCATAAGCTTCTCAGAAAACTTATTGCGGCTACCATAGCGCTGGTCGCGATATTGTATTTAAATCCTCGAGCAACGACTGGGTTTCATGATAATGGAATGACCATTCTTTCTGTTGCACTATTTGCACTTACAATTGTTCAGTTCGGCAATCACTTTAAATTTAAAGCTACGGCTTATTTTGCCTTATACTTTTGCATATTACTTGCAAGTTGCAGGTTTATATTAAGCGAAATAATCACTAAAAAAGATGCTATTGCGTATAAGGTAACTTTTAAGCCAGTTGATACAATACTTACTAATCGCATACATGAATTAGTATCTAGTGAAGAGCGCATATTATTATTAGTTTTTCATCCAGTTATATATATACATGCGAACCGTCTTCCAGCATCAGGCCATTATTTTTATCTTCCTTGGCAGCATACATATTCTCAAAATCCGATAAAAAATTATAATATTGATATTTGTGCAGACATAACAAACAATAAGCCTAAGGTAATATGGTTTGATGATATAAAAGTTTGGGGAGCATATATGATGAAAGATTATGCGCCTTGCGTCACGAAACTACTTGAAGATGACTATGTGATGCATCCCGAAGAGAAAAATATATATTTGCGTCAAGAACTGTTGAGCTCCTCATATTAAGAAATAATGATTATAAAGCTCACCTCCGCCTAAATATTTCTCTGTGGATAACGCATTTATTTTTCACGCAAGCCCATTACGTTACGCTATAGCTCGAAACAGCGGCCCCATTTGGGCGCTGAAAGATGTAACGGCATGGAGATGCTGGCTGACCCCGCGATATGGGCGAGTTTTTTATCACTCGCCGCGCTCGAAATTATCCTCGGAATTGATAATATAATCTTTATTGCGTTGGTGGTGAATCACCTGCCGCGCGAACAGCGTGCCCGCGCCCGCAGCATTGGTCTGACATTAGCGCTAGCCATGCGCATTGGGCTGTTGCTGGGACTGGTATGGATTATGGGTATGAACAAGCCTCTGTTTGAGCTGTTTGGCTATGATTTTTCTGGTAAGGATATTTTAATGCTGCTGGGAGGATTATTCCTGATTTACAAAGCCACCCACAGCATCCATGACGAAACCAGCGGTGGCATCAAAAAGGAACATAAGGGCCAGTTCAAAGGCAGCTTCAGATCGACCATTCTTCAAATTATTCTCATCGACTTAGTTTTTTCCTTCGACTCGGTGATGACCGCTGTGGGCCTAACACAAGTCGTCATAGTGATTGTTGCTGCAATGGTGGTAGCAATGGGCGTGATGCTGGTGGCGTCGGGCTATATCGCTGACTTCATCGAGCAAAACCCAACCTTCAAAATGCTCGCACTGGCATTCATTCTGATGATCGGGGTGCTGCTGGTGGGTGAAGGGCTAGGGCTGCATGTGCCCAAAGGCTATATTTACTTTGGTATGGCCTTCTCGGCGGGGGTGGAAATCCTCAATATGATCGTGCGCAAGCGGCGTAACATCAGCCATTAAGAGGTTTTCAGATTGCTGGCAAACTGCGTAAACGCCAAACGCGCAACCAGCGTATGGATATTTTGATACCAGCTCGGAATAAATTCCGGTGCTTGCAGCAATCCCTGCTGTTGCATGGCGAGGAGAGCGGGCACATCCTCCAGCGCCATTTTACCGCTGAATAAAATTTCCAGCGTGTGCAAATCCTGCTGCTGAAACGCCTGAATGAAAAAGGCCTGCACCTCCAGCATCCCTTGCAAATAGACATTGTCTTTCAAAAAGACGATGCCGCCATTCGGCGTGCCGCCGCGCAAAATCCGCATAGCGGATAGGTAGGATTCCTCCGCATTTTGCCCGTTCTCACAGAAAAAATCATACAGCTGCATAAAATCGGCACCACTCAGCGCCATATCAATCGCAATAATGCGCAGCGCCACGCGCTTAAGGCGGTGAATGTGAATGGCGCCCGATACCAGCTCGGCAAATTGTGCCAGCCCTTCCTGCGCGCGGGTAATGCGCGGGGCGGTAAATTGCATGCTCGATAAAATCGGCTGGTTACGGCCATTAATACTGGTCAGCGCATGCGTCATCACCTCGTGATGGAGTAATTGATCGGCTTCGTAAATACTGAATTTCGCGCCGCTGCGAATGCGGATTGCCGAGCTGGTGACGGAAACTTTCGAGGCAATCTGCGCATCGAATATCAAATCAATATGGCCAATCAGCCCGGCTTCGCGCAAATGCCGCCCCAAAAATCCGAACAGCTCGCGCGCATCAATATATTCCGGCTCCTGATAGCCGCGCTCGCTGGTAAAGCTATCGGCGGTGGTCAGAAAAAACCGTGCCGCATCTAAAATCGTCACGCCGTCATACAGCGGCAACGTATCCGACGGGCGGCCATAAAGCTGCGATGAGATTTCGGTAATGCGCGTGGTGCCGCGCGCGTCGATCATGTGCAGCGCCGATAAAAAACTCTCCGCATTGGCGCGCATCAAATCCAGCGCCGGATGATCACGCCCGATATCACGCAAAAAACCTTGCAACGCCTCGATTTGTTTGGGGTGCGTAATCGCCGGATATTGGAAGGCAAGGCGCGGGCGCTCGCCCTTGGCCACACCTGCTAAAAATTGCTCCTTTACTGTATCCGGCCAATTCAGCTCGCCCAATACGCGCACCTGCGAGGCCAGCTTGCATAAACGCTCATCAAAATCTTTGATATGGTTATACTCACTGCGCAGCGGAATCATGGCGTACCACCATAGAGCGCATGCGCGCGGCTCGAAAAGGCGCTAACCATTTTTTCGGTCGCCCGCCCGAATAACGGCCCGATCAGCTTGTCAAGCAGCCGTGATTTAAAATGAAACTCCACGGCAAAATGCACCTGAGTACCATTTGCGGCGGGCTCAAACCGCCAGTGATTTTCCAGCCGGTCAAACGGCCCGCTTACCAGCTCCACATCAATCCGGCCATTTTGCGTGGCGGTGGGCGGCTGCGTGGTAACGCGTGAGGTATATTGCTCGGTCAGATGTTTAAAGGTAATGACCAGCTCTGCCAAAAAATAATCGGCCTTGCGATCGAGGATACGCGCCGCACGACACCATGGCAAAAATTCCGGGTATCGCTCCACATCGGCCACCAGCGCATAAAGCTGATGAGGCGAATAGGGAAAAAACTGTGTCTCCGAATGGGCAGGCATCAGGCGAAAATAGGAGGTTTAATGTGATTTGTCAGCCCTATTGACTTATTTTTGCTGAAAATAATGCAAGGAAGCGGGCGACTGTCGCAACTTTATCAGCCCCGCTCCGCCAGCAGCTTCTCGCGGTTGGCGCGCATAATCGCAAAATCATCACCCGCATGATAAGACGAGCGCGTGAGCGGTGAGGCCGACACCATCAAAAAGCCCTTGGCCTTGGCCATGCGCTCATAATAGCGGAATTCATCGGGCGTTACATAACGCTCCACATTCGCATGGCGCGGGGTAGGCTGTAAATATTGGCCGATGGTCATAAAATCAATATCTGCCGCACGCATATCATCCATCACCTGCAGCACTTCTTCTTTGGTTTCGCCCAAGCCCACCATAATGCCGGATTTGGTGAAAATAGAAGGGTTTAGCTCTTTCACGCGTTGCAATAATTGCAGTGAATGAAAATAACGCGCACCCGGGCGAATCGCGCGATAGAGGCGTGGCACGGTTTCGATATTATGATTAAACACATCGGGCTTGGCGGCCACCACAATTTCGATCGCGCCTTCTTTCTTTTGAAAATCGGGGGTCAAAATTTCGATGGTGGTATCGGGCGCGGTATGGCGCAGCCGTAAAATACATTCGGCAAAATGCTGCGCGCCGCCATCAGGCAGATCATCACGGTCTACGGATGTAATCACTACATGCTTAAGGCCCAGCTCGCCAACGGCTTTGGCCAAATTGGCAGGCTCATGGGGGTCGAGCAGATCGGGGCGGCCCGTTTCAATATTACAAAACGCACAGGCGCGGGTGCACACACTGCCCAAAATCATCACCGTGGCATGGCCCTGCGACCAGCATTCACCAATATTAGGGCAGGCGGCTTCTTCGCATACGGTGTTCAGCTTCTGTTCACGCATTAAATCACGTGTTTCGAGAAAGCCTTTGGAATTAGGGGCTTTTACCCGTATCCAATCCGGTTTAGGGAGCTTCGCATCCTTCCGCTCATTCAGCGCTATCACGACATTATCCATACACAGCCTTTCACACCATTTATAATGCGATTAAAGGGCCAATGCAATGGGGTTAAGGTGTAAATGTCACATAATCTTAACAAACTTTTAAGGCTTGATAAGGTAATATAAATTGTATTCTACCTATAACTACAGCCACTGGGAGGGCTAAATGGATTTTCTTAAAGACTTAGGCCGCGCAGCTAGTGATGTTGGCAGGGTTTTTCGCTCAGGCCGTAGAGCAGCGGATGACTTTGGCCGTGCAGTGAATGTCGATCCTTCGAAAAGGGATTCAGACCGTGCGCGCAATGAAGCGCGTGAACAACGGGAATTATACAATCGCGATGGCTATGCCGTTCGTCGTGGTGGCTTGGCCGAACAGGTAGACAGAGGGCGGGCTCCATCTCCATATTATAATGATGATCATATTCAGCCTGGTCGTTCAGGCGGCTATAATCCGCGTGATTATGCAGCGACGGGCAGAGACTTCGACCGGGATTTAGATCGGGCCCGTGGTGCTGAGCCACGAGGCGGTTATTCACCGACTCCTCAAGCACCTGCAGGCGATATTCAGTGGGATGAGCCGCAGCGTCAGCCTTCACGTTCGAGCAGGCCAGAGCCCGCACCACGCCGCCAAGCGCCATCGCGTAATGATGGCACAATTAATACACCTATTCAGGGTCTTGCTGGCCGATTGCACGCCGAGCGCGATAATATCGTGCTGGATGAAAGAGGCTATGGTTATCGCTCGGAGGCTGTACAAAAGCTCAACCAGTTTTTACGTGAAGATTTAAAGTACAGCCAATCCGACGGCACTGATTATGTCAATTCACGCAATGATGGGGCACTTGATCGCTTCCGTCAAGAACATGGCAACCCGCGTGATGTGGGTAATCCCCAAATAACTAATGATGATTTGCGCGCTGTACAGAAATTTGAAAATATTCAGCGCGATCAATACAGAGAGCGTCAGCCAGCCCGAGCACCAGAACCGCGTGGACAAACCTCTGCCGATCGTGCAGTGGAAATCTCACCATTACCTGCACCCGGAGCTCCTACTCCGTTGACTCCCCCGCGTTCTCCTGCTGCTGACCGCGCGCCGAGCGCACCTGCGCGAGCTCCGGCTACGCCAGCTGCACCTGCTTCAAAAGAAGGTTGGATGGCCAGAGGCAGCAACGGCGATAACGTAAAAGAATTACAAACCGTATTGCAAAAACAAGGCTTCGATTTAGGTGAGGCTGGCGTTGATGGCAAATTCGGCCCTAAAACCGAAGCCGCCGTACGTGCATTCCAGGAAAAGCAGGGTCTTGGTGTTGACGGTGTAGTTGGCACCAAAACGCTGGAAGCCGTGAAAAAAGCGAAGCAACAAGCTGCTGCAGCGCCGACCACCCCTGCCGCAGGAGCAGCAGCAACGGCTGATACACCAACACCTCCGGCTACCACAGCAGAAGTTGTAATACCGGCCCCTGATACACCAGCACCTCCGGTTACCACAGAAGAAATTCTACGAGTACCACAGGTCGCTGAAACACCAGCGCCTCCAGCTGCCGCAGAAGAAGTTGTACGACTACCACAGGTCGCTGATACACCAGCACCTTCGGCTACCACAGCAGAAGTTGTGCTACCAGTTGCTGATACACCAGCCCCGCCGGTTACCGCAGAAGAAATTCTACGAGCGGAGGCTAATCAAAGTTTAGATCAGATACTCGCACGCGTTCGTGAAGGTAATGGTGGTCGGGAGCCAACAAGAGAAGAGGCCATTAAAGCAGTCTCAGAGATAGGCGATAAGACATCGCCAGGAAATCATCTAGTATTACAACAAGCAGTAAAAGACAAATATCCGGTTACATTCACAGAGCCAGCCGCTCAACAAAATAATGGTTGGCCGCCACACACTACTGCTACAGTAGATGAAGCCCTCAAAGGTATAGACCTCAGTAGTCTAACTAGTGGCGCATTGAAAAATGTTGACTCTGATGGCCCGCAATCAGCAGCGATTACCGGCAATGCAATCGAGCAATCGCGAAATACCGGCATCGCATAAGCTGATCGCCCCCTAAAACCAAAGGCGTCAGAGTCATTCTGGCGCCTTTTTTACTTGCTAATCAAGATGAATTGCCCTAAAAGCGCCCTCTGCATTCATATAAAGGTATAAAAATTATGGCACGCGTCACCGTAGAAGATTGTATTCTGAGCATTCCCAACCGTTTTGATTTGGTGATTACCGCCGCGCAACGCGCGAAGCAGATTGCCTCCGGTTCGCCGCTCACGCAAGACCGTGATAATGATAAGGATTCCGTGGTCGCATTGCGCGAAATCGCCGATGAAACCATCGATAAAGGCATCGTGCAGGAAGAAATCGTGCAAAGCTTTCAAAAGCAATATGGTTTTGATCGCAATGACCGCATTGATGATGATGTGCCCGCCATCGAAGGTCAGGATATCGAAGAAGCATTTGCCGATGCAAATCGTCATATCCCGCAAGACCATGGCTATACGGGCGGTTTGTCTTTCATCGAAGATAATGTCGAAGTCGACGATTAAAACGCGCAAGCGCCTTACTTCCCATTCCCAAACGCGCAGAAATACCCTATATTCCGTGTATAGGAGAGTTTTCCCATGATCCGCCAGATGGATTTGGTTGAAGCCGTTAAAGGCTACAACCCCGCCGCCGATGAAGACGCGATAAACCGCGCCTATGTTTATGCTATGCAAAAGCACGGCAACCAGACACGCGCGTCTGGCGATCCTTATATTTCGCACCCCGTCGAGGTGGCGTTTAAGCTCACCAAATACAAGCTCGACACCTCGTCCATTATCACGGCGTTGTTGCATGATACAGTCGAAGATACTGACGCGACATTGGAAGAAATCGAAAAGCTATTCGGGCTGGAAGTGCGCGGGTTGGTCGATGGCGTAACCAAACTCAACCGCCTGGAAGTCAAATCCGAATCAACCAAACAAGCCGAGAATTTCCGCAAATTACTCGTCGCCATGAGCGAAGATTTGCGCGTGCTGCTGGTCAAACTGGCTGACCGGCTGCATAATATGGAAACGCTCGACCATATTAAAAAACCCGAAAAGCGCGCGCGTATCGCCCGTGAAACGCTTGATATTTATGCCTCGCTGGCAGAGCGCATCGGCATGCGCCGGATGAAGGAAGAGCTGCAGGATTTAGCCTTTAAAGAGCTATTCCCCGAAGCCCGTGAATCGATCGTCAACCGCCTCGAATATTTGCGTAAAAAAGGCCGTACCAAAGTCAAAAAAGCCGAGGAGCTGATTCAGCAAATGCTGATCGACGGCGGGCTGGAGCGCGCCAAAGTCACAGGCCGCGAGAAAAAACCCTATTCCATCTGGAAAAAGATGGAAGGCAAAAATGTGGCATTTGAAGAGCTGAGCGACATTGTCGCCTTCCGCATTCTGGTCGATAATATCGGCGAATGTTATCAGGCGCTGGGCATCATCCACGAGAAATACCACACCATTCCGGGCCGCTTTAAAGATTATATTTCAACGCCCAAGGTCAACGGCTATCAGTCCATCCATACGTCCGTCATCGGGCCGAATCAGCAGCGCGTCGAAATCCAGATCCGCACCCGCGAAATGCACCGCATCGCCGAATATGGTGTGGCGGCGCATTGGTCATACAAGCAAGGCGCGCCAATCAATACCGACGGCAAACAATATCGCTGGATACGCGAACTGCTCGAAATTTTAGAGCAATCCGCAGGGCCGGAAGAGTTTTTGGAGCACACCAAGCTGGAGATGTATCACGATCAGGTGTTTTGCTTTACACCCAAGGGCGATATTATTGCGCTGCCGCGCGGCTCTACACCGATCGATTTTGCATTCGCAGTGCATTCACAAGTGGGCTTTAACTGCGTCGGCGCTAAGGTCAATGGCCGTATCGTGCCGCTGAAGCACCAGCTATCGAATGGTGATCAGGTCGATATTATCACCGCCAAAACCCAAACCCCATCGCCGACATGGGAACGTTTTGTGGTTACCGGCAAGGCCCGCTCCGAAATCCGCAAATTTATCCGCACCCAGCAGCGCAATGAATATGTCACGCTGGGTAAGGCAATCCTCGCCAAAACCTTCAAGCAGGAAGGCCACGAGCTAAAGGATAAAATACTGGAGCCCGCACTGGGCATATTTCAGAAAAAGGAAGTTGAGGATTTATATGCCGATGTGGGCGAGGGGCTGATTAACCGCAATCAGGTCTATGACGCGATTTTCCACACGCAAAAATCCGAAAAAGCGGGCATGAAAAACCCGTTCTCCATCGCCAAATTCCGCAAGCGCATCAGCAAACCATCTGGCCATGCACTGCCGATCAAGGGGCTGATTCCCGGCATGGCCATCCATTTTGCTGGTTGCTGCCATGCCATCCCGGGCGATAAAATTGTCGGCATTGTCACCACCGGCAAAGGCATCACCGTGCATACGATGGATTGCGAAACGCTGGAGAATTTCTCCGACTCGCCCGAGCGCTGGATCGATATCGCGTGGGACACGTCCGGTCAGGAAGAGTCGCATGTAGGCCGCATTCGCGCCAATATCAGCCACGAAACCGCCGCGCTGGCCACGGTGGCAAATGTGATAGCCAAGGAAATGGGCAATATCAGCAATTTAAAAATCACCAACCGCTCCAATGATTTTTTCGAGGTGATTATCGACATCGAAGTACGCAACGCCCGCCACCTCAACAACATCATCGCATCACTGCGGGCCAAAGAAGTCATTCAGAGCGTGGATAGGATGTAATCAGCTGAACTGACGTACTGTTGAAGGTGCAATATGAGTGGCGCTTGTTGTATCAACCCTGTCATTAGGAGAAGGTTTTTCAATCGGAGCTGCCAATGCTCCCTTGAATGCATCTGCCCATACTGTTCGTAAGGTATTGGCCATATTTGGATCAGTCGAATGTAATACATTAGTGTATGAAATAATCTTACTCCACGGCAATGAATTGCTAGCGCCAGATTGCCATTCGAGCACTCGCGCACTTTCTTGAAAAGAAAAATCAGCAGGTGAATTAGCGCGGTGGTGGCTTAAGAGGTAGCTAGTATCCGAATCATAGCACCCAATCATCTTTAAGGATTTAGCAGATGCCACAATTTCATTATCGGTCATATCTTCCAATAATTTATAAAATCCCCGCGGATGATTTTCAGTACCTTCAGCACGGATGAGAGCGCGTATTTGCTTTCCCGCAGATTCTGTATGGTGAGATTTCATATCCTTGATTTGGGTTTCCAGATTAAGAATTTCTTTTTCTGCATCACGAATTACTCCAATTGCTTTATCGTCCACATTAAGTAAATGTGTCAATGCAATGGAACCTTTTTCAATGATTCCCCGCTCAATATAAGGGGTTAATATTTGTTGCTTTGCCCTGATGCTTGCTTGTAATGCGTCGATTGAATCATTATCAGCACTCAAAGCTTCATCCATTACAGTGATAATCCGTTCAACGAGACTAGCATCGGTCATTATCTCGCGCATAGCAAAGTCGACAGCTGCGTATTTCACGCTATCTTTGAACACATCTATTTGATTGCCTGATAAATCTTTATCATTTAGGGATGCAGGACTAGTCATTGTGTCTCCAACAGCATTAATTTTTGATGGTAGCTTTATAGCATGCTTGTATAAATTCTAATATGAAGGTTTGATGAATTCGTGACACAACCCGTCCCACAATGTCCGCTTTGCCCTCGATTAGTAAGATTTCGTATTGAAAATCAAAAAAAATATCCACTTTTTTTTAACGGAGCCGTGCCTGCTTTTGGCACATTAGAGGCCGAATTACTGATAGTAGGGCTGGCTCCGGGCCTAAAAGGGGCCAATGCAACCGGCAGGCCGTTTACTGGTGATTATGCGGGGGAAATCCTTTATTCCAGCCTACTCGCGCATGGGTTGGCCGTGGGAGACTACCAGCGCCACGCAGCCGATGGTATGCAACTGCTGAATTGCCGCATTACCAATGCTGTGCGCTGTGTGCCACCCGAAAACAAGCCGGATACCGCTGAAATTAAGCAATGCAATAGCTTTCTGCGCGACGAAATCGCAGCCATGCCAAACCTGAAAGTAATTTTAAGCTTAGGTGGTATCAGCCATAAGGCGGTGTTAAGCGCGTTGGGCTATAAACAATCTGCCTTTGCTTTTGCCCATGCGGCGCGCCATACGCTGCAATTGCCAACTAAACCGGCACCGGTGCTGCTATTTAACAGCTATCACTGCTCGCGCTATAACATCAACACCAACCGCCTGACACAGGCGATGTTTGATGCGGTCATCGTTGAAATTCAATCCGCGCTTAAAACCAGCCTTTGATTTTGCGCTTAGTGTCGCTCCACCACAGGCCAATACCGCCTTTGCGCCCTAAATTACAGGCGGGGGTGCTGTTGTTACGCAGTTTGCACCAACTGCCGCCGCCTTTTTCGCAGGCGACACCATCCAGCTTTTGCTCGATATTCTGCACTTTCAGTGCCTCTGTAAACGGGCGGCAATAAGCACCCAGCTTGTTTTTAAAGCTGCGGCCCGGGGTGAGGGTGCCATGCATATTATAATGCTGCCACTTATATGGCTGATCAGCGGGCTGATGTGTCATCACCCAATAAAATAACTGGCTGTAATGCAATCGTTCGGGATCGCTCATGCGCACAATCAGATCAGCGGAGAAGGCGCTGTTACCATCTTCGACTACTTCAATATTTTGCACCACGCCACTAGGCGGTGCATTGTTACGGCTTACAGTGCTTGTTGCCGTATATTCGTCGGGGCTGCCCGAGAATAACACATATAAAATATAGCCAACCACCAACGTCAGCCCGATCGAAAACGCGTATTTCCACATCACGGCGAGCGGATAATAAATCAGCAACCATAATTTAAAACAGAGCTTAACGATAACGCGTATCAAGACCATGGGGCATTATAGGCAGGTTCGTCGCTAAAGCGCAAGAAAGCCGCACAGGCGTCGCACATCCTGCATAACAGGCTCAGCAATCGCGTGGGCTTTTTCCGCACCTTGGCGTAGCACATCATCAATATAGGCGGTATCCTTCAACAAATGCTGCATTTGCTTGGTGATAGGCGCCAGATGCGCCACCGCTACATCGGCCAATTCCTGCTTAAATTGCGAAAAGCTGGCGGAGACAAATTGCTGCGCGGTTTGCTCCAGCGTTTGTTGGCTGAGCGCCGCATAGATTTGCAGCAGATTGGATGCCTCGGGGCGTTGCTCCACATCAAAGCTGATGCCCTCTATCATATCCGATTTGGCTTTTTTAAACTTTTTGGCAATGGTATCAGCGTCATCAGTCAGATTAATGCGCGAATAATCGGATTCATCCGATTTACTCATTTTTTTGCTGCCATCGCGCAGGCTCATAATACGGGCGGATTCTTTTTGAATGATTGGCTCCGGCAGCGGGAAAAATTCCTGCCCCACCGCGCGGTTAAACGCACCGGCAATATCACGCGCCAATTCAATATGCTGCTTTTGGTCTTCTCCCACCGGTACATGCGTGGCCTTGTAAGCTAAGATATCAGCGGCTTGCAGCACCGGATATCCATAGAGGCCCAGCGACGCATTATCGCGCTGCTTGCCTGCTTTTTCTTTGAATTGGGTCATGCGGTTCAGCCAGCCCATGGGGGTGTGGCAGCCCAAAATCCACCCCAGCTCCGTATGCGCCTGCACGGCGGATTGCGGGAAAATAATGCACGCTGCCGGGTCTAGCCCGCAGGCAAGAAACGCAGCGGCAATCTCGCGCGTGCTTTGCGTGAGCGCGGCAGGGTCTTGCGGCAGCGTAATCGCATGCAAATCCACGATGCAAAAAATCGATTCATGCTCGCGCTGCATAGCTACCCATTGGCGAATTGCACCCAGATAATTACCCAAATGTAAATTGCCCGTTGGCTGAATACCCGAAAAAACGCGTGTCATATTGGTGCTCCTTGCACCCGCTTATAAGCGGCGGGCAGGGCAAAATCCAGCCCTAGATTCACGAAAAGCAGCAATTCCAATTGCTAGGAGCTTTTGTGCGCCGCAATATAAACTGCTCATTTTGCTGAGAAATCCAGCATATTTCATCAAACTGTCACAAACAATTGCATTTACGCATGCTAAATTCAAACTACGTAAGAATGCGAGAATGATGACCAACGCACAGGAACAAAAGACACAGCCCGACCCGCGAATCCAGCAAAGCGTAGAGCATGCGGGGTCGCTGACGCGTGGTGTCGCGCATTGGATACACGAGCACCCCACCTTCACCAACAGCAATCCGATAGGCTATACCGGTTATCAGTTTGTGCGCTCGGCTTTGGCGTCGGTGCCCTATGGCGTTTCGATGGCCGCCACATGGCTGGGCATGAAAAATCTGGGCGAGTTGGGAGAAAGCATCGCCAAGGCGGGCGAGCTGTCCGGCTCGGGTTGGAAACGGTCTTTCGGCACCCACATGCATGGCTTTGCGACCTACAAGCCGGCAGTGGCGTCCGCCATGATCGGCACCAGCTTTACGCTGTATCGTGGCACCAGCAAAATCGGCAAATGGGCGAACGAGCATTTCTTCAATAAAAAAGACAGCGAAGACCAAACCATCTACAAGCTCCAGCATTTCCCCGAAGTGCTATGGGGCAAAATCAAAGAAGTCGCCCCCGCCGAGGTGCATTCCACCCCCGTCGCGGCGATTGTACTGGGCTTTCTGGTTTCCGCTTTCGACCCCACTCATATTCCGGCCCATCTTAGAGCCACGCAAGCCAATATGAAACTGGCGCAGGCCGAAGGGCGCAGCTTTCAGTTTTTCAAAGACATGCTTACCCATCCGGAAGCAAAACTGGTACAGCATTGCGCCACTAATACCTTTGCCTATAGCCTGTTTTTCGAAGTCGGTGACCGCCGCTTTAAAGACAAGCAAATCGAGCGCGGCAACTGGGAAGGTGATGCAGGCTCGATATCGGGCGGGCGCTCGCGCTCGCATCCGGGCCTAAGCAGCAACGGCAACAAAAAGCTGCATGACGGCGAACCCGTCAAAATTCGTGGTGCCCATGCCGATGATACGTTGGATTTCCTCACTGGCGAGCCGAGCCTTGGCCGTTTTGCCTTCCGCCGTGTGGTACCCACCGCGATTGGTATCACCGGCTATACCGCCTTTAAAATGCGCGCCGCGCCCATGTTTCTGGGTCATTTTACCGAGGGCCTCAAAACCATGGCCGATATCCCCACCCACGCATGGCGCGAAGGCGCGGCGACATCACTGTTTTTCATGATTCCGTGGGTGTCCGATAAATATGCACCCATGTATGACAAGGTGGTAGACCGGCTGGAAGAAATGGTGTCGGGCAAACCGGTGCATTACCAGCCCGAGCTTCCCCCCAAAGACCGCGAGCGCATCGAGCAGAATCAGGAAAAGCTACTCGACAAACTAAAAGAAAAAGAAAAATCCGCAGGCGATTTAATCGCGAGCCGGTAAGCAACCTGACTCGAATTATACTTTTCTCCTGAAGCCATTACGTTATAGTGCCGCGCATGAGCATTGAACAATACCCGCAAACGCGCCTGCGCCGTACCCGTGCTACCCATTGGTCGCGCCGGTTGGTTGCTGAGCACCAGCTTAGCATAGCGGATTTAATCTGGCCTCTATTCGTGGCGGAATCCGCCGATTGCGGTGCTATCGCCACCATGCCCGATGTTAACCGCCTGAGCATTCAGCAGGCCGTCGACGCCGCGCGCGAAGCGGCAGCGCTGGGCATTCCGGCTATCGCGCTGTTTCCCTGCACCCCCGCCGCGCATAAATCCGACGACGGGGCAGAGGGACTGAACCCTGAAAACCTGATATGCCGCAGTGTGCGCGCGATTAAGGCGGCCGTGCCGGAGATTGGTATTATCTGCGATGTCGCGCTTGACCCCTACACCTCCCACGGGCAAGACGGGCTGCTACGTGGCGGCGTAATTGTAAATGACGAAACGGTAGCGCTATTATGCAAACAGGCCGTGGTACAAGCACAAGCCGGATGCGACATCATCGCCCCCTCCGACATGATGGACGGGCGGGTAGGCGCCATCCGCCGCGCGTTGGACGAGGCGGGATTTGAACAAGTGCAGATTCTATCCTACGCCGCCAAATATGCGTCGGCATTTTATGGCCCCTTCCGTGATGCGGTCGGTTCCAAATCGGCACTCGGCAAGGCCGACAAACGCAGCTATCAGATGGACCCCGCCAACCGCCGCGAAGCGCGCCGCGAAGTAGCCATGGATATCGCCGAAGGCGCGGATATGGTGATGATAAAACCCGGTATGCCTTATCTGGATATCATCCGCGACATGCGTGAAACATTCGATGTGCCGGTACTCGCCTATCAGGTCAGCGGCGAATATGCGATGATGAAACATGCCACAGCAGCAGGTGCACTGGAATTTATGCCTTGTATGCTGGAATCATTATTGGCGTTTAAGCGGGCAGGCGCATCCGCCATTTTCACCTATGCGGCGCTCGATGTGGCGAAGATACTGCGCGACGAATAATTAATTGGGGCTATAGGTATTCACATCGATCAAGCCGTTGATAATGCGTTCGCGGGTGATCAACACCTGCTCGACCAGATCATCAGTAATGAGGTGTTTGTTATGCACATCGACGGCAAAATCAAGCGCCATCTCTTTGAGTCCTAATGATTTAATGCCCGCTTCCCACTTGCCTGTCTGGCTGCTTTTGAGCGTGTTAAACACCGCATTATCCACGCGCTTGATCATCGAGGTCAGCACATGGCCGGGATAGAGCCCGTTCTGGTTAGTATCCACCCCAATCGCATATTTGCCGGTATCCTTCGCTGCGCGCAGCACCCCAAGGCCCGAGCCGCCCGCAGCTGTAAAAATCACATCCACCCCTGCGCCATATTGCTTGGTCGCCAACTCATAGGCCACATCCGGCTGGCTCCACGCCGTGGGGGTATCACCCACCATATCCGATTGAATCTGAATGGTAGGCCGCACAAACTTTGCGCCCTGACTATAACCTTGCCCGAAATTACGAATGAGCGGTACATCCATCCCGCCGATAAAGCCGATTTTGCCGCTTTTCGAAGAATAAGCCGCGATCATACCCACTAAAAACGCGCCTTCATGGTCTTTAAAAATAATCGATTGTACATTCTGGTATAAAGGCGGCACCAGCCCGTCGATCACGGTAAAGCGCGTATTGGGGAATTGCTGCGCTAAATTGAGCACCGGCAGCACATTCTGATACCCCACCGCGACAATCGGTGAGTAGCCTTTTTCCGCAATCGCGCGGATGAAGGCGGTGCCGTCTTCATTTTCCGGCAGGCGATATTCCTCGAAGCTGATACCCAACTCGTTTTTCGCACGGCTCGCGCCTTCGCGCGCCATATTGATAAATGCCCGCTCACTATCCTGCTTGCCGGTTACATATAGCAATGCAGGCTTGAAACGCTCCTTATCCTGCGCGTCGGTGGGGGAAAGCGCAAAGGCGCTCGACGTGAAAATGCCAGAGAAAACCAATGCGCAAGCAAGGACAACCCATGATACAAAATGATTCTTGCGCAATTACTGTATTCCCTGCTTTATTTATTATACTATGCGGTATTGCCGCGCAGTGTAGGCGCTTTAGCTGATGAATCAAGTGACAATACGGTTACAATCTATGCCCGATAATTTTGCCGATCGCCTCGCTTCGCTCACGCTCGCACTCCAACATGCGCAGCTCGATGGATTTATTCAACCCGTGAATGATGAGTTTCAAGGCGAATACACCCCAGACTATGCCAAACGACTGGAATGGATAAGCGGTTTTACCGGCTCGGCAGGGGCTGGGCTGTTTTTGGCCCATCCGATCAAAAACAAACAGGCGATCTTATTCGTCGATGGGCGCTACACATTGCAAGCAGCCCAGCAGGTCGATACGCAGCAATATACCATCATCAACAGCATGGATGCGCCCTTACCGCAATGGCTTGCGGCGCATTTGGGCGCGTCCGATATGCGCATCGGCTACGATCCGTGGCTGCATACCGAAGCCCAAATCCGCCACTGGCACCAGCTTGTGGATAAAACTTCTATTAAATTGATACCATTAAATAAAAATCCGATTGATGGTATATGGAATGACCAGCCCACACCCCCGTTAGGGGCCGTAACAGCGCACCCGTTAACTTATGCCGGAGAAAGCATCGAATCGAAATGCGCTAAAATCGTGCAAACCTTGGCTGATCAACATGCCGATGCTGTATTACTTGCCTTGCCTGATGGCATCAACTGGCTGCTCAATATCCGTGGGGATGATATCCCTTACAATCCATTGCTCCTATCCTTCGCGCTTGTGGATAAGTCTGGGGGTATACGCTTAATAACGTATGAACGACCGTTTAATTGGAATGCGCATTATAATAAAATTAATATCTGTAATTTCAATGATTTATCATATAATTGTAATGTTATATTTCAAAATTATTCCCGCGTGATGATGGATCCTCACACTACGGCCAGCTGGTTCTTCGCGCATGCGCGCGAAATGGGCCTCGATATCATTGAACATAAAGACCCAACCTTAATGCTCAAGGCCATTAAAAACCCAGTGGAAATGGAAGGGATGCGCAATGCCCATGCACGCGATGGGAAAGCTCTGAGCCATTTGTTGGAATGGTTGCAAAGCGAAACCATCCTGCGCGATGTCACCGAGCTTGAGGTCATGGACAAATTAGAGCAGATGCGCGCCCAAACCGGCAATCTCTATCGCGGGCCAAGCTTTGCCACCATTGCCGGAGCGGGTGAGCATGGCGCCATTGTGCATTACCACGCAACCCAATCCAGCAACCGTATATTGGGACAGGGCGAGTTATTTTTGCTCGATTCCGGCGGACAATATCTCGATGGCACCACCGATGTAACGCGCACTATCGCCATCGGCGCGCCCAGCGGCGAAATGCGCGAACGCTTCACGCAAGTGCTTAAAGGCCATATCGCCATTGCCACCGCTATTTTTCCGCAAGGCACCAGCGGCAGTCAGCTCGATGCGCTGGCACGTCAGTATTTATGGGAAGCCGCGTGCGATTACGACCATGGCACCGGCCATGGCGTCGGCTCGTTTTTATGTGTGCATGAAGGCCCGCAGCGCATATCCAAGCGCGGCGGCGATACGCCACTGCAAGCGGGCATGGTATTGTCGAACGAGCCGGGCTATTACAAAACCGGTGAATATGGCATCCGCATCGAAAATCTGGTGCTGGTTGTCGAAGGCCCCACCGGCGAAGACGGGCGGCAGTTTCTGCAATTCGAAACCCTCACATTAGCGCCGCTCGATGAAAGCCTGATCGATCACAGCCTGTTAACACCCAAAGAAACCCAGTGGTTACACGAATATCAGGCAAGGGTAGCAGCCAATAACCGCAGCGCGTAATTTCATGAAAATGTCATCCAATAACAGGAAGATAAAGTTATAGTGCAAGCTATGACAGAAGCCGATTTAAACCAACGCCTGCACAGTCTTGCCGCCGATGAAGCTATTCGCGGTAAAATAGATGAGTATGCTAAGCAAGTGCTAGAGAGGCAGAAAGCCGTCCCCACAATTAGCTATGACTATCTGAGTGGAGAGAATACGGTTGAATATCCGAATGAATGGGCAATGCAGAGCGCAAAAACGGCTTTAAAAGATGCACTCATCACGCAAGGCTATGACATAGCAGTTGCGGATACGCTTATTTTCCACATATACAAACTAGCCACAGCTAACCAATTAAATGACGTGTTAAGCGCTAACGACACACCAAGAAACCAAATTCCTGCCAAAAAACTTGAGCGTCAGGGAGTACTAGATTTCGGCGAAGCGCTAGCAAAATAATGCAGGCTCACACTTTGCTGACATAATCCGCCATCACCTTTTTTTGTCCCGCATGTTTGAAGGCAATCGTCAGATGGTCACCATCGGCGGCTAGCACCACCCCATTGCCAAATTTCTGATGAAACACGGCACTGCCTTTGGCAAAGCCATGCGCCAGCGGGGCGGTAGCAAAGCTGGTGGCGGCGGGCTCGCGCAGGCTGCGGGTGACATTTTGCAAAGATGCATTGACCAAACTGTCAATATCGCGCTGAAACAGCGCAGGCCCGCTCGCGCGGCGACTATACACACCGCCTTCAAGTATCTCGATATGATCCTGCGGCAATTCCTGCAAAAAGCGCGAAGGAATACTCGATTGCCACTGATTATACATGCGCCGGTTGGCGGCATGGCTGATGATGCAGAATTTTTTGGCGCGCGTAATGCCCACATAAGCGAGGCGGCGTTCTTCTTCCAA
>DITS01000003.1 GCA_002422205.1 Alphaproteobacteria bacterium UBA6178
GCTCCTGCTCCATCCAATCCATGGTCGCCGCGCCTTCATGCACTTCGCCGATTTTGTGCGATTTGCCGGTATAATACAGAATCCGCTCGGTCGTGGTGGTTTTACCCGCATCAATATGCGCGCAAATACCAATGTTGCGATAGCGGTTAAGGGGAGTTTGACGTGACATATCTTCTGAATCCTGTCTCTAAATTTCTACCAGCGGAAATGGCTGAATGCTTTATTCGCCTCTGCCATCCGGTGTGTGTCTTCGCGTTTTTTCACGGCATTACCGCGTTGTTGTTGCGCATCCAGCAGCTCGGCTGCCACACGCTCACGCATGGTTTTCTCCGAACGGTTGCGCGCAGCGCCAATCAGCCAGCGAATCGCCAGCGCCATGCGGCGCTCTTCACGCACTTCGGTCGGCACCTGATAGGTTGCCCCACCCACGCGACGCGAACGCACTTCCACAGAGGGCTTCACATTATCCATTGCCTCGTGAAATACCGAGACCGGATCTTTTTTGGTTTTGGCCTGAATGATATCCAGCGCTCCGTATACAATACGTTCTGCAGCAGATTTTTTACCATCCAGCATCAGCACATTGGTAAATTTGCTTATCACCCGATCATGAAATTTCGGATCGGGGTTAATGGTACGTTTTTCAGCGGCGTGACGACGTGACATAGTATGGTTCCTGGTTTCTGGTTCCTAGTTAATTTCTTTTGCCAATTGGGTCGCGCTAGCAACCAGCAACCAGCAACGCATTTCCTTATTTCGGACGTTTAGCACCGTATTTGGAACGGTTCTGTTTACGATTAGCAACACCTTGGGTATCGAGCGTACCACGAATAATATGGTAACGCACACCCGGTAAATCTTTTACGCGGCCACCGCGAATCATCACAACCGAGTGTTCCTGCAGATTGTGGCCTTCGCCGGGAATATACGCCGTTACTTCAAACCCGTTGGTCAGACGAATACGGGCAACCTTACGCAAAGCCGAGTTCNNAGTTCGGCTTTTTCGGCGTGGTGGTATACACACGGGTACAAACGCCGCGTTTTTGCGGGCAGGCTTGCATAGCCGGTACTTTATTACGTTTGGCGATAGGTTTGCGCGGTTTACGCACTAACTGATTGATCGTTGGCATGAGCCAAGTTCCTTCTGTTCTCCGTGCGCGGCAATAACTGTATCGGAGGGTTGCTTGCACGATAGGTTTATTCAAATAATGACCGGGAACGCTTGAGCCTTCTCTACAGTCATCATCGCGGATACCCCTCACCCGCGGAAGAAGCGCAACATAGAGACGCCCCCCCAACCCGTCAAGCGCAAAATGCACGTTATTTTTCTTTTTTATCCACATCCGTCAAAGCCGCAGAAATTCTACTAAAATGCAATGCAATTACACATCATTTGACTACTATATATAGTAATGATATCAGCGCAGCCACCGTATATGCCTCATCAAAAGCCTGTCGGTAGAAGTTAAATTTTTATTACCTTTTCAGTTGCAATCCCCTACCAAATGCGTAACACTAATACCCAAGCTGTTGGTTAAAGATACAAAAACAGCCCCTAAATATGGTAGTGGCAAGCAACTGTTAGGGGCAATAACAACAGAAAATGTGAACGACTATTAGGGATCTGATTCGTGAATACATCACTTGCCACGACCAACGCGCGCCTGCACGCCTCTCGTAAAGCCACACCTACCGCCCGCCCCATCACGCAAAAACGCGTGAATGTCGTGCGTTTCAGCTGGTTTGTGCTGGGTTCTCTCTTCGGCGTCGGCGTATCGCTGCTAATGAATCTGTTTGTGACCACGGTCCTCATCCCTAAATATAACAGCCTTATTGCGCGCCAGGCGGGCGGAACCCAAATCGCATCCACGCCACAGGCAGGCGATACGGCATTGCTCATGGCCGCGCTCGATCAACCGCCGCGCCAAACCATCGATCTCACTCCCCCGCCTCCAGCCTATCCCCGCTCCGTCGAGCTGGTGGTCGATAAGGGCGACACACTGTTAAATATGCTGGTGAATGCGTCGGTTCATTATGATGAAGCCGTCGATGTGGTCGATGCGCTGCGCAAAACCTACAACCCGCGTCAGTTGCGCATTGGTCAGCACATCGCCGTTGACCTCGATCAACATCCTGATTTTTCGGATAAAGCGTCCGTGGCTGGCCTCAATATTCAGGTCAATAAGCTGAATGCTATCCAGTTGGAAAAGCTGCCCAGCGGTTCTTTCTTTGCCTCCAAAACCGCCAAAGAAACCACCACCGAGCGCACCTATGCGGGCGGGACCATTACCAACAGCCTGTTCCAGACCGGCTATGATAACGGCATCCCCGATGGCGTGCTCGCCGAGTTGGTCAAAGCCTACAGCTATGATGTCGATTTCCAGCGCGAAATTCGCAGCGGTGACCAAATGGAAGTGCTGTTCGATAAAAAAATCACCGACGAGGGTGACACCGTCGGCTATGGCAATATCCATTATGCCAGCCTCAAATTACGCGGCAAAGAAAAGAAGATTTTCCGTCACGAAGCCAAAGACGGCACTGTTGGATTCTATGACGAAAACGGTGAAAGCATTGTCAAGGCCCTGCTACGCACACCCATCAATGGTGCGCGTATTTCCTCCGGCTTCGGCCTGCGCCGTCACCCGATTCTGGGATACAGCAAAATGCACCGTGGCACCGATTTTGCCGCCGCAACAGGCACCCCCATCTACGCCGCCGGCGATGGCGTCATCGCCTCCCAGGGCTGGGTTGGTGGCTATGGCAATTACATTAAAATCCGTCACAACAATGAATATTCCAGCGCCTACGCCCATATGAGCCGCTTCGTAAAAGGCCTCGGCAAAGGCTCCAAAGTCAAGCAGGGCCAGATCATTGGCTATGTCGGCTCGACAGGCCGCTCCACCGGCCCGCACCTGCATTATGAAGTGCACAAACATGGCCAGCAGGTCAACCCGATCAATCAGAAATTCAAAACCGGCGACAAGCTGCAAGGCACCGAACTGGCGAATTTCAAATCCAAAGTATCGGAACTCAACACCCAGCTGGCCTCCATGCCCAAATCCGGCACCCGTCTGGCCAGCAGCCAGTAATGCATAAATCCGCAGCAGGCCGTGCCCTCAGCCGATTAAATAATCATACTGGTGCCTGACACCAGTATCCGCACGTGGAGATGCGATGCTAGCGTCAAGCGCCAGCATGACAAAGGATAAAACCAAGCTCAGCAGACCGAGCCCACCCGTCCCGCGTCATCCTCGGGGCGGCATCGCCGATCCCGGGGATCCACTACACGCATAGCTCAACGCCTTAAAGGAGTGGCTAGATTCCCGCTAGTGTTTACCCCGCGCTTGTCGCGGGGAGGGAATGACAGAGTTTGAGTACCGAGGACAGTAGTCCGAGCCTTTAATGCGCAAAGCGCTAAGGCTCATTGCGAAGGCCAGTAGGCAGGAGCAGGAGCAGGAGCAGGAGCGAACATCAAACTCTCCTACCTGCCAAACGTCACCACACAAGACGCCCCACGGCTACGCAGCTGCGCGCAAAGCTGGTCTGCACCCATGCGGCTCATATAAGGGCCGGTGCGCAAACGATAGGTCGAGCGCATGGCACTGCCTTGCATCGGTGGGGTAATATTCGGCTGCATCGAATCCAGCAGTGGCCTGCTCATCGTACTGATCCGCATCCACTCGCCTTCGGCCTCGCCGGGCGTGCCATAGCTACCCAGCTGCACCCAATGCACCGAGCTGCTAAGCTGCGGCTGACGTTGCACATAACGGCTCTCGGGCAATGCGCCACGGTCATAACGCGCCGAGGTCGAAGCCCCTAAATCTGCTACGACATTACAGCGCAGATTATCCGGCACCTGGCCGCAAAACTGATTAATATGTGAGCCTTGCGCAAACGGCCCGACCCGCAGCGATACTCGCTTCTCACCCCCCGACATCATATACGGGCTGGTAATGCGCACACGCAATGGCGGCAATGACTGATTTTGCGCGCGGAAATTCTCCCAGAATCCCAGCGCCGATTGCTGATCAGGGAAATAGCTCACCTGTGCCCACAATGTTTTGCTTGCTGCGCTCATGCTGGGCATACCCAGCGACTGCATTTCCGCCACGCTTTGCACCCGAACCGGCTGCACCGGCATCGCTTGTTGCTGCTCCGATAACGGCACCTGAATCGCCTCTGCCACGGCCACATCCTGCGACCCGCCGCTCAGCATCCCTGCCTGCGGTGCCAGCATCGGCGAGGCAGGCGCACGGTTCATATTATGCTGCTCCGCCATCATTCGCTGCTGATCCACCACCTGCATCGATTGCGCTTTAGGCATCGGCGGTGGCGGCAGTTGCGGCTGCACTTGCGCGCTTGGCTCACTCATCATCGCAACAGGGGCTTGCGGCTGTGCCATCACTGCCATGGGGGCGGGTGCGTCAGCCTTCAATTCAGGATAATCGGCTTCGTCAGCTTTAGCAGCCTGAGCCTTGGGCTTGCTCTCCGAGAAAGGATTAAGACTCGACCAGAACCCTTCTTCTTCCGCCGCTTCGCGCTTCATATCAGCCGCTTTTTTAATCGGGCTGGCATCGGGCGAAACCATCGGCGCAGGCGCGGAAACGGGCGCTTCCACCGGCGCCGCAATCGGTTTGCTCAGCTGCGTTGCGGGCACCACGCGAGTGGAGCCAACCTGCTGGCCTTCAACCGATAAAGGCGGGTTCGGCACTTTCGCGCTCGAGCCGTCGACAAACATAGCGGTTTCCACCACATAGCACTCATCCCCGCGTGACGCGAGACGGTCGCAAACAGCCTGCGCTTCGGCGCGGCTGGGCAGCGATCCTGCCTGTGTGCGGTATACTTTAAAATTATCCGGCGGCAGCGTCACATCCATCAAACGGACGGACAAATTGCCCAGCATATCGGGATATTTGGATTGCAAACTCTCCCAGCGCGCCTGCGCTTTGCCTTGTTCGTCAAACGAACCCAACTGCAGCAGATAAACCCCATCGGCATAAGCGATGGTGGCACCGGCAATCATCCCTGCCAGCATGGTACCAAGAGAAAGCGTGTATTTCAGCGACATAATGAACACTTCTACTTAAAATAATGCGGCATTATCACCATGCGGCATTAACGTTGCAAACCCAATTTTGGCATCCCCGACTCTGAAGGTGGGTAGTACCCTATCTATGCGTCTTATCGGACACGGAGGGTAAAAACAAACAAAAATTTACGTTCCTTAACACAATCGATGCCTTATCCCCCTATTGCAGATTACACGCCGCACTGCTATAGCGGCTGTTATGACCGATTATTCCGCATGCAAAGCTTGGCCGTTCGAAGAGGCTCGCAAACTGGTGAAACGCTACGAAAAAGCGCCGCCAGCCAAGGGTTATGTGCTGTTCGAGACGGGCTATGGCCCCTCCGGCCTGCCGCATATCGGCACATTTGGCGAGGTGGCACGCACCTCGATGGTGCGCCATGCCTTCACCGCCATGAGCGACATCCCCACCAAGCTCTTTTGCGTGTCCGACGATATGGACGGCATGCGCAAAGTGCCGGAGAATCTGCCACAACAGGAGATGCTGCAAGGCTATTTACACAAACCGCTGACCCAAGTGCCCGACCCGTTTGGCACCCATGAAAGCTACGGCCACCATATGAATGCGCGGCTACGCGCGTTCCTTGACCGCTTCGGTTTCGACTACGCATTTAAAAGCGCCACCGACCTCTATAAAGACGGCACCTATGACACCGCACTGCTCTCCGCGCTCAAAAACTACGACGCCATCATGAAAGTGATGCTCCCGACGCTGGGCGCGGAGCGTCAGGCGACCTACTCGCCCTTCCTGCCCATCTCGCCCACCACGGGCAATGTGCTTTATGTGCCGATGAAGCGCGTCGACGCGGCAGCCGGCACCGTCACCTTCGATGATGAAGACGGAACGGAAACCACCCTGCCCGTCACTGGCGGCCATGTCAAAATGCAGTGGAAACCCGATATGGGAATGCGTTGGGCAGCGCTCGATGTGGATTATGAAATGTATGGCAAAGACCATCTCGCCAATGCGCCGCTTTATTCCAAAATCTGCCGCATCATCGGCGGCACCGCGCCCGAGCAAATGAATTACGAATTATTCCTCGATGACAAGGGCGAAAAAATCTCCAAATCAAAAGGCAACGGCCTCAGCATCGACGAATGGCTGAGCTACGGCACGCCCGAAAGCCTGTCGCTGTATATGTTCACCGCCCCGCGCAAAGCCAAGCGGCTCTATTTCGATGTCATCCCCAAACATGTCGATGAATATCTGACATGGCTATCCAAATACCCCGAGCAGTCCGATGCGGACAAGCTCGAAAACCCCGTCTGGCATATCCATTCGGGCAACCCGCCCGTGCCCGAAGTCGCGAGCCTGTCCTTCAGCCTGCTGCTCAATTTAGCCAGCGCTTGCAACCCCGATGATAAATCGATCCTGTGGGGCTTTATCAGCCGCTATGCGCCGCATGCCACGCCTGCCACCTGCCCCACGCTTGACATACTAGCGGGTTATGCCGTGCGCTATTACGAAGATTTTGTGCGCCCGACCAAACAATACCGCGCACCATCGGATGCCGAAAAAGCCGCGCTGGGCGACGTCAAAGCCATGCTGCAGGCGCTGCCCGCCGATGCCGATGCCGACGCAATCCAAACCGAAATTTTCACCATCGGCAAAAACCATCATTACGAAAACTTACGCGACTGGTTCAAAACGCTGTATGAAATTCTGCTCGGCCAAGAACAAGGCCCGCGCATGGGCAGCTTTATCGCA
This sequence comes from Alphaproteobacteria bacterium UBA6178, assembly GCA_002422205.1. Taxonomy (GTDB): domain Bacteria; phylum Pseudomonadota; class Alphaproteobacteria; order Rickettsiales; family UBA3002; genus UBA6178. The sequence goes on from DITS01000003.1 coordinate 6,795, forward strand.
CTCTATGGCAAAAGCGAAACCATCGCCCTCATCGACCGCGTATTAGCGGGGGAATCCCTCGCCGCATGACCCGTTTTCTTATCTTGTCATTCCCGCGAAAGCGGGAATCTAGCCTGACTGTCGTTCTGGATTCCTCTGGATTCCCGCTGGAGTTTACCCCGTGCTTGTCACGGGGCGGGAATGGCGGGGAGAAAGCATGACCCCCCTCACCTCCCTCACCGACATCTCCTCGCACTATGATGCATTCCTCATCGACCTATGGGGCGTGATCCATGACGGCACACAAATGTATGAAGGCGCCGCCGCGGCGCTGGCGCATTTGCACCAAGCGGGCAAGCCGGTCTGCTTTTTATCCAACGCGCCACGCACCGCCGACAAAGCCATCCGCGTGATGGACGCGCTCGGCGTGCCGCGCGCACATTATGCACATCTGGTCACCTCCGGTCAGGTCGCGCATGACTGGCTGAAATCCGAGTCCCCATGGGGCAAAAACTACTATTACCTCGGCCCCGGCAAGGATGAGGATATTTTAAACGGCCTCGACTATCAATCCACCACCATGGACAAAGCAGGCTTTATCCTCAACACCGGCTTCGAATCCGACTTCCAGCCCGAAGCCGACATCCTCCCCACCCTCGAAAAACTCCTTAGCCTCAAACTGCCCCTGCTCTGCGTCAACCCCGACATGGAAGTCGTCAAGCAAGACGGCACGCGCATGCTCTGCGCCGGATGGGTGGCCCAAGCCTACCAACAAATGGGCGGCACCGTCACCCTCATCGGCAAACCCTACGCGCAGGTCTACAATACCACCATCGGTCTGCTCGGCGCCGACAAAAAAATCCTCGCCATCGGCGACAACCTCCACACCGATATCAAAGGCGCCCAAAATATGGGGCTGGACTCACTCCTCATCACCGGCGGCATCCTCAAAAGCGAACATGGCACCCACCCCTCGCCCGAAAAACTTGCCGCACTGTGCCACCAAGCAAGCGCCGCCCCCACCTATGTGGCCCAAGCTTTCTCGCTCTAACCTCTATTCCTGTCATTCCCGCCCCGTGACAAGCACGGGGTAAACTCCAGCGGGAATCCAGCCTTGCGTTTATTATCCCGTCATGCTGCGGGACGCGAAGCAAGCGCGCAGTATCTTCATGCCACCTGATGGGGATCCTGCGCGCTTGCTTCGCAAGCCGCAGGATGACTGATAGAGAGTAGAGGATAACAATGATAAGAGGGCTTACTGACTATTGATTGTCACCCCGTCGCATGACGGGGTCCGGCCTTGCTCAAAGAAAGACCAGACCCCGTAACAAGGACGGGGTGACAACATCAACACAAAGCCCTTCCTTGCACACCCCCCTAAAACCATTGCTATCCATCCCCTCTTTGCGCTATGGATAGCCAATAGATCAAGGAAACGATATGAGCAAAAACCCAGCACAGGCCAATCAAATGTGGGGCGGCCACTATGCGCAAGGCCCGTCCGAAGCCTTCGCCCGCATCAACCCGTCGATTGAGTTTGACCAGCGCCTCTATGCGCAGGACCTCGACGGCTCCCTCGCCCATTGTATCATGCTGGAAGCACAAAACATTATCTCCCCCGCCGAAAGCACCGCCATCCAAAATGGCCTGAAACAGATTTTAGAGGAAATCGAATGCGGAGAATTTAAATTTTCCACCGAGCTCGAAGATATCCACATGAACATCGAGTCACGCCTCAAAGACCTCATCGGAGACGTCGCGGGCAAGCTGCACACCGCCCGCTCGCGCAACGATCAGATCGCCACCGATTTCCGCCTTTTCGTGCGCGCCGCCACCGTCGAAATCAACGCCCAACTCCAGGCCCTGCAAAACGCGTTGATTGATCAGGCGCAAGCCCATGCCGATACTATCATGCCCGGCTTCACCCATTTGCAATCGGCGCAGCCCGTCACCTTCGGCCATCACATGCTCGCCTATGTCGAAATGTTTGGCCGTGACCGCACCCGCCTTGCCGATGCCCTGCAACGCGCCGATGAATGCCCGCTCGGCGCTGCCGCACTGGCAGGCACCAGCTATCCCATCGACCGCCACGCGACGGCGCGCCATCTGGGCTTCGCTGCCCCCATGCGCAATTCGCTCGACGCCGTATCAGACCGCGATTTTGTGCTCGAGCCGCTCGCCGCCTTCGCCATCTGCGCCATGCATCTCTCACGCCTGTCCGAAGAGCTGGTGATCTGGACATCCGCCCCCTTCGGCTTTGTCACCCTGCCCGAGAGCTTCACCAGCGGCAGCTCCATCATGCCACAAAAACGCAACCCCGACGCCGCCGAACTCATCCGTGGCAAAACCGGTCGCATCTGCGCGCAATTCCAATCGCTGCTGATGGTAATGAAATCCTTGCCGCTGGCCTATAATAAAGATTCACAAGAAGACAAAGAACCCTTCTTCGAAGCCTATGATCAACTGCGCCTGTGCCTGCTCGCCATGACCGGCATGATCGCCGAGCTCACCCCCAATAAAACCCGCATGCACGCCGCTGCCAGTCAGGGTTACACCACCGCCACCGATCTGGCTGACTGGCTGGTGCAAAGCCTCGGCCTGCCCTTCCGCGATGCGCATCACATCACCGGTCGCATCGTTAAAATCGCCGAAGGCAAAGCCTGCGAGTTAAAAGACTTAAGCCTTGCAGAATTGCAATCCGTTGAGCCGCGCATCACGCAGGATATCTTTGAGGTGCTCACCGTCGAGGCCTGCGTGGCGCGCCGCACCTCCTTCGGCGGCACCGCCCCCGCCAATGTGCAAACCGCGGCCACCGATGCAAGGAAACGCTGGCTATGAAACAACCCATCGCATGGATCATGATCGCATTACTGTTAGCCGCTTGCGGCCAGAAAGGCAGCCTCATGCGCCCGTCCGACGCCGCCCGCGAACAACAAGAACAAGAACGAAAAGCTGCAGAAAAAAATGGATCACTTTAGTTACCGCAATCACAGCTACCACGCCGAAGATGTCTCGATCAACGCCCTCGCGCGTGAGGTCGGCACACCCTTTTATTGCTATTCCACCGCCACGCTCCAGCGCCATTACCAAGTATTTTGCGACAGTCTGCACGGGCTCGATTATCAGGTCTGCTTCGCCGTCAAAGCCAATTCCAACCGCGCCGTGCTCGCTACTTTCGCCAAGCTCGGCGCCGGTGCCGATGTCGTATCCGAAGGCGAAATCCGCCGCGCCATTGCCTCAGGGATTTCCAGCGACAAAATCGTCTTTTCCGGCGTCGGCAAAACGCGTGACGAAATGGCCTTCGCACTCGAGAAAAACATCTTCCAGTTCAATGTCGAATCCGAGCCCGAATTACTGGCGCTGAATGAGGTGGCCATCAGCCGCAACCAGTCCGCCGCCATCGCCATCCGCATCAACCCCGATGTCGACGCCAAAACCCACGCCAAAATCTCCACCGGCAAAGCCGAAAATAAATTCGGCGTGCCCATCGCACAGGCACAGGCACTCTACGCCAAAGCCGCGAACCTAAATGGCATCCGTGTACAAGGCGTGTCCATGCATATCGGCTCGCAGCTCACCGACCTCGCCCCTTTCGACGAGGCCTATGCCCGCGCCGCCGATTTTGTACGCGCCCTCCGCGCCGACGGCCATGAAATTTCGGTTCTCGATGTTGGTGGCGGGCTGGGCGTGCCCTATGAAGCCGCAGCCGATGCGCCACCCCTGCCCTTTGACTATGGCACCATCGTCAAAAAGCACCTCGCCGATCTGGAATGCCTGCTGGTATTCGAGCCGGGCCGCCTGCTCGTGGCCAATGCGGGCATTTTGGTCAGCCGCGTCATTTACGTCAAAGAAACCGGTGCCAAACGCTTCGTCATCGTCGACGCCGCAATGAATGATCTGGTACGCCCCGCCATGTATGGCGCGCATCACGATATCATCCCCGTCGATGAATTCGACAGCGCCCCCCTGCTCACCGACATCGTCGGCCCTGTGTGCGAAACCGGCGATACATTCGCCGAAAACCGCCCGCTACCACCCGTCTCCGCAGGCGACCTCGTCGCCTTCCGCACCGCCGGAGCCTATGGCGCCGTCATGAGCAACAGCTATAATTCGCGCCCGCTGGTGCCCGAAGTGATGGTGAATGGCGCCCGCGCCGCCATCATACGCCCCCGCCAGTCCTACGCCGACATGCTAAACGCCGACATCCTCCCCGAATGGCTGTAAGCAAGGCTAATCCATAAATATCCCCAAAACGTCACCATACCGTCATCTGTTCGTCACATTCCTTCACTAGGATAAGATCAACACATAACCATAAAGGATATTCACTATGCCAGCTCCTATTATCGTGGCCATTGTATCAGCTTTAGGCCTAACCGGATGTGTAGGAATCCGCATCGGACCGGATAGCGATGGTAATACAACTGTAGATGTGACCCCATTTCCACCTCCCTCAGAGTTTCTGCCTTCTTTCAGCGTCAGCCGTTCTTCAACCCCCACGCGTGGTGCCCGGCCAGGCGAAACCCGCACCGGCACCGCTGCTAATGACCATATCGAGGGCAGCCCCAACAGCGACGTGCTTGATGGCGGCGCAGGCCACGATATTATCCATGGCGGCGATCATCATGGCGCAGCCAACGTGCAACATGACGTCCTGCGCGGCGGCGACGGTAATGATACCCTAATTCAGGAATATGGCACCGCCACCATGACCGGCGGTAAAGGCGCGGATAAATTTCACGCCAGCGTCAAATTCTGGGAACCCGCCTTCGATGGCAGCAAACAAGGCGTCACCATCACCGATTTCAACGCAGCGGAAGGCGATAGCATTACCATACATAATGCAAACAAAGGCAACCTCGCTGGCACATTGGCCGACTTCGCCAAAAGCGCCAATCTGCAAGCAGACCTTGGCAATCTGGGCAACCTCCCGGCACAAAACTTCCTGCAAGACAACGGCACCCTCATCATCCAGAAATAAACACGGATCAGACCACCCTCATCCGCAGCCCCTCCACGTCATCCCCGGGTCGGCATCGCCGATCCCGGGGATTCACTTATAGTCCGCAAGGCTAGATTCCCGCTGGAGTTTATCCCGTGCTTGTCACGGGGCGGGAATAACATGATTGTATGAACGAGCTCAGCAGACCGTCCCCACTTCCCCGTCATCCTGCGGCTCGCAACGCGGGAGCGCAGGATCTCATGAGTTGGCACCAGATACTGCGCTGACGCTCCGCGTCCCGCAGCATGACGAAGGATAAAACCGAGGTCAGCAGACCGAGCCTTTAGTCGCCGAAGGCGTTAGGTTCATCGCGTAGCACAGTAGTGCAAAGCGGGAACAAACACAAAAAACTAATGAATATCCAGATACCCGATAAACGGCAATTCGCGATAATGATTGCCATAATCCAGCCCATAGCCCACCACAAATTTATCCGGCACGGTAAAGCCCACAAAATCGGCTTTCACCGCAATATCCAGCTTGCCGGGTTTTTCCAGCAGCACCACAATTTTCATATCCGTCGCGCCGCGCTCTTTAATCACATTCACCGCATATTGCAGCGTGCGCCCCGTCTCCAAAATATCATCGAGAATCAACACGGTTTTGCCCTTCACATCCTCGGTAATATCGCGGTTGATCACAATTTCATGCGTGCTTTGCGTACCGCGATAACTCGACAAGGTCATAAAATCAATCTGCGGATGCGCCCCCACCTTATACATCGCGCGCACCAGATCGGCGGTAAACATAAAGCTGCCACGCAGCAGTGACACGATCATAAATTCACCGCTGATCGACTGCGCAATCTCGGCAGCCAGCTCTTCAATACGGTCTTTAATTTCACTTTCCGAAAATAATACGGGGATCGAGTGCTCGTCCAAAATTGACTCCTGATTATTTAGTGATTACTGACGCAGCATCAGCTCCACGCCATTACCGATTTCGACCACCAGATGATCGACCTTATCCACAAAACTCGTCTCCAAATTCGACGCCTTGAACGGATACGCCTCGCCCGGTTTCAGCCTTGCATCATCCTCATATTCGCGCGATGCAATCCAGTTGCCATCCTTATCGGCAATCGCCACGCGCAGCAAAGGCACTCGGCGCTCCTCGCCCGATTCATTAACAATTTTCCCCTCGACAATATAGCGGGTTTTATTGCGTGCCTCACGTGCGCGAAAGCTCACATCGGCCAGCGCCAGCCCTTGGCTGCTGGGCATGCCAAGCAAACCATACACAGGGGCGAGCGGACCCTGCAATTGTTCACGGAAGGTAAATAATGCGCTCACACACAGCATCAAAACCAGTGCCACTGCCGCCATCATCATAATCCGGTTATTGCGCTTGGCCTGATCGCTAAGCGACGGCACCTGCGGCGAAAACGGAATATCATAATCCTGTGCGGCATAGCGGCGCGACTCCAGCTTCGGCTCAAAATCATCGGGCAGATCTTCCCGCATTTCGGGCTCATAGGCGGGCTGCTCAGCAACCTCCGGATAATCATCTTCTTCCGGCTCCACATGCCACTGATGCGCGCATTTCGCGCATTTCACCATGCGCCCATCGGGCGGAATCAGTGACGAATCCACCAGAAAGCGAGTCTCACATGACGGACATTGCAAAATCATTACGACAAACCACCCCTTGCTGTAATAGCGTTTTATCTGTTACCAGTATGGTTATATACAAAAAGATCATAGGGGTCGAGCAGATGATTCGTTGTCATAACATATCGATGGAATATGTGCGGGGAAAACCCATCATCGACCGGCTGTCGCTGCATCTGGAGCCGGGGTCCTTCACCTTCCTCATCGGCGCATCTGGCGCTGGAAAATCAACACTTCTCAGCATGTTATCGCTCGAACACAAACCCACCCAAGGCTCCATCCAGCTATTCGGCCATGACGCCACTCGCCTCAAACGCCACGAGCTACCCTTGTTGCGGCGCAAAATCGGCACGGTCTTTCAGGATTTCCAGCTTCTCAACCATTTAAGCGTCGCCGAAAATGTTGCCCTGCCACTCAAAGTCACCGGCGAGCCTAAAAAACAGGTGGAACAAAAAGTAGCCGAATTACTCACATGGATCGGGCTCGAGCAGTTCCACGATGCCAAGCCCACGCATCTCTCCGGCGGCCAAAAGCAACGCGTCGCCATCGCCCGCGCCGTCATTAACAACCCCGCCCTCATTCTGGCGGATGAACCCACCGGTAATCTCGACCCGCAACTCAGCATGCGGCTGATGCATTTATTCACCAGCCTCAATCAAATCGGCACCACCATCCTCTTCGCCACCCATGACGAGCATCTGGTCTCGCATTTCAACTACCCCATCCTCTACCTCAAAGAAGGCCAGGTCACCCGCACCCGCCGCCCCTAAGTGCGATAAACGGATGAACGAAAAAAGTAGATTACCCGCATAAAGCGGGTAGTGACAAAGTAATGATGCCAACCTCCACCGTCATTACCCGACTTGTTCGGGTAATCTCCTTCCTTCATAAACACGCGAAACAGCACGTAAATCCCCGCATAAAGCGGGTCAATGACGACACACACCTACAACAATGCCAGCGATACCGCTTCAATCCGCAACCGCACCTGTTCCACCATTTCCTCTTTGGGCAGCCCCACCGGCACCGGAGGCAACAGCTCCACCACCGCCACACCCGCTTTTTTCACAAAGGTCAGCTTGGGCCAAAACAACCCGCAATTCAGCGCCACCGGCACCACCGGACACTGCAACGTCTGATATAATATACTCAATCCCGCAGTCTTATATTTGTTCTGCGTACCGGGCCGCGTGCGCGTGCCTTCCGGAAAAATCATAATATGCCTGCCCTGCGCATGACGCACCGCCGCATGCTGCGCAATATCAGCAATCGCCTGACTACCCGAGCCGCGATGAATCGGAATCGGCCCCGTCCGCGCCAGATACCAGCCAAAAAACGGGATAAATAATAACTCCCGCTTCAAAATAAACGCAGGCCCATCCAGCAGCCGCCACAACACCAGCGTGTCCAGCGTCGATTGATGCTTCGACGCAAACACGCAGGGCTCATCCGGCAAATATTCACGCCCGCGAACCTCCGCGCGCAACCCGCAACATACACGCAGCAACCACAACGTCGCAGCCGCCCAGCCATGCGCCGCCCGATGTGTCGCACGCCGCGAGCATAATGCCGGTAAGCATAGCGTCCCCATACCAATGGTCAAAGCCCAGAATCCAATATGAAAGGCCAAACTGCGCAACCAGATCATGGGGCCTCGGGCGTGCTGTCAAACACGCTGCTAATCAGCCACACCGCCAGAAATTTATGAAATTCCGACAAAATCAGCTCGCGGCTGACGCTATCCGTCCACCAGCTCTCCAGCGTAAAACGCTCAGGAAATACCGGATCAGGCACAATAATGACCTGCGGCATGGCGCGGCGAAACTCAATCAGACTACGCGGCACATGGTAATTCGCCGTCACCATCCGTAAGGATCGTAGCTTTTGTTCCCGCATCCATTTCGCCGCCTCATACGCATTCATACGCGTCGAGTCAGCGTTAAAATCCAGCGCGATCACTTCTTCATTTTGCGATATATCGCGCAACGCATCCGGCGCGTCATTTTTCTCCATCAGCTCATCCACGCTGGCTTCGCGGTTGACGCCGGTAATCAGCAGCTTTTTTGCCTTGCCTTTATCGAGCAACTCAAACCCATACGCAATGCGCAAAGACCCGCCGGTCAGCACCACAATCGCATCCGTACTCACCGAATCCCCCACCGAATTGCGCGGAATAATACTCACAAAATGCACCAGCGCCGTCAGCCAGAAAATAGCCAGCGCCACCGCACTCCACAACACAATGCGTACAAAGACATGCATGAAAGCACCGTAAATTTTCATAACGGATTTTGCAACCAATGCTGCACCGCTTCGCTCAGATTACTACAAATCGCGCGTGGCACAATCTCATCAGGCAACCCCGCCACCAGCGCCGCCTCGCCCACACCAGTCCGCACCAGATAATAAGGACAGCCCGCCGCATGCGCTGCCTGCAAATCCCGCAACGCATCGCCAATCATCGGCGTGCACGCCGCCTCCGCCTCAAAATCTGCCAGCGCTTCCAGCACCATACCAGGCGCCGGTTTGCGGCGCTGCGTTGGCCGGTCGGGATGGTCAGGGCAATAATACACCCGCTCGATAATGCCACCCGCATGCGCCGCCGCATGCACCAGATAATCATGAATCTGCTGCAAGCCTTCCTCGCTCAGTAGCCCGCGCCCCACCACCGACTGATTGGTAACCACCGCCAGCCGGTAGCCCGCATGCGTCAGCCGTGCAATCGCTTCCAGCGATCCCTCAATAAAACGAAATTCATCGAGTGATTTGACCGCATCCGGTCGGTCCACATTAATCACCCCATCACGGTCCAATAGCACTAACATTAATGCATATGCTCCAGCATCGACTGAATGGTCAGCCGCACCGCCACATACGCCACCAGTGCCGTAAAGGCAGGCAGCAGCACAAACATCACCACATGCTCCGGCAATAGGTGTAACGTGGGCAGCAGCGGCGACGCCAGCTCACCACTCAACGTCGCCAGTATAATCGATAATAATATCGCCACGCCGGTGCCCAATATCGCCCCGCGCAGCACCATCCACAACCCGTTATGCACAAACTGATGCATAATATAATCATCCTGCGCGCCCACATTATGCAGTAGCGCTACCGTTTTAAAATTCAGCTTCAGACTGGTACGCGCCGCCAGCACCACAATAATCATCAGCGCCGCCGTCAGCAATACCGCCAATATAATCGCCACCATGCGCAGCATGCCGGTAAACTGCATCAGCTGATCCACCCATTGCTGATAATGCTCAATCTCGGCTTTGGCATCGACGGTTTCGACCACCGTTTTCAGTGTCGCCAGCGCTTCTTCGCGCGCCAGTCTATCTTTCAGCGTTACCTCAATCACCGTCGGCAATGGCAAATCATCCAGCTTAATCGCGCCACCGGTCCACGGCGCAATCAGCTTGGCTAAATCGCTTTTGCGCACATGCGCCGCCGATTCCACCACCGGCGATACCAGCAAAGCCCCCAGCATTTTGTCGCGCGCGTCATTCGCCCCGCTGGCGCGATACGGGATATACACCTGCACCGTCTGAATATTGATACTGCCCGCCGCCCGCACCGAATCGCCGATGCTCAGCGCTGCCGCCAGAAACAAACCGGTCAAACACACCATCAGCCCGATCACCAACGGCAAAAACCGGTTAGCATCTTCACGCGCAAAGGGAATATCAGTCTTACGAATTAAAAACATGGCCACACTGTAGCAAACACAGTGGCTGGTGGCTAGTGGCTAGTGACAGGTTAAAACGAGTGGCTGCTGAATAACCAGCCACTAGCCACTAATCACTCAAAACTAAGCCTGCGTATCCACCTGATTCGGCGTTTCACCGCGCTTGGCCACACCCACCATCGCAGGCTGCAATAGCCGATCATGAATCGTATAGCCCGCCTGCAGCACTTGCAATACCGTGCCCGGCTCAGCCACCGGATCATCAATCTGAATCACCGCCTGATGCAGGTTATGGTCAAACTTTTCGCCAATCGGCTCGATGCGCGTAATGCCAAACCGCTCGAACGCGGTGAGCAATTCCCGCAAGGTCATCTCCACCCCCAGCGCCAGATTTTTCACCTGCTCATTTTCCGCGCGCATATCTTCCGAAATACTCGACGTCGCCCGCTGCAGATTCTCCAATACGCTGATCATCTGCCGCGCAAAGCCCGTAATCGCATATTTATTCGATTCTTCCAGATCGCGTTGCGCACGTTTGCGAATATTTTCATTCTCCGCCAGCGCGCGAATCAGCTGGTCTTTCAACTCGGCAATCTGCAATTCATATTCCGCAGGCACGTCCGACACCGCCGCGTCATCATTCGATAAATCAATCGCCTCATCGCTTGCATCCGCAAGGGGGGATTGATTATCCATCGCATCATCGGGTTTTAGTTGATTCATTGGGTTTTCCTCTTAAAGCTAGCTGCCAACTATATGGCCCCAGCAATCATTAATTTCAAGCTATTCATTGCAAAAAGGCCAGAATCTGCCTAGTGGTACCTATTGATCAGATAAAGGACAAATCATGCGCTCATTCAACCGCGAAGCCAACCAGCTTCGCCCGCTCACCCTCCAGCCCCATATCAGCCGCCACGCCGAAGGCTCCTGCCTCATCACCTGCGGCCACACCAAAGTATTATGCACCGCCTCGGTCGAAGAATTTACCCCGCCTTGGCTGCGCAACACCGGCAAGGGCTGGGTCACTGCCGAATATGGCATGCTCCCGCGCAGCACCAACAGCCGCAACCCGCGTGAGGCGGCTCGTGGCAAACAATCGGGCCGCACGCAGGAAATCCAGCGATTAATTGGCCGCTCCCTTCGCGCCGTGATCGATTTATCCTTGCTGGGCGAGCGCCAGATCACCGTCGATTGCGATGTCATCGAAGCCGATGGCGGCACCCGCACCGCCTCCATCACCGGCGGCTATGTCGCACTGCATTTTGCCTGCCAAAAACTGCTCGATCAGGGCAAAATCAAACAAATGCCCATCACCCATTCCGTTGCCGCTATTTCCTGCGGCATCTTCGAAGGCACCCCCGTGCTCGATCTGGATTATGTCGAAGATAGCGGTGCCACCGTTGATGCTAATTTCATCATGACCGGCGGCGGCCAAATGGTCGAAATTCAGGCCACCGGCGAAGAATCCTGCTTCAGCGAAGACGAATTCACCCACATGCTCGCCCTCGCCAAGCTGGGCGTGGCGCAGCTCACGCAAAAACAAATCGAAGCCATCGGAACACCCCAATGAATGCATTGAGCGAACTCGTCATCGCCAGCCATAATAAAGGCAAGCTGCGCGAAATCGCCGAGCTCGTTGCACCACTCACTATCACTGTGCATTCCGCTGCCGATCTGGGCCTGCCCGAGCCGGACGAAACCGGCGACACCTTCGAAGCCAACGCTGCACTCAAATCCGAAAGCGCCATGCGATTATCCCACAAAGCCGCCCTCGCCGATGATTCAGGGCTGGCCATACCCGCGTTGGGTGGCGCCCCCGGCATTTATTCCGCCCGCTGGGCAGGCGAGCACAAAGACTTCGCCCACGCCATGCAACGCATTCATGACGAACTCACCAACGCTGGCCACAATCCCCAAGGCATCGCCGCCTATTTCGTCTGTGTCCTCGCTCTATCTGTCCCCAGTCAGGAAACAGTCTTTTTCCGTGGCGAGTCGCACGGCACCCTCACTTTTCCGCCGCGCGGCGCGCATGGCTTCGGTTACGACCCCATCTTCATTCCTACCAATCATACCCTCACCTTCGCCGAAATGGACGCCGCCGCCAAACACCAGATCAGCCACCGCGCTCAGGCCTTCACCAAGCTCCTAACCCACCTAACTTAATTTACTGACCCTCTCCCTGCGGAAATGGGTCAGGGTAAGGGCCCTTCCTTCCCTAGCCTCTAGCCTCTCACCCCTAGCCCCTATACATTCCCCCCCAAATACACTATATACATCCCCATGCTCTCAACCGCGCGCCGGATTGCTGTCCTGTTCATTGTGCTCTTATTGGGCACGAGCACGCACACCTTAGCCCAAACCACCATCGAAAATGAAATCACCACCGCGCGCCTGTTGCTACAGTCCGAGCAAATCACGGCAGGTGAGCCCTTCTGGATCGGTATTGAGCTCTCCCCGCAGCCACACTGGCATAGCTACTGGCAAAATCCCGGCGATTCGGGCATGGCCAGCACTCTGCAATGGAGCCTGCCCGAAGGCTTCGAAGCTGGCACCATTCATTGGCTTGCCCCAGAGCGTATCGAATATAGCGGCCTGTTCAACTATGGTTTCGAAGGCCCCACCGCGCTGCTCACCCCCATCACGCCCCCCGCGACGCTCGAAGCGGGCAGCACCCACAATATAGAGGTGAAAGCAAGCTGGCTGGTCTGCAAAGACATCTGCATCCCCGAATACGCCACCTTCCGCTTCACCCTCACCGTCGCGCCACCCACCCCCGCCGATAGCGCCGAACCCCTCAACTCCTACCTCGATCAAATCCCCCGTATCCATGATCAGCCCGCGCAATATCGCAGCAGCGACGACACCGTCCAGCTCTCCATCCCCATCTCCACTGCAACCGATATGCACAGCGTCTGGTGGTTCCCGATCGACGACGGCGTCATCGCCAATGACAGTGACCAGCAATGGCAACGCAATGGCGACCGGCTGCTGATTGCAGCCAAGCGCGGCAGCCAGCCCCTGCCCGATCACTATAAAGGCCTTCTCACCTTGCAAGCAGCCGACGGCACGCAACAGCATCTCACCGTCACCGCCACCCATGACAATACCGAAATCGCGCTTACCACCGCCGCCCCACCACTCACAGCCGACCCATCCGAAACGCCANNACGCCAAGCCCCGCCACCCCGCCCAACACGGGGTTATGGCTGGCACTGCTCTCAGCGTTGCTCGGCGGTATCATTCTCAATATCATGCCCTGCGTACTGCCCATTCTCTCGCTTAAAGCGCTCAGTGTCGCAAAACATGCCCACACTAATCCAGCAGCCATTCGTGTGCAGGGCCTCGCCTACACGCTGGGCATTTTGCTCACCTTCGCCATCATCGCCGGATTACTCATCGGACTGCAACAAGCAGGCCAAAGTGTCGGCTGGGGCTTCCAGCTGCAATCCCCGCCCTTTGTGGTCGCCTTGGCCTATCTGCTCTTTCTCGTCGGGCTGAATTTATCGGGGTTGTTTCACCTGCCCACCCTGCTGGGCGGCATCACCGCCCGCACCCGCAACCCCTATGCCGAATCTTTCTTCACCGGCATTCTTGCCACCTTGCTCGCCACCCCCTGCACCGCGCCCTTCATGGCCGCCGCGCTGGGCTACGCCATCACCCAGCCACCCGCCATTGCGCTGGCTGTCTTCCTCTGCCTTGGCCTTGGCCTGGCATTGCCTTATTTGCTCATCTGCTTCGTGCCGCCTTTGCGTCGCCTGCTGCCCAAACCGGGCGCATGGATGGTGCGCTTCAAAGAACTCATGGCCTTCCCCATCTATGCCTCCGTCGCGTGGCTATTATGGGTTTTGGTGCAGCAATCCGGCGCGCATGGTCTGGCGCTCGCATTAACCGGCATGGTCCTCATTGCCTTCACCATCTGGCTATTGCCGCTGCTGGCTCGCCGCCGCGCAGTGCAAACCATCGCCTTCATTCTGCTCGCCGCCATCATTATGTGGAGCATCAAGGGCCAGTCCGGCGACCAAAAAGGCATCCCGCAAAACGCCATGATATCGCAAGCGGAAACCTTTTCGCAAAGCACCCTCGACCGCTACCGCGAGCAAGGCCGCCCGGTCTTCGTCTATGGCACCGCCGCATGGTGTATCACCTGCAAAGTCAATGAGCGCACCACCTTAAAAAATGAAAAGGTAAATGCTGCCTTTGCCGAGCGCAACATCGCCATCCTGCGCGCCGACTGGACCAATTTTGACGACAACATCACCACCTATCTCAAAAGCTTTGGCCGCAACGGCGTACCCATTTATGTCTTCTACCCACCCAGTGGCGAGCCGCAATTGCTACCCCAAATCCTCACGCCGACCAGCGTGATCGACGCCACCCGATTTTAATCAACCACAGGAGGTTTTATGCTTAAACATCTATCCGCTTTTTTACTGGCTGCAACACTACTAGCGGCACCCGCAGCCGCCGAGCCGGTCATCGGCCAACCCGCCCCCGATTTCGAAGCCACCGATAGCAATGGCACCACCATCAAGCTCAGCGAATTGAAAGGCAAGCCCATCGTCCTCGAATGGACCAACGACAAATGCCCTTTCGTCGTCAAATACTACAAATCCGGCACCATGCAGCAAGTCCAGCGTACCGCAACCTCAATGGGCGCCACATGGCTCACTGTCAATTCCAGCGCACCGGGTAAACAAGGCCATGTCGATGCGGATGGTGCCAATGCATTAATGACCACCAGCAACGCCACCCCCGCGCATTATCTGCTCGACCCCAACGGCACTATTGGCCGCGCCTATGATGCTAAAACCACACCCCACATGTATGTAATCGACGCCGAAGGCACTCTGGTTTATATGGGCGCCATCGACGATAAACCAACCGCCGACATAGCCGATATCGACAGCGCCACCAACTATGTGCTCGCCGCACTCACATCCCTTAAAGACGGCAAGCCAATAGAACCAGCCAGCACCCAGCCCTATGGTTGCAACGTAAAATATTAATGCATCTTCGCCCCTCTCTCCATTGTGGGAGAGGGGCATATACCCTGTTAAGACTGCGACAGATTGACCACCGTGACACGACGGTTTTGCGAGCGGCCAAACTCGCTATCATTATCGGCCACCGGCTTGGATTCTCCAAAGCCCTGAATCGATAATCGCTCGGCGGCAATACCCAGCTGCTCACTCAAAACACGCATCACCCGCGCCGCACGGCGATAGGACAAATCAACATTATACGCATCCGTCCCCTTGGCATCGGTATGCCCTTCGATACGAATCGGGGCATCGGCCAGCGCAGGCTCAGCCAGCGCCTTGGCCAGCTCCGTCACCTGTTGCCAGCCCTGCGCCGTCAACGTATCCTTATCAAAATCGAAATACACCGCCAGATTCATCGATGGGGTCGCTTGTGCGCTACGATCGGTAAGCGCCGCCGTGATATTGGTCGCAGGTACCGCCGAATCCACCCGGAAATCCACCGAATCCATATCCGTATTCACCAGCTTCACTTGTGAAAAATCCACCCCGCCGACACGGCTATTGCCAAAATCCGTATTGGTAAAGCTCGCGCCACTAAGCAAAGCGCCGCGCAGATCGCAATCAGTCATATCCACATTTGAAAAGCTGCTGCCGCGTAAATCGGCTCCGCGAAAATCAATATTGATGAAATCCACATTCACAAAAGAGCTGCCGCGCAAATCCTGCGCCGACAAATCCAGATTGCTATAATCACCATTTACAAAACGCAGCGCTCCGGCCGATGCGGCAGGCGCGACACCGCCACCCGTATGACTACCACCCGCCGGACTACCATTGCGAATCGTAACACCGCCCGGACCCACGGACACTTTCTCATTCAGGGTTTCCACCACCACCCCGCGCGGGGTAATCTCCACCATTCCCTTTTGCGCATGAGCCACCGGTGCCATGCAAGTAACCGCCACACATAAAAACCACACTGATCGCATACTAACTCCCCATAAATAAACATTAATACAAAATGCACTGATGAATATCAGCACAATGATGTCATACGCAAGCCCGGCTTAAACCCTTCTGTTTTAATTTCGCGTCATCGCGGGCTTAGCAACCGGCGCATAGGCGGGCCTTGCCTTGCCCTGACGCACAGGCTCTTTAACCGAAGCATAAATCTGCTTCTCCACCTCCATCACAATCACGCCGCCAATCATCGGAAACACCCAATGCAGCAAACGCAATACGGGGCGACTTAAACGCTGAATCCCACGTCGCTGGCTGGGCCATACCTGCACCGCCATCTGGCTGTCGACATAAGTAAACTGCGCCGCACATAACGCATCACGCAGCTGTGACACACTATAAGGCTTGCCATACGAAAAGGGCGTATTCGAAAAACTCGCCCAAATGCTACGGCGATTCGGCACACACACCATCAGCCGCCCCCCCGGTGTCAGCACCCGCCAGATTTCATTCAGCAGCCGCGCTTGCGATTCCGCATGCTCCAGCGCGTGCAACAACACCACGCGATTAATCAGATTATCCCGAAAAGGCAGTTGCTCTTCATCCACCAGCACGGTCCGGTTTGCCTGATGCGAAGGCCAATACACCGCCCCTTGCGCTGCGGGCATCAGCGGTATCAGCAGACAATCCCCCTGTGCCTCTTCGGCCAAATAAGGTCGCAACGCCGGATTGGCATAACCAAGCCCCACCGTCACATCGCCATGCAGCGCGGGCCAGTAGGCGTGCATAGCATCTTCCAGCGCCGCGCGCACCAGCCGCCCGAGCGCCGAGGCGTAAAATTGTCGCAATTGCATCACATCGGGTCTGATCATGCCAATACTATGCACACGCATCCCCTGCTTGTCATGAACAAACAACAACGGCATACTACGCAAGCACAAAGGAGGCACCGATGGAAAAACCGCTCGAACTGTTTCATGAATGGATGCAGCAGGCAATAGACCATGAACATATCAGCGAACCCACCGCCATGAGCCTCGCCACCGCCGCCAGCAGCGGCATGCCATCCTGCCGCATCGTGCTGCTCAAACAATATAATGAAAAAGGCTTCGTCTTCTACACCAACCATGAAGGCCGTAAAAGCGACGAAATCAAAGCCAATCCGCAAGCTGCCCTGTGCTTTTACTGGATGCCGCTTGATCGCCAGATCCGTATCGAAGGCCATGTCGAAAAAGTCAGCGACGAAGAAGCCGATTCCTATTTCGCCGGACGCGTGCGCGCCAGCCAGATTGGCGCATGGGCCTCGCGTCAGTCTCAGCCCATGGAACACGAAGCCAGCCTGTCCGATCGTATCAAAGCCTACGAGCAACAATTCGCCGGTCAAACCATTCCCCGCCCGTCACATTGGTCGGGTTGGCGCATTGTGCCCGAGCGCATCGAATTCTGGATACAGGGCGATTTCCGCATCCATGATCGGTGGGAATATACCAAAGATGCCGCCGGCAACTGGCTCAAAACGTCTCTCTACCCTTAAAGCCATCCATAGCAACCGTCTTATTTTAGCACGCGACTAGCCAGCCCCATACGGCTTTTCTTGTCTGCACTGCTGCACCGGATTAGGCTCTCATTACACAAGCCAAATGGAGGATGCATGCAGCAACACGGATTCTCGCTCCTCGAGCTGTCCATCGTGATCGTCATCATCGGATTGCTCAGCGCCATGGGGGTAGAAGCCTCCACCTATTATGCGCAGCGCACCCAGTTTGAAAACACCCAGTCCCGCATGGCCATCCTCAAAGATGCATTGCTGCGCTACACCGCCGAACAAGGCCATTTCCCCTGCCCCGCCCGCCCCGTCGATACGCTCGGTATCGCCACCTATGGCCGCGCCAGCGATTGCAGCATCGCCCCCGCCGCAGGCTCCGGCATCACCCTCACCGGTGGCGTGCGCATCGGTGCCATTCCCTTCCGCGAGTTAAATTTACCGTCCGACTATGGCCATGACAGCTGGAACCAGAAATTCATATACGCCGTCACTAATTCACTGGCGATTGTCTCCAGCTTTGCTGCAAGCGAAGGCGCTATCAGTGTCTATGACGGCTATGGTAATAGCGTCTCCACCCCACCCGATCAGGTCGCCTTCATCATCCTCAGCACGGGCCGCAACCGCGCCGGTAGCTATAGCGAGCAAGGCATACTGGGCACCGCCTGCCACACCACCACCGTCGAATCCGAAAATTGCGACAACGACACCCGGTTCAACGAAGCCGCCTTCAACAATGGTGAAAATGCCAGCAATTTTTATTACGACGATATGCTCGTATGGGGCACCAAATCATCGGCCACTGTCACCGGCAATGGCGGCTATCTCAACTACACATACAAAGGCATCACCACCGGCACCTATAGTGGCAATCAGCTGATGAAAGCCGATCAGGAATGCAAAAGTAAATTCGGCAATAATGCGCGCGTGCTGCGCCACTCCATGCTGTCGATGATCTCCACTCCGTCCATCGGGCAGGACGCATGGATTTTTTGCGACAAACCTCTCGGCTCGCCCGGCTGCACCGAAGGCGGCCAATACACCAACGGGTTATTAGTCTACGGCACCTATATCGACACCTCCGGTGCCATCAATTCGCTCAAAGCCACATTAGGAAATTTCCGCGCCGCTTGCGCCGATCATGAATGGATTCGCTCTTAAGCGCTACATCCCGCTGCCCGAAAGCGCACCCGCAGGCTTTTCGCGGCTGGGTGTTGCCACCGTCCAGCCTTGCAAAAACATGCAATCGCTAAACAAGGTCACCAGTTGGGCATTACGGTCTTTATCCGTCATCATCGCCTGCGGATGAATATAACGGTGAATATCGCGCTCTGCCATATCCTGACAATTGTCGCGCTGCGCTAAATAGTCGCGCTGTACGCTGCTTTGGTTGGCACAGGCTGCAAGCAATAAAAGCCCGCTTATCATCATAATACGCATCATACATTATTGGCAAACTTGCGCAAGCCAACCTCATCCAGTTGTTGTTGTTCCTTCTTCGCCTTCGCCTGTGCCTCGCGCAGCAAATGCCGCTCATAGGCAATCTCAAATTTTTTCATCTCGGCAAAGCGTGATTGAATCTCGATTTGCTGCTCTTGAATTTGCTGCTCCAGCTTCACAATCCGCACGGCCACCTCTTTCTGACGGCGCTTGATCGCATCAGAGAAATTGCCAAAAAATCCACGCATTTCCCCCAGCTCATCCGCTGTGGCCAATTCATGCAACAGCTCGTCCTGCATGCGCTGCACCGCACCAATCAAATCGTCACGTTTCGATTCAATCAATGCCACTTCGCGGCGCAACCGGTCCAGCTCGCGCTTATGCATGCGAATCAGAGTCTTTAAACTTTTCATAACTCAGCGGCCTTCACAGAGGTTAATTTTTCGCGCCAATTCTCAAATCCCAGCACCGCCGCCAACGCATCATAGCTTTCATCCAGCGATATCGACTCTTCTTTTTTCTGCCGAATGAATTGTTCTATCTGCGGGTAATATTGAATCGCGTGATCGACCTCACGGTCACTGCCACGGCGATACGCACCCAACCGGATCATCTCCGCCATATCCTCATAGGTGCTCATCAAATTCCGCGCCACTTGCAGCAACATATTTTCGGCCTCGTCATTACAATCCGGCAGCATCCGCGACACGCTTTTCAACACATCCACACTCGGATAGCGACCACGTTGCGCAATCGCACGGCTAAGCACAATATGCCCGTCTAAAATCCCCCGCGCCGCATCCGAAATCGGCTCATTATCATCATCGCCTTCCACTAATACCGAAAATAATCCGGTGATCGAACCGCTGCCCACCAGCCCCGGCCCGGCGCGCTCCAGCAGCTTGGGCAATTCAGCAAACACCGTCGGCGTATAGCCTTTGGTGGTCGGCGGCTCACCCGCCGATAATCCAATCTCGCGCTGCGCCATCGCAAAGCGCGTCACACTATCCATCAAGCATAAAACATCTTTGCTCTGGTCACGAAAATACTCGGCGATCGTCAGCGTCAGATACGCCGCCTGCCGCCGCATCAGCGCCGATTCGCTCGACGTCGACACCACCACCACCGAGCGTGCCAACCCCTCTTCGCCCAAATCATCTTCAATAAATTCCTGCACCTCGCGGCCACGCTCGCCCACCAGCCCGATTACATTCACATCCGCCGTCGAATAACGCGCCAGCATCGACATCAGAATCGATTTCCCCACGCCCGATCCAGCAAAAATACCCATTCGCTGCCCGCGTGAGCAGGTCAAAAACGCGTTCAGCACCTTAATGCCCAAATCCAGCTTGCCCTTCACCCGCGCGCGGTCACTTGCGCGTGGTGGATCATTGCGCAACAAATAAGGTTGTATGCCCAGTGGTAACGGCCCTTTCCCATCAATCGGGTTGCCCATCGCATCCAGCACACGGCCCAGCCATGCCTCACAAGGCTGCACCGCCGATTCGCGCTGCTCCAGCAACACGTCAGCCCCCGGCCCCACCCCTTCAAGCGATTGAAACGGCATCAAAAGCGCGGCTTTGTGCTGAAAACCCACCACTTCACATAAAATATCCGGCCCACCAGAGGCATGCTTGATGCGGCAACGCGAGCCAATCTGCAACGCATGCTCAATACCGGTGCATTCCGCCAGCAAACCCTTTACCGCCGTAATTTTACCGGTCAGGACATAATCCTGTAAACGGCTGATCTCATTATTGAATTGTTCGATAAGCTGGAGTGCCAAAGCGGAGTTCCTCTTAATAAAGGTGACAGACACGCCCCATTATAGCAAAGACACGGATTTAATCCACTGGATTATAGTTATTTTTCCTTAAGCCTCTGAATCACTTATCATTCGCTTGCGCGGCAGAAATGTATCAGAGTGATAAAATACACATCCCCTTGTCATATTTTCTTTATTTGTGATTGTTAATTTTTTATGTTAAGACTATATTAACAACTTAAAAAGTTAATAAATCATTAATGAGGGGGTGTGCCTACCATGCGTGTACTTTTGGTTGAAGATGATCCATCCACCGCGAAAGCGATTGAACTGTCACTCGCCTCGGAGGGTATCATCTGTGATACCGCCGAATTAGGTGAAGAAGGCTTAGAAATCGGCAAAATCTACGATTATGATATTATCATTCTCGATCTGATGCTGCCCGATATCGACGGCTATGAAGTATTGCGCCGTTTCCGCGCCGCCAAAATCACCACCCCGATCCTGATTCTCTCCGGTCTCTCCGGCCCCGATCAGAAAATCAAGGGCCTCGGCTACGGTGCCGATGATTACCTCACCAAGCCTTTCAATAAAGGCGAGCTGATTGCCCGTATTCAGGCTGTGGTGCGCCGCTCCAAAGGCCATTCCGAATCCGTCATCCGTACCGGCAAACTGATTGTCAATCTCGATACCCGCTCGGTCGAAGTGGACAGCAAGCCACTGCACCTGACCAGCAAGGAATACGGCATCCTCGAGCTGTTATCGCTGCGTAAAGGCTCCACCCTCACCAAAGAAATGTTCCTTAATCATCTCTATGGTGGCATCGACGAACCCGAGTTAAAAATCATTGACGTATTCGTCTGCAAGCTGCGCAAAAAATTACAGGAATCCTCGGGTGGCGACAACTATATCGAAACCGTCTGGGGCCGTGGTTATGTGCTCAAAGACCCCGAAACCACGGAGGTCACCAAAGACACCGCAAAAAAGTCGAAAAAAGCGAGTGAGCCGGCCTAAGCCTTCATTCGTATAGAAATAAAAAAGGCTCCTTAAACGGAGCCTTTTTTTTGAAATAACATCGTCATCCTGAGCCTTTCACGAAGGACCTCCCTCCACAACCGTGCTCCCTCCGCCCACCCTCAAGCCAACTGATAAATACTCCGCTCCACTTCCATCTGCTTAAAGCGCGTCGAAATCCCAATCACCGTTTCCGCGCTACCCAGCGTCAAAAATCCAGGTGGCCGCATCACTGCCGCTAAGCGCCCCAGCACATGCCCCTTGGTCGTCTCATCAAAATAAATCAGTACATTACGGCAGTAAATAATATCAAACACACCAAACCGCCCCGCATCCTCCAGCAGATTATGCGTATCAAAGCGGATCATTGCCTTCAGCGAATCCTTCACTTGCCAGTGATTATCCGGCGCCTGTTGAAAATACTTCAGCAGCAGCTGAATCGGCATACCGCGCTGCACTTCAAACTGTGTATAAATCCCCTCTTTGGCCTTGCTCAAAACCTTGTCGCATAAATCAGAGGCGACAATTTCAAAACTATAGCCGGGCATTTTGGCCATTTCCTCGCTCAACACCATCGCCAGCGTATAGGGTTCCTGTCCGGCAGAACACGCCGCGCTCCAGATGCGCAAATGCTTACGCGACGGGTCCGTCTCGCGCAAAGTTGGCAAAATCAACGACGATAATTTTTCAAACGGTTTGTTATCACGGAAAAACATCGTTTCATTAGTCGTCATCGCCTGCGTGACTTCATGAATCAGGGTGCGGTCGTTGGTCGCGCGCATCTGCTTGATCAACGCCGACACATTCTCCAGCCCGCGCACCCGCGCAATCGGCTGCAAGCGCGATTCGAGCAAATAGGTTTTATCCTCGCTCAGATACATGCCCGATTGTTGCTTCAGCACACCGGCGATATAGGTAAATTCATCGGCCTGCATGATTCACTCGCTCCAACGCACGGATAATATATGGGGCAATATCGGGCAGTGGCAGCACCGCCTTGCATAATCCTGCCTGCGCGACCGCACCGGGCATGCCCCATACCACGCTGGTTTCCTCATCCTGCGCAATCACCGCACCGCCTTTTTCAATCGCATAGCGCGCACCCGCCAGCCCGTCATGTCCCATCCCTGTTAACACCACCACCAGCAGCTGGCGCTGATAAATATTCGCTAAACTCATCAGCATCGGATCAGCCGAAGGCCGGCAAAAATTCACCGGTGCTTCCTGATTCAGCACCACCTGCACCGCACTCGATGCGGGCTGCAGACACATGTGAAAATTCCCCGGTGCCAGATACACTTTGCCTGCGCTTATCATTTCGCCATGCACCGCCTCATTGCAATCGCACTGCGCATCCTGCGACAAATGCTGCGCCAATAGCGCCGTAAATTTCTCTGGCATGTGCTGTGTAATAAACACCGGCACTTTCACCGGCGTCTGATACAGCGCCTTGAGCACACTCAGCAGCGCCTGCGGCCCGCCGGTCGACGATGCAATCGCAATCGCCTGAATCGGATGATCAGGATATTGAATCTGCCCGTCCGGCGTGCGCAAATCAATTTTGGGCTTCACCACGGGGGGCAGCGACAATGACACGGCAGACGGCGTCTGTGCACGCGAAGCTGCCATGTGTTTCGCCTGCTTGCTGCCCAGCGCAATAATCTTTTGCTTGAGTTCACGATAAAAATTCGCCGCCGCATCCGGCTCTTTGGTGCTGCTGGGTTTAGGCACATAATCCGAGGCGCCGAGGCTTAACGCTTTAAGCGAAATTTCGGCATTCCGCTCGGTCAGCGTCGACGCCATTATCACCCGCGATTGCGGCGACAAGCGCAGCAATTCCGGCAGCGCCGTAATACCGTCCATGCGCGGCATTTCAATATCCAGAATAATGATATCCACGCTTTGTTGCGTCACCACGCGCAATGCCATTTCGCCATCACTGGCTGTCGCCACCACCTTAATCAACGGCTCATCCTGAAAGGCGCGCGTCATCATCCCGCGCACAATCGCCGAATCATCCACCAGCATGACATGAATCACCGGCCCAGAGGCCGAAGTAGCACGAGCGGCTGACGCAATAGGCGAAGGCTTGTCCACTCAAACTCCTATGATTGACCCAGCAGACCGAGCTGCTCAAGCTTGCCGCGAATAATTTCTTCATCAAACGGCTTCATCACATATTCATTCGCCCCCGCCATAATGGCGGCCTGAATGCGGCTGAAATCACTCTCCGTCGTACAGAAAACTACCACCGGCTTGTCGCCGCCCTCCAACGCCCGCAGCGCCGTAATAAATGCCAGCCCGTCCATCACCGGCATGTGCCAGTCGAGCATTATCAGATCGGGATAAGCCTGCTTACATTGGTTAAGCGCATCCTCGCCATGCTCCGCTTCACTCACCGTATAATGAAAGGTTTCCAGAATACGCCGCGACACTTTGCGCACAATCTTGGAGTCATCGACAATCAGGCAGGTTTTAACATGGTCATTCATAGCGTGGTTCCCTGAGCAGCATGTTGCCATGCCTTGTAATTAGGATATGCGTATAATATTTTCGACGTCCAAAATAACGAGCAGTTCCTTATCCAGTTTAAACACACCAGCCGACAGCGTACGCCAGCCTTCCGCCAAATTGGCAGGCACTTTCTCGAATTTATCCAAAGGTAAACTCAGCACTTCTCCCACACGGTCAACAATCAGGCTGTAAAGCTCATTCTTATATTCGACCACCACATTCATCGCACTTTCAGGATCATCATTATCCGCCATACCCAGCCGCACGCGCATATCAATCGCCGTTACAATCCGCCCACGCAGATTAAGCGAACCGGCAATCACTTTCGGTGCCAACGGTACTTTGGCAATACGTTGTTTGCGCAGCACATCCTGCACCGCCATCACAGAAATACCAAACAGCTGATTGCCCACCTTCATGGTAACAAATTCCTGCTGCGCATTGCTATAAGCAGCTTTATATAAGCCGCCATCTCCACCGGTTGTCTGTAACGCGTTCGACATTTAGGCTACCTCCTGCTGCTCCATCATCCGATGGCTCATCGATTGCACCAGCGCTTCACGGTTGGTTTTCAAAATAAAATCATTCATCCCCACACTTTTGCTGCGAGTGATAAATTGCTCGTTAATCGTCGATGTAAACGCAATAATCGGCACATGATCGAAATGGCGCAGGCTGCGCACGCGCTCGGCAAACTGGAACCCGTCCATCTCCGGCATTTCAATATCGGTCACGATAATATCAAACGGAATTTTGCCCTGAACAATCACCTCCAGCGCTTCCGGTGCCGAAGGATACGCGCTCACGCGATAGCCCAAACTGGTAAGGAAAGGCACCGTCAGCTTGCGGAAGAAAATACTGTCTTCCACCAACATCACATGGCACTCGTCCGAGGCGTTCTGATCACGCAAATCATTCAAAGCCGCATCCGAAATCATCCCGCGCAGCAAATAGCCCACATCCACCACATCCGTGGTTTTGCCGCTAATCACCATACTCCCCAGATACGCATCATCCACCGAGCCAAGCTTCACCTGCAACGGCGCTTCGACAATATCCAGTATATGCTCCACCACCAGCCCGACGGTTTTATTATCATAACTAAAGACCACCACTTCGCAGGTGCCTTTTTCCGGTACGTCCATGTCATGCAGCGTTGTCAGTCGCATCAGATCCCCGCGATACTGAATCACGCGCGACTCACCCGACATCTCGATCGTGTTCACATCCACCTCTTCCAGTCGCGATACCAGCTCCAGCGGCACGGCTTTGGGTGCACCCTCGCCCGCTTTAAATAGCAGGAAGCTCACCAGCTGTTCGCTATTGGCGCGGCGGCGCAGCATTTCTTCTTCATGCGCTTTGCTCGCCCCGTCATTATCGCCACACAGGCGCGCCAGTCCGTTAGGGTCCAAAATCATAATCACGCTGCCATCACCCAAAATGGTATTGCCCGAGAACACATCAATATTTTTGAGCAACTCCGATACCGGCTTCACCACAATTTCTTCCGTGTCGAAAATGCGATCAACGATCACCCCGAAATCCGATCCACCCACGCGGCACACCACAATATATTGCTCGTCTTCGCATGCGCCGAATTCCTCGTCGTCTTCTTCCTTGGCACATTCCGGCAATTGCAGCACATCGCCCAACGTTACCAGCGGCAATAGCTTATCGCGCAGGCGCAACACCAGCGCATTGCTAATCATCTCCACTTGATGCTCCGAATCCGCCGCCGTGCGCACCAGCTCCAGCACATTAATCTGCGGCACCGCAAAGCGCTCGCCATTGGCTTCCACCAGCAGCACCGACACAATCGCCAGTGTCAGCGGAATTTTAATATGGAAGGTCGAGCCCTTGCCCGCTTCCGATTTCAACTCCACCGTCCCGCCGATTTTCTCGATATTGGTGCGCACCACATCCATGCCACCCCACGGCCCGACACGCTGGTCACTTTCTCCGCCGTCGAAAATCCGGCCTTAAAAATAAACTGCATGATCTGCTGATCGGGCATGACTTCCAGCTCATCCGCACTGGCCAGCCCGTTTTCAATCGCCTTTTGCTTAATACGCGGAATATTCACCCCGCGCCCGTCATCGGAAATCTCGATAATAATATGTCCGCCCTCATGATAGGCGCTTAAGGTCACAATCCCCGTCTCAGGCTTAGTCGTAGCCTGACGCTCGGCGAGCCCTTCCAACCCATGATCACAGCTATTGCGCACCATATGGGTGAGCGGGTCTTTAATCAGCTCCAGCAATTGACGGTCCAGCTCGGTCTCTGCCCCCAGCATGCGCAGCTCAATTTTTTTGCCCAGTTCAATCGATAAATCGCGAATCAGCCGCGGAAATTTCGCCCATGCATTACCAATCGGTTGCATGCGGGTTTTCATCACCCCTTCCTGCAGCTCGGTGGTGATATGGCTCAAATGCTGCAACGGGCCTTTCAGCTCATTATCATCGCGGTTGCGCACAATCTGCATCAGCTGGTTACGCGTCAGCACCAGCTCACCCACCATCTGCATCAGATTCTCCAACACGTCCAGATTCACGCGAATACTCTGATTGGCCAGCCCGCCGCCCGATTCTTTCGGCTCGGCAGCCAGCCCTTGCTGAATCGCCTTTTCCTTCGCTTTCTCCGAAATATCCGGCGCCGCAACCGCTTTGGGTGCCGCCGGCACCGCAGCAGCAGGCGCTTCTGCCACCGGCTCAGGCGCTGCAGGGGCCGCTGCTTTCGCGCCCCCCTCCACTGTCGATTCCGCCATTTGGAATGCGCGCTCCAGCTCATCCAGCACATCGCGCGACAAGCCGCCTTCATTCTCCACTTCCACCATGCCTTGCTCGGCACCCACAGCGGTGGCCGCAGGCGCAACAGGTGCAGCTACCACCGGCTCAGCCGGGGCGCTCGCCGCCGGAATATCCGCGCTGCGCCCTTCGGCAAACGCATTCAGCGCATTAATCAGCTCACTATCTTCGCCTTCCGGCTCTTCGCCATGCTCAGCCAGATGGTCCATAATGCTTTTAATCCGGTCAAGGCATGACAGCACAATCGAGATAGCCCCGGGCGATACCTCAATTTCATTATCACGGATTTTGCCCAGCACATTCTCGCCCGCATGCGCAACGGATTCCAGCCTCGGCAGGCCCAAAAAGCCGCATGTGCCTTTAATGGTATGCACAAGACGGAAAATATTACCTAAAATATCGCGGTCATTGGGGTTTTGTTCAAGCTTCACCAGCTCCAGATCGAGCATCGACAGGCTCTCGGCCGTCTCGGTAATAAACTCGCCGATCAGATCATCCATACCACTTCCTCCCGTGCCTTCTGGCTATTTTTCATTAGCCCGATATTACTTTACACGGCTGCATTGGCAAATAGATATTTGTATTATTCAAGAATAATCGCTGTATAGATGCGGAAATGTTACCCATTAGGCGACAGGGCTTATGCAAAGGAATGCTCCGGCTCATTCGCGGCGACCACCACCTGCTCCACCGTAATCTCCAGCTGCGACTCGCCCAAATGGAAATGCAGCTTGGCCTGCAGCTCATCTGCCAGTGTAAGTGTCAGCGCCAGTTGCGCGGTTTTAGGGCTCAGCTGGTTCAGCACCGCTTCGCGGGTTAAAATGCGCAGCACATCCGGGTCCATCCGCACCATTTCGCCACTAGCGCGCAGACTCACGGTACGTTTAGCATCACTTTCGTTGAGGCGAA
Source organism: Alphaproteobacteria bacterium UBA6178 (assembly GCA_002422205.1). Taxonomy (GTDB): domain Bacteria; phylum Pseudomonadota; class Alphaproteobacteria; order Rickettsiales; family UBA3002; genus UBA6178. The sequence goes on from DITS01000003.1 coordinate 35,005, forward strand.
TCGCGATATTGCCACCTTTAAGCAACACGCCGGAGCTGATAATCAGCAAATTCAGAATCAGCCGCGCCATACGCTGACTAATCGACACCGACGACGCATCCGTATGGCTATCGGGCCAATCCACCTGAATTTTGGTATTAGCAAAAAACGCCTGCACCAGTTGTTTTTGCTCCGACAGGCTGGCCTCACCATGCTCATTCTGGCGGCCATAAGCCTGACGGTAAAACTGCAAGCGATTCACGGCTTCCCCTGCGCTCGATAAAATCAGCTGCATCGCCTCATGCTGCATCTCGAACCCTTCTTCCTGCAAAAACTCCGCGCCATTATTCACCGCGCCAATCGGGCCGGTCAGGTCATGGCATAGGCGGGTACACAACATTTCGGCCATTTTAAGTTCAGAAGTCATGGGGTGCTTATCTCCTTAAATGTGCGTGGTTATTTTGTTTTCTTTTTATCTAACACCAAAAAGATTGATAAATCGTAAAGACGCCACATGTTTCTTCATGTTTTCGTAAGAATTATTCTAAATTCACCCCCATTTCAGACGAAAATGCCACGCCCGACTCAGCCCATCTGCGACAAATTATAGTCCTGAATTTTACGGTATAATGTCGACCGCCCGATGCCCAGCCGTCGGGCCACCTCGCTCATTTGTCCCTTATAATAACGAATCGCATAGCGGATCATTTCTGCTTCCATTTCATGGATACGCCGCACATTCCCATCCTGCGCCAGCAAATTCAGCGAGCTGTCTTCCTCAATATCATAATGCGCATACAGCGAGGACAAATCGGGCAAATGCGTCACTTCCGTTGTCGACACCTGCCCCAGCAACAGCTGAATCACCAGCTTGGGCGTAATCATCGCATCATTATTCTGCATCACCGCGCGCACCATCACATGCCGCAGCTCGCGGATATTCCCGGGCCAATGATATTGTGAAAGCATCCGCGCCGCATCCGCACGCAGCGGACAAAACGCCTTGCCCTCTCGTGCACTATAACGACGGATAAAATGTTCTGCCAGCTCCGCCACATCATCCTGGCGCAGGCGTAACGGTGCCAATTGCAACGGAAACCGGCTGAGCATATCATAAAGCTCCACACAAAATTGCCCGCTACGCGTTTGTGCGTCCAGCGACGCGGTCGACGACACCATCACCCGCACATCCACCCCGCTGGTACAGCTAGCATGCTGCGGCACCACCTCGCCGTGCTTCAGCATGCTGAGCAACCGTTGCTGCTGCTCCGGCAGCAATGCATCCACATGCTTCAAAAACACCGTTCCGCCTTGCGCCTCGGTCATTTTTCCTACGCTCGCCGCCATGCGCCCATGCGCCGCACGGCCATATAATAGCGCATCCAGCTCATCTGCCTTAATCGCCGCACAATGAATTGATACAAACGGTTTGCCCGAACGCGAGCCCGACCCATGAATCGCCTGCGCCAGCAGCTCTTTGCCCGTGCCGCTCTCGCCTTCAATCAACACCGGAATTATCGAATCCGCCGCACGCCGTGCCTGCGCCACCACCTCAGAATGCAACGCGCTGCTACCCACCATATCCGAAAACTGCACCCGTCCCTCATGATGGCGCGATAAGCGATCCACCTCATAACCCAGCACCAGCTTTTGCAGCATATTATGCATCGACAACCGCAGCCGTTCCACATCAACCGGTTTGAGCAAAAAATCATTAGCACCGGCGCGAATCGCCTCCGCCGCATGGCGCATATCATGCTGCGATGCCAGCACAATAATCGGCAGTTGCGCATCACAGCGTCGCACCGCGCGAATCACATCCATCCCCCCCATATCCGGCAACAACAGATTCATCAAAATCAAATCGGGTGTCGGGCGGCTACGTAGCAAAAACCGCTCCACTACATCTCTGCCTGAGTGAGCGCCCAGCGTACGATAGCCCATTTTATCCTGAATAACCTGTTGAGTCTGACAGCATTGGGCCGCGTCCGCGTCAACCACCAAAATGGTATGTGTCATCGATAACCTCCCTCTATTATTGCATCACACAAACCAACCAATAAGTTGTGCCTGTCCTTTAGCGATACAATCTGTAATTGCTTAGGTCAATCTATAAGGGTGCATTATCCACACATGGAATACATGAATGTTTAAATTATTATTTTATTTAAATAGGATATCTTCTACAAGCGCAATCAGTAGTTGTAGTACGGTAATGTGTGTTTCCTGTATATGTGCCGTAATGGCACTCGGCACCCAGATCAGGCTATCCACGCCGCTCACATTTTGGCCACGCTCACCGGTCAGCATCACCGTATACAACCCCTCGGCCTTGGCAGTGCGCAATGCACGCAACACATTCTCGCTCGCGCCCGAGGTCGAAATCCCAATCAACACATCACGCGGGCGGCCATGCGCCTGCACCTGCCGCTCAAAAATCACCTCAAAGCCATAATCATTGCCAATCGCGGTGAGAATACCAGGGTCTGCCGTGAGCGCAAGCGCCGGAAGCGGCGTACGGTCCGATACAAACCGCCCCACACATTCGCCCGCAAAATGCATGGCATCGCAAGCACTGCCGCCATTGCCACACACCAATATTTTCTGTCCATTTTGAAACGCGGTGGCAATCACCTGCGCCACGGTTGCAATCGCCTCGCCGTGCAAGTCAAAGCAACTCTGCACTGCTTGTATATGGCCCTCGAGCGTTTGTGCTATGCGTGCCTGCATCGCGCTCATGCCGCAGGCACCAACCGCAGCGCGTCAATCGCCTGCGCATACTGATCGGCACCGCCTTTAAACACCGCCGTGCCCGCCACAATCACATCAGCACCGGCATCAATCACCTGCTGCGCATTAGCAGCACTAATGCCGCCATCCACCTGCAAATCAATCACGCGGCCCGTCGCATCAATCATACGTCGTATCGCCGCAATTTTGGGTAGCGAACTGTCAATAAACGCCTGCCCGCCAAAGCCCGGATTCACGCTCATCACCAGCACCAGATCCACCATATCCATAATATATGCAATCGCCGATTCCGGTGTCGCAGGGCAAATCGACACTCCCGCCTTAATCCCGCGCGCCTTAATCGCCTGCAAACTGCGGTGCAAATGCGGCCCCGCCTCAGCATGTACGGTGAGTATATCCGCCCCTGCATCCACAAATGCATCAATCATCAAATCAACCGGCGCAATCATCAGATGCACATCCATCACCTTGCGGGTGTAAGGGCGAATCGCCTTCACCACCGCCGGTCCAATGGTCAGATTAGGCACAAAATGCCCGTCCATTACATCGACATGGATATAATCAGCGCCCGCCGCATCAATGGCTCTCACCTCTTCGCCCAAACGGGCAAAATCAGCAGATAAAATCGACGGCGCAATACGAATAGCCTGTTGCATACACGCTGTTTAGCAGTTTGTAAGGCTAGCTGCAATATACAGTTAGCATTATTCGCTGATTAGCGAACAATAAGGCTGCCATCCGCTTGCACAAATTGCTTCGCAGGCAACGACCCCAATGAGCCTAAATCCACGTCGATATTAGCACTTTTCATAAATTGATTCAGGCTACGGGAGAGATTCCCATCCTGCGCATGAAGCACTTCAATACGATCGCCTTCCGCTTTGTTGAAATCGCGGATTGTCACTCGTTGTGTGCCACCATGATGATTGGGTGTAGTAAATCGCGATTCGATACGGAAGGTATCAGCACCACGACCGCCAGTCATATCCGCCGAGCCATATTCATGAATCAGCGTATCATTACCGTCATCACCATACATCCTATCCGTACCTACACTACCGTTATCATAGGTAAAACCACCATGAATAGTGTCATCACCTGGGCCGCCCCGAAGCCGGTCTTCATTAGGTCCGCCAGCAATTTTATCATTACCAGGACCACCATCAAAATTGTCCATCCACCAGCCACCATTCATCGTGTCATTACCTGGTCCACCAAATGCGGTAAAATGGCCGCCGTGATTAAAATTCGACTCAATCAAATCGTCGCCTTCGCCACCATCATAGCAATCGCTTCTGGGCTTTGCCTCATACTCATCATTGCCACTCGTTCCGCGAGTGCACCCACTCAGTACGTGAACTACCCGATTCACTCCGCGTAGGTGCGCAGCCTGATAATGCCAAAATACCACCTATGCCTAGAACAGCTGCCTTAGCCGCAGGTATTAGGGCTGGAATGAGAAAAACTGCCATTTTTTGAATCCTTATGGTTTGTGTGGATAGGTTTAGACCACCCATTAACCATAATACTGCGAAGCTATGATGACAGTTACATGACAAAATGATGACAATAGTAGCGGTCAACTTACCCCGTCATGCTGGCGCGCAACGCCAGCATCTCATCCCGCCGCCCCAGATACTGGCGTCAAGCGCCAGTATGACAATGTAACGCCTTACCGCCGCACCAGTTTCGCGGCAAAAAACCCGTCCATCCCGCCATCCATCAAATGCGGCAGACACCGCAGCATGCCCCCTTGCACCCACACCTCCGGCAACCCTTCCGCCGCCGCCAGCTGCCACTCAGGATGCGCACTCAAAAACGCCGCAATCTGTTGCTCCCCTTCTTCCGGCTGCAAGGAACACACACAATACACCAGCACCCCATCAGGCTTTATCCAGCGCGAGGCGTGCAACAGCATCGCCGCCTGCAATGCCAGCACCGCATTCACATCAGCTTGCGTTTTCTGATACAAAATATCCGGATGCCGCCGCAGCGTCCCCGTCGCCGAGCAGGGCGCATCCAGCAGTACCGCATCAAACAACTCGTCCGGCTCCCATTGCTGCACATCGGCACACACCACCTCAACATGCAGCTGCAGCCGCTCCATATTCTCGCGCAGCCGCGCCAGCCGCTTAGGGTTGCGATCAAGCGCCACCACCTGCGCACCCGCCACCGCGAGCTGCGCCGTTTTACCCCCCGGTGCCGCGCACGCATCTAGCACCCGCTTGCCGCGCACATCACCCAGCAATGGCACCGGCAAACTAGCGGCCACATCCTGCACCCACCATGCGCCCTGCGCATAGCCTTCCAGCTGCTCCACGCGGCTATTGTCGATGCGGATTACATCGCCATACACCACCGCACCACCAAGCTTATTTGCCCAGCCTTGCACATCTTCGCTCACATGCACATCCAGCTTCGGCTCTGCGGCCAGCTGCGCCATCATGGCGCGCACTGCATCCACCCCATACGCCGCATCCCAACTGGCACGCAACCATGCAGGAATATTGCGCTCATACGCATCGGCGATCGGCAACGCCTTCGCCACCTTATTCAACACCGCATTCACCAGCCCCGACTGGTTGGTAAATTTCAGCTGTTTCGCCAACTCCACCGCCGTATGAATCGCCGCATGCGGCGGCGTTCCCAACCATGCCAGCTGCGCCACACCCAGCCGCAAAATATGCTGCACCATCGCAAGCCTCGGCGGCAATGCCTCGCTGACATAACGCGCAATCACCGCATCTGCCTCGCCGCCGCGCCGCAGCACCAGCATCGCCAGCGCCCGCGCAAACCCACGATCCGACGCGCTCAGACTCTCATTCTTTTCCAAAATTTCCAGCGCCACATCCAGCGGCTGCCCCTTGACGATCACCCCGTCAATAATCCGGCAGGCCAGATAACGCGATTCCAACGCAGCTTCCATGGATGTCCTCACTTTACGCTGGCCTTCATAGACCCTATATGACAGGATGCCCACGAAAAAATGAGGTCCGCCATGCATGATCAACCCAAGCCCGACGAAGCACCACCGCCCAAGCCAGACACGATACCCAATAAGCAGCCGGACGAAGCGCCCAACCGCCAGCCCGACGAAGTGCCACCCGGCCAGCCGCAGGAAACCCCGCCGACCCAACCCGATACCATTCCTCAGCCTCAACCGGTCGAGATACCACCGCCATCCGCAAATCTTTCGGCGCATAAACCCCCGCGCCACAGCAACCCCACCCGCTACGGCGATTGGGAAGCCGGTGGCCGCTGCATCGATTTTTAAGCAATGGATACGGCAAGGGGGATGCGCATTCTGGAGCTATCCGGTGATACCGGCAGCACCTATCTCATCACGCATCATCTATCAGCCATCTGGCAAACCCAAGGCCATCATCCCACCATCATCGCCCCCGTATCGGGCCGCTTGCCCTTGCGCGCACTTGCCCGCATCCTCACCCTGTCGCCCCGCCCACACATCATCCACGCCCATCTCGGCCATGCCGCTATTTTAGGTCGCATGATCGCCGCCTTGTTCAACATTCCGCTACTCGTCACCCTGCACGGCTTCCAAAAAGCGCGTCACTATCAGAAAATCCGCCATTTCACCGCAGTGTCCCACGCCGTCAAAGCCCATTTCGTCGCGCAAGGCATCCCTGACGCCGCCATCACCGTCATCCATAACGGCTATCCCGCAGCCATCACCCAAAAACCCGCGATGGATATACGCGCACAATTAGGCATCACGCCCGACCGTATCCTGCTCGGCAGCGTCGGGACCCTCTCCGCGGTCAAACAACAGCATCTGATGATCAGCGCCATGCCTGCCATCCTTGCCGCCCATCCGCAAGCCCTGCTGCTCATCGCTGGCACCGGCGATTTGCGCCCCGCCCTCGCAGCGCAAATTCAGTCTTTAAATCTACAAAACCATGTGCGCCTGCTCGGCTTCACCGACCAACTTGCCCCTTTCTATCACGCGCTCGATCTGTATCTGCAAACCTCGCGCGAGGAAGGTTTTTGCCTCCCCCTGCTCGAGGCCATGGCCTGCGGCGTGGCGGTCATCTCCACGGCAAGCGGTGGCCCGCAGGAATATATCCGCGATCAGCATAATGGCATCATCCTCCCCGCCATGGATGCAGAATGCCTCGCCCGCTCAACAATCGAATTGCTCTCACACCCGCAGCAGCGCCAATCCCTCGCCGCCCAGGCCGCGCGCGATGTGCAACCCCTAAGCTGGCAGCATCAGGCCGCCCAATATGAAACCATCCTACAAGGGTTGCTACCATGAAACATCTTCGCCTCGCGCCCCCCGCCATAGCACACACGGCCACGCGGCTGTTTTTTGGTGCCTTCGCATTGTTCATCCTCTCGCAATTCCTTATCTCCAAAGACAATATCTGGGATATGATTTTCTACACCACCGTCATTCCCACCTTGTTATGGCTGCTCAATCAACAGCGGCAGCTGCCTTGCACCCTGTTGGCCCAAGCCGAAATCCGCCTGCTACTGCTATTATTTCTGTGGCTATGCCTCAGCATGGCATGGCAACCCCAGCTCGATGAAAAGCTCGCCATTCGTTTTCTCCGCCACACCCTCACCACCACCTTATTCATCCTGTCTGCCACCATGTTTTTTTATCACTGTCCGCGCCCGTCTATCACATGGTTCTGGCACGCCGCTATGGTGGTTGCGGGTATCGCGGCCAGCTTATCGGTTGCGCTATTCTTTGGCTCCGGCCCGCACCCCGGCCAGCGGCTCGAGGCCATTGGCCAGCTCGAACAATCCATCCTCGGCGCATCGGTCTATGGGCTGATCGGCATCATCGCCCTGTTCCATCTTGCCCGCACCAACACATGGCGCGCACGCGGCGGCTATGGCGCGCTTTACGCCATCATCGCCCTGCTCATTTGCCTTACCTACAGCCGAGGCCCGTTGCTGGCCTTCACGCTCACCTCCATCGGATTGTTAGTAGCGCTAAAAGCATGGCGGCTGTCATTGGTAATGGCGGCAGTGCTGTCGCTGCTGCTCATCGCCATGCGCAGCATTCCGCAATGGCATGCCGCTATCGAAGCCTATCAACACGGCATCGTCTCACGCGGCATATCCTACCGCACCGATATCTGGCTGCACACGCTGAGTCAAATCGCTGAGCGCCCCTTGCTGGGCTGGGGTGCCGCCACCCCCTTCACCCTGCCACTCGATGGCCTCACCATCGCCCATATGCATAATCTGCTACTTGGCACCCTCTATTATGGCGGGCTGGTAGCCGGTGGTTTACTATCCCTGCTTATCCTCCGCCTCATTTGGCGGCTATGGACACATTGTCAAGGCCAAACCCGCATCCTGCTATTGGCGCTGCTGGGCTACAGCCTGCTCTCCGTCGCCACCGACAACGCCAAACTCATCATGTCACCCTCACCCTTTTGGAGTTTATTCTGGCTGCCATTATGCTATGGCTTTGCCACAGCGCTGCGCAATAAGCGCGAGGCCGATTCACAAGGAGACCCCGCATGATCATTCTGCTCTCTCCCGCCAAAACCCTTGATATGGACGCAACGCATTCCATCACCCCAACCCAACCCGCCTTGCTGGCCGAATCGAAAAAACTCATCACCGCCACGCGCAAATATTCGGTCAAAGACTTGCAGCAATTAATGTCCATTTCCGAAAAACTCGCCGCCCTCAACCATGCGCGCTTCAAAGCCTTCAAAACACCTTTCACCCAGCAAAACGCCACCCCCGCCGGTTTCGCCTTTCATGGCGATGTCTATGCCGGTTTGCAATTTGCAAGCCTCTCGCTCAAAGATCAGGCCCACGCCCAAGCCCATCTGCGCATCCTGTCGGGTTTATACGGCCTGCTTCGCCCGTTCGATTTAATGCAGGCTTACCGGCTGGAGATGGGCATCAAACTCACCAATCCGCGCGGCAAAACGCTCTATGATTTCTGGGGCGACCGCATCACCACCGCCATCAATGAAGCCATCAAAGACAGCAAAAGCAAGCAGGTGATCAATCTCGCCTCCAATGAATATTTCCACGCCGTCAACCCCAAGCTGCTCGCCGCCCCACTCATCACCCCCATCTTCAAAGAAAAGAAAGGCAAAGACTATAAAGTCGTGTCCTTTCAGGCCAAAAAAGCCCGTGGCCGCATGGCCGCATGGCTGATCGAATCCCGCGCCAAAACCGCTGGCGACATCCTCCCCTTCGACCGCGACGGCTACCAATACAACGAAAAACTCTCCACCCCCACCACCTTAACCTTCACGCGCGGGTAGTTCTCCTAGCCTGTGACCCTGTTTTTTGAGCGGTCGCCCCGTCTTTATGACGGGGTCCAGACTTCCTAAAGCCGGATACAGTAAAAACACACATACCAAAAACGGACGGACAGCTTAACTTTTCCACTTGACGCCCGCGCACAAATCGCGCATGTATCCACTTCGTTTTCACGAATGGGGCCTTAGCTCAGCTGGTAGAGCGCCTGATTTGCATTCAGGAGGTCAGGAGTTCGACTCTCCTAGGCTCCACCAAACCGGACTTCGTGTCCGAAAAACCCCGCCAAACCGAGAATGGCTGCGCCAGAGCGGGAGTTCGATAACCCTCTTTTTTACTATACGCTACAGGGCTTGCTAAAGTCACTTTTAGCACGGTTCTCCTACGCTCGAAGTCTGAGGAAAGCCAGAATTCATGCGGGTTTTGGAGGAATTGCAAAAAAGTTCGATTGATGTTTCCAAAAGTGTGATCGACCGTACCGCAATTACGGATTTTTTCGTCCGTAATGATGCGTTTTTCCTCTAGCTGCTTAATCTGCCGTTCGTAGGTGGCGACCAGAACCTGACTATCCGTAGCGACGATACGATCAACCAGCTGCTCGATTTTAAGGTCAATCAGCTGCTGCTCCTTCTTTAGGGTTGCTTCCGCATCCTCATAATTGAGCATACGCATCTTTTTCGCTTCCTCGATCACCTGTAGCATGAGGTCAATCATTCCGGGGGCTGGAGTCAGCTGCTTGAGCAATTCCTGAAAATCTTCTTCTGCCTTATCCCGGCTAATCGACTTGCCGTACAGCTGGCACCCCTTCTGGCGGCACAGGTAATACGGATGCTCTTTGTATTGCCCCTTAGACCAGCATGATGTGAGTGGATGTCCGCAGCAATCGCAAATCACGAATCCGCGTAAGATGAAATCCTGCTTCACTGCCGGACGGTATTCCGCCTTGTTGCGTCCGTGCAGCTTTTCCTGAATCTGCGTGTATATCTCGTAGCTGATGATTGGCTCATGCTTGCCCCTCATCAGGCCAATGTTCCACTGAGGGAACTCGTAATAGCCCGTGTAAACCAGCTGGTTCAGCATATCCAACACACGCTGGATATGGACTCGCCCTTTTTTATCGCGGGGAAATGCGGGTTGGTTTTCCAGATACGCCTGCAACTCCACCACCGAACCAAAACGGCCTGATGCGTAACCCTCTAAGCCGTTCTGAACAATAGTCGCAAGCGGCTCATCCCGCACCATCACTTTCCCATCACCGGCACGGCGCTGCATTTTGTAGCCACGCGGTGCCTTCATAATCCAGTAGCCGTTCATCATCCGCGCACGCATCCGGTTCTTTACCTGCTCGGCGTTTTTCTGCCGGTGGTGCTGCGACACGCTGGCCAGCAGGTTCTCTACCAGTTGGCTATCCGAGTCTTCCCCGAATTCGATGGAGGGCGATTGCAAGATGCCGCCTGCATCCTGAATGGCGGTGCGAAGCTCCAAATGTGCTTTAAGGCCGCGTGCTAACCGGCTGATGTCATCAATGATAACGACTGATTGCTGATCGGGATTCTGCCGGAGAAAATCCAGCATCTCCATCATGGCTGGGCGATTTATTAAGCTGCCCGATACGCCTTCTTCATGGAAGGCTCGGACAACTTCAAGGTTTCGGTATTTTGCGAATTCCCGGCAGCGGGTTTCTTGCGAAGTTAAGCCATGTCCATTTTTTACCTGTCCAACGTCTGATACCCGACAATAAATAACCGCTTTTTGCATGGCCTCCTGCATCCGAAGCCCCATTATAAAACAGTATCTTGAGGGGCTTTCGGCAGGATAACACCCTGCATCTGCGAATCAATACTCTTTTGAGATTCTTTTTCCTTTCTCGCCAGCCGGTTAATACCCAAGTGATAGTCGAAAACACTATCGACAATCATCCATACCGCATTCACCAGTTCGAGCTTTTGCTCCTCTGTTAAATCGAACTGATCGACATGCTTCCTGTATGGGGTCAGGTCGGTAATCATCGCCAGCCCCCAACGCACACGAACGCCGCCTGCGCGTATGCAGGTGGGTTTGATTCAAAACGATGAAAAAATGGGCTTTGGGTGCTGTGGAGTGCTGATGGTCGCACGTCCCGCGATGATATGTGTACACATACCAAATTCTGTTCACCGTGTTTAGCGTTTTTTTGTTCGAACATCCTAACGCCCTCTCTGCTTGGCGTTGAGGCGCATAGCGATCTTCAAAAGCGCAATCGTCCACATCTGCCATGCCTTGGTTCGACCACAGCCGATGCGATAACAAATGGGCTTCCACGGAACCCGCGCGGCGCGTAGCCAAATCAGGCGGCGCTCGGCTTCATCATCGAGGAAGAAAATCCACTGGATGGTTTCTTCCATCCGCGCCAGGGCTTCTGCCGACGGGGGACCAAGGCGCATCGGCAAGCGGTCTTCCGCCAACTGCTCCGCGACGGTTCGCACAATAGCTGGCCATGTACTGAAGAATCCCTGCACCTTTACGGGTGGCAGGCGTTTCAGCGTGTAGGCTGCCTCCTCGAACCGGTCGGCTACGTCGGTAACAGTCCATTTTTCTGGAACGGGTTTTCTCATGCTTTGCCCTCCGTGATGAGTTGCACTGCGGATACGGCTGCGCCGCCCTCAGTGGCCGTGCGCCACCAGCGTGTCAGGTCTGGCATGTAGTGCTGGTTAATCCACTGGCAGGCGAAGGCGCTGGGGCAGCGGATGATGACGGTATTGCCCTGCAAGTCGGTGACGACCGTGTTGGCCAGCCAGCTGCGGCATGTCGCCTTGCTGTGCTTTTGCTGGAACGCATCCAGCACCGCATCCCATGCCTGCTGCAAGCCCGGCACATCGCAAGCCGGTGGTTTGGGTGGATGGCTGCCGCCGGAGAAGCCGCCTTCCAGAATCTTTGCTACATGGTCAGAGGATTCCACCGCCCAGCCAAGGTCAATCGTCCAATCTTTGCCTGCCACTTTGCCAAGGCAGAAATCGCTGTTGCCGATGACTTCACAAAAATACCGCCATGCCCGGATGTCCTGCTGGAAGTCCTGTTGCCACCGCTCCAGCATTTGCTGTCTGCGTTTGGGTGTAATTCTGGCGCTTTGCCCTTTGGTCAGTTTGTTCTGAACTTCTGCATTCCAAATTTGCAGCATCTGCTCTGCAATGTCGTCTGGCAGGGCTTTTGTTTTCTCCCTCTCGCGCTCTCCCTCTGCTCTCGCTCTAAGTTTTTTATCTGAAATCTGTTTTTTCTGAGTTTCTGCATCTGAGTCTGAAGTCTGTAATCTGCTATCTGTATCTGGTGCCTTTTTTGCTGTTTTTGCGTCACCGCGTGCCACGCTGCGTTTCATCGCGTCACTTCCTGTCACATCGCGTTTCTTCGTGTCACGATGCTTTTGCATCCGCTCGGTGGAAGTGGTGTGCTGGCGCTTATCCCAAGCGATGAGCCGGTTTTGCTCATTGAGCATTCCCTTGGTGTACATGGCGGCGATGATGGCCTCCACCGCCGCCGTTTCTATGTCCTGCATGATAGCGATTTGTTCCGCGTCCACTTCCACCGTGCCGCGTGATTTGTGCTGGGATGCCGCATCGAGCAAGCATGTCCAGACCG
>DITS01000020.1:0-15978 GCA_002422205.1 Alphaproteobacteria bacterium UBA6178
GATTACCTCCTTTCTAAGGATGAATCCGGATGAACATGCTTCGGCATGTTTCCAGATTCGATTATACCTTACATAACTCATTACGTTACCACCTACGCATGAACATTATTACAGCTTGTCATCCGACTTTCCCTGCCTTTACCCTTTATCCTCCGCATTGTTTTTATGTGGATATCCCCTTTGAGTGGCTATTAAAGCTTTGTGAAGACTGTTACTAAAAAAACAGTAAATCACAAAGGGGAGTAAGTGATGTCTTGGTTTAATCAAAGAAAAATTAAAGTAAAATTGATGCTGCTGGTGGCTTTTTTGTCCATCTGTACCATGGTGGTAGGGGGGGTATCTGTTTACTCGCTAAGAGAGATGAATGAAACCACGAATCGCATGGAGGTTGCCGCGAAGGAACTGGATGATGCGCATACGATGTTACAGCAGGTGGTTCGCATCAACCGCGGCGAGTATAATATAGCATCAGAGCCAACCTATGCGAATGTCCAAGAAGCCAAGCAGGTGATGGACGAATCCAGAGAGCGGTTCAGTCGCCGTTTGCAATCGGCTTTAGAAACGGCGGGTACTGAGCGGCGCAGAATGCTGGAGGGGGTTGAATCAACATATCAGCGTTATATTGCAGAGGTAGAAAAAACGCTGGAGACGGCGGCTGGTGTGGCCGATTTCAGGCTGGATAGCAATGTGGAGCGGATACTAAAAGAGGTGCGGTCAAGCCGAATGGTTGCAAGAGAGGTTCAGCAATCACTGGAAGAATATTTGCTCTATGCAGAACAACGTGTGCATGAGGAATCGGCGGCAGCGGAAGCTTATTATAAGAAAATGTCCATAGTGCTTTTTGCCATTATTCTGGCGGCACTGGTGCTTGGTGTAGTGATTGGCTATGTATTGGCAGAATATGGAATTGCTCGCCCAATACGCACGGTGATTGGGGCGCTACAGAAGCTAGCAGGCAATGATCTGCACATTGATATTGCAGGCACCGACCGAGGCGATGAAGTGGGCGACGCAGCCCGCACGGCATTGATTTTTAAAGAAGCGCTCATTAAAAATGCCGATATGGTTGAAGCGGAGCGGCTGGCCGCCGAGCAGAAGCTGACGCGCCAGAAACGTGTGGATGATTTGATCAGCAAATTTGATGTGGTGGCCAGTGAGGCGGTGTCATGCGTGGCGGCTGCTTCGACCGAGTTGTCGCAAACGGCTGAGCACATGTCGGGCGTGGCGAGTGAAACAACCAGCCGCTCCGTAGAAGCGGTTGCCGCATCGGGGCAAACATCACAAAATGTGCAAACGGTTGCCAGTGCAGCAGAGGAAATGTCGGCGACGATTAACGAGATTTCCAAGCAGGTACAGCAGTCAGTGAGTATTATCACTGAAACAGTCAGACTGGCCATGGAGGCGAGTGAGTCTTCGACCAAACTGGTAGAAATTTCACGCTCAATCAGTGAGATTACGCAGATGATCGACGCCATAGCAGGCCAAATCAACCTGTTGGCGCTGAATGCAACCATTGAATCAGCGCGCGCCGGAGAGGCCGGGCGCGGATTCTCGGTGGTGGCCAGTGAGGTAAAAGGTTTGGCAGGGCAAACCGCCAAGGCAACGGATGAGATCCGTACGCAGCTTGGCGAGGTGCAGGTGGTGGCGCAGGCCGTATCCGAGGCAATTGAAAGTGTGCGTAGTGAAGTGCTGCGCATCAGCGAGTATTCATCCGGTATTGCATCGGCTGTGGAAGAGCAGTCGGCGGCAACGAATGAAATCGTGTCCAGTATGGGCTATGCGGCGGATGGTGTAGAGCAGATCAACAGTAATATCGTGATAATCAAAGATAGTGCTGAATCAACGGCTTCCTCTACACAGCAGGTGCTCGATGCCTCGCGTTCACTATCGTCACAGGCCGAGATGCTCGATGCCGAAGTGAAGCGCTTCTTACATGACATTAAGGCGGCTTAACTCTTATTTTCCATATCTTTATCATAAAAAAGTCTTCGTCCCCTCGGGCGAAGGCTTTTCATCAAATATTCATATAACTAGCCATAAATTCTGTTACTAAGGATTGCAACGAGGTGCGCCTAAAAAACCAATTAAAGTATTGTTAGGTGAGCCAGCCACATCTAATGAATAAAGCTGAAAAGGCTTTTGCACAGATCATCACAGTATATGATGAGGCTGTAGAAGCGGAAATCCAAAAAATGAAGACCCCGCACCCTTTATTAGTATCTGGAAGCGCAAAAATACATACCAAGGAAATCTTTGGACCCCCTGACACCAAGCTCCGCTAGGGAATAACTACTTCTTCTTCCCCTTAGCCACCGTTTTTGCTTTCACCGGCGCTTTTGCCTTTACTGGCTTTTTCACACTCTTGGTAACCGGCGCATGGCTGACCTTTGCCACGCGCGTGGTATGACCACCAGCGATTTTGCCTTTGCGTGGCGCAGGGGCGGCAGCCTTTTTCTTCAGGCCTCCACTCATTTTAATATCAATCGCATCAATCGCCGCAATGGCGGATAAGTTGATGATATCTGCAACGGACGCATCCATCTGCACGATTTGCACCGGCTTTTCAAAACCACATAAAATCGGGCCAATATTGCTGCCCACACCCAGCTCTTCCAGCATGTTCGAGGCAATATGCGCCGAATGCAGCGCTGGCATCACCAGCACGTTGGCAGGCCCGCTCAAACGGCAGAACGGATAAAGCGAGAGCAACTCTTTATTAAGCGCCACATCTGCCGACATTTCACCGTCATACTCAAACTTGACCTTACGCGTATCCATAATTTTCACGGCATCGCGAATCCGCTCCGACTTCTCACGCATCGGGTTGCCAAAGTTGGAATAAGACAGAAACGCCACCCGCGCATCATGGCCCATTTGCATGGCTTTATTGGCCGTGCGCTCGGCAATATCTGCAAGCTCCTCAGCGGTTGGCAGCTCATTGACCGCCACGTCCGATATAAACACGGTGCGTTGCTTCGACACCACCATTGTCATCGCAAAAGGAAACTGCCCTTTTCGACAATCCACCACCCGTGCGATATTCTCCAGCGCGCGGTTATAGCCGCGTGTGAGGCCGGTAATCATCGCATCACCATGCCCGCAAGCCAGCATACAGGACGCGAAGATATTACGGTCATTTTTTACCATGCGCACAATATCGCGATAGAGAAAGCCTTTGCGCTGCAATTTGCCATACAGATAATCGACATATTGCTGGACATGCTTGCTCACAGCGGCATTCGCAATCTCCAGATCATCGGCATTTTTCAGGCCAATCTGTTTCATACTCTCGCGAATACGCTCGGCACGGCCCACCAAAATTGGTGTGCCATAGCCATTATCGCGCCAATGAATCGCAGCGCGGATGGTTTTTTCTTCTTCACCTTCCGCAAAAATAATGCGCTGCGGATTCGCCCGCACCGTATCAAAAATCTTGCTCAGCGAATTCGCCGTCGGGTCAAGCCGCGAAGCCAGCTCACGCTTATAAGCGGCAAAATCGGTGATCGGTTTGCGCGCCACACCGGTATCCATCGCCGCCTGCGCCACCGCAACCGGCACCGTATAAATAAGGCGCGGATCAAACGGGGCAGGGATAATATAATTCGGCCCATATTTCATTTCACGGCCCGAATAAGCGGCTGACACTTCTTCCGGCACATTCTCGCGCGCCAGTGCGGCCAGCGCTTCCGCGGCAGCGAGCTTCATTTCCTCGTTAATTTCCCGTGCACGCACATCCAGCGCCCCACGGAAAATATAAGGGAAACCCATCACATTATTCACCTGATTCGGATAATCAGAGCGCCCCGTGGCGATAATCGCATCATCACGTACTTCCATAATTTCTTCTGGCAAAATCTCGGGTGTCGGGTTCGCCATCACAAAAATAATGGGGTTTTTGGCCATTACTTTGACCTGAGCTTTACTCACCGCACCAGCAACAGAGAGGCCCAAAAACACATCCGCACCCGTCATAGCTTCCAGCAATGAGCGCTTTTTAGTTTTCACTGCATGCTTGGATTTCCACTGATTCATGGATTCTTGGCGCCCTTCATACACCACACCAAGGCTGTCACATAACAATACATTCTCATGAGGTACGCCCAGCGCTTTCACCATCTCAAGGCACGACATGCCAGCAGCGCCCGCGCCATTCACTACCACTTTCATTTTCTTAAAATCGCGCCCCGTAATATGCGCGGCATTAATCAGGCCTGCCGTCGCAATAATCGCTGTGCCATGCTGATNNGCTGATCATCATGGAACACCGGAATGTCGCATAATTCTTTCAGGCGCTGTTCGATAATGAAACAATCCGGCGCCGCGATATCTTCCAGATTAATCCCGCCATAAGTAGGCGAAATCACGCGCACAGCAGAAACGAATTCATCAATATCCGTGGTATCCACTTCCACATCAATACCGTCAATATCAGCAAAACGTTTAAACAGAATCGCTTTACCTTCCATCACCGGCTTCGATGCCAGTGCACCCAGCTTGCCAAGGCCGAGCACCGCGGTCCCGTTTGAAATCACCGCCACAAAATTACCCTTGGCGGTATAATCATAAGCCAGATCAGGATTTTCAAAAATTTTCTGACAAGGAACGGCAACGCCCGGCGAATAGCCTAATGATAAGTCACGCTGTGTAATCAACGGCTTGGTAGCCATAATCGCCAGTTTGCCCGGCTGTCCTTTGCTGTGGAAATAAAGCGCTTCTTCATCGGTAATTTTCATTGGTTCGTCGGTCATTGTATTTTCCTATAATCCCGTTATGACTTAACATTCATTAACCCCAAACGATGTCTGAGCCTTCATGAAAGCCGGTAGCATAGCCACCAAAATCGAAAACGAAAGCGAAAACGCACGTTGCAGCGCAGCAAAAATGCAGGGGAATCCTAGCGATTCGGCTGATGTCGATGCGCTCGCTAACGCCACGCCCGCCATGAAACAATACATCCAGATCAAGGCGCGCCATGCCGATTGTTTGCTGTTTTATCGCATGGGCGATTTCTACGAGTTGTTCTTCGATGATGCCATCGATGCCTCGGCCATTCTCGATATTGCACTCACCAAGCGCGGCAAGCATGCAGGCGAAGATATTGCCATGTGTGGCGTGCCGGTACACAGCCACGAAATCTATCTGGAAAAACTCATTGCCTCGGGCCGCAAAGTCGCCATCTGCGAGCAGCTCGAAACACCCGAACAAGCTAAACAACGTGGCGGCTACAAAGCCGTAGTCAACCGCGACGTGGTGCGTATTGTCACCCCCGGCACCATCACCGAAGAGTCATTGCTGGCACCCAACCGCTCGCATTATCTTGCGTCATTAGCGCAGGCCAAAGGCCAATGGGCGCTGGCATGGATGGATGTGTCCACCGGCCAGTTTCACGTCATGGAAACCGTGCCTGAGCAACTCTCTGCCGATCTGGCGCGCATCGACCCGCGTGAGCTGCTGCTGAGCGAATCACTCTGGCAATCCGACGATCTGGCGCAACGCCTCGCCGAATGGAAAGGGATCGCCACTAACCAGCCCAACAGCCAGTTTGACCCTAAAAAAACCGAGCGCATCTTAATGCAGCATTACGGGGTAGGGACGCTCGATTCCTTCGGCGAGCTGCGCGCTGCTGACATTGCCGCCTGCGGTGCGCTACTCGAATATATCCGCCTCACACAGCTTGACCGCGTGCCCCGGCTCGATATTCCGCAAAAAGAGCAGGCGCAGTCCGCCATGGGTATCGATGCCGCTACGCGCCGTAATCTGGAGCTGGTTAGCACCATGAGCGGCAGCCGCAAAGGCAGTTTGTTAAGTGTAATCGATCACACGCGTACAGCAGCAGGCGGACGCTTATTGGCGCATTGGCTTATGTCACCCCTCACGCAGGCCGGTACTATCATCAGCAGGCAGGAGGCGATTAGTTGGTGCCTTACGCAGCAGGAGATAAACCATTTTATCCGCCACACTATGGCATCCACGCCCGATATAGAGCGCAGCCTGTCTCGCCTGTGCCTCGAGCGTGGTGGCCCGCGTGATATGCTGGTAATCCGTGATGGCCTACAAGCTGCACAGCGCCTGAAAGAGCGCCTGATGCTAGAGCAGCAAAAACCCGATTTTGCCAACGCGCTCCCCGATATGGTGCGGGCGATGCTTGCCAGCATGCAAGACCAGACCACACTAATAGAAACGCTGAAAGCCGCGCTGGTGGAGTCACCGCCTATGCTGGCGCGTGATGGAAATTTCATCATCAGCGGTTACCGCGCCGATCTCGATGAATTCCGCCGCCTGCGTGACGAGTCCAAACGCGTGATGGCCGCCATGCAGCAGCGCTATGCACAGGAAAGCGGCATCAGCACGCTTAAAATCAAATTCAATGGCGTGCTGGGTTATTTCATCGAAATCACCCCCGCGCATGAATCGAAGGTGCCCGAATATTTTATACACCGCCAGACACTGGCCAATAATTTGCGTTACACCACCGCAGAGCTTGGCGAAACCGCGCGCAAAATCAGCGAAGCCGGTGACAAGGCGCTGCAATTGGAGCAGGAATGCTACGCGCAGCTGCTCAGTGCCGTACGAAGTGAAAGCGCAGCAATCATCACCACCGCACGTGCATTGGCGCAATGGGATGTGGTCAGTGCCTTAGCAGAGCTCGCCGAAGCGGAGCAATACAAGCGGCCTATCATCGATAACTCCACTGCATTCAGCATTACTGGCGGTCGCCATCCGGTCGTTGAACAATCGTTAAAAAGCAAGGCAGAGTCATTTGTAAGCAATGATTGTGACTTAAGCGAATCACAAAAACTATGGCTCCTCACCGGCCCCAACATGGCCGGTAAAAGTACTTTTCTACGGCAAAACGCATTGATCTCAATTTTAGCGCAAATGGGCAGCTATGTGCCCGCGCAATCGGCGCATATCGGTATCATTGATCGCCTGTTCAGCCGCGTCGGCGCCGCCGATGATCTGGCACGCGGCCAATCCACCTTCATGGTCGAAATGGTAGAAACGGCCACCATTCTAAACCAATCCACCAGCCGCTCATTGGTGATCCTCGATGAAATCGGACGTGGCACCGCAACCTATGACGGCCTGTCCATTGCATGGGCCGTCGTCGAGCATCTGCATGATCGCATCGCCTGCCGTGGCCTGTTTGCCACCCATTACCATGAGCTAACGCAACTGGCGCAAACCCTGCCATCGCTCAGCTGCTATTCGATGCAGGTAAAAGAATGGAAAGGGCAGGTGGTGTTCCTCCATCAGGTCGCAAGCGGAACGGCGGACCGCTCCTACGGGATTCATGTGGCGCAGCTTGCAGGGCTCCCGCGTGACGTTACCAACCGCGCCAAACAAATTTTACAACAGCTACAAAGTAATGGCGGGCAGGGCGAGCTGGCCCTGATAAAACCGGTGCAGCCTTTGCCCTTATTCGAGCATGCTACGCAGAAGCCGGACACCCTGCGTGCAGGCCTGCGCCAACTGGATATCGATAACCTTTCCCCGCGTGAGGCGCTGGAACAGCTCTATCAGCTAAAAGCGCAGCTCGACGATTAATCCTGCTCAAGCTTAATGCGCAGCGGCGCGCTACTATCCAAATGTACATCACGCTGCGGAAAGGGAAAGTCGATGCCATTGCTCTGAAACTTATCCCAGATCGCCAGCAATAATTCGCTCGAAATATTACGGATGCCATTCGCCGGATCAGCAATCCACGCCCGCAATTCCAGACCAATTGAATTATCTCCAAATCCGATCAAAAGCGCATTGGGCTTGGGATGTTTAAGAATACGCTTGGTTTCATCTGCAGCTTCCAGCATCAAGGTTAATGCCAGACGAGGATCGCTGTGATACGCAATTCCAATCGGAATTTTCAGCCGCAAATTACTATCGCTATACGACCAGTTCTCCACCCGCTCTGTAATCAGCAACTCATTAGGGATCAGATGCTCTTTGCCGTCACGCGTCACCACCGACACATGACGTGCTCCCAGCCGGTTAACCCAGCCATACGTATCATCCACCGCAATCACATCGCCAGGCTTGATCGAACGATCCAGCAGCAAAATAATGCCGCTGATAAAATTCGACACCACCTTTTGCAAGCCAAAACCAAGGCCCACACCCACCGCGCCGCTGAATACTGCGAGTGATGTCATATCAATGCCCAGCGTATTGAGTCCGATCAAGCAGGCAAAAATCACAAATAATGTGCGGATAATTTTACCAATTAGCACGCGCAAGGATGGGGTCAGCTGCTTCACCTGCTGAATGCGGGTCTCACTCACGCGAGACAGTACCATTGCCGCCCACAGCATCACCCCGAAAATCATCACCCCGCGCAATACTGTCAGGATCGAAATGCGCTTTTCACCAATCGCAAACCCTAAATTATCGAGCTCCTCCAGCGCGGGCATCAACATACCAAAGCTACTCAAAACAGCCGCAGTCCAAATGATAATCGCCAACCATCGCGCCAAAGCGGGATAGCGAATAAAAGCCGACGCGAAGCGGATAAGTACCCACGCACCCAGCAAATTAAAACTCAGCGAGAAAAGCCTTGTGCCGCCATCCAGCATCTGCGCGATGAAGGGATAAAGCGATAAAACCAGTAAACTGAAAAAGGGCGACAGCACCGATTGCACCGCATGAATCAGCGGGCTAAACCAGCGCGGCTGATATTGCAAATACAGCAGCTGTAATCGTGGACTAACGCGACGCGCAATAATAAGACCCGCCAACAATGAAAAAAGTATCCACCCCAGCTGCGCGCCCATCGCAACATTCAGCATATGTAGCTCCACCCACGCATAGGCGACAGAATAAAGGCGGTCAATGTCGGGCAGTTCCATGCAGACTCCTGTTACAGTGAGCGATACGCCTTGCCGCTGATTGCCGAGGCAATGCCGCGCAGTATCGCCGAAAATTTAGCGCGCCGCTGCGATTCAAATCCAGCGATACGCACAAAATCATATCCCATCGCCAACACATCATAGGTGATAAAGGCCGGAACATGCAACCCATGCCGCATAATCGTGCGCAGACGGTTACGGTAAATAAAATAGCGGCGCTGCGGTGTATGATTCATCACGGTTAATCGTGCGCCGAGCACCTGATGGTCCTGTGCGCGCCCAATGCTGTGATGCAGTTGCGCGGCACTCACCACCACAATCTCATAGCCTGCGCGTATCAGCCGCAGACAAAATTCCTTATCGATATAGTCAATCACATAGGATTCATCCATACCACCCACCGCATCGAGCACGTGCAGCGGAATCAGGCTGCCCGAAGCAATAACACTAAACGTGTCACGGATAACAGGCGTGGTCTGCGCATAATAATTGCGAAACCCAATACCAAAGCGAGCAACTGGATAGCGCGTATATCGGTTGGAATGCACATCCACCATAGCAGGGGCAATCAGTCCGATGCGCTCGCGCTTATCCAGCGTCTGGTAGGCGGCCATCATCTGCGCCACCATATCCTCGGCAGGGCTGCTATCGTCATCCATCAGCAATACAAACGAGAAGCCATTTTTCCGCGCGTAGGCAATGCCCATATTCTGCGCTTGCGCCAGATTATTGTCAGGGCAGGATTGATAATGAATATGTGTGCCCAGCGGCGCAATTAAATCCTGCAGATGCAGGTTTGCGCCCGTATCAATCAATACAATATGCCCCACCTGATCAATTAAGCGATTGATATTATTGATAAGTGACGCACTCGGCTGATAGGTCACCAACACGGTACATACCATCGCTCTATCACCAATATCTTGTGAATTCATGCAATTAAACCCTTGCGATTTCAGGCAAAAGCTTGTAGCAGATGCACTCATTGGGCGCAAACAATCAATTTTCCTGCTAGATTTTCAAATCCAGATGGATATAATCGCGCGCTCTTGAGTAATTAACGATAAATAATTGGGGACCGAAATGGCTGTACCTAAGCGTAAAACTTCACCGAGCAAACGCGGCATGCGTCGTGCGCACAAAGGCTTAAAAGGCACCACGGTGATTGAAAATTCAACCACTGGCGAGCTGCACCGCCCGCATCACGTGTCAAAAGATGGTTATTACCGTAACCGTCAGGTGACGACCGAAACCGTCAACGCCTAAGTGATTAGCAGCGTGAGTCTGTCCCTGCCCATTGCGCTCGATGCGATGGGGGGCGACAAAGCCCCTGCTTCCGTGATTCATGGCGCGCAAATTGCGTTGCGTGACTATCCGCACTTGCGTTTTATCTTTTTTGGCGACGAAAAGCAGATCACGCCGCTACTAGCCAAACATAAAGACCTCAAACTAGTATCCGAAATCGTGCACACCGATGAAATCATCGAAATGCACGACAAGGCATCCGCAGCGCTGCGCAGCAAGCGCAAAAGCTCTATGCGCCTTGCTATCGATGCGGTGGCCAACAAAACCGCCTCCGCCGTGGTGTCATCGGGCAATACCGGTGCGCTTATGGCCACCGCCAAATATGTATTCAAAACCCTGCCCGGCATCGCACGCCCCGCCATCACCGCCTTTATGCCATCACAAAATGGCGAAGTCGTAATGCTCGATATGGGCGCAAATGTTGACTGCACCGCCGAACATTTAGTGCAATTTGCCACCATGGGTGATGCCTATGCGCGCGCAGTGCTGGGCTTAAAGCGCCCCCGCGTGGCATTGCTGAATGTCGGATCCGAAGATTTAAAAGGCCATGAAGTCGTGCAAGGCGCGCACCAACTCATCAAAGACGCGCATCTGCCAATGGATTATATCGGCTTCGTCGAAGGCCATGACATCTTAGAAGGCGCTGCTGATGTGGTGGTAACTGACGGCTTCACCGGTAATGTCGCACTCAAAACCGCCGAAGGGGCGGCGCGTTTTATTTTCAGCACATTAAAAGCCTCGGTAGAAAAATCATTACTGGCAAAAATCGGATATTTATTAGCGCGCCCCGCGCTCAAAAAAGCGATGGGCAAGCTCGACCCACGTGCTCGCAATGGCGCAATTTTACTGGGCTTAAATGGTCTTGCCGTCAAAAGCCATGGCGGCTCCGACGCTAAAGGATTCGCGCATGCCATCGGTGTCGCAGCCAAGCTCGTTGAACAGGACATCAACAATAAAATCATTGAAGAATTGACCCAAACAGGTATTACAGCAGCACTAACCATGCCGAGCATGGTGGCTGCAAAACCAGCAGCACTTGCATCGGAATCTGTCAATTAGTCCACAAAGTTAGCTGCCCATGACCCGTGCTGTACTCGTTGGAATCGGCTCCTATTTACCCGATAATATCGTCACCAATAAAGACCTCGAGGCGCGCATGGAAACATCCGATGCATGGATTCGCGAGCGCACGGGCATAGCCCAGCGCCATATCGCCGCCGAAGGTCAAACCACCAGCGATTTAGCCACAAAAGCCGCGCAACGTGCATTGGCTGATGCCAAGCTACAGCCGCAGGATATCGATGCAATAATCATAGCCACCGGCACACCCGATTTTTCCATGCCATCCACCGCCACCATCGTGCAAAAAAATATCGGCAATCATGGGGCCATGGCCATGGATATCGCCGCCGCCTGCAGCGGATTTGTCTATGGCATGACACTATCCAAAAGCCTGATCGAAAGCGGGCAGTGCAAACGTATCCTGTTAATCGGTGCCGAAACCATGTCGCGCATCGTCGATTGGGATGACCGCGGCACCTGCATTTTATTTGGCGACGGGGCAGGGGCCGTCATCCTCGAAGCGCAAGAAAATACACCGCGCGGCATCATCGCCTGCGCCATCGAAGCCGACGGTCAGTACAACAATATTCTGCAAACAAACGGTGGTGTTTCCACCAACCAAAAAGCCGGCGTACTGACAATGTCAGGCAAGGAAGTATTCCGCCACGGCGTCGAAAAAATGGCTACCGCTACACAGGATTTATTAGCCAAACAAGGCATGACGTTAGATGATATTGATTGGATAGTTCCGCATCAGGCGAATGCGCGCATTGTGCAGTCGATTGCAAAAAAAGTCGATGTGCCGCTTGCAAAATGTATCATGACATTGGATAACCATGCCAACACATCGGCTGCGTCTATTCCGCTCGCACTCGATGTGGCAGTCAAAGATGGCCGCATCAAAGCTGGCAACATGATAGCAATGCCCGCGCTTGGTGCTGGACTTACATGGGGATGTTGTATAATACATTGGTAGCTATTGATAAAAACGAATCGGATTAGTAGAGGAAAGCTATGTCAAAAACACTTACACGCGCAGATTTGAGCAACGCCGTTTATCGCGAAATCGGCTTATCATTATCAGAATCCACCGATCTGGTTGATGCCGTAATCGAAGAAATCTCCGTTGCCCTCGAACAGGGCGACACAGTTAAATTATCATCTTTCGGCACCTTCAAACTGCGCTTTAAAAAGCAGCGTGTGGGCCGTAATCCCAAGACTGGCGTTGAAGTGCCGATCAGCCCGCGCACGGTTTTGTCATTTAATGCATCAAATATCTTGAAGAACAAAGTAAACAACGATAACTAATAAAGGGAAGGGCAATGCATGCCCGTCCAACATTCTCGGAAGTGGTTTTTATGGTACAAGCAGATTCAGTTTCACGCGAGGCGAAAGCCAAATCACCGATGGCGTTAAAAACCATCAGTGAAGCAGCTGAGATTCTGGATATGCCACAACATGTACTGCGCTTCTGGGAAACCAAATTTACGCAAATCAAACCGCTCAAGCGCAATGGTGGCCGCCGCTATTATCGTCCCGATGATATCGAAATTTTGCTGGTCATCAAAAACCTGCTTTATAAGCAAGGCTTCACCATCAAAGGTGCCAAAAAAGCGATTGAGAAAAAGAATCTGGCCGAGCTAACCGCAACCTTCTCGGATGTGGCATTAGGTCAGCCAAACCATCAGGATAATGATAATGAGATCATAGCTTCGGCGCCCGCTGCCGAATCGTCCCCCATTGATCTGGCTTCTGTCCGTGCCGAGCTCGCCGCGTGTCGCGACCTGCTCCGCAATCGGAAAGTATCGTAATTCTCGTTTTAAGTGTCGGGGCGTAGCGCAGCCCGGTAGCGCGTCCGTCTGGGGGACGGGAGGTCGCAGGTTCAAGTCCTGTCGCCCCGACCACCCTTCGCATAGGTGTGAAGGTGTATAAAACGAGGGTTTACGTGTTGCCCATATCGCATAAGCGTTTTCAAGCGTGTCGCTGTAATCAAAACCCGCTGTTTGGCGCTTGCACTCTTGCCTGAGCTGTGCTTTGTAATCTAATTAATGTTAACTTAATGAATTTATCAGGACCAATCATGAAAATTACACCCAAATCCCAATCCGGTCTCACCCACGATTTCAACGTGGTTGTCGCCGCTGCCGATATCGAAAAACAAATGGAGCAGGAGCTTCAGTCCTACGGCAAGCGCGCAAAGATTCCCGGTTTCCGTCCCGGTAAAATCCCCATGAATATTCTCAAGCAACGTTATGGCAAAGACGTGCTGGGCGAAGTGATTCAGCAGTCCGTCAATAAAGCCACGCGTGAAGCGCTGAGCAAAAAAGATATTCGCCCCGCTTTGCAACCCGACATTAAAATTGTCGATTACCAAGAAGGCGGCGATCTGGAATTTGATCTCTCCGTCGAAGCCATGCCCGATGTGCCCGAAATCGAATTCGAAAAAATGGAAGTGACGAAATACATATTTGAAGTTGACGAAAAAGATGTCGATGAAGGAATTGAACGTTTAGCTGTGCGCCAGAAACACCTCCACGATGCGGACGCCAAAACCAAAGCCAAGCAGGGCGACGTGGTGAAAATTGATTTTGTCGGCAAGCGCGACGGCGTGCCATTTGAAGGCGGCACTGGCACCAACTTCCAGCTGGAGCTTGGCTCCGGTCAATTCATCCCCGGCTTCGAAGAGCAACTGGTCGGTAGCAAAGCGGGCGATGAAGTCGAAGTCAGCGTGACCTTCCCCAAAGAATATCACAGCGAATCATTGGCGGGTGCCAAGGCTATTTTCGAAGTCAAAGTCCACAGCGTGCATAATGTGCATGTTCCCGATGTGAATGACGATCTGGCAAAGCAAGTCGGCTTCGACTCACTCGATAAACTCAAAGATGCCGTACGTGAGCAAATCGCAGGCGATTATGAAGCCCTCGCACGCAACCGCTCGAAAAAAGAATTATTCGACACGCTCGATGAAAAAGTAAAATTCGAGGTCCCCGAAAAAATGCGCGAAATGGAATTTGAGGGGATCTGGAAACAGCTACAGGAAGCCAAAGCCAAAGGCGATGAATCTCTCGATAAGCCAGATGCCGAGCTGAAAAAGGAATACACCAAAATAGCCGAGCGCCGCGTACGTTTGGGAATCATATTATCCGAGCTGGGCCGCAAAAATAACATTCAGGTCACAAATGACGAGCTAACCCGCGCAGTGCTTGATCAGGCCCGTATGTTCCCCGGGCAAGAGCAAAAAGTATTCGAATTTTACCAAAAGAACCCGCAGCATGTAGATGAGCTGAAAGGCCCGATCCTCGAAGAAAAGGCCGTGGATTTCATTTTGGCGAAAGCAAAACGCAAAGAGAAAAAAATTGCACTGGCAGAGCTGATGGATACAGAAGAATCATCCTCCGCTGAAAGCAAAAAGCCAGCAGCCAAGAAATCATCGGCCAAAGCAAAAAAAGAAGCATAACGTCAACATTAAGCGGACGCGGCTGCGCTCCGATGCATAAAGGGATATAGAAATGACCTCGATTCATAATCAAAACCAGATGATGGAAGCCTACGCCAACCTCGTGCCGATGGTTGTCGAAACCACAACCCGTGGCGAACGCGCCTACGACATTTATTCGCGCTTGCTGAAAGAACGTATCGTCTTCGTCACCGGTCAGGTCGAAGATCACATGGCCTCATTGATTGTAGCCCAGCTGCTCTTTCTAGAGTCCGAAAATCCCGATAAAGATGTCTATATGTACATTAACTCACCCGGCGGCGTGGTGACCTCTGGCTTATCGATGTACGACACCATGCAATATATCAAGCCCGACGTGGCGACATTATGTATCGGTCAGGCGTGTTCTATGGGCTCGCTGCTATTATGCGCTGGTGCCGATGGCAAACGTTTCGCCACACCCAATGCCCGTATTATGATTCACCAACCCTCCGGCGGTGCGCAAGGGCAGGCGTCCGACATCGAAATTCAGGCAAAAGAGATACTTGAACTTCGCAAACGTCTGAACAATATCTATGTAAAGCACACGGGCCAAAAGCTTCCCGCCATTGAAAAGGCGATGGATCGCGATAATTTCATGCAGCCCGAAGATGCCAAAAAATTCGGCCTCATCGACGAAATCGTGTCATCCCGTGCTGATGCGGCCAAGGCATTAGCTAAAAAATAGCTGTGTTGCGGCGCACCTAGGTACGTTAAGCATTTTCTAACGATTCTATGCTAGCGTAAGGATATGGCTGCTAAAGCCATGCAAAAACGCAACATGCGCGGATTAGTCATGGTAATAATAAAAAGGAGCTAGGGAGAGGCTTGACAGACGGCTTCGAATGAGTCCATCTGAATGAAGTGAAGAGAAGAGTGTATGACAAAAGCAAAAGAATCAAAGAATACCCGCTACTGCTCCTTTTGTGGCAAAAGCGAACATGAAGTCCGCAAGCTTATTGCAGGACCCACCGTGTTTATATGCGACGAATGTGTCGAGCTATGCGTGGATATCATCCGCACCGCCGATAAAGGCAGCGTGCCCACCGATGGTGACCATGTAGCCACCCCACAAGAAATTCGTAAATTCCTCGATGATTATGTCATCGGACAAGACGGCGCTAAGAAAATTCTCTCCGTCGCCGTACATAATCACTATAAGCGTGTCACCATGATGGAAAAAGGCGGCGATGTGGAACTGGCCAAATCCAACATTCTGGTGGTCGGCCCTACCGGTTGCGGTAAAACATTGCTGGCGCAAACGCTCGCGCGCATCCTCGATGTGCCCTTCAC
>DITS01000020.1:15985-19205 GCA_002422205.1 Alphaproteobacteria bacterium UBA6178
TGTCGGGCGAGGGCGTGCAACAGGCATTGCTCAAAATCATGGAAGGCACCGTGGCCTCCGTACCGCCGCAAGGTGGCCGTAAACATCCACAGCAGGAATTCCTGCAAGTGGATACCTCAAATATCCTGTTTATCTGTGGTGGCGCATTCGCGGGTATCGAACGTGTAATCGCCGCACGCGGTAAAGGTTCCGCCATTGGCTTCGGTGCCGATGTACGCCCCGCCGAAATCAAAGATGTCGGCGCGGCCCTCAAAGGCCTACAACCCGAAGACTTAATGAAATTCGGCTTAATCCCGGAATTTATTGGCCGTCTACCGGTGATTGCCACCCTCGAAGACCTCGATGTGCCCGCATTGGTGCAAATCCTGACCGAGCCAAAAAATGCACTCATCAAACAGTATAAAAAACTGTTCGAAATGGAAGATGTCGAACTGGTCTTTACCGAAGACGCGCTGGAAGGGATTGCTAAAAAAGCCATTGAACGCAAAACCGGTGCACGCGGTTTACGCGCCATTCTCGAAGAGCTTTTGCTCGAGCTGATGTATGATGTGCCAGGTAATGAAGAGATTTCCGAAATCGTCATTAATGCCGAAGTCGTACGCGGTGAAGCCCAGCCGATTATCGCGATTGAAAAAGCCAAACGGACCGGAAGAAAAGCATAAATTTCAATACACTACATCATTGATTGAGGTTAGTATTTAACCCAATTTTAATATTTGTATGTTACGATCTGTGGTAGGATTGCTTCACATAAAAGCAATATATCTCGGGGAGTATATTAAGTTATGGCGTTCAGTGGGCAGATCGATTTTGATCCCGGCAGACTAGCTGAGCGAGCGCTTGCCTTCATTGCTGATCGAGACTCTGCTACTTTGACCTCTGATGCGCTTGAGGCACCTCATAAGCAGCTCGTGGTTTCCAGATTTTCTGAAAACTCCATGGCGCAATCAACAAAACAAACGGTTGACGAATCAGCGCAACGCCTGGCCGCCGCAGCTCAGATCGAGTCTATGATTTCCCAAGCCAAAAACGGACTTGACGGCGGGGTGATGTCACCGGATCGTCAGGCGCTGGTTGACCGGCTGGAATCATTACGTGATCAGGTTATTTCAGGTGTGCTGCCGCTGACTGGGGTTGCGATTGTGATGGATCAGGCTAAGGGGATTGCGCAGCAGGCGTCGAGTCCGACTTTGGCCGAGGCGAGTATGCGTAAGATGGTAGATGAGGTGCGCCTCGAAACCATTGAGAAACGCTCGAAGCAACATAATGAAAATGTTGCACAGTCGCGGATTGATTATCAAAATATGCGTGCCATACGTGACGAATCGATGGCTCATCCGGATCTGGTTGCGAATGTGGATAATGCTGAATCCTTGCTTGGTGCGGCGAATGCAAGGCTGGAGGCAGCGCTTAGTGCGGGTGATGTTGATGGGGCTGCATCAGCCTATGCAGATGTGACGCGACGTTCACAAGAGCTTTATGGTGCGCAATCGGGTGATGCGCTGTATACGCTGGGTCAGGCGGAGCTAGCAGATGATGAAAAACTGTCGGTCAATGCACGAGTTGTGCTAGACGGCAACCGCGACCGTGTAGCACAGGCGATTGCCGAGGAAATTCATGCACGCGAAATGGCGGGTGAAACACTGACCAATGATCAGCGCACGGAGTTGGTTACTCAGCGCGTGGAGCAATATAATAATGTGCTGCGTAATGCCTATGACTTGCAGCCTGCAGCAGCGCGCGAGCACATGTCCTTTGAAGAATATACGCAGTATCGTGTCAACCCCGAATTGGTTGAGAAATTGGTGGCGCAAGCACGCGAAGAGCAGGCAGCAAAACTGGCCAAAAAAACCAAGGAAAACGCTGTGACTCAGCCAGCTGAGACGGGGGCGGATTTTGATAAAATTCGCACACAGGCAGACGCAGCGGTGGCCGGTGTTAAGGACAAAGTTACGGGCGTTAAGGACGTCGTGAATGGCAGCACGGTTGTGGATGAAGTAAAGAATAAAGAAGTCGCGCAAACCGCAGCAGTAGAAAAAGCGGCTGAGGGAGAGAAATCAGGCGCGGCTGTTGCTGTATAACACCTTGCAATTCTCCTTGCCAATCCCCATATAACCCTTCAGAATCAATTTCTGTTTTATCCAATCAAAGGCGTTTTTATGGCTGATGTGCTGAGTTACCCCGTTCTCCCCTTGCGTGATATTGTCGTTTTCCCCGGCATGGTGGTACCGCTATTTGTCGGGCGCGATAAATCCGTTAAAGCACTCGAGAGCGTGGTCAAAGGCGACAATAAAATTTTGCTCGCTAGCCAGAAAAACGGCTCGCAGGACGAGCCGGTGCCCGCAGATATTTATGAAGTCGGCACTATTGCCACGGTGCTGCAACTCCTGCGCCTGCCCGATGGCACCGTCAAAGTGCTGGTCGAAGGCGTAGAGCGCGCCAAAGTGCTGCGCTACAAAGAAAACCCCGAATTCTACGAAGTCGACGCGCAAGTGCTCGAAGAAAAAGTCGTCGACGCGACCGAAACCGAAGCCATGTTCCGTTCTGTCATCAGCAAATTCGACGAATATGTAAAACTGAACAAAAAAATCCAGCCCGAAACCCTCGGTGCAATCACCAAAATCACTAGCCCCTCCGTGTTGGCTGATACCGTCGCCGCTCACATGGCAATCGATATTCCTGGCAAGCAGGAAATCCTCGAAATTATCAATGTGGCTGAGCGGCTGGAGCATGTGTATTCACTGATGGAAAGCGAGATTGGCGTGCTCAATACTGAGAAACGCATTCGCAGCCGCGTGAAGCGCCAAATGGAGAAAACCCAACGCGAAT
This sequence comes from Alphaproteobacteria bacterium UBA6178, assembly GCA_002422205.1. Classification (GTDB taxonomy): domain Bacteria; phylum Pseudomonadota; class Alphaproteobacteria; order Rickettsiales; family UBA3002; genus UBA6178. The sequence continues at coordinate 18,815 of DITS01000020.1, forward strand.
ATTACCTCAACGAGCAGCTCAAAGCGATTCAGAAAGAGCTTGGCGAGCTCGACGAAGGCAAAGATGAAATCGGCGAGTTGGAAGATAAGCTGAATAAAACCAAGCTCACCAAAGAAGCCAAAGAGAAATGCGAAAGCGAGTTGAAAAAGCTCCGCACGATGAGCAGCATGTCCGCCGAGGCTTCCGTCATTCGTAATTATCTCGATTGGATGACCTCGATTCCGTGGGGCAAGCGCAGCAAGGTGAAGCGCGACTTGAAAGCCGCCGAAAAGATCCTCGACGAAGATCACTACGGGCTAGAAAAAGTCAAAGAACGCATCATGGAATATCTCGCCATTCAGGCGCGCACCAAACAAATCAAAGGCCCGATTCTCTGCCTCGTTGGCCCTCC
>DITS01000020.1:19283-41503 GCA_002422205.1 Alphaproteobacteria bacterium UBA6178
GGCAGGATTTCCGTGGCGATCCGGCTTCGGCATTACTCGAAGTGCTCGATCCTGAACAAAACAAAGAATTCAATGATCACTATCTCGAGGTCGATTATGACCTATCGGATGTGATGTTCATTGCCACCGCCAACTCCTACAATATGCCGCGCCCGCTCATGGACCGGATGGAGGTGATTCGTCTGTCCGGCTACACCGAGGATGAAAAGGTCAATATTGCCAATAAGCACTTAATTCCCAAACAAATGAAAGAGCATGGCATCCGCAAATCCGAGCTTAGCATTTCCGACGAAGCGTTGCGCCATACTATCCGTTATTATACGCGCGAGGCAGGGGTGCGGAATCTCGAACGCGAAATGGCCAAAATCATCCGCAAATCCATCAAAGATATTTTGATGAGTAGCAAAGATAAAATCGCCATTACCCCGCGCAATCTGGGCAAATATCTTGGCGTGCGTAAATTCTCCTATGGCGAGGCCGAATTGAACGATCAGGTGGGCGTCACCACCGGACTAGCATGGACGGAAACCGGCGGCGATCTGCTGGTGATCGAATCCGTGTCCATGCCAGGCAAAGGCAAATTCTCCGTCACCGGCAAGCTGGGCGATGTGATGAAAGAATCGGTAGAAGCCGCCGCCAGCTATGTCCGCGCCCGCGCACTCGATTACGGCATTAAACCCACCGCCTTCCGCACCAAAGACATTCACGTCCACGTGCCCGAAGGCGCCACCCCGAAAGACGGCCCCTCAGCGGGTATCGCCATGTGCACCACCATCGTCTCGGTGCTCACCGGCATCCCCGTCAAGAAAACCGTAGCCATGACCGGCGAAGTCACCTTGCGGGGCCGTGTGCTGGCCATCGGTGGCCTCAAAGAGAAACTGCTCGCTGCCATGCGCGGCGGCATCACCACCGTGCTGATTCCCAAGGAAAATGAAAAAGACCTCGAAGATATCCCCGCCAATGTCAAAAAGGGCCTCGATATCATCCCCGTCGAAACGGTCGATCAGGTACTGAGCCTCGCGCTAGCAGGCAAACTCACCCCCATCACCGATTGGGTCGAAATGGATGAAAGCAGCATTAAATCCAAAGACGCCGAAGACGATACAACTGTAATAACCCATTAAATTTGTCACCCCGCTGCATGACGGGGTCCGGCCTTACTTTACGCACCGGATGCCAGTCATAAATACGGTACGACAAAACACAAAAAAGGCGGCCACATTACAGGGCCGCCTTTTTTATGATTGAATCATCAAATGCTAAACGCCGCGCTGTGTTTCAGCACTCATGCCAAATCGCGCTGCAGTCATATCCGCAATCTGCGCACCCGTCATACGGTCTGCATGTTCAAAACAATCACCAGCAGCGGCGTAAAAATCACCGGCTGACTTAATGGAGGTTGGATTCGATGATGGTCCTACTGTGTCCGTCCACTTGCCCATAAGCCATTAACTCCTCAAATTTTGCGAATCCTAAAAATGCCACGCCGGATTGCACCGGACTCATCGTGTCATTTCGTAAATTCTCGTTAACCCATTTTACCCTATTTGTGACCAAATCGCTAGCGATATAGGCAAAATAATTGAATATCTGATTCTCCGGAAACGCGAATTGCAGCGTTTTATGCTCCAGATCTATCGTAAAGCTACCCACAAGCGCATTATCTTTGAACACATGCGTCGTATTGCCGCGTTCTTCAATATTAATGCCAAATTGTTCATAGCGTGGTCGTTCCATGCTTTTGTTATAGCATGAATCGGTTAAAGAATCATTGCTGTACTTGTTGCTATGCATCCATTGCCATTTCGTTGGTGCGGGTAGCCGTCAAAATGACCTCGCCGAATTTGGGCGAAACCAGTTTGGCTAAAACCATCCGCTTAACTGATGCCTCAAAATTATTCCGGGTATCCCCCATTAATTTGGTATTCACGGTAATGGCGCTCAAGCCACCATCAGCCATGGGGTTGTTACACACAGCGTAGCCATTATCCTGAAATTGAATATAATCGTGCGGGTTAAACATGCCCTGCATCTCGCTTTCTTGATCGTTTATTCTTTGTTTTAAATTATTCACGTACACATCTTTCTGATAAGTTCAGTGTAGCTCAAAACTGCATTTTGTGTGTGACGATTTGATGAAACCTGTACCCGCCTTAAACCGTGGATAACATTGATAATCCAATGAAAAAAATAGAGCTAATGGCTTAAAGATTCCGTTGCCCCTGCATGGCAGTGCGCGCCGCTGCCTTCTGCTGCTGACCCCGGCTAAAACGGAAAGATCGCTCTGCATCATGAGAGCGCTCCGATTCCCGCTGCGAAACACTGGTTTTAGAAGGGTTAATCCACTCACCAATGCTCGATCCAATCAACTGTTCCAGCGTTTTATGCCATGATCGCTCCGGCTGATGATTTCCATCACGCATCAGGGCGTGTATATGCTGATCCACCAGCCCTGCCAGATGCTGCTGCAAATCCAACTCAATCTGCTTAAGCCAAGGTTGTATTGCCTGCTCAATCAGGCTCTCAATATTAGTGAAATAATCAGATGAAGACTTCCTGCGTGATATGCGGATAGGAAAACGACGAAAAAGACTAAACATGAACAACTCCTTATGCGTACCGCCACGCTAAGCCAGACAAGGGCAGGGTGGAAGCCCTAAACTTGGCGGGCAGGCGCCGCGGCTTTCTGCATAGCCTGCATCGCAGCGACCTGCATCTGATGAGATAGCAACTCGCGATTGACCGGCTGCGCACCGACATGCCGGGTCGTCGCCTCAAATAATGCAATCACCGTCTGCGTTGTGTTGATACCCGGCACCCGATAAGCCAACTCAACCAATGCCGGCAATAAGGCCGATATATCGGCAGTCGCAGGTGGCTGATAATGCATGTGCTTCAAGCGCTCCGTAATGGCATCCGCCATGGCATCGGGCTGGGCAAACACGTTCGGAGAGTGACATATTATACTACACAATTGCTTAGTATAGTCGCTGCGTATGGCTTNNCCCCGCCGCATCACATAATTGCGTAAAAGGAGTCACCCGCGACGAAACCCCCTCATGAATCATCTGATGCAATACGCTCTGACGCTCAGCATCCGTGCGTGTATCATGCGTATCCTTATAACTGTTATGCGAAATCATATAAGCGGCCAGCTGGTCAATAAACGCATCCAGCTCTTGCGGCGCAAAGGCAAATGGCGCGCGCTCAATCAAGGTAATAGCGGCCTCAGCCATATTACTATCCAATGAGGCATTCTCCTTGCCATAATCTTTTTTGCGCGTAAAAAACATCAAAGCATCCGCCAAAAAATAGGTGGCTTCGCCATATTTTTGTACCATATTGCCCTTGTTGCCCCCCGCCATCATCCCCATGGAGCTGGACAAAACCGACAGCACCGCCGCCGTGCGCTGAGGATTTTCTTCAAACTCGTCATGGGCGCGCCGCAGTGGGTTTTGTAGCCATGCGGGCTTATCCGGGTGTTCTTTTGCATCATAAATAAACGCCGACCATGTGCCGATCGATAAAAGACCGCGCCCCATTTCATACCGCCCCGCATCGGCGTTTAGCTTTATTTTCTGGGCAATATCCAGCCCAGGCTTGGGGTTGAATCGATCCAGAAATTTCAACGTATCTGAACTTAGCGCCCCATGCTCAAAAGCATCCATCGCCTTATTCCATTTGGTCATGTGCCCGTAGCCTGCTACCATATAGCCCAGCTGCCCCATAATCAGCGTCAGCGCACCGGTTGTGATAGCATTACGCCGCAGAAAATGATCGACCTGACTGAAAACCCCATGCTGTTCTTTATCTGCCCATAAGGTTTGATCAAGCGGGCTTTTTTTCTCGCTCTGGCTGGCATCAATATGCCGCTGCATATCCGACAACAGCACTCCTTTTCCATCCTCGGCATAATGCATAAAAATGAAGGATTGCAAGACCGTAGAAAGCCCTTGCCCAAGCTGCAACTGATTATAAGGATCTTTCATTTCCCGCAGCATGTTGCTGAGGCCGTTTCCGGTATGCTCCATATGGGCTGTCTGGCGGTTTAAAAAAGGCGAGACCGTTACCGCCGCATCCCCTACCAAATAGACAGCACCAATCATACGCGCACTATCCGTGCCCACATATTTGGCATAATCATAGGCGCGGCTGAGCGTATGGCCTAACGCACTCCCCAGATTATCCACGCTTTTAGAAAGGCCTCTGACAATACCAAGCTGTTGCAGATTATCAACAAAACCGCTATCCGAGCCAATATGCGCCACATGCAGAATCGGTGCATTAAATAAATCACGCCGCTCTTGCACCACATAGCCATGCCTCTCCAGCCTATGCTTCAAATCGGCAATAGCAGTGGGGCTGCGCTTATCAGCAGGAAGCAGAATATTGGCTTCCCAGCTTTGCCCGCGCATCACCAACTCCAGAAACTGCAATTTGGTTTCCGGATCATTCCAATGATAAAGCATCTGTGTTGCAGCTACGGGCATGGTTTTCCTCAGCGTGAGTATAAGCCTCGCCGATGGATGATACAAATGACACTATGATGAATATATGATGATGCTAAATGGTAAAATAAGAGTCACACATCAAAGATAAAAGCGGGCGTAAGCCACCCGAAGCCGAAGGCGAAGGGTGGTCGGGGTGAGAGGATTCGNNTCGTCCCGAACGACGCGCGCTACCAGGCTGCGCCACACCCCGATACTGATATAGCTCTGGTCAGCGGTATAGCGAATTGAAGGGCCGCGCGCAACAGCAAAGATAGGGGAAAGAAGGGGGCTTAGCGCGCCATATCGGTGGCACGTATATGGTCCATCCGACGCTTTAATTCACGATAAACATGCGACTCATCCCGAGGAGCAATGCGGATATCATTAGGGGCAGGGTCCGATTTCATGCTGTGATATAGCTTGTTGGCACCCAGACCGACCACGCCCAAACCAGCCACCAATGCGCCGCCTTTAACCCAGTCACTTTTCCATGCATCTTCAACAAACTGCGCCGATTTGGATTTATTGGGTTTATCTGATGCAAGATCGTTGAAAAAAGTAAGAACGCTATCCCATGCGTCCACAGCTAGGCCTTTGGCGTCTTTGGCGGTATCGCGCACCCAGTCTTTAAAATCAGGAGAAAGTTGCTCGTCCCATATATTCCCGATAAAGCCGGACAAAAACCAACTACACACAGTAATCACCGTCACCGCAGCCGTAATTTTGGCCGCCCCGACAATCATGCCGCCCCAGCTAATACCCTGATTGGATGCGCTGGAAGCTGCCATCATTACCCACGATAAATGGAGTTTTCCACCGCAGCAAGCGCTTCACGACGACCCGCCTCGCGGCCAGTATGGCGACCAACAACACCTGCCGTCACAGCAGCCGCTGCACCCGTACCTGCCAGCGCTTGCCAGCTGAAGCCAACACCAATGCCAAGCTTGTCTCTGACTTTATCAACCAGCGTTTCGGTGTTATTGCCTATCTTATCAATTGCCAAACGCAAATCTGCTTCGGCTACCTGAATATTTTTAATAGCATCAGGTGAGTTGAGCGCACCAGAAATTTGTTTGCTCGCAGCATCCAGACCATCACCAATACCAGCAGGGCCTACGTTATTCAGCGCATTAACCACACCAGTAATATGAGCCTTCAAGCCTTCAACATCTGCAGGTATTGCACCAGTTAAAGCAGCTTTATTCTCAAAAAACTTCTCTAGCTGCTCTATGCCGGCTAATTTGCTTACAGTTTCCCATTGCCCGTTAGTAATCAATGCTTGTTTCCATGCATCAAATTTGCTGGATGCGTCAGTAACCGATTTTGTCAGATCCGAGTAGTTGCCACTGAAGTCAGTGACATTTACTGCGGCGGCTTCAGGGAAGGGAGCGGGAATCGGCTCTTTATTTGCTAATATATCCGTGCTGCTGGTAATACCCAGCGCATCCGTGACACTGGTAAACGCGCTACCAATTCCATCCACCACCATCTTAGGTACATCCGCAATGCTCGCGCCAACTGCACCTGCCGTACCAGCCATTTTCGCGCTGGTGCTGCCAGCTTCTACCCAGCCAAGCTCTGTCGCGCCCCATGCGGCACCATAAAATAAACCCACACCCACAGCGATAACAGCGGCGATTTTGACGACGCCTTTCAAAACTCCACCCCAGGTCCAGCCTGCATTATCCGATTGTGTGGCCATGATTATATCTCCTAAAATTCCATTTGCGCGAGCGCACAGTTACTATTTCTATAGTATTGTTCTAACACGCCATGTACAAAAGTTGTGTGACAGTTCTGTGAAGATTGTGGCCCAGCAGGGGCTTAGGACTCATCCTGCGCTTTGAGCTTGGCGATTTTCTCTTCGATTTCCTGCTTAGGATCAATCGGCTGGAAAAAGCTGCTGGCATCGGTATTGTAGATCTCAGCCACTTTTTCGGTTACTTCTACGGGGGGCTTTTCACCTTCGCCAGAAACAACAACTTCGCCATACGCATCAAAATTATATAAATCCAGCTTGCCCGATGACTCCGCTTCTTTGAAGGCGTCATACATGCTGGGCTTCACAGCCACATAGCACCAAAAGGGGCCGCCCGTATCTAATGTGCCATACACCAGCATAATAATACGGGAGATATTATCCGGATTATATTTATCGCCTTCAGCCGTTTCGCTCATTATCACTCCATGGGCGTTTACGCCGCCTTTAAGAGGTTTCTCATAACGTATTGGAGAATACCACCATTTTTCATATATGCCAACTCATCAATCGTGTCAATGCGGCATAATAGTGGGATAATCTGGGTTGAGCCATCCTTGCGGGTGATTGTTGCCGTCACATCGCTCAGCGGTTTAATATCATCATGCAGGCCGGAAATAGCAATAGTTTCAGTGCCATCCAGTTTCAGGCTCTGGCGGCTCATGCCATCTTTAAAGGTCAGCGGAACCACGCCCATCCCAACGAGGTTGGAACGGTGAATCCGTTCAAAACTTTCCGAAATCACAGCCTTCACACCCAATAAGTTGGTGCCCTTGGCCGCCCAATCGCGCGACGAACCGGTGCCATATTCCTTGCCCGCAATCACCACCAGCGGCTTTGCGTCCGCCTGATACTTCATCGCCGCATCGTAAATGCTCATGGTTTCACCGGTCGGAATATAAATGGTATAGCCACCCTCGGTGCCCGGCACCATTTCGTTTTTAATGCGAATATTGGCAAAGGTACCGCGCATCATCACTTCATGGTTACCACGGCGCGAACCGTAGGAATTGAAATCCTCCGGTGCTACGCCATGCGCTTCCAGATATTTGGCCGCAGGGCTGTTTTTGGCAATATTGCCAGCGGGCGAGATATGGTCGGTCGTAATACTATCGCCCAGTAGTGCTAAAATATTAGCGCCCTGAATGTCAGCCAACACACCGGCTGTTGCCTCAGGCTTCATCCCCACAAAATAGGGCGGGTTTTGCACATAGGTGCTGTTATCATCCCAGCCATAGGTCGTGCCTTCGGATGTCTCAATATCCTGCCATGATTGCTCACCCGAGAACACATCCGCATATTTAGAGCGGAACATTTCGGCGGTTACGCATTGATGCACCACATCCTGAATTTCTTTATTAGTGGGCCAGATATCACGCAAATAGACCTCTTTACCGTCAGCAGTGGTGCCAACCGGTTGCGTGGTAATATCCGTTAACATCGAACCAGCCAGCGCATACGCCACGACCAGCGGCGGGGAGGCAAGGTAATTGGCTTTCACCAATTGATGCACGCGGCCTTCAAAATTGCGGTTACCCGACAATACCGACGTGACCACTAAATTATTGTCTTTAATGCTTTGTTCAATTTCATCCATCAGCGGGCCGGAATTACCGATGCAAGTGGTGCAACCATATCCCACCAGATTAAAGCCCATCGCATCCAGATCATCCTGTAAATTGGCTTTTTCCAGATACTCCGTCACCACTTTCGATCCGGGAGCCAGCGATGTTTTAACCCAGGGCTTCACGCTCAGGCCCAACGCACGGGCTTTGCGCGCTACCAAACCGGCGGCAATCATCACGCTCGGATTCGACGTATTGGTACAGCTGGTAATCGCGGCAATCACCACATCGCCATGGCCCATATCGAAATCTTTGCCCTTTACCGCCACACGCGCGCCTTGCGCCACGCTACCGCTATTTAAGTTAGGCAACTCTTTCTCAAAAGAGGGCTTAGCTTGCGACAATAGCACACGATCCTGCGGACGCTTAGGGCCAGCAAGGCTTGGCACCACCGTGCTCATATCCAGCTCCAGCGTGTCGGTAAAAATCGGGTCGGCATAATCAGCGCCGCGCCACATGCCTTGCGCCTTGGCATAGGCTTCCACCAACGCAATGCGCGCATCATCCCGCGCGGTCAGGCGCATATAAGTCAGCGTTTCATCATCAATCGGGAAAATACCGCAGGTCGCGCCATATTCAGGGGCCATATTGGCAATGGTCGCGCGATCAGCAAGCGGCAGCGAATCAAGGCCGGGGCCATAAAATTCCACAAATTTATTTACCACGCCTTTTGCGCGTAGCATCTGCGTTACGGTTAACACCAAATCGGTAGCGGTCGTACCTTCCGACATTTTACCGGTCAGTTTGAAACCAATGACTTCCGGAATCAGCATCGAAATAGGCTGACCGAGCATTGCTGCTTCCGCCTCAATACCACCCACACCCCAGCCCAGCACACCCAGACCATTCACCATGGTCGTATGGCTATCGGTGCCCACCAGCGTATCAGGATAGGCGACGGTTTTACCGTCGATGTCTTTGGTCCATACCGTCTGCGCCAGATATTCCAGATTCACCTGATGGCAAATACCGGTTCCGGGCGGCACCACGCGGAAGTTATCAAACGCATTCTGCCCCCAGCGCAAGAAAGCATAGCGCTCGCCATTGCGCTCCATTTCAATATCCACATTTTGCTCAAACGCGCTCGCCGTGGCGTATTTATCCACCATCACCGAATGGTCAATCACCAGATCAACGGGCGAAAGCGGGTTAATCTTCGTGGCCTTAGCGCCCATTTTATTCACCGCATCGCGCATCGCGGCCAAATCCACCACCGCAGGCACACCGGTAAAATCCTGCATCAAAACGCGGGCAGGGCGGTATGCGATTTCTTGCGGATTGTTTTTGGTCTCCATCCAGGCCGGAAAAGCTTTGATATCTTTCAAGGTTACCGTCTGGCCATCTTCATAGCGCAGCAGGTTTTCCAGTAATATTTTAAGTGAAAAGGGGAGCCGCGCAAAGTCCACACCCAGCGCCTTCGCTGCTGCGGGAATACTATAATAAGTGTATTCTTTACCATTAACATTGAGTTGAGCTTGAGATTTCAGCGAATTTTGGCTGAGGGATTGCATGGCGTGTCTCCATAGAAAGTGTTTTTTAATTGTTACAACCTTTGTATTGCGTAAATGCAGACAAAGCAATACTCGTTGTAAACGATAATAGTTAACAGAACGTAAGCACATGGCGGAAATTCTACTAGAATGTCAGCAGATCGCACTGGAACGCGGAGGGCGCCGCCTGTTCGCAGGCCTTTCCTTAACCGTTAAAAGCGGTGATTTGCTCCTGATAAGGGGAGACAACGGTAGCGGAAAGTCATCATTAATCAAAATGTTGTCAGGCATTCTTCAACCTGCATCCGGCCAGATGTGTTATAATGGCACGCAAGTTAAAAAAAATTCCATCTATCACCAGCAAGTGATTTATATTGGCCACGAAACAGCGCTCTATCCGCATTTAACTGTCGAAGACAATATCAGCTTCTGGGCCAAATTGCATGGCTATCCGCAGTTAGCCGACATCGCGATGCATTATTTCCAACTCGAGCCCTATCGGTACATCCGCTGCGAAGAACTCTCCGCCGGTTGGCAAAAACGCGTGGCACTTACCCGCCTGATTACCATCCCGCGCCCATGCTGGTTCCTCGATGAGCCCACCGTCAATCTTGATCAGCAGGGTATTGTATTAGTTGAGTCTTTAATCCGCACACGGCAAGAAAAAGGCGGACTAATCATTATGGCAAGCCACATACCCAGTCATGATATCGATATAAAGGAAATAAATATTAATAACTTAAACAAAGAAGCTAAAGTAAATTAAATGATCGTTCTATTTAAATTATTCCTTAAAAATAACATTAAGAATTCAAAATATCCTATTTATATATATGGAATATTTACAATCAGCATTGTATTTTATGCCTTGCTGCTTTCGCCTTCGGGCTCCTTGACCCCACTGATAGCAAAATCAATTATATGGATCAATATTTTGCTCTCTTGCTCGCTCTTCCTAACACAGCAATTCTACGCGCAAGAAGCCAAGCAGGGCATCCTCGAGCAATGGATGGTAATGCCAATTAACTTAGAATGGATCATTGCAATGAAATGGCTAAGCCACTGGCTGCTAAGCGCGCTTCCCATCATGCTATTAGTTCCTTTCCTTAGCTTGGTTTTACAATTGGATAGCGTCCAGATAATGCCATTAATTGGTCATTTGCTGCTAGGCTCTATCATCATCAGCGCCATATCCAGCATCGGCGCGGCAGCAATGCTATCTGAGCGTCAGGATGCAAGCATTACCTTATTGTTTATTTTGCCATTATTACTGCCGGTACTATTGTTGGGAGCAGGGGGCGCCACCGTGATGCTGGTGGGTATGGCCGCTATTACCTTGCCTTTATCGGTGATTGCAGGGGCAGCCATGCTGCGCGCGCATCTGAGCTAAGCTACATCGCCATTTGTGGCGCTAAGCCGCCACCACGCCCCAGCAGAGCTTGTGCATGCTTACCAAGCCCCATTTGCGCAGCTTCCATATCCGCTTGCTTAGACTGCATGCGCTCCACACATTTGGCCGAGGCCATCTCGGCAGAATGTACGCCAGACTGCATAAAGCCAACCCATGCGACAGGATCAGATTGCTCATTGCCCGCTACTTCCTGAATCATCCAGCCGCCTGCAAACCCAACGTCACCTTCTTTAGATGCCAGCGAGCGCGAAAGCGCCACAGCAGGTAAATATTGATTGCGATCAGGCGATAAATAACAGCCACCCGCACCCCGCTCTGCTTGTTTATGGGCACTCAGCATTTGTTGCTGACCGGTAAAAATATCATGGGGTGATTTACCCAGCATGTGTGCATATTCGCCTTTACAGGCTTCCACTAATTCGGCGGGCTTCATCTGGTCGTTAACATCCCCGCCCACCAGAAAAGTGATCCAATGGTTACCAGCTTGCGTTTCATCACCAGCGCCTGATGGCCATACACTCTGAAAGACCTTGCCACCAAATTGGCCATTCGAATCCGTAATATGTTGCCCCTCGGGGGTTATAAAATCAGCCCAGGGCATGCCTTTAACCTCAACAAATATTTTGCTGCTTTTCGTGTATTGCAGCGCTGCCGCCGTTTCAATTTCCTGCGGGGTTAATCCCAAATGCTCGGCACCCGGAATAGAAGCTAAAACAGGCGCTTGCAAGGCACTTATTACATAATCCGTTGTCACATGCTTCATGCTGCCATCCGGCAACGTAAAATGCAGCCGGTGCAATCCACCAGGGGCAGCCTCAACACCGGTTAACCGGTGCTGTGTACGGATGGGGTCTGCAATTCCTTGCTTGGCCGCAAGCGCATGAATCTTAGCAACCATGGCTTCGATCAACGCTGCTGTGCCACCCGCCACCTTATACCGCTCATCACTGGCACCAAACAGAGCAAAATCCTCATGCGGCGCAGTGCCTATCGGCTCAACAAAGGCAAGGGCGGACATATCTTTAAGGTCCCGTCCATTTTCGCAAGTATACGCATGGGACAGCAGCGGCATTAGCGCATCCGGGAGCTTAGCACCATTGGTTTCAATTTGTTGTTTTTTCAGGAGCAAATATTCCTCAGCCGACAACCCGTCCAACTCGCGCGCAAAAGGAGTCCATTCACCGTCCTTGGTACGCATGGCTTGTTGGTCTGCACGTATCAGCTGCGACAGGTCTTTAAATAGGCCAGAACCCGAATTGCCGTCATATAAAGCTTTGTTATCCAGCATTTTATCTGATGTATAATGATAAAATTTCCGATCAGAATTAGGGCCCGCAGCCTCTGAATCCACAAGCGGTACGCCTAACTCAGCACATAAAGCGATGATGTCTTTATGGCCGGAATCAATAAATTCACCGCCCATATCCAGAGGAGCCGCGCCAGCGGGTCGCGTGCTACGAATCAAACCGCCTGAGTTTTTATCCTGATAAAGCACCGTAGGAATACCATTCTCCAAATTGCGCAAAAGGGCAGTGAGGCCGCTAATACCGCCGCCAACAATCGTGACAGGGTGATAATCTTTAGTGGCAATAGCCGGCACAACATCCGAAGCGGCAGGCATCGCAGTCGGAGAGAACCAATTAGTTACAGTCCCAAAAATGCGAGAAAAAAATCCTGTTTGCTGATCGCGTTGTGCCATAGAAATTCCGGTAACTCCAACTCAATCTCCATTTTATGATGGTTCGTTACCAGCCGGTGTGACAATTAAATGAAGATTATTGATAGTGCTTTAGCAATTCATCTATCCGTATCCACGATCAAATATTGGGGGCTATGATTCGCAGCTCCTCTAAGCCGATAAACCATGTAATAATTATTGTATAATATATATTATGGAAAATAGATGTTGATGTGGAAACAAAAACACATAAATTTAGTAATAATAACTAGTTACAATGAATTACCATACCGTCATAAGCAGGCTCCACATGCGCAGGCAAATGTGATTTAAGGCTATCATAGTCCATTTCATGTGCCATGTGCGTCAGGATGGCTCGTTTGGGTTTTACCCGCGCAATCCACTCCAATGTCATATCCAGATGTGCATGGGTCGGCGCAGTGCTGTATCGCAAACAATCCACAACCCAAACCTCTATATTCTCAAGGGTTTGCAAAGACTCTTCAGGTAAGTTATTCACATCGGTAGAATAGGCAAAATTTCCCACCCTAATGCCCATGCAGGGCATATTTCCATGGATTTGCAGGAAGGGAGTCACGACCATCTCATCCGACACCTGAAACGGCACCCTGTTCAGCTCCACCTCATGCGCTTTCAAAGCAGGGCGAAACCATCCAAATTCAGGTATAGGCGGTTGAAAACAATAGCTAAATTGCCGTTCAATACGATCAAAGGTTTCGCGTGTAGCATAAACCGGAAGTGCCTGATCTTTCATATAATTAAAGGGCCGTACATCATCAATACCATGCGTATGATCGGCATGCGCATGTGTTATGCAGATCGCATCTACCTGCGTTATCTGATGCGTCAGGGCCTGCTGGCGCAAATCGGGCGACATATCTACCAGCAGCCGCGTATTGCCCTGCTCAATGAGGATAGAGGCACGTAAACGCTTGTTTTTGGGGTTCGGTGATTGGCAAACAGCGCAACGACAGCCAATAATCGGTATACCAGACGATGCGCCACAACCCAAAATCGTGACTTTCATGGCCCCTCCTCACACTACCGGACGCACGGCCTTACTGAATAACCGGAAAAAATTATCGGTGGTAACACTCGCCACCTCGTCATAACTCACGGCTTTAAGCTCGGCCAGCGCATGTGCCGTAAAGCTGGTAAATGCCGGCTCATTCGATTTACCGCGATGTGGCACGGGTGCCAGATAAGGCGCATCCGTTTCTACCAGCAAATGCTCCAACCCTATGGTCTGCACGCTCTCGCGCAGTTCGCTAGCCTTAGGGAAAGTAATAATGCCGGATAGCGAAATTAAGAAACCAATTTCAATAGATTTATCAGCTAGATATTTAGAAGAGCTAAAGCAATGGATTAATCCATTAAAAGGGCCCTTAGCATATTCTTCATGCAAGATCGCCACCGTATCCTCGTCAGCGTCACGGCTATGCACAATCAACGGCAGGCCGGTAATGCGCGCAGCCTCGATATGCGCGCGAAAACAGGCTTGCTGTGCTTGGCGTGGGCTATGCTCATAAAAATAATCCAGCCCCGTCTCCCCTATGCCGATGACACGTGGATGCGTGGCCCATTCCACTAGCTCCGCCGCCGTCAAATCTATATGGTGCTCCGCCTCATGCGGATGGACGCCTATCGAGGCATACACCTCGGGATGAGCCGAAGCGATGGCAATAATATCGCTAAATTCAGAGCGCTTAGTGCTGATTGTTTGCATCAGATGCACATCAGCGGCTTTGGCACGCTCAATCACTGCCGATAAGTCCGCTAATTCCGGATAATTCAAATGACAATGCGAATCGACCAGCATCAATGCACGCGGCGCCTAAGCCGCCTCCTCCATAAACCGTGGGAAAACTGGCTCAGGCTTAGGCAGCAAAGTGCCAGGCTTAAGTGAAAAATCAGGCGATAAATGCTCAAATCGGCGCTCATTCGCCGGAATTGCCAGTTGATCGAGCATTTTTGCTGCCGAATCGGGCACAAAAGGCTGAATCATAATCGCGATACAACGAATAGCCTCTGCCAAATGGTATAAAGTGGCCTCCATTTGCTCGGGAGCCACCTTTTTTTGCGTCCATGGTGCCTCACGGTCGATATATTCATTCGCATAAGATGCCATACCCAGAATATTGCCCAGCACCTCGCTAAATTTGCAGCGCTCCATCGCATCCATGATCGAATCAGGGGTTTGCGGCATGGTCACCTGTACCAGCTCCAATATGTCCTTATCCTGTGGACGAACGCCCGCTTTGTGTGGATCCGGCACTTTGCCATCGCAGTTTTTGGCAATCATCGACAAAGTGCGCTGCGCCAGATTCCCAATATTATTAGCCAGATCGCTATTGATACGGTCCGCCAGCGATTGGCGCGAAAAATTCCCGTCATTACCAAACGGCACTTCGCGCATCAGAAAATAGCGCGTCTGGTCCAGCCCGTATTTCTCCACCAGATGATCTGGCGCGACCACATTACCCAGTGATTTGGACATTTTCTCTCCCTCAATCGTCCACCAGCCATGCGCAAAAACCCGCTTTGGCGGCGGCAATTGTGCAGACATCAAAAACGCCGGCCAATACACTGCATGAAAACGCAAAATATCCTTACCGACCATGTGCAGGCTTGCAGGCCAAAATGTCTGGTATTTCTCCGATGTTTCATCGGGATACCCCAACGCGGTAAGATAATTGGTAAGCGCATCAAGCCACACATACATCACATGCTTGTCATCACCCGGCACCGGCACGCCCCAACTGAATGTTGTGCGCGAAATCGATAAATCTTTCAACCCGCCCTTCACAAAACTAATCACTTCATTGCGCCGCGCGGCAGGCAAAATAAAATCCGGATTCGCATCATAAAACGCCAGCAATCGATCCTGCCATGCGGAAAGGCGGAAAAAATAGCTCGGCTCCTCCACCCACTCCACTTCGGCTCCGGTGGGTGCTTTACCATTCACCAGCTCAGTCTCAGCAAAAAAAGCCTCATCGCGTACCGAATACCAGCCGCCATAACTGTCTTCGTAAATATCACCATTCGCCATCAGCTGCTTCCAGATCGCCTGCGACGCTTGGATGTGGCGCTCCTCGGTGGTGCGGATAAAATCATCATTACTGATATGCATCACCTGCGTCAGCTCGCGAAAATGCTCCGACACCTCATCCACAAAGGCTTGGGGCGGAATACCTGCGGCATGTGCAGATTTTTCTACTTTTTGCCCATGCTCATCCGTGCCGGTTAAAAAAAATACGGGGCGGTTGGCAAGCCGCATAAACCGCGCCAACACGTCGCAAGCAACGGACGTGTAAGCATGGCCGATATGCGGTTTATCATTCACATAATAAATCGGGGTGGTGATATAAAAAGGGTCGCGTGTCATAGGGTTGCCTTACAGTCTGGCTGCACCTGTAGCGGCCTGCAGCAGGCTGGTTATGACTTGTTTGCGTTCAAGATGCAAGACGTCCGTATCATTCAGCCATTGCTGCGCCTGCGCATGCAATTGATGCATTTCATCAATGCTGTGATGCGCGGCAACCATGGCCAGTGTCTCAAGCTCATGTGACAAAATCTCGCTAAACGGCACGCCGCTTTTATGCAACAACAAACGGTGCATCAGCAATTCCCACATCTGCCGCCAACATTGCCACAGCAGTGGCTTTTTAGCATTAATGCTTGCCTTAATCAGCGATTCAATCATCTGCTTGTCTCGTAATGACGATAAAAGCGCATCATAGATACGTAAAGCGCCCAGCTCATGAAGTTGCAACGCCAGCCCCGCCGACCTATGCGCCATCTGATACAGTGCCTGCATATCCTGCTCACTAATGATAACACCGCTAGCCTCAATTACCTGATTAAACTGCGCTTCACTCAATGGCTGTAGTTTGATATGACGGCAGCGCGAACGAATTGTGGGCAATAATCCCCCTGGACTATGCGATATCAGCAATATCAATGCATTTTTCGGTGGTTCCTCGATCATTTTAAGCAACGCATTGGCCGCATTCGGGTTCAGATCATCGGCGCTATCAATCACAATCACCCGCCATTGCGACTCAGCTGGCGTCAAAGACAAAAAAACAGGCGCTTTTCGCGCTTCATCGACTTTGATATTTTGACTGCCCCCTTCTTCCTCTTTCGCATCCGACGACAGCACCAGCAAATCACCATGCGCGCCACTCGCTACTCGTTTAAAAGTTGATGATTCCTCGTCAATCGTCAGATTCTCGGGCCCGAACATGCCCCCTGCTCCGCCGCCTGCTAATACAAACCGCGCCAACCGATAAGCAAAAGTCGCTTTGCCAATGCCTCGCGCCCCGCTAATCAAAATGGCATGGGGCAAAATCTTCTGATTCCACTGCGCAAGGCACAGCTGCTCAGCCTCCCCATGGCCGATAAGCGATGGATTTTCTCTAGGATGCAGCATGCGTCAACTCAATCTGCAAGCGTTGCGACAATTGCGCCAGCAGCATAGCGCTCACCTGCGCTGCATCAACTGCCGCATCTACCACGACAAAACGCTGAGGCTCGCGCTGTGCCAAATGCAAAAACCCCTCCCGCAAGGTCTGATGAAAATGCAGCGGCAGTCCTTCAAAGCGCATTTCATTACCTTTGCGCTCCGCCGCGCGCTGCAATCCAATCGACGGGTCTATATCCAGCAAAACAGTCACATCGGGCAGCAGACTTCCAAATAATAGCCGGTGCAGCTGCTCAAGCCACGCACTATTCACCTGCTTAGCTATGCCCTGATACACACGCGTCGAATCCAAAAACCGATCACACAACACCCATGTCCCCGCTACCAATGCGGGCTGAACCGTATTAAAAATATGATCATTGCGCGCCGCCATAATCAACAGGGTCTCTGTGACTGGGTCCCAACGGTCTGCCTGACCGGTAACAATCAGCTCGCGAATGGCTTCAGCCCCTGCCGATCCCCCCGGTTCACGCGTAAGAATATGGGGGATGCCTGCGCGCGCCAGCGCCTCTGCCACAACTTTGATTTGCGTGCTTTTACCCGCACCCTCGCCACCTTCAAAGGTGATGAATCGTGCAGCATCTGCCATTACAGCCCCAATTTATAGGACAATGCCTTGCCGATGCGCGCAAAAAACCCTGCACGCTCTACTGGATTAGTAGCATAAAGCGGAATGGTCTTCAGCACCTTGTCTTTGCTTTTAACAGTAAGGGTTGCCAGCTCTTGCCCTTGCGTAATGGGCGCAGCATGCGGCGCGTCATAGCTAATAAAATACTGGATACTGTCTTCATCGCTGCGCGGAACCGTCACGCGTACATCCTCGTTGGGCGCTACATTCACACGCTCGGCCCTACCGAACCAAACGGGCACTTGCTCCACCACGTGACCGCCTTCAACCAATGTAATTGCCCTGAAAAAATTCAGGCCGTACTGCAAAAGGGTTTCCCCTTCCCGCGCCCGCTCTGCCTCACTGCTCAGGCCATTGATAACCAAATTAATCCGCCGATTGGTCGCCTCATCCAGCGCCGACAAGGTAATGCCATATCCGGCTACTTCTGTATGCCCCGTTTTCAGCCCGTCAACGCCAATCCCCCTACCGAGTAATAAATTCCGGTTGGGCTGGGTAATGCCATTATAGGTAAAGCTTTTTTCCTGATAATACGGGTAATATTCAGGGAAATCATTGATCAGGTGATGTGCCAAAATTGCCAAATCCTCGGCGGTGGTGTAATGTTGCTCATCCGGCCAGCCAGTGGAATTAGTGAAATTGCTGTTTTTCATGCCCAACCTTTTCGCAATTTCATTGAGCTTCACTGCAAAACCTTCTTCGGTGCCGCCAATGGCCTCAGCCACCACCACGCACGCATCATTACCCGATTGAATCACAATGCCGCGCAACAAATCCTCAACCTTTACCGCATCCCCCACATGCACAAACATTTTAGAGCCACCCATGCGCCATGCTTTTTCGCTCACGCGCAATTCGGTGTTCAAAGTAAATGTGCCGTCCTTCAGCTTTTCAAACAGTGCATATACCGTAATAAGTTTACTCATCGACGAGGGAAACATTTTCGTTTGCGCTTCCCGTTCCATCAGCACGGTTTGCGTGCTGTCATCAATCAAATACAGCTGCTTGGCATTCGACTCGACAGCCACCGCAGGATAACTAAGCAGCAAGCCGCACATGCCAACCACAAATAAAGTAAAAAGCTTCATATTATTCCCTTATAATTTTCGCATCATGAATGCCGTATTCCTGCAATCGGGACAGTAATTCTTCGGCAATATTTTCATTCTGGGTGGGGCCAAGACGTACACGGTGCAACGCACGGTCACCCGCTGTCACTTCGCTCACATCAACTGCTGAGATTGCACTCAGCTTTTGCGCCAGAATATCGGCATTTTCTTTGCTGCTGAATGAACCGGCCTGCACAAAATACCGCACGCCACCATAGGCAACCGGCTGACCCATCACAGCCACCGCCGGCTGCATCAAAGGCGAAGGCATTGCCGTACCACCACTCACTTCACTCGCCTCATAGCGTGCGAGTTTAAAAGGGCTGTCAGCCGGAATATCTTTTTCGCTCAATACCAAGAACGCATCATCTGCATAACCGATTTCCTCCACATTAACACCACGAGCCTGCACGGTGCTTTCCTCAACCAGATGCGGCTTAGCGGCATAAATTTCAGGAATAGCGGCAGCATCTTTAACCGGCTCAGGCATATCACTAATAGTAATGGCATCTACCGGTGCGGCATCTACCGTGGGCATCGACGCAATCGCCTTTTCTTCGCGGGCACGGGCAACATCAATCTCAACCCATTCTGCTGGCTTCTCCAATTGGAGCTTGGCAATATAATCTTCCGTTTCCGGCTTCATATATTCGACACGCACCGGTGCAATCCCTTCACCAATCATGCCCAGCTCTTCCGCTGCCGCACGCGATAAATCAATCACCCTGCCCGATGAAAACGGCCCGCGATCATTCACACGCACCATAATCTCCTTACCGGTTTTGCGATGAATCACCTTCACCATCGACGGCATAGGCAATGTTTTATGCGCAGCGGTCATTGCCCATTGGTTATATTCTTCGCCGTTAGCGGTGCTTTTACCATGAAAGCCAGGCCCATACCAAGATGCCAGCCCCTCTTCGACAAAGTCTGGCTCATATTTGGGGTAATAGCGCTCCCCCAACACCTTATAAGGCTTGCCGATTTTAATCGTCGGGTGCACCGGCTTACCATTCACATAGCCGGGCGCGTCTGCTGGCACGCGCTCGCTCGAGTCACCGCACGCGGCAAGCACCAGTAATAGCGTAAAACAACACAGCTTCCTCAGTGTCATAGCGTGTATCCTATTGTGGTTTCATGGCTATATAATCTGCCAATGTGCCCACAGCAGTAGCAAAATAGCGCGAACGATTCCATTTTAAAATCACATCATAATTACGATAAACCATATAGGCTTGTTCATGCGGCTTACCCGGCAACGTAATAGCCGCATCCATCGCATTCGCCGGCAAGTTGCCGCCGTCATTATTGCGCACGCCCAGTGCCTGCCACTCACTAATTGGCTTCCACTGTTTGCCATCTCCCAGATTCATATCAAAATCAGCGGGAAGTTTTACCTTGCGGCCCCATGTCTGGCTCGTATCCCATCCGGATTCCGACAGGTAATTGGCAATCGATGCGAATACATCCGGCAAGCTATTCCAGATATCCTTGCGCCCATCACCATTATAATCCACAGCGTAATCAAAAAAGCTGCTCGGCATAAACTGACATTGGCCCATCGCTCCTGCCCATGAGCCGGTAAAATCATCCAGTTTCACATGCCCTTCATCGACAATGCGCAGCGCCTTAATCAGCTCATCCCGAAAATAATCACTGCGGCGACCATCATAAGCAAGCGTAGCGAGTGAACGGATAATCGACATATTGCCCGTATATCCGCCATAGCTGGTCTCCGTACCCCACAACGCGACAATCATTTGGGGTTGTACGCCATATTGTGCACTGATTTTATCCAGCAACACGCGATGCTCTGCTAGTAACCGGCGCCCCTGATCAATCCGCTGTTGCGTCACGCTACCTTTAATATATTGCGTAAAGGTTTTGGTGCTCTCCGGTTGTTGGCGATCCAGCTCAATCACACGCTCATTAGGCTCCAGACGGTCGAAGGCACGCTGAATAACGCTATCCGATACCCCCGCTGCTTTCGCCTCGGTTTTTACATCCTCTACCCATTTAAAAAACGGCACGGGGTTTGCCTGCGCGGCACCTGCCATTAATATAAATGCTGCAACCAGTGTAATTTTCATCTTCATAGCTCCTTATTCCCTGAGTGCGCTATAATGGGAACCTCGCCAACGATTGACAAGCAAAAAGCAAAATGTGCCCCGAGGTATCAATTTACATTTCGTCGGCATTTATTATGCTGAAGCCATGAGCGCGATAATTTTTCTGCCATCTTCCCTCATGCGGGAAGTAGAGCTAACGGATATGCATTTGCCGCAGGGAAAAATCGCATTGGTAAGCGATAGCACCACATGGGAAGTATTGGGGCAGCAATGGTTTGATGCACTGTCTACAGCCCGCAAGCTCACCCATATTGACCTGAAAAAGCGCCCCGTCGCCAGCGATATGTTGGCAAAAACAATCATCGAACAGGCAAATGACTGCGAGTCAATGATTGCTATCGGCAGCGGCACTATTAATGACCTGTGCAAATATGCGGCGCATCATTTAGCAATACCCTACATGGTCTGCGCCACCGCCCCTTCCATGAACGGCTATGTCTCGCCCACCGCATCCATGACATTCGGCAAAGAAAAACGCTCCGTCGCCGCCACGGCCCCCGTCGCCTTAATCGCCGATATGGCGATCATCAGCAAAGTCCCTCGCCGCCTTATCCATGCCGGACTGGGCGATATGATGTGCCGCTCCACCGTGCAGGCCGATTGGCTCCTGTCGCATCTACTGCTCGACACCCCATACGACGCCAGCCTATTCAATAAAATCCTGCCCCTCGAAGCCGAAATGCTCACGCAAAGCGACAAGCTACGCGAGAAAGACCCAGCCATGCTGCGCATGCTTATGGAAATGTTGATTTATTCCGGCGAGGCCATGGCCAAAGCGGGCAGCAGCGCCCCCGCCAGTCAGGGCGAGCACATGATCGTCCATATGATGGAAATGCTCTACGGCGAACAATTGCACGATCAGTATCACGGCGAGCAAGTCGCGGTCGCCACCATCACCATGTCGCAATTACAAGACAAACTGCTACTGAAACAACCCATCATCAAGAGTAACCATAAATCTGCCGACCGCTTCGGCCAAATATTCGGCAAAAAACTTGGGGCAAAACTCTACCAAACCTATCAGGAAAAACTGCTCAGCGAAGACCAGATCAAGAAAATGAACGAACGTATAGCCAAAGACTGGCCAGGCATCTGCGAAGCAATACGCAGCGTAACGGTGCCACATCACCGCCTCGATATGGCGTTGCGCCGTGCGCATTGCCCCATCGCCCCCAAAGATTTGCGCTGGAACAAAGACCGCTATGAACACGCCGTTACGCATGCTTATTTGTCGCGTGAACGATTCACATTTTTAGATATCGCCGCCATGGATCAGGGCATGCGCTATTGGTTCAGCTAACCCCGCCCGCGATAAGAGGGCACGCCCATATCGGGCACCCACACATGCTTGGGCTGCTCGCTGCTTTGATAAAACACATCAATCGGAATGCCGCCGC
>DITS01000020.1:41513-98216 GCA_002422205.1 Alphaproteobacteria bacterium UBA6178
ATAATCAATCACCAGATGCGCAAAATCCGGCTGACCGGTTTTGGGGCATAACGAGGTAAATTCAGGGCAGGTAAAGCGCACCACATAATCCACCGCGCTTTGCGGATTATCCACCAGTTCAATCACCGCAGCCTCAGGCGAAGCAGGAATATCAGAATTGCCGCCCAGCTGAATCAGATTTTCCGTGTAATGACTATCGCTCATGCATACCTCGTAGGATCAGTGATCTTGCTATCGTTAAATCCGCGCTGACGCAACAAACAACTGTCACATTGGCCACAAGCGAGGCCTTGCGGTGTCGGATCATAGCAACTAATCGTTTCGCTGTAATCCACCCCCAGCGCATGGCCCCTTGCGATAATCGCCGCCTTGCTCCAGTCAATCAACGGGGTGTGAATACGAATCCGTTGGTTATTCTCCACCCCATAAGCCGTCGCCAGATTGGCCATCTGCTCATACGCCGCAATAAAATCCGGCCTGCAATCCGGATAACCGCTATAATCCAGCGCATTCACCCCGATGAAAATATCATACGCTCGCAATGTCTCCGCCCAGGCCAGCGCAAATGATAAAAAGATGGTATTGCGTGCCGGCACATACGTCACCGGAATGCCTAGCCCGATTTCTTCCACCGTTTCATGCTTGGGCACAGCAATATTATCCGTCAATGCCGAGCCGCCAAACAGTCGCAAATCAATATCGGCTATTTTATGCTCCGCCACATCCAGCTGGCGTGCCACCCGCGTCGCCGCTTCCAGCTCCACCGCATGGCGTTGACCATAACGAAAACTCAGCGCATGAATGGCAAAGCCCTGATCGCGCGCTATCGCCCCCGCTGTCGCCGAATCCAGCCCACCGCTCAATAGCAACACCGCCTTTTTACTCATGGAATCCCCAGCATCTTATGGGTTTGTAACGATAACCGATAGCCTTCCTCCATCGAAAGCTGCAAACAGCGCGACAAATTCGCCGCATTGAGCACCGCATCCCCTTCATCCATCGGCTGCACATAAACCGGAATATCCAGCAAACTCTGTCCTACCTCCTGCACGATGGCATAATCAGGCTGTTGCGCTGAAATAATGAATTTAAACGCACTAACCCGCTCCAGCAAATCCTCGCGTATCGGGTGATAATGCCCTTTGGTGCTTTTGGGCGAGCAAATAATATCCACCCCATAAGGTAATGGGCGGTACAGCGTGCCATTGGTTTCAATCTGCACTAAATAATCCTGCTCGAGCAATGCCTCACATAGAGGTGCAATCGGTTGGCGCAGCGGCTCGCCACCGGTAATCACCACCAGTTCACTAATGCGCTTCCCCTGTACGCTGGCAAATTGATTCACCCGCTCCAGCACCGCATCAAGGCTCAGCGGCTTAAAGTTTTCAAATTCCGTATCGCAAAATTCACAAGTTAAATTGCAACCACCCAGCCGCACAAACACCGCAGGCCACCCCACATACGGCCCCTCGCCCTGCAATGTCGGAAAAATTTCTTCAATATCGAGCACTTGCCCGTCACCCATTACAGGCTTTCTCACGGGGTTTTTACCAAACATACCAGACCTTTGGCGGACGAGACTCACTGGTTGCATCGTGCCGCATTGTGCCGTAAACAGGCTATAACCGTTAATCACCGCACAGATATAGAAGATTCCATGGCAAAATCAAACAAACTCGACAACAAAGGCTTAGAAACCAAACTGGTACGCGGCGGCACCATCCGCAGCAATTTCGGCGAGGTCAGCGAAGCCATCTATCTCAATTCCGGCTTTTGCTATGACAGCGCCGAAACCGCCGAAAGCCGCTTTAATGGTGAAGCTCCCGGCTATGTGTATAGCCGGTATCTCAATCCCAACCTCGCGATGCTCGAAGAAAAACTGGCTCTACTCGAAGGCGCCGAAAAAGCCTGCGTAATGGCCAGCGGCATGGCCGCCGTATTCGCCAGCATGATGTGTTTTCTCAAAGCAGGCGACCATGTTATCGCCAATCGTGTGCTTTTTGGCTCCTGTTATTACATCATCACCCAAGTGCTGCCGCGCTTTGGTATCAGCTATACCTTAGTTGAAGGCACCAACGAAGCCGACTGGGCCGCCGCCTTTAGCGACAACACCACCGCCGTCTTCTTAGAAACCCCCGCCAACCCCACGCTGGCCATCACCGACATCGCCATGGTTGCGCATCTCGCCCATGCCAAGGGCGCAAAGCTGATTGTCGATAATATTTTTGCCACCCCATTATACCAGCACCCGCTCGAATTAGGCGCCGATATCGTGGTGTATTCCACCACCAAACACATGGATGGTCAGGGACGCACATTAGGTGGCGCGGTGCTGGGTAGCGAAGAGTATATCACCGAAACCTTGCTTCCGTTCCATCGCCACACCGGCCCCGCTATGAGCCCCTTTACCGCTTGGCTCATCCTCAAATCACTCGAAACCTTTACCTTGCGGATGGAACGCCACACCGATAATGCCGAAGCCATCGCCAAAATGCTAAACGACCATCCAAAGATTGAACGCGTGTATTATCCGACCCTGCCCACGCACCCGCAATATGATCTGGCCAAGCGGCAGATGTCACGCGGCAGCGCGCTGGTTGCCTTCGCCGTAAAGGGCAAAAAGGCAGATGCCTTTAAACTCATGAACCATTTAAAAATCCTGGATATATCCAATAATCTGGGCGATGCAAAATCGCTGATCACACACCCCGCCACTACGACACATTCGAATATAGATGAGAATGAGCGCAACGCCATGGGCATCACGGAAAATATCATGCGTCTTTCAGTCGGATTGGAATCTCAGACCGATTTGCTGGAAGATTTACAACAGGCACTCGAAGCGCTGTAGCCTACCACCAGCCATTTGAATCCTTAGGAGCATTACCCCAGATATTGCCGCCGCCCTTGGACGCGCCATTACCCCAGATATCACCACCCGATGCAGACGAGCCCCACACATTACCACCCGCTGCGGAATGACCCGCTGTGCCCGCATGCCAGCCAGCACGCTTGGTGGTGTCATATTTGCTAATCAACTCGCAAATGCGGTGCTCTGAATAGCCACAGCCCGATTTATATTTACCCACTACACAGCCCGTTTGCTTGTTTTTGATATTGCCGGTTTTAGCATCGACCACCAGAATACACTGGCCTTTCGAGTCATAAATACGGCCCTTATTATCAATACGGCCACCCTGCATACCGGTAAAATATTTGGCTTTAACCGAAACGCCTTCTTCTTTTTTGCGTTTCTTCTCTTCTTTTTTGGCTTTCTTCTCAGCAATACGCTGCAAAATATCCTGCGCGCCTTGCGAGAGCTCGCGGCAATCCGACGCATCGGTGCCCGGCAAATGAAAGGCATATTTCCCGCCGCTCGCCGCTTTGGTGCGAACTTCGTCCATTTTTTCTTTTAAAATTTCCTGATAACGCTCTTCCGATGTTTTTTCATTCGGCTTTTTACCGCCTTTTTTCAAACTATTCAGAAACTGCGTTTTGGCGCTGCTCGAATTCTTGTTTTGAAATTGCGACGGTAATTCCTGAACAAAACGCATGATGTACTCCTAATCAATTCATTTTTATTATTTATAATGTCATTATAACCAAAATGAGGTTAATAGTTGATGAAGATTGTGTGACAATTGCAAACATCTTTCTTTTAAAATAACGATAATACAAATGATTAGGTAAGACAGATAATGATATTTCGCACCATATTGCTAATAATAGCCACGCTCGCAGCAAGCAGTGCTTATGCATTCACCATTACCAAAGTAACATTACACACCGCCAACGGCGATACGCCCCTGAAAGTAGAACTCGCCACCACCTCGCAGCAATTGCAGCAAGGGCTAATGTATCGCAGCGAAATCGGGCCATTCGACGGCATGCTATTCGACTTTGGCAAAACCAAATCCGTCAGCATGTGGATGAAAAATACCGAAATATCCCTCGATATGATCTTTATTACGGAGAAAGGTAAAGTCGCAGGCATCGCCGAGAACACCGAACCCCACTCGCTCGAAGAAATTGCAGCCCCCATCAAAGTCCGTTATGTGCTTGAGCTCGCTGCCGGAAAAGCCAAAGAATATGGCATTCAGGTCGAAGATAAGGTAACCATCCAACCATGAAGCTGTGCATTGCAATCCTGTGTATCCTGATGCCTGCTTTTGCAGCAGCGCAAAATACCCCGCTGGTTTTCCGCCGCGAATCCATGACCATCATCCCCAAAGCCCCGCCTGTCAAAGTGCTAACCGAAGAGGATGAAGGCAAAGAAGAAAAGGCCGAAACACAACCCACAGACCCATTGGTATTTAATATCGAAGTGCGCGGCGAACGCGCCATGCGACTCGAAGGCATCACTTCGCTCACGCGGTTGCAAGATGATACCGGTGTGATGATCATGTTTGGCGCACCGATAGACCTGCCGCAAATGAAGCTGAATATCTACACCCCCGTCGATGCGCTGATGGTCGATGAAGAAGGCACCATTTTCCAGATTATGCCTGAGCTGATATTGGGCCACATGGCAGAGGATGTCCCCAACCGCAAGCCGGTGCTGGCATTTCTATATTTGAAGTCGGGTATCTGCGCCGAAAAAGGCATCCGCCCCGGTTCACGCATCGAGCACCCCTATTTCATGCCCAAGCCCACCGTGCTGGAATAATTCAGGCCTTCACCGCGCTGATAATCACAAACGCCTGCGCCGTCGGATATTCATCCGTCAGCGTCAAATCAATCTGCGCACGATAACCCTCAGGCGTGATATGGTCCAGCACACGCTTTGCGCCGCCTGTAAGCTGCATCGTCGGTTTGCCGCTAGGCATATTCACCACTTCCATATCGCGCCAAAACACCCCGAAATGAAAACCGGTACCCAGCGCCTTGCTACAGGCTTCCTTAGCCGCAAAGCGTTTAGCATAGGTCGACACATGGTTATTGCGTTGACCGCCTTCTGCCCTTCGCCGCGCCTTTGCCTGCTCACGCACCGTAAAAATGCGGTTCTCAAACCGCTCACCAAAGCGAGCAAGCGTTTTCTCCAATCGCCTAATATCAATAATATCGCTACCGGTGCCCAATATCATCGCGCATCATCCATGCAGCGACGCATCTGCTTAATCGCCGCGTCCAGCCCCACAAACACCGCCTCGCCAATCAAAAAATGGCCGATATTCAGCTCCACAATATCACCTATCGCCGCAATCGGCCCCACCGTATCATAGCTAAGCCCATGCCCCGCATGACATTCCAGCCCCAGCTGCGTGGCATAAGCCGCTGCCGAGCGAATCGCCTGCAATGACTGCTCAGCAGCCTGTCCGCTTTGCTCACAATACGCACCCGTATGCAGCTCGATAATATCCGCTCCACAGGCTTTGGCTGCATCAAGCTGACGGTGCTCCGCATCCACAAACAGCGACACGCGTATACCCTGCCCCTGCAATTCCTGCGTCATCCGTGTAATCAGCGACTGCTGTGCTACCACATCCAGCCCGCCTTCTGTTGTCACTTCCTGCCGTTTTTCCGGCACAATGCACGCCGCATGAGGGCGCGTGCGCAGCGCAATGGCCAGCATTTCTTCAGTAGGGGCCATTTCCAAATTCAGCGGCAAATCAATCTCAGCCTTCAGCCGCTCGATATCCTTATCCGATATATGGCGGCGGTCTTCGCGCAAATGC
This sequence comes from Alphaproteobacteria bacterium UBA6178, assembly GCA_002422205.1. GTDB lineage: Bacteria > Pseudomonadota > Alphaproteobacteria > Rickettsiales > UBA3002 > UBA6178. The sequence goes on from DITS01000020.1 coordinate 47,189, forward strand.
GCGGTGATACCATCGGCACCGGCTTGCGCTGCCACTTGCGCCGCACGCACAGGATCAGGATGCGCCACCTTCCGTGCATTGCGAATGGTCGCCACATGGTCAATATTCACACCCAGTCTCAGATAGTCGCTCATGCCTTAGGCAATAGAGCAATCAAACCAAAAATCAAAGGGGATTATATAAGAGAATCAGTGAATCCGAGTCTGTTCAGCCACCTGCTGCTCGGTAACAGCCTGCGTCCATGCTTTACCATCTTGACGCAAGGGCTCTGCATAGGCTTTATCTTGCACACGTTCCACTTCCTGACCAATAAACTTGGCTTCGCGTTTGAGGTGATAATCGGCAATATCCATGCCCTTTTCCGTTTGCTGACGCACCATAAACTGGCGAACACCAAACCCAGCCAATGTGAGCGCAAGCGCACCGCTAAACATAGTTCCAACAACCTTGAACGTATTTTTTGGTAGATCAAAGGCAGACTTTGCAACCTGAGCAGCTTCCTTACCGACTTCGGTCGCAACCTCTTTGCCAACCTCTCCAACCACTTTTCCTACTTCTGTTGCCACTTCTTTGGTGGCATCAGTTACTGCTTTGTCGTCTGTTCCAAGCGCAATACCCACCACTACGCCGATAGCCGTACCAATGGCGCTCCAAAACAAACCGGCAAAACGTTCAAACAAAGCCGAAATAAGACCGATACGCTCAACCAGCAAATTGGTTTTAACATTAAAATCTTTTACCTGCTCAAATGCATCCTGACTGGAAACATCCGAAAATTTAGGAGCCTGATTGCTGGATATAAACGGTAGCTTGCCCGAAAACACCTCACCCACGCCGGACGTCACAGAGCCAACGCCGGCAGTGACTGTGCCAACGGTATTTTTTATAGCCGAAGAACCTAGCATATACATGCCTGAGCTTCTTTCTGGCGCGACTTTAGGGGTTTTGTCCATGCTTACAGTATAACGCCATCATGTGACAGAATTATGACAATTACATGAATTTAGCTGTAACGCTTGGGATCAGCAAGGTAAACACCCAGCACTTTGGTGCGCTGGCTAAAAAACCCAAGCTCTTCCAGCGCCAACTGTACCGGACGCGAGCGCGGATGCCCTTCAAACGTAATGAAGAACTGCGCCGACTTATCCATGCCTTCACCAATATAGCTTTCCAGCTTGATGATATTCACCCCATTGGTAGCAAACCCGCCAAGGCATTTATAAAGCGACGACGGAATACTACGCACGGTAAATAACAGGCTAGTTAACACCTGCCCATCATCCGGCTCAATATCGAGAGGCTCCGCCGCCAGCGTAATAAATAACGTCCGGTTGCGGTTATCATCCTGCATGTGTTTACGCAAGGGCTCCAACCCATAAAGCGCACCGGCCAGCTCAGAGCAAATCGCCCCCTTGCTTGCATCATTCCACGCTGCCACATCACGCCCCGCCATCGCCGTATCGGGGTGCATCACTGCCGTTAGTCCTAATTTACGAATAGTCCCCCGGCACTGCATCAACGCTTGCGGATGCGAATGCACGGTTTTCAAATCCTCAAGCTTCGCCCCCTTCAGGCCAAACAAATGATGCTCAATCTTTAAATAATACTCATCAATAATATGCAGCTTGGTGTTGGGCAGCAGGTTATGAATTTCCGCGACGCGCCCTGCCTGCGAGTTTTCAATCGGAATCATGCCATATTTGGCAATCCCCTGCTCCACCGCATCAAATACATCTTCAAACTCCGGCACCGCCAGCGTTTCCATATAAGGGTGCTTCTCACGGCAGGCCAGATCGGCATTTGCTCCCTCAATGCCTGCAAAAGCAACGGTATTTTCTGGGTCTTTTGGACTAGACATTGGCGTGGTTACTCCCTACATATTCACTCACGATATAGGCGCTTGCGCCCTATAAATCAAGCATGCAGACAGGTAGATACAGAGTATGGCAATGAAAAAGGCAGATTTAGAGACTTCCGCGCAACGTAGCTGGCACATGGATAGCTGGAAAGATTATCCCGTGCAGCAACAGCCGGATTATCTGAATGGCGAGTCATTACGCAATGTCGAAGCCAAGCTGCGCCTGCTGCCCCCGCTGTCATCGCCCGAAGAAGCCCGCGCGCTGAAAGCCGAGCTGGCATTAGCCGCCCAAGGCAAAGCCTTCCTGCTGCAAGGGGGTGACTGCGCCGAAAGCTTCGCCGAATTCAATGAAGCCAACCTGCGCAACTTCTTTCGTGTATTACTGCAAATGACCATGGCCCTCATGTATGGCGCTGGTCAACCCGTAGTCAAAGTAGGCCGCATTGCCGGTCAGTTTGCCAAACCGCGCTCATCAGGCATGGAAAGCATGAACGGATTAGAGCTACCCAGCTATCGCGGCGATATGGTCAACGGTATGGATTTCGAGCCCGATGCGCGTGTCGCCGATCCTGAGCGTTTGCTACAAGCCTATTATCAGGCAGGCTCCACCCTAAATTTCTTGCGCTCTCTGGCTAAGGGTGGTTATGCCGCGCTCGATCACATCAGTAAATGGAATATGGATTTCGTATCCGAGTCGCCGCAAGGCAAACATTTCAACGAAATCGTGCAGCGTATCAATGATTGCATGAGCTTCATCCGCGCCACAGGTATGGAAACCGCAGCGATGACACAGCTCAAAGAGGCGACCTTCTACACCTCGCATGAAGGGTTGCTTCTCAATTACGAATCCGCCCTCACCCGCTTCGATGAAGTCACCGAAGAATATTATGTCTGCTCAGCTCACATGTTATGGATTGGTGACCGCACCCGCCAGCCCGATGGCGCGCATGTCGAATTTTTGCGCGGCGTCGGCAATCCTATCGGCTGCAAAGTTGGCCCCAGCATGACCGTCGATGATCTGTTATCCGTGTGCGACATCCTCAATCCGCGTAATGAGCCGGGACGCCTTACCCTCATCTCGCGTATGGGCGCCGATAAGGTAGGTGAAAAACTACCGCCCCTTGTGCGCGCCATTAAAGAGCACGGAAAATCGGTGGTATGGTCGTGCGATCCTATGCATGGCAACACCATCAAATCACCCACAGGTTACAAAACCCGTAAATTTACCGACATTCTGACCGAGGTGCGCAGCTTCTTCGCAATCCACAATGCCGAAGGCAGCGTCGGCAGCGGCGTCCATTTCGAAATGACGGGGCAAGACGTCACCGAATGTTTGGGCGGCGCGCAGGCGATATCGGAGTTGCAACTCTCCGATCGTTATCACACCCACTGCGATCCGCGCCTCAATGCTTCACAAAGTTTAGAGCTCGCTTTCTTAATTGCCGAAGCGTTGAAACAGCAAAAATAAAAAAATATATTTTGCTCGACACAATATTTAGGTGATTACTCGACCTCTTCACCAGATATATTGTTGCTTGATTGCAACAAACTGTGGATATCTCCAATAAAAATTATTGTTTACACCATTTCTAACGTTTCACTTAATAGATTTGTTAACCAAATCTGGGTTATAAAGGACGTGTTACTAACTTTACTCACTCAGGAGGGTTACACTATGGCAACTGCTGCAAAAAAGGCACCTGCTAAAAAGAAGACTGCCGCTAAAAAGAAAACCGCTGCAAAAAGCGCAACGGTAAAATTGGTTAAATCTGCTGCTAAAAAAGCTCCCGCTAAAAAAACAGCTGCTAAAAAAGCGCCTGCTAAAAAGCCTGCCGCTAAAAAAGCAGCTCCCAAAAAAGCTGCTGCTAAAAAGTAGTCTTTCAGGACAAACAGAGTAAGGGGAGCTTTTTAGCTCCCCTTTTTTGTTGGCCCCATCGCTATGCCGCATATAAAAAGCCCCTAAATCCAAAGATTTCGGGGCTTTTTATTATCTTAAAGCGGTCGCAGCTTAGTCTTTTTTGCTGCGGCGTGGCTTGCGCGGCTCATCATCAAACTGGTCAGAAATATCCTCACCGGTTTCCTGATCAACCACCCGCATCGACAAGCGGACTTTGCCGCGATCATCGATATCGAGCACTTTCACTTTCACCATATCGCCTTCATTAACGATATCGGTGACTTGCCCCACGCGGTAATCAGCCAACTCGCTGATATGTACCAGACCATCAGTGCCACCAAGGAAATTGACGAACGCGCCAAAATCAACCACGCGCACGACTTTACCTTCATACAGCGTACCAATTTCCGGCACCGCCACAATACCACGAATCCATTTCACGGCTGCTTCGCCTGCTTCTGCAGTGGTCGCAAATACTTTCACCGTGCCATCTTCATCGATATCAATTTTAGCGCCGGTGGTTTCGCAAATTTCACGAATCACCTTACCGCCGGTACCAATCACCTCACGGATTTTTTCCTTGTCAATTTTCAAGGTCGAAATACGCGGTGCGTTAGGATTCAGTTCTTCACGGCCACCGGTCATGGCTTTCGACATCTCTGCCAAAATATGCTCGCGGCCATCTTTTGCCTGCGCCAAAGCGATTTTCATAATCTCTTCGGTAATCCCGTCGATCTTGATATCCATTTGCAACGAGGTGATACCATTACGGGTACCCGCCACTTTGAAATCCATATCACCCAGATGATCTTCATCACCTAAGATATCGGACAGAACGGCAAAATCTTTGCCTTCTTTAATCAGGCCCATCGCAATACCGGCAATCGGCTCTTTCACTGGCACACCAGCATCCATCATTGCCAGCGAACTGGCGCACACGGTCGCCATCGAAGAGGAACCGTTCGATTCCGTAATCTCCGACACCAAACGAATGGTATAAGGAAAATCTTCTTTGCTGGGCAACATCGCCTTCACCGCACGCCACGCCAATTTACCATGGCCGATTTCGCGGCGCCCGGGCGGACGCATCGGGGTTGCTTCACCCACCGAGAAAGGCGGGAAGTTATAATGCAGCATGAAACGCTCTCTGTATTCGCCTTCAATCGCATCAATAATCTGCTCATCCTGCGAAGTACCCAGCGTCGCCACCACCAACGCCTGCGTTTCACCACGGGTGAAAAGGGCCGAGCCATGCACGCGGGGTAACACACTGACCTGACAATCGATCTGACGTACTTTATCTAAAGGACGGCCATCAATACGGTGGCTGTCTTTCAAAATCGCGGTGCGAACAATGTCTTGTTCCAGCTTTTTGAAAAGACCTTTTACCATCTTTTCATCCAGCCCTTGCTCGGTGACAAATTGCGCTTTCACCGCGTCCCAAGCTTCCGACAATTTGCCCGAACGTTCCTGCTTCACAGTGAGTTTATACGCATCGCGCAAAGCCGATTCGGCTTGCTTTTTAATACCTTCAACAATGTCTTTAGGAGCTTCAGCCGCCGTGAAATCCCACGGCTCTTTCGCTGCCTGCTCAGCCAAAGCAATGATCATATCAATCACTGGCTGGAATGATTTGTGACCAAACATCACCGCACCCAGCATTTGCTCTTCGGTCAACTCATTGGCTTCCGATTCCACCATCAGCACAGCACTATTCGTACCAGCAACAGTCAAATCCAAATCCGAGCCTTCTGCCATTTGGCTAATGGTGGGGTTGAGTACATATTCGCCGTCAATCATCGCTACTTTCGCAGCACCAACCGGCCCCATAAACGGGATACCGGATAAGGTGAGCGCTGCCGAGCTACCAATCAATGCGGGCACGTCCGAATCCGTATCACCATCATGCGATAAAACCGTACAGATCACTTGCGTTTCATTGTAAAAGCCGCTCGGAAACAATGGACGAAGCGGACGATCAATCAATCGCGAAACCAGCGTTTCTTTTTCGCTCGGGCGACCTTCGCGCTTGAAAAACCCACCCGGCACTTTGCCGGCAGCATAGGCTTTCTCCACATAATGGATCGTAAGCGGGAAAAAATCGATATCCGGCTTTGCTGTTTTAGCGGCCACGACCGTGCATAATACACTGGTATCACCATAAGTCACCAGCACCGCGCTGTCAGCCTGACGCGCAATGCGGCCTGTTTCCATTGTCAGGGTACGACCACCCCACTCTATTTCTTTCTTAAATACTTTAAACATATTCCTTTTCCTTCCTTACCTTCTGTCGATCCGCCGTCAGAGCCAATCCCTGAAAACGCACACAGCGCTCCCATCCTCATGAGGAGAGCGCTGTGAATGATCGTTTAAATAAAACAAAATTATTTCCGTAAATTCAGACGTTTGATGAGGTTATTGTAACGACATTCATCTTTGGTTTTCAAATAATCGAGCAAGCGACGGCGACGACCCACCATAATCAGCAGCCCGCGGCGCGAGTGATGGTCTTTGTTGTGGCCTTTAAAATGCTCGGTGAGGTTATTGATGCGTTCGCTCAATACCGCTACCTGGATTTCGGGTGAGCCTGTGTCGCCTTCAACCGTAGCATATTCCTTAATTAACGCTTGTTTGCGTTCTGCAGTAATCGACATCGCCTGTCTCCTTATATCAATGGTTAAACACGCGTTTGGGCTTTAAAACCTGCCCCTGCCGCTCGCAAAGTGCTACCAGTTCGCCCTGTTCCATCACTGCGATGATACCGCCGGTGAAAGGGGTGCGGCAGGCAATAACCTGACCGCGACGAAGCATGGTGGCTTCTTTACTATCCACCGCATGTGCCGGGATGTCGTCCAGCGCAGTGAATATCGGCAATAACGCCCTATTCAGAGAATCCCCCTGAATATCGGCGGGACTATGCACCAGCTTTTCCAGAAAATCCAGCGAAATCGCGTTGCTTTCCGAAAAATTACCAACCCGTTGTCGCCTCAGCATCGACACATAACCCACCGTGCCCAAACTATGTGCAATATCACGCGCTAACGAGCGGATATAGGTGCCTTTACCGCATATCACATCCAGTGTCGCATGGGTGCCGTCATAATCAAGCAGCTTCACATGATGTATCTGCACCAGCCGCGCCTGCATCGTCACCGCTTCTCCCGCCCGTGCCAGCGCATAGGCCCGCTGCCCGTCCTGCTTAATCGCCGAATAAATAGGCGGCACCTGCTCAATTGTACCGGTAAAAGATGGCAGCACCGCTTGCAAATCCGCTTCGCTCGGGCGAATATCGGAGCGTTCCAGCACTTCCCCTTCAGCATCATCGGTACTGCGCGATTCGCCAAACGTTACCGTAAAACGGTAATCCTTCGTTGCATCCATCATATAGCCGCTGGTTTTGGTCGCCTCCCCCAACGCAATCGGCAGAATGCCGCTGGCCAGCGGGTCAAGTGTGCCCGCATGCCCCACCTTTTGCGCACGTGTGATACGTTTGACCGCGCCCACCACTTGTGCAGAGCTCATATAAAGGGGCTTATCAATGTTCAGCCAGCCATGAATGGGCCGCTTAGCTGTTGGTGTCATCATCATCGCTGGCCGCCGCAATATCCTTTTGCACTTCAGGCTTTTGCAGCAGAACGTTAATGCGGTTTGCCGCATCAAATGATTTATCCAGCTTAAAATAAAGCCGGGGCGAATATTTCAGCACAATCTTTTTATTCATCTGACGGCGAATCAACGGCGTCAAGTCATTGAGTGTCTGAATCACCTTGTCAGGCTCAGCCGTACCCGCAAGCGGTGTGCAATAAGCCGTCGCGTTTTTTAAATCGGGGCTGATACGCACTTCCGATACCGTAATCGAAATCCCATCCAGCTCCGGCGCGTGTGTTTCACCCCGATAAAACACCTCTGACAATGCATGACGGATTTCCTCACCAACACGAAGCTGGCGCTGAGAAGGCGGTCGTTTGGATTGTGCTGGCATGGTAAGTGTTTATGCGCTTTCGGCCTGTTTGTCGTTTTTCACCGTCTCGGTCACTTCACGTGCAAATTCCTGCAACTCAAAGGCCTCGATCTGATCTCCGGCTTTAATATCATCATAATTTTCAAAGGCCATACCGCACTCATATCCGTTTTTCACTTCTTTCACTTCATCTTTGAAGCGCTTCAGTGTTTTGAGCGTGCCTTCATGAATCACCACATTATCACGCAGCAAACGTACTTTCGCGCCGCGTTTAATCAGGCCATCGGTGACCATACAGCCGGCCACTTTGCCCACTTTAGTGATATTGAACACATCGCGGATTTCCGCATAACCCAGCAGATTTTCGCGCAGATCGGGGCTAAGCATACCGCTCAATGCCTTCTTCACATCATCTACCAGATCGTAAATCACCGAATAATAGCGAATAAGCAGCTTGTCGCGTTCTGCCAGCTCTTTGGCTTTAGGCGTCGCGCGCACGTTAAAGCCCACCATCATTGCACCCGTAGCGCTGGCAAGCGCCACATCCGATTCATTGATAGCACCCACCGCCTGATGGAGGATTTTCACTTTCACTTCTGTGCCATCGAATTTTGCAATCGACCCGGCAATCGCTTCCGCCGAGCCATGCACGTCTGCCTTCACAATCACAGCCAGCTCTTTTGGCGCTTCACCCGCCGAAGTCGCAAACAACTGATCAAGCGACTTGGCCGAGACCACATGCTGACGGAGTTTTTCTTTTTTGTATCGATATTCGGTAATATCGCGCGCGGTTTTTTCATTCTCAACCACAGCAAATTCATCACCGGCGGCGGGCGGCTCGTTCAGGCCCTGCACTTCAACCGGGAGCGACGGCGTCGCCTCGGTCAGCGCGCGGCCTTTATCATCGCCCAACGCACGAATACGGCCATAAGACGCACCCGCCACCACAATATCGCCAACCTTCAGCGTGCCGCGCTGAATCAGCAATGTCGCAACCGTACCGCGGCCTTTATCCACTTTCGCTTCAATCACAATACCGCTGGCTTCGCGGTTTGGATTCGCGCGTAAATCCAGCATTTCTGCTTGCAGCAAAATCGCTTCTTCCAGCGCATCCAGCCCCGTTCCCACTTTGGCAGAAACCGGAATGGTAATGATATCACCGCCAAAATCCTCAGCAACAAGCTCGTAATTCATCAGCGAGCTTTTGACTTTTTCTGCATCCGCATCGGGCTTATCAATTTTGTTGATTGCCACAATAATCGGCACGCCCGCAGCCTTCGCATGGTTAATTGCCTCGATAGTCTGCGGCATAATCCCGTCATCGGCGGCCACAACCAGAATCACGATATCCGTTACCTTAGCGCCACGCGCACGCATAGCGGTAAAGGCTTCGTGGCCAGGTGTATCTAAAAATGTAATTCGCGCACCGGTTTGCAGCGCCACCTGATACGCACCGATATGCTGGGTAATGCCACCGGCTTCACCCGCCACCACATCGGTTTTGCGCAACGCATCCAGCAGCGAGGTTTTACCATGATCCACATGCCCCATCACGGTCACCACCGGTGGGCGCGTCTTCAAATCCGCTGCCACATCATCGGCTTTCACCAGAATATGCTCAACATCGCCCTCGCTCACACGCTTGGCTTTATTGCCAAAACCCTCAACAATCAACTCAGCCGTATCGGCATCAATCGACTGTGTGGCCGTTGCCATCGTGCCCAGCTTCATCAATTCTTTAATTACATCCACCGCACGCTCAGCCATACGATTGGCCAGCTCTTGCACAGTAATCACCTCAGGAATGATAATCTCACGTGTGCGCTTTTCCTGTTGGCTCGAGGGGGTGCTGTCATCTTTGCGGGCTTTGGCGCGCTGACGCTTAAGCGACGCAAGGCTGCGCATTTTTTCGTCCTGCATACCCAGCGCCTGCGTAACCGTCAGTTTACCGGACGAGCGGCGGCCTTCACTGTCTTTCAAACGAATCTTTTTATTTTTTGATTCGTCTTCCTCGGTTTTCTTCACTACTTTTTTCGGTGCACTCAGGCTTAAATCCACACGCTCCGAACCCTGCTGCTTCAAAGCCTGCAGGTTTTTGGCAGCCACTTCGTCAATCGGCATGGAAACAGCGCTGGGACTCGAATCCTGTACCACATTTTGTGCTTCAGGCTGCGGGTCTTCTTCTTTTTTGCGTGGCTTGGGAACGGGCGGTAGCATAGTCAATTCGGTATTTTTTGCTTCGCTAAGCGCCTTCACCCGCGCTTCGCGTTCATTGGCCGACAAGAAGCGACCGTCTTTGCGGGTATTATCGGGCTTTGCAACCTCAACCATGCTGCCGGTATTCTGACGCGCGAAGGTGCGCGTTTTTTTGACCTCGACCGTCACCGTTTTCGAGCGCCCACGCTGAAAATTCTGCTTAACCTTGCCGCCTTCAACGGTTTTGGTCAGCGACAGCGTTTTGGGGCGCGCCGTTTTACGGTTGTCATCAGTGTCATTTTGTTCGTTATCGGTCATCAATCCTTGCCTATTTTCCTAATGTTAGCCGCTTATATCGGACTTTCTCCAACAAATCCAGCAAAACGGCGATACTCTTTGATAAAATTTTCGCCCGCTCCGCCTTGTAAAATCGCGACATGCACGGCATTTTCGCTACCCATGAACTGTGATAAATCATCACGCGATAAAAGGCGGGAAATCAATATATTATCATTACATTTCAACTTACGGATACCATCATCCGCCGCATCCGCCGCATGTAATAGCGCAATCACCTGCCCTTTTGCAAGCGCCGAGCTGACTTTGTCAAACCCCTGAATCGCCACTCCCGCCTTGCGTGCCATACCTATCGCATGCATCACCCGCTGATACAGCAATTCTTCCGTCAACGGAAGTAACTCAGGCGATGCATTCAGCTGACATTTCGCGGCACGGCTGAAAAGCTTTTTTGCAATGGCTTGCTCCAGATGCGCCGACGAGCACCGCACCCACATGCCACGCCCGGGAAGCTTGCCCGCCACATCGGGCACCACCTGCTTATCGGGCCCCACCACAAAGCGCAGCAACTGCGACTTGTCACACAACTCCCCACTCACAATACAGCTTCGCTCAGGCGAAGGACGCTGCCATGTGGGTTGCGGAGTTTGTGTATCCATGTCGCATGCTCTCAAATCCGTTAGGCTTAGGCGTTATCGCCATCAAACCAATGTTCACGCGCTTTCATAATCAGCTCGTTAATCTGGTCATCATTCAGGCCCGAATTAGGCGCCAATTCCTTAAACTCATCGGCAGCCAAATCCGCCAGATCGTCCAGTGTTTTGATGCCCTTAACAGCAATCACTTTCAAAATATCAAGCGACAGCGGCTCGAAATTGATGAGGTCATCCGCCACACCCATTTCTTTGAGTTTTTTCTGTGCCTCATCCGCCTGCGCCTCCAGATAGTCGCGGGCACGTTGGCGCAGCTCTTCGGCTACGTCTTCGTCAAATCCTTCGATGCCTGCCAAATCTTCAACCGGTACATAGCCCACCTCTTCAATCGAGGTGAAGCCCTCCGTCACCAGTAAATGCGCGATCACTTCTTCCACATTCAACGCCTCGATAAACATCTGCGACAGCTTATTGAATTCTTCGGTACGACGATCGGATTCGGCTTCTTCTGTTAAAATATCAATGCTCCAGCCAATCAGCTGCGACGCTAAACGCACATTCTGACCACGACGGCCAATCGCCAGACTCAGCTGGTCATCACCCACCACAACCTCAATACGGCTGTTATCTTCGTCAATCACTACTTTCGAGACTTCAGCCGACGAAAGCGCATTCACAATAAAGGTCGCCGGATCATCAGAATATTCAATGATATCAACCTTCTCACCTTGCAGCTCGCTCACCACTGCCTGAACGCGCGTACCACGCACACCCACACAAGACAACACCGGATTCACACTCGGATCATGCGACATCACCGCAATCTTAGCACGGCTACCCGGATCACGCGCTACGGCAACAATCTCAATAATACCGTCATAAATTTCAGGCACTTCCTGTGCAAACAGCTTAGCCATAAAGTCAGGATGCGTACGTGACAAAAACACCTGCGGGCCAGTTTTTTCGCGGCGCACATCATAAATATAAGCACGGATACGATCACCAGTGCGGAAGGTCTCACGGGGAATCAGCTCATCACGGCGAATCATCGCTTCGGTGCGGCCAAAATCCACAATCACATTGCCATATTCCACGCGCTTCACCACGCCATTGGCGATCTCGCCAAGGCGGTCTTTAAATTCTTCATACTGGCGGTCGCGCTCAGCATCACGCACTTTTTGTACAATCACCTGCTTCGCAGTTTGCGCGGCAATACGGCCAAAATCGATCGGTGGCAGCGGGTCTTTAATGATGCTGCCAGCTTCCAAAGCGGCATCTTTCTTCTTTGCATCCGCAACCGTAATTTGCGTCACCGGGTCTTCCACCTCTTCTACCACATGCGTTTGGCGGAACAAATGAATCGCGCCGGATTTACGGTCAATTTCAGCCTTAATATCATGCTCAAGCCCGTATTTACGACGGCCAGCGATCTGAATCGCCTGCTCCATGGCTTCCAATACCGAATCACGGTCAATATTCTTTTCACGTGCTACCGCATCTGCGATTTGCAGCATTTCACTGTTACCGGCCACGGCTTGTTTCGCTACTGACATTTTAGGCTCCTTTAAAATTAAGCAGTTGTTTCGTTAGATGTGTCTTCTTTAGCTGGCTTCTGCGCTTTCAGCAGCGCTTCAGTCAGCACCAGCTTAGCAGCATGAATATTATCAATCGGAATCAGATAGATATCCGCATCCACCTGAATGCGTACATCAAAACCCTCCACCGCAAGAATCGGCCCTTTAAAGCGGCGGCGGCCATCCACTGGCAACGCCGTCTCAATTTTGGCATCAAAGCCAACAAATCGCTCAAAATCACCTTTGCTCAGCAAAGGCCGGTCAATCCCCGGTGAGCTGACCTCAAGATTAAACTCGCCTTGCAGCACATCTTCCACATCAAGCAAGGCCGAAACAGTCCGGCTGATTTTAGCGCAATGATCCACGGTAATCCCGCGCCCATCCAGATTTTCGGCAAAAATCTGCAAGGTTTTGCGCTTGGTACCATCCACCAGCTTCACCTGCACCACGCCAAAGCCCATCGCTTCCAGCGAAGGAGCGATCAGGGTGTGTATGCGGCTTGTTAACGGGGTCATCATGTCATCCCAAATTTAGCCAATAAAAAAGGCGGGAAAACCCACCTCTCAACTGACCGATTCAAATACAATCTGCTATATAGCCCATTATTGGTGAATATCAAGCCTTTTTTACACAATGAATAAAAACAGGCTCCCGCCCCTCCTTGGTAGTTTTGGTCTGATATTTGGTCGCCACCCAGCCCTGTGGTGGTGTTTTCCAATCCGCCGCGCACTCCGCCGTCCATTCATAATGCGGACTCGATTGAATATGCGACAGCATCCAGCGGCTATAATCCACATGGTCCGTCGCCAGCAGCAGCTTACCCCCAACGGGCTGAATCCGCGCCAGCTCCGCCAATAACGTATGCGAAACCAACCGCCGCTTATGATGCCGCAACTTGGGCCATGGGTCAGGAAATAAAATATAAACCTGCTCAATCGCACCATCGGGAATACAAGGCAACAGCAAGCGCACATCATCCGTAAACAAACGAATATTCGTCAGCTCGCGCTCTGCAATTTTCACCAATAATTTCGCCACCCCATTGATGAAAGGCTCACAGCCAATAAAACCAACATCCGGCTGCGACGCGGCCCGTGCCGCCAAATGCTCGCCCGCCCCAAAACCAATTTCCAGATGCAACGGGCGCGCATCGTCAAAAGGCGTAAATCCTTGCGTCGGATCAAGTGAAATAGACGGTAACAGCGTTTCCATCAGGTCTTGCTTGCGTGGCAGCAAGCGCCGCCCTTTTCGGCGACCAAATGAAGACAAAAACGCGTCGCTATGCTCAGGCCGCTTTGACATTAAAATGCAGTTGCAAAGCATCAACTAAATCAAGCCGTTCCCACGAAAATGCACCATTTGCTTCGGGGCTACGGCCAAAATGTCCATATGCCGCCGTGCACCCATAAATCGGCCGGCTTAATTGCAAATGCTCACGCAAACCACGTGGAGACAAATTCACCATTTCTGGCAGTATTTTTTCTAGCTTTTCGGCTTCCACCTTGCCGGTGCCGTCGGTGCTCACATAAAATGAAATCGGGTGCGACACCCCAATCGCATATGACAGCTGAATCGTGCAGCGCTCAGCCAAGCCAGCACCCACCACATTTTTTGCCAAATACCGCGCGGCATACGCAGCGGAGCGATCAACCTTGGTCGGGTCTTTACCCGAGAATGCCCCGCCACCATGCGGCGCAGCACCACCATAAGTATCCACAATAATTTTCCGCCCCGTCAGCCCTGCATCGCCGTCTGGCCCACCAATAATAAACTGACCGGTTGGATTTACATAGAAATCCTCCTCTGCGCACATCCAACCATCAGGAATGGCTTGCAGGACATATTTACGTACAATCTCACGCACCTGCTTCTGAGTTACATCAGGATGATGCTGCGTTGAAACCACAATTGATGAGCAACGCACCGGCTTACCGGCTTCATATAACAAACTCACTTGGCTCTTTGCATCCGGCCCCAGCATCGGCTCCGCCCCGCTATGGCGCGCTTTTGCCATCAACTGCAAAATGCAGTTTGATAGTTGAATGGGCGCTGGCATAAGTTCAGGCGTTTCGGTGCAGGCAAAGCCAAACATAATCCCCTGATCACCCGCGCCTTCATCTTTGTCGCCTGATGCATCAACACCCATGGCGATATCCGCCGACTGCTCATGCACATAGTTATGAATATCAAGGTTTTTCCAATGGAATCCCTCCTGATGATACCCAATTTCACGCACTTTCTCGCGTGCAATATCATCCATCATTCCCTTGGTCACATTATCAGCACCACGCATTTCTCCGGCAATCACCAATTGATTCGTGGTAGCCAACACCTCAATCGCAGCGCGCCCATAGGGATTATCGGCTAAAATCGCATCGACAATCGCATCCGACACCTGATCGCACACCTTGTCGGGGTGCCCTTCCGATACGGATTCACTCGTAAAAATATAATGGCTGCGGTCTGCGGATTTGATCATGAATGCTCCTGCAATAATAAACTACCAACCGAGGATGCAAGTGTCATGCGCAACGCGCATGCTTAGTCCGGTTTTGGAGACTGCGCTCCGGTGGCCGCCAAGCAAACAAATGCCCACCTCAGATAAATCAAAGGGAAACTAACGGGGCCAATAGAAATTGCAAGATAAAGTTTTATCAGCTCTCGGCAGGTTCGTCCGCCATGGTTTTCACCAGCTCAAAAATGCGTTTGCGCGCTTGCGGCGAAGCAATACGGTAATAGGCACGCATCATTTCCATGGTCTCGCGGCTTGTCATTTTTTCATGCTCAAACGCAGGCGCGATATTCTCGGCCATGCCCGGATTATGACCCGCTGGCGCATCATACTCTTCAAAAAAATACGAAACCGGCACGCCAAGAATTTTAGAAAAATCATACAAGCGGCTGGCACCCATGCGATTAACGCCGCGCTCATATTTCTGAACTTGCTGAAAGGTAACACCAATTGCCGTCCCGATGGCCTCCTGACTCATCCCTAAAATCGTTCTTTTCAAACGCAATCTTTTGCCAACATGCACATCAATCGGGTGAGGGATTCCCATAAAATCTATTCCTGATTCTTGTTCTTAGTTAATAAAGCGTTAACAAGATGGTTATAGCACCATACAAATTCTTTCAAGTATAAAGAATAGTGAAGATCAGCTTTTTATCAAAAAACTAATGCTCATAATCACAATTAACAGATAGATAATTACCACGCAATACTACTATAGATTGTTTTCTTGGTCAATGAATTAGGTAAATTCACATCCAGTATCGCTTCTTCATTAAGCCCCAAAGAGGCAATCATCCTCCCATAGCCATCAAATACAGCGCTGATACCATTATTGGCAGAGCGTATCATGGGAGCCCCTTGTTCAATCGCCCTAAATCGAGCTGCCTGCAAATGCTGATAAGGTCCGGAAGTGAGCCCAAACCATCCATCATTACTGATATTCAATAACCACTTTGCCTGATTTTGCGTGTTAGAATACGCAGGGAAAATAGCCTCATAACATATCAGCGGCACAAAAGCCGGTAGCCCTGCACTATCAACCAATGATTGTTCATTGCCAGAGCTAAAATCAACCGAGCCTGATGTAATCTTAGTCACCGGCAGCACATTGCGTAACGGCACAAATTCACCAAAAGGCACCAAATGCTGCTTATCATAAATCTCCCGAATCGCTGCATCCGCACCCTTTGCCACCACCAGACTGTTATACAGCTTTGGCGGCTGATACCCCTGTTCTACCGTCACCGCACCGGTTATCAGCATTTGCGAGTCATTCAGCAAACCATCCACACCGGCGATGGACTGCTCCGCTTTCGATATACTATAAGGATAAGCCGTCTCAGGCCATATAAACACATCAATATCTTCATATCCTTCCGCTAGCGACAATGCCTTATGCACCTGCAATTCCTGCGGACGGAAGGATTGGTTCCACTTCAAATGCTGCGGAATGCTGGCTTGCACTAATCGCAGCCGAACATCACTCTCACTATGCTCTGCAGTTTCCAGCCGCTGCACACCAAAAATCAATGCCCCCGCGAGTAAAAGCGCTGCAACAATCGATGGTAAAACCCGCATCGGCACATGCGAAAGCAGCAAGGCAGGAGCACTAGCCATAAAAATAGTAAATAATGTCAGGATATAAATGCCTGTAACCGAGACAATCTGCACGCTCACATCATGCGCACCCCAGCTATACCCCATTAAATTCCATGGCAATCCAGTAAACACCAGACTACGCGCCATTTCCGCTGCAAAAATACACAGCGTAAAAATCAGCAGATTATAATGCAAGCTATGTGGCCGTTTAAGCGCAGAAAATATCATAGCGGCAAGCCCAAAAAACAATGCTAACCCGCCATTTAGCCCCAGCAGACAAAAGGGAATCATCCACGCAAACCGCTCCACATCAGTGAGCATCGACACGCAAATCCAATACATGCCCACGATGAAAAAGCCAAATCCCCAGCTCCATCCGCGCCGCAATGCTTGCCATTTATTCTGGCACACATACAGGCTCAAAAATAAGGTGGATAAACCAATCACCAGCAACGGCCATGCATGAAACGGAGCAAAAGCCAACGCGCTAAACCCGCCACATACAAACATGAGCAGCGCATGCCGCCAGCCGCGCATGCTCAACAATGGGGTCATTTTAGTGTGTAACATGCGCGTGTTGTATCACGCGTCCGAAGAAGATGCTACAGGCTCCATACGCACCACACGCACTTTTTTTATCTTGCGCGGATCAGCGGATAAAATCTCCAGCTTCAAGCCCCGATGGTAATGCACCACCTCACCCTTGGCAGGAATACGCCCCAAATGCGAGAAGATCAACCCGCCCAACGTATCAAAATCATCTTCTTCGCCGTCTTCTGTCATCGGCATTTGCAGCTCTTGCGACAGATCATCAATCTTCACCCGCGCATCAGCTTCTAAAACGCGGTCATTAATCCACAGCATCTCAGGTAGCACTTCATCATCGTCATGCTCATCCTGAATTTCACCGACGATCTCTTCGAATAAATCTTCCATCGTCACCAGCCCATCGGTGCCGCCATACTCATCCACCACAATCGCCAGATGGCAGGAGCTCAGTCGCATTTTCAGCAACAGATCAATAATTTTCATCGACGCCGGAACAAATAGAACATCGCGCTTCAGGTCATTAATATTAAAAGGAATATCGCCAATCAGGCAGCGGAAAAAATCCTTGATGTGTACAAAACCCTGCACATGATCGAGCGAATCCCCATACACTGGAATACGCGTATGCCGACACTCAGCAATAAACCGCGTCATCTCGTCCTGACTGATGCTCGCAGGCACCGCATAAATATCGGTGCGTGGTGTCATCACATCGCTTACCTTCAGCTCACCGAAGGCAACCATATTGCGCAGCAATGTGCGCTCCTCATCGGAAATTAGGGAGTCTTCGCCATCATGCTCTTGCAGCACTTCATGCAACGCATCCTTGAGTGAGCCTTCACTACGATGATTTAATGTCTGGCGAATCCACCGCCCAAGCTGCTCAAACGAAGAAAGAGACTGAATGTCTTTTTTATGGTTTGTGCCCCCGTCATACCCCGCAGAAACACTTGCGGCCCCCGTACTACCATCAGATGATGCCATGGCTGGCTAATTTGCACCTCGCGCTGTTCAACACAGCTTTTAAGTTACTCTTTTTGGTAGGGGTTATCAATACCCAGTTTTGACAGAATATGGATTTCCAACGCTTCCATTGCCTCCGCTTCCTCGTCTTCGGTATGGTCATAGCCTAACAAATGCAGCGTGCCATGCACCAATAAATGGGTCAGATGATGGCTAAAATCTTTGCCTTGCTCCTGTGCTTCCCGCAAAATGGTCTCATAGGCAAAAATAATATCGCCCCATTCCTCATCATTCGGCTCCTGCTCAAACGACAACACATTGGTAGGGGCATCTTTGTCACGAAATTCACGGTTTAACTCGCGCACCTGCTCGTCATCGCTAAATACTACCGCTATGGCCTTATTCTTTCCGTCAATAGCGGCCTGTGCAAAGGTCAGTTCAATCACCGGCTTGCACAATAACGGCACTTCATCCCAAACATCGCTTTGATGAATGATGGTCAGCTCAATCACACTCAGTCCATATCCGTTTCAAGACTGACGTTCTTTTTCGCTTCCCAATCGTCATAGGCCTTCACAATCCGTGCCGCCAGCTCATGTCGCACCACATCGGTATTGCTGAAGCGTACAATCGAAATCCCCTCAATATGTTCAATTTTGGGAATACAATCCGCCAAGCCCGATTTCACGTCTTTAGGTAAATCCACCTGCGTAATATCGCCGGTAATCACCATGCGCGAATATTCACCCATACGTGTCAAAAACATTTTCATTTGTGTGCGCGTGGTGTTTTGCGCCTCATCCAGAATCACAAACGCATTACTCAGCGTCCGCCCGCGCATATAAGCAAGCGGCGCCAGTTCGATTTCGCCATTCTCAATACATTGCTGCACGCGCTCCGCTGGCATCATATCAAATAGCGCATCATATAGGGGCCGTAAAAACGGATCGATCTTGTCTTTAATATCCCCCGGCAAAAAGCCGATTTTCTCGCCCGCTTCCACTGCAGGACGTGACAAAATCACCCGCTCAACCTTTTTATTCAGCAGCGCATACACCGCCATCGCCACCGCAATATAGGTTTTCCCCGTACCCGCCGGCCCCAATGCAAATACCAGATCGCTATCAAACAACTGGCGCATATAATTCGCCTGCACATGGCTATAAGGCACCACCGCCTTTTTCATGGTTTTGATCACCACATCGCTGTCAGCTTCATCACCAGCATAACGCTTGCGCTTTTTCTGCTTTGGGTCAGCCACCGGCGCCAACATTCGAATCGCCGCATCCACTTCCGTGGGGCCAATATCTTTGCCGTCTTCAATTTGCTTATACAGCTTGTTCAATATCAGCTCGCTCGCCTCAATATCGCGGCGCTTACCCGAAATGCTGATCATATTCCCGCGTGAAATGGCGCTCACATTCAGCAGTTGGCCGATACGCTCTAAATTTTCATCCCGATCCCCATATAAAATAGGCAAATAAGCGTTATTATCGAAAAACACATTCAGTGTTTCCGCTTCTTTATGATGAATTTGTTTACGCGCTGGCTTTGCCTTGGACATGGAGACTCCCTGTTTGAGTAATAAGCGGTGGGGTTTGATAGTTATCCGGTTGAATCAGCTCGCCGCGCAGACTGTTGGCATGCCCTTGGCTGATATGCACATCAACCAACTGCCCGATTAAATGCTCCGCATGCTCGACAATAACCGATTGCAGATACGGGCTTTTACCAATCGTCTGGCCGCTATATTTACCCGGTTTCTCAATCAAAACCGGCAATGTACGGCCAATCGTTGAGCGGTTAAACGCCGTTTGCTGCGCATTCAGCACATCTTGCAACCGTGCCAGCCGCTCGGCTTTCACCTCTTCGTTGAGCTGATCATCAATCAGTGCCGCCGGTGTACCAGGGCGCGGGCTGTATTTAAACGAATAGGCTTGCGCATAATGCACGCTTTCCACCAGCCGCAATGTCGCCTGAAAATCCGCTTCACTCTCTCCCGGAAAACCCACAATAAAATCCGATGACAACGCCAGATCAGGCCGCGCCGCCCGCAGTTTTTCAATAATGGCCAGATAATCTGACGCTTTATGTTTACGGTTCATCGCTTTCAGAATTTTGTCCGAACCGGACTGAATCGGCAAATGCAAATAGGGCATCAGCTTCGCCACATCGCCATGCGCGGCAATCAATGCATCGTCCATATCGCGTGGGTGCGACGTGGTATAGCGAATCCGCTCCAACCCGTCGATACGCGCCAAATGGCGAATCAACCTACCAAGCGACCACACCTCACCCAAACCGTCTTCGCCATGATACGCGTTCACATTCTGGCCAAGTAGCGTAATCTCCACTACACCGCGCCCGACATGCTGGCGCACCTCGCGTTCAACCGCCTCCACAGGGCGCGAATATTCCGCCCCACGCGTATAAGGCACCACACAAAATGTGCAGAATTTATCGCAACCCTCTTGCACCGACACAAAAGCCGACGCCCCGTCGCTATGCGTGGCATCAGGCAGAAAATCAAACTTCTGCACCTCAGGGAAATCCAGCTCCACCACGCCACCTGCCGCACGTGCAGCCTTGGTCAGCATTTCCGGCAAATGATGATAGCTTTGCGGCCCGAACACCATATCAATATAGGGCGCGCGCCGCATCATTTCTGCACCTTCGGCCTGCGCCACACAACCTGCCACGCCAATCATCATCTGCTTGCCATTGCGCGCCAGCTCATCTTTGCGTTCACGAATCCGCCCCAATTCCGAATAGACCTTTTCCGAGGCTTTCTCACGAATATGGCAGGTATTCAAAATCACCAAATCCGCATCCTCCACCGATTCCGTTTCGCTATAGCCATGCGGGGCCAGCACATCCTTCATGCGCAACGAATCATACACATTCATCTGGCATCCATAGGTTTTGATATAGACTTTTTTATCCATTACGAGGCAGCCAGCACATCAATTTTTGCAGCAACGATAAAATCATTGATATGCAACCCGCCCGCCGAGTGTGTGGTAAGCGTCACTTCCACATAGCCCCAGCCAAACGCCACATCGGGGTGATGATTCTCTTGCTCAGCGATAATGCTGAACTGCTGCACAAACTCCAACGCCGCCGCGTAATTCTTAAAAGTCCAGCGGCGCATAATCGCTTTGCCATCGGCGATCAACTGCCATTGCGGCACGTGAGCGCAATGCGCTGTAATCTCGGATGGGCTAAGCGATTCGGCCCCTGCCGAGCAGGCGCTACAATGATCTTCAGCCAATGATGCCATGATGATAAACAGTAAAATCCAAAAAAATTTGTTATCACGGCACTTTAATGCTACAGCCTGCGGCGGGTCAAGAGAAGTTTATGACAGATCAACACGCAACAATCCTCGCATTCGATAGCGCCGTCACTGGCGGCTCGGTTGCCTTAATCCATCAGAACATCCGTTACGAGGCGACCTTGCGTGATGCAGAATCACAGGCATCTCAATTGGTAAGCTTGATAGAGGACCAGTTAAACGCTGCCGGAATATGGTATGATGCGCTCACATGCGCAGCAGTCACCATCGGCCCTGGCAGCTTCACCGGCACCCGCATTGCACTGGCCGTCGCCCGCACCTTGCAATTTTCTTTCCCCGATTTACCCATACATCGCTTCACCACGCTGGAATGTCTGGCGTCGTCGCACCTTCACCAACCACAAAATCTGCATGCCATCCTCAAAGCAGGCAAAGGCGAAGTCTATTACCAACCCTTCAAGCAGCTTCAGCCGCTGGCCGATATCGCATTGCTAAAACCCGATTTAACGCTCGATGACGGCATCATCATCGGCAACGCTACCGAGCTTCTGCCCGCCTCACTCACTCCGCGCTGCACCACCCCTATACTGCCCACAGCCTCTGCAATGCTGGATGCGTTACTGGCAGGTTATCAGCCCCCTACCCGCGCATTAAAGCCACTCTATATCCGTGCACCCGATGCCAAAATATCCAGCAAAGCCCACATATAAACCGCTTTTGCATTGCAACTCCCCCGATTCCGAATAAGATGCGCTAACTCAATTTTTAGATAGGTAATGTTATGATACGATATCTGCTTTTACTCCCCCTGCTCACACTCATGGCCTGCGTCGAAGCGCCCGCCAGCCACAGCTATCCGCCGGTTCGCTTCCAGCAATCCGCACCAATTGGCCTCAATATCCAGTCCGTCGAACTGGTCAAAGAATATCAAAGCCCCTTCGCCCCACCACATGTTGAGCATCAAATGCCCTACAGCTTCGAAGATATGCTGCGTCAGTGGAGCACCGACCGCATCAACACGACCGGTCAAGGCGGACGGCTTGAGCTCATCATCAAAGAAGCCAGCATCAAAGAAGCGCCGCTTCCCCTGACCAAAGGCATCAAAGGCGCGTTCACCAAAGAGCAAAGCGAACGCTACGATGCAAAACTACTCGTCGCCGCTAAGCTTTATACTGCTGACAGCCACTTATTCGCCGCGCAAGCCGAAGTCAGCGTGACGAAATCACGCACGCTGCGGGAAGATGCCACCATCCTTCAGCGTGAGCAGTTGTTCTACGATATGGGCAAAGAAATCATGACCGCATTCGACACGGAAATCACTCGCCAGATTCGCCAGAATTTTGGTTCCCATATATCGCAACAGTTTTAAGCAAAAGCATGACACGTGTTACAGATCTACCTGCCTATAGCTGAAATGTCCGTTAGTGTGCTGCTAATCCTTGGCCTCGGCGGGATTACCGGCATATTATCGGGCATGTTCGGCGTCGGCGGTGGATTTTTGATGACACCGTTTCTCATGTTTATCGGCGTGCCGCCGCCCGTTGCGGTTGCCACTTCAGCCAATCAGATCGTGGCCGCCTCGGTTTCCGGTTTCATGGGCCATTATCACCGAAAGAATGTCGATTTTAAAATGGGAAATCTGCTCTTGCTTGGCGGTCTTATTGGCTCCAGCCTTGGCGTCTGGCTATTCGATATACTGAAGCAAATGGGCCAGATCGATCTCGTCATTTCCCTGTCCTATGTCATCCTACTCGGCTCCGTCGGCGGGTTAATGGCAGTTGAAAGTGGCCGCGTTATCCTCAAGCAGCGTCGGCAAACCACCGCCGCAACGCCAACCGCCACCCGCCAGCATTACATGCTGCACCAACTACCATTCAAAATGCGCTTTCCCCGCTCCAAACTCTATATCAGCGCCGTATTGCCCGTCACCATCGGCATCGTCGTCGGCGTCATGGTATCATTAATGGGCATCGGCGGCGGGTTTTTAATAATTCCAGCCATGATTTACCTGCTCGGCATGCCCACTTCCGTCGTCATCGGCACTTCCCTTTATCAAATCATTTTCATCACCGCCCATGTCACCTTGCTGCACGCCATGACCACCCAAACCGTCGATATGATGCTGGCATTTCTACTGCTTATTGGCTCGGTGATCGGTGCCCAGTTTGGCTCGCGCATTGCCACCCATTTACCCGCCGAAAAATTGCGCGCGCTCATGGCCATACTGGTTTTATCCGTCGCGCTAAAACTGGCATTCGATTTGTTGGTCACCCCTAGCAACATCTATTCCCTAAGCGTGGAGCCACTATGAAAACCGCGCTAACATTCGTCTATATCTGCCTTATGTTGGCCCCCGCACATGCCAGCCCGATTATCGCCGACATCTCAAATCATAAAATCGAAATCCACTCCAGTTTTACCGGCACACAATTGCTGCTGTTTGGCGCCCGCAATGAGCCGGGCGATATCGTCGTCGTCATCCGCGGGCCCGAACATAACCTCATGATCCGCAAAAAAGAACGCGTGGCAGGTATATGGGTAAACCGCAAACAACATCTGTTTGAATCTGTCCCCCATTACTATGCGGTCTCCAGCAGCAAATCATTAGAGAATGTCCGTCAATACGGCCTTTTCGATAAACTCGGCATCGATTCACCCGAGCGACAACCGGATGAATTCAAAACCGCACTCAATTATTTGCTGGAAGATCAGGGCCTCTACACCGACACACAAGGCGAAATCAGTTTTATGGGTGAAACGCTGTTCAAAGCAGAATTTATCTTCCCCGATAATTTGCCGCGTGGCACCTATCTGGCTGAGGCCTATTTGATAAGCGATGGCGCATTAAGCGGCGTCCAGATCATTCCCATTCAGGTATTCAAAACAGGGTTCGATGCGTTCTTATACGACACCGCCCATCATTACAGCTTACTTTATGGTTTATTAGCCGTGGCAATGGCCGCAAGCATCGGCTGGTTCACCAGCTGGGTATTCCGACGTTTTTAAGAGGGGGCGTTTATGTCTGAGAATGCATATATACAATCAAAATATCTGGTCTGCGTTGATCACACCGATGTGTCGCGCGCGGCGCTTCGCTTTGCCTGTAGCAAAGCCCGCAAGCGGAATATCCGCATCGACGTGCTGCATGTCATGCCACCGGTTGACGGGCAGGTGCTAGGCTCCGTAGCCGAAAAAATGCGTCAGGAACAACGCGCCGAAGCCGAAAAGCTATTGCAATCCCTCGCCCATGAGGCAGTAGGCGAATTTGGCATCACTCCCAGCCTGTTAATCCGTGAAGGCAAACCCGCCGAGCAAATTCTGGCACAAACGCAGGAAGATTATTTCACCAACATGCTGGTGCTCGGCGTATCGCCTCAAAGCTCCAGTGGACGCCGTGTTATTTCGGCGCTCACCAGCTACTATGCCGACAAAATGCATATCCCCATCATGCTGGTACCCGGCAATATGAGCGATGAAGAAATGGAAGCACTCGGCTAGGGTTTCTTCAAATATCCGCGCACAAACCGGTACATGCGGTGCAAAATACTGCCCGCCTCATTATAAATCACCACCGTATCCGCCATACGGTCATGCCATGCTTGTTTTTTCTTATTAATACCCAGCAATAAAAACCCTAGCATAAAGGGGGGCAGCGACGCATAAAACCCAAGAAACCGTTTTAAATATTGGCCAAACGCTGGCGGCTCAAGAGTTTCTTTATCAGCAAGTTTTAGCCCCACGATCCATTTTCCAGGCGTCGTATTGAAACCCACCCAGCAGCCCAACAGCAACACACCCGCAACAAGCGACTGCATAATGGAATTCATCAGCCATAATTCCGCAAAGCCACTTTCAAACAATCCTTCCACCCATAAACGGATATGGTCTTGCGCAGGTGCCCCCTCTAGCAAGGGACTGGCCGTGAGGATAGAATCCATATCAAAATTGCCGTAAATTTTACGTGTCATCCAGTTAAACAAATCAAAACACAAAAAGACCACCAGCCCCAAATCCATAGCGCTGGCAAAAATCCGGTCCTGCAGAGTAGCGTAAAGTGGCTTCGGATCATCCGGTCCACGACGGGGCTTTAACCCCATCATACGATTGGAAAAACGATGCAGCCGATCAAAGAAATCTGTCATAGCCCTAGCGATAGCAAGTCAGGCGCAAATTTCCAAGGGTTATCTGCATCCGCCACCCTTGGCAGCGGCATCACCTCGCAATCCACATTGCCATAATTACGGATAGCCTCCGCCGTTTCTGCCAATCCCGCATCATCACATGCACTTTGCGATACGATAATTACAGCCGGATCTATCATCGCCATCGTCATCGCATGTAGCGTTAAAAGCGTATGATTAATCGCCCCTAAATACGATCCGGCAACAAGAATAACCGGAATGTCCAGAGCCATTATCCAGTCAATCACCATCGCCTGCCGATTCAGCGGCACTAACAAACCGCCCACGCCCTCAATCAGCATCATCTCAGCCGCTTGCATTTCACGCTGGCAAAAACCCACCACTTCTTCCAGCACAATCTGACGGTTCTCGGCCTGCGCCGCCAAATGGGGCGACACCGGCGCATTAAACCGCCACGGGCTAATCGCATCAATATGCGCCTCATCCGCAGGCAAATCACAGGCCGATAGCAAAATGCGCGTATCACAACGTGCAGGACTCATTGGGTCATAGCCGGATACAATCGGCTTCAACGCCTTCACCTGCTTACCTGCCCGACGATATTGATAGGCCAGCGCCGCCGTCACAAAACTTTTACCTACGCCAGTACCAATCCCCGTTACAAAATAGCTGCTCATCCCGCCCCCTTGCGCGCAATGCAGCTTAATGTATTCCAGCTCGCCCGCACCCCGCGCCCATCCAGATAGGATTGCTCATAAGCCGCTTCAAAAACGGCATATTGGCGCGGTGTCATCAGACTACGCTTGGTACGACGCAACCCTGCCGACGCCCCTACCCCTTTAATATTGGCCAGCAACGCAGCCACCGTCGGGTAATAAACCGGCTGCATCCGGCATTGCGTTTCCACGATATCGAATCCCGCTTTACGCACCTGCGCCAACAAATCAGCCGACCGGTGAAATGCCAGAACATGCCTCGACTCATCCACATTACGAAACGCCGTCTGCAATTCCTGCAATGTCCCTTCCACATAACAGGTAAACACCATATACCCGCCTGCCTTCACCACGCGCGCCGCTTCACAAAAAGCCTCTGCCGGTGCGTCCACCCATTGCAGTGCCAGCGATGAAAACCACACATCATACGCATCCTCGGCAAAAGGCAATGCGCACATATCCCCAACAACAGCGCCCGACTGCGCGCACATAGCAGGTGCAATATCTATCCCGTCAATATCCCATGCAAGCGCCCGCTTGTCACAATATTGCTGCAAATAGCCAGTGCCACAACCCGCATCTAAAATAGCTGCCCTAACGCCAACATAAGGCATAGCCTGCTGTACTGCCGCTTCCAGTACCGTGCGTTGCTGCTGCGCATGCGCATCATAATGCGCCGCTGCTGCACTAAACGCCTGCGCCACTTTATTCATTGCGCCACCTCCTGATAAAAAGCAGCAATTGCGTCTTTCACCCGCTTGGTATCATGCAAATGCGGCACATGCGCCGCATCCTCAAGGCCCATAAGCTGCGATTGAGATAATTTTTGGTGCATCATCTCCGATTGCGCATAGGGTACCACCACATCTTGCTTGCCATGAATCAGCAATGTCGGCGGCAACATCGAATAATCTTCATGCTCCGCGCTGTAGCGTTGCAGAAAATCCATCCATAGCAGCCAGCGCTCCACCTGTTCAACGCTAGGGTGATGGCCTAAAGCGCCCAGAATGTCACGCATCCTACTGTCCCCCTTTACCAGCAAACCATGAAACCGCTTGATGGTTCGCTGGGTATCATCACGGTAATTAGCATAAAATTGCTCAAAGGTTTCTTGCGGCATGGCGTCTTGCACCGTCTCATCCCGCACATATTGATAGGGCGCAGCAATCATCACCAACGCCTTAGCTTGCAGCACTCCACGCTGAATCAATTGCCGCGCAATAATCCCGCCCAGCGACCAGCCCACCACCAAATCCACATCCAGTTGCGGCAATATTTCTTTGATGGCATACACCGAGCTATAAGGCGCATAATCCACAAATTGCGCATGCGGCAACAGCGACTGCAGCGCGTCATGCGGTTGCGCCCAGCCACTAAAAGCCAGTGTATTAATGCCATCCATGACGCCGCACCTCTGTAATCAACGCATCAACCTCTTCCTCAGTATGCAACGCCGAAAAGGTGAAACGCAACCGTGCCGTGCCTTGCGGCACCGTTGGTGGACGAATCGCACTCACCAAATAACCCGCCTCCGCCAGCGTCTGCGAAGCCTGCAATGCAGCCTCCGCCTCACCAATAATCAATGGCACAATCGCGCTTTGCGCATCAGCCAATCCCACCGCATGGCTGAATTGCTGCGCATATCCCAGCGCCTTAGCTCCCAAATCGGACTGCGCCACCATTATACGCAGCGCCGCCAACGAAGCTGCCAAAGTAGCCGGTGGCAAAGCCGTCGTATAAATGGCATTCCGCGCCGTGTTTTTAATCAAATCAATCACCGCCCGAGAGGCACACACATACCCTCCCAGACTCCCCGCCGCCTTCGATAATGTCCCGATTTGTATATCTACCGGATAACTCTCAACCACACCCAGCCCATGCGCATCATCGCTCAGCACCCATGCATCATGTGCTTTTGCCAATTCCGAAATCGCTTCCAACGGCGCGCAATCACCATCCATACTAAACACCGTTTCACTCAGTATCAGGCAATGCTGATACTGCTCCCGATGCTTGGTCAGCAACTGTTCAAGATGCTGCATATCATTATGCGCAAACCGTATAAATTTCGCGCCCGATAGCTGCGCCGCATCCACCATACAGGCATGGCATAATTTATCGGCAAGTATCAAATCCCCCTTGCCCATCAATGCGCACACACCCCCTAGCGTCGCCATATAACCGCTACTAAATACACAAGTGGCCTCCGTCTGCTTCATGCCGCAAAGCTGCTGCTCCAACTCCGCATAAAGTGGGTTCTCGCCGGTCACATAGCGCGACGCCCCAGCCCCCGCCCCATATAAATGCAGCGCAATCTGCGCTGCTGCCAGCACATCCGGCTGACGGCTAAGCCCCAAATAGTCATTGCTGCTAAACGATAAAAGCTTCCGCCCGCCGCGCTCCACCCACATACCTTCCAACGGCGAGGTAGTAATCGGCATACGCCATAATCCCTGCTTATCGAGCGCCTCCAGTCGGCTTTCCGCCATGTCGTCTAATGCTGGCATTTTCGTTTCCCGTCGCTATGATGCATGCCGTATGACTACAGGAGTGAGTATGACGACGCAAGCCTACAGCATCCGCCATAACTGGACATTAGAAGAAGCCAGGGCCCTCTACGCCATGCCCTTCAATGATTTGCTGTTTGATGCGCAAACCACGCATCGCACCCATTTCAACCCCAACGAGGTGCAAATCAGCACCCTGCTCAGCATTAAAACCGGCGGCTGCCCCGAAGATTGCAAATATTGTCCGCAAAGCGCCCAATTTGATACCGGCGTAAAAGCCGAAAAACTAATGGATAAAGCGAATATAGTCGCCGCCGCACAGCGCGCCAAAGACACAGGCGCCGCACGCTTTTGCATGGGTGCCGCATGGCGCAGCCCCAAAGAGCGTGACATGCCCAAGTTGGTCGAAATCATCAGCGAAGTAAAAGCATTAGGGCTGGAAACCTGCGCCACCTTAGGCATGCTGAGTAACACACAAGCGCAGCAGCTCAAACAAGCTGGGCTCGATTATTATAATCACAACCTCGACACCTCCGAAGAATTCTACGGCGAGATCATCACCACCCGCACCTATCAGGACCGCCTCGATACGCTGGAACACGTGCGCAGCGCAGGCATGAATGTCTGCAGTGGTGGCATTGTCGGCATGGGTGAATCTGCCGATGACCGCGCCGCCATGCTGGTCACACTCGCCAACCAACCAACCCATCCGCAAAGTGTGCCTATCAACCTGCTGGTGCAGGTCGAAGGCACGCCCTTACAGCCTGAATCTTCGCTCGATCCGCTTGATTTTGTCCGTACCATAGCCGTCGCAAGGCTGATGATGCCCGCATCGCATGTGCGGCTCTCCGCCGGACGCGAAGATATGAGCGATGAAATGCAGGCCCTATGTTTTTTAGCAGGCGCTAACTCCATCTTTTATGGCGACACGTTACTCACCACCGCCAACCCCGCCACGCAAAAAGACATGGCATTATTGGCGCGGCTGGGCATGTCACCGCAGCAGGCACAAGCCGCGCCTGCACAATCCTGCGCCGCTTAATAGCTTTACATGCAAAACACCCCGCCAGATTGGTTTGATAGTGGTTGGCCACACATCTGGCTTCCTTACGCGCAAATGCAAACCAGCCCAAAGCCTTTGCCCGTCATCGGCGCATCGGGGTGCGAAATCCATCTTGCCGATGGCAGCCGCCTGCTCGATGGCACTGCCAGTTGGTGGAGCATGTGCCACGGTTATCAGCACCCCGACATTATCAAGGCAATCCAGGATCAGGCCGCGCAGCTATCTCATATCATGTTCGCCGGTCTCGCCCACCAACCCGCCTATGATCTTGCCACCCGCCTCTGCGCTATGGCCCCCAAAGGCATCACCCGCGCATTCTTCTCCGATTCTGGCTCCACCGCCGTCGAAGTCGCACTCAAAATGGCACTGCAATATTGGCGCAACAAGGGCAAACCGCGCAAAGGCAAATTCATCTGCTTCAATCATGCTTATCATGGCGACACTTTTGGTGCCATGTCCGTCAGCACACGTAACGGCATGCATAGCGCCTTCGACAGCCTCACCTCCAAGCAATTTCAGCTCGACATTCCCTCCGATGAATATTCCTTTGCCGAATTCGAAGAAACCATTGCCTCTATCTCCGGTAATGTCGCGGGCCTGATCATCGAGCCTTTAGTGCAGGGCGCAGGCGGCATGCGCTTCCACAGCGCCGATGTACTCGCCGAAATCCGCCGCGTCTGCCGCGAACATGACATATTATTCATTGCCGACGAAATCATGACCGGCTTTTACCGCACCGGCAACGTCTTCGCCTGTAACGAAGCCGCCATCACCCCCGATATCATGTGCGTAGGCAAAGCCCTGACTGGCGGCCATATCGGGCTGGCCGCCACGCTAGCTACCGAATCCGTCTTCGAATCATTCTTAAGTGATGAACTAGGCCACGCCCTCATGCATGGCCCCACTTTCATGGCCAACCCTATCGCCTGTGCCGCCGCCAATGCCGCATTGAATCTTTGCACGGGTTTCGATTATTTGGCACGCGTAGAAGCCATCGAATCGCAACTATTATCCGCATTGAAGCCATGCGAGCAGATGTGCGGTGTAGCAGATGTCAGAGTTAAAGGAGCAATCGGCGTGGTCCAGTTAAACGCAACGCAGGCTGATATGTTTAATATGCGCGAAGCCTGTATCAAAGAAGGCGTCTGGTTGCGCCCCTATAATGATATTATTTACATTATGCCACCACTGGTGATAACTGACGAAGAACTAACAAAACTAACCAACGCGACATGCAAGATCGTGGCGAATTGGTCGGCTGCACAGGGAGAGTAATACATGGACTTCATGTCGTTTTTAACGCATCCGGATATCCATCTATGGGCCACATTCGGATTAATCGCTGTGGCAATTTATTTTTATGCCACCGAAAAATTACCACTTATCGTCACCTCCTGCTGCATCCTCAGCGCCCTGATGCTGCTGTTTCACTTCATGCCGCTCGAAAATGAGTCAGGAAAGTTACTTCTAAAATCGGGTGATTTCTTCTTAGGCTTTTCAAACGAAGCCTTGCTCGCCGTACTGGCACTGCTCATCCTAGGGCAAGCCGTAACGCGCACCGGCTCGCTTAATGGCTTGAGCAAACTCATATTAAAAACATCAAAAATCAGCCCGATGCTGGCAGTGGTAATCGTGTTGGTCCTTGTCACAACCATCAGCGGCTTCATCAATGACACTCCCACTGTCGTCGTCTTCATGCCGATTATGCTTGCCATTGCCGCCGCACTAAACGTATCCGCCAGCAAAGTGATGATTCCGCTATCTTACGCCGCAATTCTCGGCGGCATTATTACCTTGGTAGGAAGCAGCACCAACCTGTTAGTCTCCGGCTCATTAGTCTCTTTAGGCATGGAACCATTAGGCTTCTTCGACTTCACCTTACCCGCCCTTTTCATCGCCGGTGTAGGCTTGGTTTATATTATCTTTATATTACCACATTTATTGCCCAACCGCGCTCCCATTGCCGATGAAATAACCGGCGGTGGCAGACAATTCGTTGCCCAGCTCGAAATCGCCGATAATTCCGAATTAATCGGCAAATCTATCAAAAGTCCGGATTTATTCGGCGAAGAAGACATCACCATCCGCATGTTGCAACGGCGCGAGCAAGCCTATCTGGCACCCTTCGAGCGCGATATTCCCATCGCCCGTGGCGACATCATCGTGGTCGTCGCCACGCGTGAGAGCATCAAAAATCTTGTGTCAGGTGATGATAACAGCATGTTCCGTACACGCTCCACCATGCCGCAAGACGCCGAAACCGAAGATGAGGAAATCGAAACCAAACCCAGCGAATCTGCTTTGTGCGAATTGCTGATTACCCCCGGCTCACGCCTGATCGGTCAAAATATCGAGCAAATCGGTTTCCATCAGAATTATCACACCATCGTCATGGGCATTCAGCGCAAAGCCCGCATGATCACCTCCCGAATGACCGAAATCCGCCTCGCATCCGGCGACGTGCTGCTGGTCATGGGCACGCGTGATGATTTACGCAAACTGCGCGACAGCTCCGACATGGTGGTCATGGAATGGGCCACCGAGGATTTACCCTCCAAAAAATTTGCCTTCCGCGTCAATATGGTGTTCCTCGCCGTTATCGGTACCGCCGCTACCGGCGTCGTTCCCATTCACATGGGCGCGTTTGTAGGGGCGCTGGCCGTGGTGCTAATGGGCTGCCTGAATGTGCGGCAAGCGTTGCGAGCCATCGAAGCCCCCATTATCTTTTTGGTTGCCGCCGGTCTTGGCCTCAGCATCGCGCTGGAGCGAACGGGCGGCGCAGCCTTCCTCGCCACCCAGCTGGTCGATACAATGGCAGGGGCCGATCCTGTCTTTGTCATGTCCGCCATGTTTTTGCTGATTGCCGTACTCACCAATATGCTCAGCAATAACGCCACCGCCTTGCTATTCACCCCTATCGCAGTCAATACCGCAAACAAGCTCGGCGCCCCGCCTGAGATGTTCATTTATGCCGTCATCTTCGCATCCAATTGCTGCTCGCTCGCATCACCCATCGGCTACCAGACCAATCTGCTGGTCATGGGCCCGGGGCATTATAAATTCAAAGATTATATGAAAGCAGGTATCCCGTTGGTCATCCTCGTCTGGATAACCTACACCACTTTCTCATATTTCTATTTTTAGGGGTTACTGCTCGAGCTGTTCAATATAATCGGCGATCACATCCAGCCCGCGCTGCCAGAAATCAGCTTTAGACGCATCCAGCCCGAAAGGCTTAAGCAGCGCCTTATGGCGCAAAGTGCCACCGGCTTTAAGCATCTCGATATATTTTTGCTCAAATGCCTTGGCCTGCTTGGCACCCTTGGCCGCTTCAGCCTGATATACCGCATAGAGCGAGTTCACCAGACAATCGCCAAACGCATAGGCATACACATAAAAAGGCGAATGGATGAAATGCGGAATATACATCCAGTAATGGCCATATTCGGTATCAAATTTAATCGCAGGACCAAGGCTTTCTTTTTGCACCGCCAGCCAGATTTCGGCCAGTTGGTCCGCCGATAGCTCGCCTTTTTTACGCACATCATGCACCTGACGTTCAAAATCACAAAACGCCGTTTGTCGTACCACGGTGTTGAGCATATCCTCAACCTTCGATGCAATCAGATACTGACGCTTCGACGCATCCTTCTCACGGCGTAATATTTCCTGAAAGGTTAGCATTTCTCCAAACACCGAAGCTGTCTCAGCCAGCGTCAGCGGTGTATCTGCCATCAGGGCACCCTGTTTGGCCGATAACACCTGATGCACGCCATGACCCAACTCATGCGCCAACGTCATCACATCACGGGTTTTGCCCTGATAATTAAGCAGCAAATACGGATGCGCTGACGGCACCGTCGGATGCGCGAACGCACCAGGCGCTTTGCCCGCACGCGTGGGCACATCAATCCAGTCATTATCAAAAAACTTTTTGCCGATTTTTGCAAGCTCCGGCGAAAACGCAGCATAGGATGACAGCACCAGCTCGCGCGCATCCGCCCAGTCAATCTTGCGGTCAGACGCAGCAGGCAATGGCGCATTGCGATCCCAGTAATCCATCGTCTTTTTGCCAAATTGCTTGGCCTTCCATGCGTAATAACGATGCGCAAGCTGCGCATAATTCGCCTTCACCGTCTGGCTCAGCGCATCCACCACCGCATCTTCGACCTGATTGCTGACATTACGCGATGAAATCGGCGCTTTAAACCCGCGCCATTGATCTTCAATCGCTTTGTCTTTCGCCAATGTATTGGTAATCAGCGCGAATAGCTCTTTGTGTTTTTCAAATTCCGCCCCGATTGCTTTCGCCGCCGATTTACGCTTGGCAGGCTCCTTATGCGACAATAAATCTAATGCCTCGGCGGAGGTCAGCGATTTGCCATCTACTAAAAAACGCATCCGCGCAATCGACTCATCAAACAACCGCGTCCAGGATTGCGTCGTAATCCGCTTCTCATGCAGCAATTTCTCCAGATTATCATCGAGCTGATAAGGCTTATAGCTGCGCACATCGAGCAGCCACGGCGCATAATGCGCCAGGGCCTTCGAGGATTTAAGCTTGGCCGCCAAATCCTTCTCGGGAATCTTATTGATCGACAAGCCAAAAAACAGCAAAGCCGAAGACAATTCATTCAGGCTTTCCTGCATATTCTGATAAAATTGCGCATGCTTAGGATTGCTCATATCCGATGCATACACCAAATCAGCATAGCTATGCAGCTTACCCAAACGGTCTTGCAGCTTTTCATAATCAGCCAGCGCCGCTGCCAGCTTATCGCCCGACATTTTGGCAAAGGGCGGCTTATAACTCGCAGCGAATGCTGCGCAATCCTTGGCTGATTTCTTCAAATCTGCCCGAATTTTAGGCGAATCAATCGATGGATATAAATCACTTAAATCCCACACCGGTAAAGCAGTTACAACCATGACTTATGGCACCAACTCGGGTTGCACCGCTTCAGGGGCCAGCTCTTCAACCGGCGCTGCGGGCATCTCTGGCGCATCTGCCGGAGCATCCTCCGCTGGCACACCATCCTCAGGCGCGCTTGGATGCGGCACCAGCTCACCACCCGATAAAACAATAGCCATCAACGGCTCGAGTGTGGTTTTGCCAATATGCATTTGCCCACCGGTTTCACGCTTAATTGCCACATCCAAATGATCAGCCTGCTCATAATTTTGTCCGGTAACCGCCACCAAAATTGCATTCACCAGCTTCATATCCTCGTCAGAAAAGCGCATATTCTCATTCAAAAATGCGCGCACCGCCGCAAAATTCTGCACCTTAAACTGCGCATCCATCGCTGGCATATAATCTTTCGGGTCTAACGTTAAATCGGCTACAAGCCCAACCGACGCATCCGTGCCCGCCAATTCCAGCTTTTTAATAGAAAGCTCCATCGGTTGTTTCAACATGGCTTCCGGTGCCGCACCTGATTCGGGCCATGGCCCGCTATAATTAGCATGCACCCGTAACGACAACGCACCAAACGGCATGGTGGTTTTCTCTGCCGCCGCATTAATCACATTCAGTATGCTGCCCACTTCATAGCGTCCTTCACCCATCGCCTTACTCGTAAACGACGCCGACACTTCTTCAACCTTCATGGTTTCCTGCGTCTTATCCGACACCACAGCCAAATCTTTAATCATAATCCCCGACTCACCCGCGCGTGGATCGGATTGCAACATAGAGCCACTAATCAAAGCACCATCCGCCATGGTAATACGAATCGTATCATTCTGTGCTGCGGTGGCAAATGCCATGGCTGATGGCAATTTCAGCTGACTGACCAGCTGATAATCATCTTCTTGCTGCACTTTCTCCGCTTCAATCAGCATCGGCTCTTCCATCGTCAAGACCATGGGCTCCTGCTCACCCGATTGCACCTGAATCGGCTCGGCGAACACAATACGCACCTTATTCATCCGCACCGAGCGCGCATGCAATTCCATCCGGCTCGTGCTCAGCTTAATCTGCTCCGACTGCGTTTGCTTATCAGTAAAGCTGATGACCGGATTCAGCACAATCGCGTGTCGATTCGTGGCCCCACCAGCCATTTCCACATCATCATAGGTAAAGCTAAATGCATTCAATTTACCTTCAGCGCGCTTCGATGCATCAGCCGCCCATTGATCCAGCGCATTCGTCACCGCTTTTTTATCAATGCCCGATACCGTGACATAATAGCCCACAGCTGAAATCAGAAGAACCACCAGCACCACCGGAATAATAAAGCCGAGGGATTTGGATTTTGTTTGCGTCGTTTCAGTCATAAAAATTCCTTGTGCGAGGAGTGAAATTTAAGCTTTATCAACCATCATATTGCGCGTCGCCGAAGGCAGCGTCACCCGCAGCCCGTCCAGAGCATCGCTCATCATAATCTGGCAGCCAAGGCGCGAAGTATGGGTGAGTCCAAATGCCAGATCAAGCATATCTTCTTCGTCATCCGTGGCAGGTGCCAGCTGTTCATAAAAAACCGGATCAATAATCACATGGCAGGTCGAGCAGGCCAGCGAGCCTTCGCACGCACCCTCCAGCGGAATATGGTTTTTATGCGCCACTTCCAGCAGCGAAATCCCCAACGGGGCATCAAAAGTTTTCTCTTCCCCGTCCGGGAATATAAAAGTTACGTTAGGCATTATTCTCTCTCACTGTGCTTTCATCGCTATATTTATCAATATGAGTGCCTTGTAGCGCAGAACCGATAGCTTTGTCCATACGTCGCTGCGCAAAAGGATTACTTATTTGATTTAAGCGGTCCGCCTCATAATCAATCTTTTCGCGGTCATCCCCGCTCAACGCCTCTCTCACCGCCGCAATTTGCTGCTCGATTACAGCCTTTTCACCCTCAATCAAAAGTGCAGCCCCTACCACTAAAGCCGATTCCACATCATGAATAATCCGCTCAGCTTCTACTCGGGCTTCAATCAGCAAACGCTGCAATATATCGTCCTTCGCATGCTCCATACTCGTGCGCAGCATAGACTCCACCTCGTCAAGGCTCAAACCATACGACGGCTTCACCTCCACCTGCTGCTTCACGCCAGAGGTCAGCTCCTCCGCACTCACCGTCAACAACCCGTCCGCATCCACAGTAAAATTCACCCGAATACGCGCCATATTTGCAGGCATCGGCGGAATACCCTTAAGCGTAAAATGCGCCAAAGACCGGCATTGATCAACCAGCTCGCGCTCACCCTGCAACACATGAATTTTCATCGCAGACTGGCCATCCTGATACGTCGTGAATTCCTGCGCCACCGACGTTGGAATCGGGCTATTGCGGTAAATAATTTTCTCAACCAAACCGCCCATAGTCTCCAACCCAAGCGATAAAGGTGTCACATCAAGCAATAAATGATCAGCCCCCACAGTCAGCGCTTCCGCCTGAATCGCCGCACCAACCGCCACCACCTGATCGGGGTCAATCGCACTAAACGCACGCTTACCAAATAATAACGTCAGTTTTTCCTTCACCAACGGCACCCGCGTCGAGCCGCCAACCATCACCACGCCATCTATCTCATCCAATTCCACCTTGGCATCCGCAATCGCTCGCTCAATCAACTGCATGCTTTTATCAATTAAAGGAGTAATCAGCGCTTCAAACTCCGCACGATGAATCTGCTTTCCATTTAGCTCCACAGATTCTGCATCACTAAGCGCTTCCTTGGCTTTTCGCGCTGCTGCCAACGCAACCGAATCTGGCTTCGCATATCCGGCATACACCGCCAGTGCCCGATCAAAATCATCACCGCCCAGCTGCGTATCCCCTGCTGTTGCCAACACTTGAAACACACCCTGCTCCAGCTTTAAAATGGAGATATCAAACGTGCCCCCCCCTAAATCATAAATCGCATAAACGCCTTCAACCGCCTGATCCAGCCCATAAGCCAGCGCTGCTGCAGTCGGCTCATTAATTAGCCGCAACACGTCCAGCCCTGCCAGCGCCGCTGCATCTTTCGTCGCCGCACGCGCCGCATCATCAAAATAAGCAGGCACCGTAATCACCGCTTTGCTCACTGTTTTACCGAGCGCCGCTTCGGCCTGCTGCTTCAAATAACGCAAAATATCAGCTGAAACCTCAACAGCATTGTGCGTTCTTCCGCCTAGCTCCAGCGTATCGCTGGTGCCCATCAAACGCTTAATCGATGCCACCGTATGTGCGCAACCTTCCTGCCAGCGCAGCTTTGCCTGCCGCCCCACTACGGGCTTATCGCCCTGATAGCACACAATCGACGGGATAATCTCATCACCCTGCGCGTCTTCCAGCACAGTAATGTCCTGATCACGACTAATCGCAATCACCGAATGAGTCGTACCCAAATCAATCCCCACTGCCAGCTCATCGGTATGCGGAAGGGGCGTCTGGCCCGGCTCGTGAATTTGCAGTAACATTAATGTGTCGCCTTACGTTGATGCGTCAACATATAGGCCTCTTCCAGCGCTTTGCCAAGGTAGCGCATGCGAATGGTAAGTTGCGCCGCCTGCGCATAATCGCACTGCTCAAACGCCGATGATAACTTATCATGACAATCTTTCATCGCAGCCTTAATATCCGCTACAGCATGCGCTAGCGCATGCGCGTCCATAGCATTTGATAATTGCTCGCGCAACTCCATCATTTCCATCAGTAACGGCTGATCGGCCTTCACACTATCTTTGCCCTCGCTATTGACCACCACACCTTGCAAAGCCAGCAAATGCTGCGCGCGCGTTAGCGGTGATTTGAGCGCTTCATAGCCTTGCGTCGCATCCATCGACAATTGAATCGCCTTGGCCCGCTCAGCCTCAGCCTTGCCCACTAGCCGGTCAGGATGAAATTGCTGCTGCAGAGCGACATACGCCTTATGCAGAGTCGATTCATCCAGCGTAAAAGAAGGGGGAAGACCAAAAAGCGCGAAATAATCCATCAGACGTGGAAGGACTCACCGCAGCCGCAGCGTCCTTTTTCATTGGGATTCACAAAGGTGAACCCGCTTTTGAGTTTTTCTTCGACAAAGTCCATCTCAGTACCAATCAGAAACATGATCGCTTTGGGGTCAATCAGCACTTTCACGCCCTTTTCTTCCACCACCTCGTCAAATTTTCCCACTTCGTCGGCATATTCAATCGTATAAGACATGCCCGAACACCCGCGTGAGCGCACCCCCACCTTAATACCGGCAGAAGGTTTGCCGCGCTGCGCCATCAAATCCTTGATCCGCGCCGCTGCATTATCGGTGATAGTAATAGGCGCTGTTGCCATATTTAGCTCGCTCGCTTCTCCAGATTATCCTGATAATCCTTAATCGCCGCCTTAATCGCATCCTCGGCTAATACCGAGCAGTGAATCTTCACCGGCGGCAATGCCAGCTCTTCTGCAATCTGCGTGTTTTTAATGCTCATCGCCTCATCCACCGATTTACCTTTAACCCATTCGGTAATCAGCGAGCTAGACGCAATCGCCGAACCACAGCCAAAGGTTTTGAACTTCGCATCTTCAATCACGCCGTCCTTACCCACTTTAATCTGCAACTTCATCACGTCACCGCAAGCAGGTGCGCCAACTAAGCCGGTACCGATGCCTTCTTCGCTCTTATCAAACGAACCCACATTGCGCGGATTTTCATAATGATCAATTACTTTCTCTGAGTACGCCATTTTAGTGCCCTGCCCATTCTATTTTGCTAATGTCTATACCGTCCTGCGCCATTTCCCACAAGGGGGACATAGCACGCAAACGCTCAATACTGCCTTGAATAATACTCACTGCCGCATCCACTTCGGCTTCGGTGGTGAAGCGGCCAAAGCCGAATCGAATCGACGTATGCGCCAAATCTTCGCCCACACCAATGGAGCGCAGTACATAAGACGGCTCCAGCGAGGCCGAGGTGCAGGCAGAGCCTGACG
This sequence comes from Alphaproteobacteria bacterium UBA6178, assembly GCA_002422205.1. GTDB lineage: Bacteria > Pseudomonadota > Alphaproteobacteria > Rickettsiales > UBA3002 > UBA6178. Next base: position 86,869 of record DITS01000020.1, read on the forward strand.
ATACGGCTAAATCTTTGATGGCCATAATCATCGACTCGCCCTCGATATAGGCGAAACTAATGTTGAGGCAGCCAGGCCAGCGTTGCTCGCGATCACCATTGATAAACACATCGGGAATCGAATCGACAATGGCATGCATAAATTTATCGCTCAGATAACGAATGCGGCTGGCTTCATTGGTCATTTCTTCTTTGGCAATGCGCGCCGCCTCGCCAAACCCAACCACCAGCGGTGTCGGCAAGGTGCCCGAGCGCATCCCGCGCTCCTGTCCGCCACCCGTTGTCAGCGGCACCAAACGCACGCGCGGACGACGGCGCACAAACAACGCGCCTACCCCCTTCGGCCCATAGACCTTATGCGCCGAAATCGACATGAGGTCGATATTCATTGCTTCAACATCGAGCGGAATTTTGCCGAATGCCTGCGCCGCATCGGTATGAAAAAATACCCCGCGCTCACGGCAAATCGCACCAATGTCCTTCAGGGGCTGAATCACCCCGATTTCATTATTCACGGCCATAACAGACACTAAACAGGTTTTATCCGTAATCGCTGCTTTTAGCTTCTCCAGATCAATCAATCCATTGGTATCAACCGGCAGATAGGTAACATCAAACCCCTCCTGCTCCAAATGCCGCGCCGAATCCAGCACGCATTTATGCTCGGTAACCACAGTAATCACATGATTTTTCTGACCTTTATAAAAACGTGCCACGCCTTTGAGCGCAATATTATTCGACTCCGTCGCCCCCGAGGTAAACACAATCTCCTTGGGGCTGGCGCCAATCACATCCGCCACTTGCTGGCGTGCAATTTCGGTCGCCTCTTCCGCTTCCCAGCCATACGCATGGCTACGTGAATGCGGGTTACCAAATTTCTCCGTAAACCATGGCAACATTTTCTCCACCACGCGCGGATCACAGGGCGTGGTCGATTGATAATCCAAAAATATCGGATATTTCAACGGACTATCGTTTTTTGTAGCTAGTTCCATTCTGTTCTCTCAATGTCTTTTTATATCTTACCAATAACCTAGTAATATAGTTGGGTATTGTCAAGGTCTCATGCCGCGCTTTTAACCAGCCGCATATAGGTCTTTTTCCATGTTTCTGTAAAGAATTTTAGCTCATCTGCTGTGCTATTCCACCCACCGCTCATGCGTAAGGCACAGCCAGCCTGCTCTTGGTCATACCCCATCGCTAACAAAACATGCGAAGGCTCAATCCGCCCAGACGAACACGCCGAACCCGCACTCACACAAATACCGTCCAAATCAAATGTCATAAGCTGCGTCTCACTCGGCACGTTAGGCATCATAATGCAACTCGTATTCGGCAAGCGCGCTACATTAGCACCCGCAATCACCGCATCCGGTGCAGCGGCAGTTAGGGCAGCTTCGGATGCATCGCGCATCATTTGCGCCGCAGCTACCCAGTCAAGCGAAGCCGCGAGTTCCAGCGCCAGCGCCATTCCTTCAATCGCTACAATATTCTCAGTCCCCGCGCGTCGCCCCAGCTCCTGTCCTCCACCGGTAATCAGTGGCTTCACCACCAAATCATTACGAACCACCAACGCCCCCACACCCAAAGGGCCACCGCATTTATGCGCCGATAGGGTGAGCATATCAACACCAAGCAGACCAAAATCCACCGGAATTTTGCCCACCGCCTGCACCGCATCACAATGCACCAGCGCTTGATAGGCTTTAGCCAATGCCACAATCGGCTCCATCGGCTGAATCACGCCGGTTTCATTATTAGCCAGCATCACCGACAACAGGGCGGGGCGCCCCAAAGCCTGCAATTTTGCCTCCAGCACTGCCACATCGATATGCCCATTGCGATCCACAGGCAACACATCGCCACCCAGCCGCTGCGCGGTTTTAAATATGGATGCATGCTCAGTCTCGCCCACCAAGACAGGCCGATCACTGAAACTCCGCAATACCATATTATTGGCTTCACTGCCCGATGCGGTAAAAATAATTTCATTCGGCCATGCACTCACCACATGCGCCACCCGCTCTCTCGCTGATTCCAGCCGTGCCTTAGCCTTACGTCCCAACGCATGCATTGACGACGGGTTCGCAGGCAGCAAAGCACCCTCTGCCATAGCGGATACCACTTCGGGCCGCATCGGTGCGGTAGCATTATAATCAAGGTAAATCATGCCCTACGCCTGCAAAAATGATTGCAGCTCGGACGGCACGCGGTGTGGGCGCAAGTCTCGATTACACACATCCGCCAATGATACCGACTGCAAATAATCCTCGATATGCCGCGTCAGCCCCTGCCATAAATCATGCGTCAGGCAGCGCGTTTTCGGCAACATGCAGCCTGCATGGCTGTCGCCGCCGCAACGCGTCATTTTAATCGATTCCTCCGCCGCCACAATCACATCTAAAATCAATGTCTGCTCCGGCGTTTGGCTCAAACGATACCCACCACCCGGCCCGCGTACGGACTCCACCAAGCCGCTTTTTTTCAGCTTGGCAAAAATTTGCTCCAGATAGGCTAATGGGATTTCTTGTTTTTCCGCTAAATACGCCAGCGTAATCGGCTTGCCTTGGTCTGCCATGGCCAGCTCCACCATCGCCATCACCGCATAACGGCCTTTAGTGCTTAATATCATTGCCACCCTCCCATTGGGCTGCTGCAGCGTCTGCTTCTTTGCTCAATGCAGAGCGCGCCTCCAGCTCACGAATCCGCGCCGCCATACGCTGCATTTCATTTTGCATATCGGTCAGCGTTGCCAGCATCGGGTCATCCTTATCATCGGTGGGCGTACCATACGCATCAAAATGCCCATCATCCACCTGCGCAGTTTTCACCGCTCGCGCCGGAATACCAACGACGGTGCTATGCTCCGCCACATCTTTCACCACTACCGCATTCGACCCAATCCGTGCGCCCTTGCCAATCGATACAGGCCCCAGCACTCGCGCACCCGCACCTATAATCACATCATCCCCCACCTGCGGATGACGAATCCCCGCCTCCAGTGACACACCACCAAGCGTGACATCATGATAAATAGTCACATTATGACCAATACTCGCCGTTTCACCAATCACCACGCCCATACCATGATCAATAAAGAAATGATCGCCGATTCTAGCAGCAGGGTGAATCTCAATCCCGGTCAGCATCCGCCCTACATGCGAGACAAACCGTGCCAAAAGCTTCACATCATGCCGCCATAACCAATGGCTAAGCCGATACGCCATCACCGCATGAAAACCAGGGTAACATAACATCACCTCCAGCCGCGAGCGCGCCGCGGGATCGCGTGCAAAGAACGAATCGATATCCCCAAGGATGCGTTTGAGCATTGAAAACTATTCCATAATCGTTTACACCCGCAGTCAGTAGGAGCATCCCACACTGCGCCGAGAGTGCATTAGTATAGGGTTTGCGCCTAAAATGGTCAACTTCTAATGGTTTAGGTTCCGCCGTCCATGCCCGAAATTATCATCCCAGGTCCCGAAGGCCGTATCGAAGGCCGCTATCACCATAATTCAGAGCGTGGCGCACCGGCTGCCATCGTCCTGCACCCACACCCGCTTTATGGCGGCACCATGAATAACAAAATTGTCTATCGCCTCTATCAAAGCTTTGCCAATGCGGGCTTTTCGGTGTTGCGTTTCAATTTCCGTGGCGTAGGGCGTTCACTGGGCAAATTCGATGACGGTATCGGCGAGTTAACCGACGCCGCCGCCGCGCTCGATTGGATACAACAACAAAATGAAAGCGCTTCCCATTGCTGGATAGCGGGCTTCTCCTTCGGCGCGTGGATTGCACTGCAACTCTTAATGCGCCGCCCCGAAATCGAAGGCTTTGTCGGCGTGTCGCCACCGGCTAATATGTATGATTTTGGCTTCCTCTCCCCCTGCCCTGCCCACGGGTTGGTGATTCAGGGTGACCGCGATGATATCGTCCAAGAACCCGCCGTAAACCAGTTAGTCGGCAAACTCCGCGCGCAAAAAGGCCTCACCATTGATTACAAAGTCATCAACGGTGCCGACCATTACTACCGCAACACCATGGAAGAACTGATCCGTAATGTCGATGGCTATATCGAAAAACAGGTGGATGCCTTCAACGCTCGCCCGCGCATCCGCCCCGACAAAAAACGTCGCACCATGCCGGTGGACGATTTGCCGATGCTCGAAGATTAATCACGCCGGATAAAACGCGCCGCCCGTCACCGGATGGCGCACCCCCGTGATCGAAGGCAGACTCAGTGGCAGCTTCTGCAAAGAACGCATCGCCAGATACGCAAAGGCCTGCGCTTCAAGCGCATCACCTTCCCAGCCCACATCCTCCACCAGCGCCACATTCCCAAGCCGCGCTTTCAGCATATCCATCAATGCGGTGTTATGCCGCCCACCGCCCGCCACCAGCCATTGGCGTGGCTCCTGCGGAAAATAAGCCAGCGCCTTCACCACCGCTTCCACTGTAAAAGTCGTCAGCGTCGCCACCGCATCTGCCGTCTCCATATGCATCACCGGCTCCAGCCCAAAATCATACCGGTCGAGTGATTTTGGCGGCGGGCTCGCAAAATAGGTGTCATATAAATACCCATCCAGCGCCGTCTGGTCCGGCTTGCCGCTTTGTGCCAACACTCCGCCCTTGTCATAAGGCTCACCCGTGCGGCGCAACACCATATCATTAATCAGCGCATTACCCGGCCCCGTATCAAACGCCAGAATCCACGGTACATTCTTATCATCATCCACCCATGTCACATTGGCAATACCGCCAATATTCAAAATCGCCAGCGGCTTGGGCAGCGTCTTAGCTAGTGCTGCATGATACAGCGGCACCAACGGCGCGCCCTGCCCACCTTCCGCCAAATCCTTGCTGCGAAAATCAAACACCACGTCAATGCCGCACATACTGGCAAGCAATGACGGATTGCCTATCTGCCATGTCAGCCCCTCATCGGGCCGATGGTCAATCGTCTGCCCGTGAAAGCCAATCACCCGCACATCCTGCGCGCTCATGCCCGCTTGCTTCAGCAACGCCTTCACCGCCTGCGCATGCAATATCGTCAGCTCCTGCGCAATCCCCGGAATATCGCCCGATTGCTGCACAGCCAGCTGAAGCATATCCCTAAAATCATCCTCATACGGAATCGTCAGCCACGCGCCGCGCTCTGCCAGCGCTTTGCCATCGGTGCGAATCAGCGCCGCATCCACCCCGTCGAGTGACGTCCCACTCATCAGGCCAATGGCCCATTGCATCTCGCTCATTCTTGCTTTTCCCCGCGCTTAACGTTATGAGATTGCCATTGATATAACATAAAGAGAATCCGAATGTCAGACGATTTCCTGCAAATATGCCATGAGCGCGGCTTTTTTCATCAATGCACCGATGAAGTGGCGCTGAAAGCGCTACTCGGCAAATCCCCCGTGACGGCTTATATCGGGTTTGACTGCACCGCGCCAAGCCTGCATGTGGGCGGGCTTTTGCAAATCATGATGCTGCGCTGGTTTCAAAAATGCGGGCATAAGCCGATTGTGCTGATGGGCGGCGGAACCACCAAAGTGGGTGACCCGACGGGCAAGGAAGAATCACGCAAGCTGCTATCGGATGCTGATATTCAGGCGAATATGGATGGTATTAAAAAGGTGTTTGCGAAATTCATCACCTTTGGAAATGGCAAAACCGATGCGATGATGGTCAATAATGATGATTGGCTGAAGGGCATCAACTACATCGAATTTTTGCGCGATTACGGCAAGCATTTCTCGGTCAATCGCATGTTGTCGATGGACAGCGTGAAGCAACGGCTTGAGCGCGAGCAACACCTGACCTTCCTCGAATTCAATTATATGATTTTGCAGGCCTATGATTTTGTTAAGCTGAACGAGCTTTATGGCTGTCGCCTGCAGATGGGCGGGTCGGATCAGTGGGGGAATATTGTCAATGGGGTGGAGCTGAATCGAAAGTTTCACAATCTTCAAACCGAAGACGATGATTATCTTGTTACAGAGGATGGAAAATCGCTTGTAATTGAGAGCTATCAAGGTTTGTTCGGCCTCACCTCCCCGCTTATCACCACCGCGTCCGGTGCGAAGATGGGCAAGACGGTGGCGGGGGCAGTGTGGCTCGATGCGGAGATGCTGTCTCCTTATGATTACTGGCAGTTCTGGCGCAATACCGAAGATGGCGATGTCGAGCGGTTTTTGAAATTATTTACCGAATTGCCGCTTGATGAAATTGCGCAGATTGTAGCAGGCAATATCAATGATGCGAAAAAGCGCCTCGCCACGGAAGCAACAACGTTGCTGCATGGCAAAGCCGCCGCAGAGGAAGCCGCCGAGACTGCACGCAAAATTTTTGAAGAAGGCGGTGTGGGTGACGCGATGCCGGAATTTACTGTGGCGCGCACCGAGCTAGAGGCGGGCATTCCTGCGTTTAAGCTGTTGCATCTGGTCGAGCTGGTCACATCGGGCAAGGAAGGCCGCCGCGCGGTGCAAAGCAAAAGCGCGCGCATCAACGACACTGTAATTGAGGCCGAAGACCAACCCATCACCCTCGCCGATCTAACCACCGACGGCTACATCAAACTATCCCTAGGCAAAAAGAAGCATCTACTGGTGCGCACCACTTGAAACTTGTAGCACGCGAAGCATAAAAACCCCGTCATGCTGCGAGCGGCAAAGCCGCAGCGCAGTATCTCACTCCACCTCATGAGATCCTGCGCTCTTGCTCCGCAAGCCGCAGGATGACCGTATCTGTCACCCCGTCGCATGACGGGGTCCGGCCTTTCTCCACTGATTCACTCCGGCGCAGTCGTATCCGGCGGGCTATCAAAAATATCAAAAAACCTGCGCGTAAATCCGGGCGTCAGCACCGAAAGCGGATTCGCCATCACCGTCGGATCATCCATATCACCACGCACCGAATAATTGATCGCAAACATGCCTTCGCCTTTGCCCCCCACCAACACTTCTCCAATCAGCGGAATATTACCAATAAAGGAATTAATCATATAAGCAGGCGCTAAGCTTCCCTCAATATCCAGCCGGTGAGTACCGATATTAATTTCACCATCCGCCACCACGCCAACAGACGGGCCATAAGCCCGGCCATTTTTTAACGTCGCCACATCACGCACAAAAACAAAATCCGTGCGCAACTTGTCGAAACTCATCCCTTTACTATTGAGCGTTTCCATTAACCCCGTAAGCGAACTCATATTCAAAATACGCCCCAAAATCGGCGCATCCAGCAATGTAAAATCTTCGATTACAAACTTACCGCTTAACGGATTACCGTCCTTTGCTTCATCATACATCCCTGAAATATTCAGCGTCCCACCTTTCATACGATCGGTAATATCAAAACTAAGCATCAATGCCCCGGCATTGTCCGAAACCAGGCTAAATATCCGCCGTCCATTGTGACGATAAATGCGCATTTCCATCGAGGCATTATCAGCCAGATTCGCCTTCAACTCGGCCTTCTCACATCGCTGCTCATTACAATGCAAAAAACCCCTCGCCTGACGGATCGACTGATCTTCCGGCATATAAATCGTCGCCACATCCAGATTCAACCGAATGGGTGGAAAATTACTGATTGTTGCGGCATCGCTGCTCTCATCGCCATACATACGCGACAAATCAAGGCTGTTGCCCTTCACATCGAGCTGATAGCCATCCGGTAAATTCAAATACGCAACCGCTACATCCGTTTTGTCCAAACGTATCGAATCAAAAGCCAGCGAATAAATCTGCATCGATTCACGCACAAGGCTTGCCCGCCCGTTCAGATTCAACGCATCCGAAACATAAGCGACATCGACCTCATCCCTTGCGGCATTCACACGCTTGCCTTTGCTCTTCAGCGTCAGCTTCGCCGGCACTCCCGCCGCCTTTTCATACCCCAGCCGCGACAAATCCACGCCCGCCCGCTGCAAATCAATCACCGCGTTAATTTCCTGCGCATTATCACGGCGCGCAATGCTCGCATCCACACGCACCGCACCGCTAAGCTGTTCCAGCTCTGGCATGCCCATTGCTTTGAGTTGTGCCATCGAAAGCGTTGTTTTAATATTATAATCCGACGCATCATGATCACTGCGATAACTCAGATCACTGGGCGCATCATTCACCAGCCCTTTAAATGCCGCATTCAGCTTGCCATTATCAGCATAAAATGTTCCCGCCCCTTGCTTGAGAGTATAGCTCCCATCAATACGCAACCCGCTGATATCCGCATAGGCCGCCTCAATCTCATAGCGCACCTTATCCCAGTTGATACCGCCACTATCCGGCGTATCCCCGCCAAAAGCATCAAATGCCAAGCCAATAGTCCCATCAATCGTGCCAGAAGGCTTGGTTGCTTCCACCTTCATCCGTTGCAAAAAATCAAAACGCGGTGGCGCAATAAAATCCAGTATATCCGATGGATTACTTTGCAAGCTCAGCTCAATCTCCACCGGCGTCCCCGGCGCATTCAGATTCGGAAAATACACCCGTGCCTGAGGAATAACACTGCTACCCATCGCCTTACCGCTTACATCCGCCGTCATGGTTTCACCGGTAAAGCGCACCAAGCCCGTCACATCCTCCGCTTTCGGGTAGCCCTCAATATAATTCACCGTCGAATGCTCCACATTCACATAGGCATCAATAGCAGAATCAGGAAAATAGTCCGGCTCAAAATCTTTAGGCGCAAGGCGGATTTTGGCGTGCCCCTTCGTCGCCATCCCCTCACGGATTGATGTAATCGTCCATTCACGTGAATCCGGTGCCAGTCCCTCCGGCCAGTATTTATACAGATCATTCACCGGCATCATATCCGCCTGCCCATCCAGATTCACATGATATCCAGTGCCTTCTTGTTTAACTTCTCCGCTGGCTAAAATGCTGGTCTGTCCCATATCCATCGAGAGCTTCTTAAGCATCACCCGCGTCAGCGATTCATCAATCACCGCCGACATCTCGATTGATTCAAGTGGAATATTCTCTGGCAAATGCGGCTGAAAGGCGAGATTGCCCTTGGTCCCCGACAAATTAAACGCCGCGCCCTTGAGCACACTCAACCGGTCAACATGCACTGCTACCTTGCCACTTAGCCCAATATCCAGCACCGGCAGTTCCTTGCAGCTCATGAATAGCGGGCAAATTTGCGCCGGATTAATATGCTGTACATCTGCCTCTATTGTCGCCTGTTGGGTCTCCACATCATGGCTGGCATGCAGCATCACACTCGCCTGACTGTCATTCATTACCATCGGCGCTGCCAAATCCAGCTGATACACCCCTCCCGACACACTCCATACCAATTGCAAATCGCTCGATTCAATGCGCACATCCTGCAGCATATCTTCATAAATCACATGGCCGTTCACAATATCAAAACCCGTCATATTCTGTGCTGATGAGCGATCACCTTGGCTATCCTCCAGCCATTCATTGGGTAAGCGAAGCTGCGCCCCGTCGGCCCCCACCAGCGCAAACCCGTTGATGCTTTTACGAATATGAAGCTGGGGCGATTCCAGAATAATCCGCTTCGGCTCAAACTCGAGCAACAACAATCGCCAAAAACTTGGGTCCACCCGCACATGCGCCAACGCCACCACCGGCTCGCCATCCAGCGTGCTAAGCAGCACATCCGACAAGCTCACCGCCAGCGGCGGCGCTTCCCCCGTCCAGATAATATCACTAGCACCAACCGTAATATGATACTGCGCCTCATAAGCCTGCAATTGAGCAGCAATCGCTTCATTCACCTTACGTGTGGCATAATCGGTATTCAGTAGCCATATCACACCGCCAACGAGCAATAGAATGATCACAAGCAAACCCATCAGGATTAACTTGCAGCTTTGATAAAGACGTCTAGGATTTAATTGCAATTCAAACTCTGGCTGGTTTCATGGCTGAACTTCCTCTTTTAGATAGCATCTTGCGCTTGCCGAAAGCAAGCGTAACGCAGCACGCCGATGCGGCTGTCGCCAGCCTGCAATCCCTCGTACAGCATGATGAAACCACGCGCAGCAGACTAAATACTCTGCTCGAACACCCCATGGGCCTACCGCTTCTGCACGCTATTTTTGGTAATTCACCCTATCTGTCCAAATTAATATTGTTGCAGCTGCCTTTCTTTTTGCAGCTATGCGAAACCAGCCCTGATGAGGCGTTTGAATCAGCCATGGCTCAATTGCGCGATCAATCCCCCGCGCAACTCACCCATGCCGAAACCATGAAAGCACTGCGTGTCGGCAAACAGCAAATCGCCTTGCTGTGCGCCATTGCTGATATCGGCTCGATCTGGGATGTGATGAATGTCACCAAACATCTGGCCCTGTTCGCCGATCTGGCTGTCAGTAAAGCCACCGATTTCCTTCTCAGCAAAGCCGCCCAGCAAGGTGAAATCACATTACAAGCCCCACAAAACCCGCAAACAGGAAGCGGATTGCTCATTCTCGCAATGGGAAAAATGGGCGCTTACGAGCTGAATTACTCCAGCGACATCGATTTAATCATCCTGTTTGACAAAGAACGCGCCACCTATTGCGGCCCCCGCAATGTGCAGTATTTCTTTACTAAATTCGCACAAGACCTAGCCAGCCTGCTGCAAGAGCGTACCTCGGACGGCTATGTTTTCCGCACCGATTTGCGATTACGCCCCGACCCACGCTCCACTCCGCCTGCCATGAATGTGCATTCCGCCATCGCCTATTATGAAAGCTTAGGCCAGAACTGGGAACGCGCCGCCATGATCAAAGCCCGGCAAATTGCGGGAGACCCAAAAACCGGTGAGCTATTCGACGAGCACATGACCCCTTATATCTGGCGTAAGCATCTCGATTTCGCCTCTATCGCTGATATTCATTCGATCAAGCGGCAAATGACCACCAAAGCGGGAGAGGCCATGGCCGTCGGCGGCCATAACATCAAACTCGGGCGCGGCGGCATCCGCGAGATCGANNGGCGGCATCCGCGAAATCGAATTTTATGTGCAAACCCAACAGCTCGTATGGGGAGGACGCTACCCCGAGCTGCGCTGTCGCAGCACCCTCGAGGCCCTGCAACGACTGGTGGATACCGACATCATCGCACAAGAAAAAGCCGATAGTTTAACCGACGCCTATTTATTTCTGCGCCGTGTCGAACATTACCTGCAAATGCAGGAAGACCAACAAACCCACCGCTTGCCCGATACCGACGAAGACCTGCGCAAAACGGCAGTATTTCTAGGCTATAACGGCATATTCGATTTCACCAAGGAGCTGCTTTATTACTGCTCCGAAGTGCATCAGATTTATTCCGATTCAATGGAAGGCACGCCCCCCTTATCCATGGAAGGCAATCTGGTCTTCACCGGCGT
>DITS01000049.1 GCA_002422205.1 Alphaproteobacteria bacterium UBA6178
ATGGCGACCAGCATTCCGCCGCATAACGTATCCGAAGTAGTGGATGCGCTACTGTATCTGATTAAGAGCCCTAACGCCAAAATTGAAACATTGCTGGAGCGGATGCCGGGGCCGGATTTCCCCACGGGCGGAATTATTGTGGAGCCGCCTGAGACATTGCTGCGCTGCTATAGTGAAGGGCGGGGCGGTATTCGTATCCGCGCGAAATGGGAGCGTGAAGAGCTTAGCCACGGGCTGTATCAGATTGTCATTACGGAGATTCCGTATCAGGTGCAAAAGTCCCGATTGATTGAGAAAATCGCCGAATTATTCCGCAATAAAAAATTGCCGCTGCTGGGCAATATTATGGATGAATCGGCAGAGGATATGCGCATTGTGCTGGAGCCGAAGTCGCGCTCGGTTGATCCTGAAATCCTGATGGAATCGCTGTTTCGTACCACTGAGCTGGAAACACGCTTTAACATGAATTTAAATGTGCTGCGCGCCGATGGTGTGCCGCAGGTGATGGATTTGAAAGAGATATTGCAAGCCTTCCTGACCCATCGTCATGAGGTGCTGGTGCGGCGCACGCATTATCGGCTGGATAAAATTGAACGGCGACTGGAGATTTTAGACGGGCTGCTGATTTGCTTTTTGAATCTTGATAAGGTGATCAAGATTATCCGTGAAAAAGATGAGCCGAAGGCAGAGCTGATCAAAGCTTTTAACCTGACCGATACGCAGGCAGAAGCGATTTTGAATATGCGCTTGCGGCAATTGCGCAAGCTGGAAGAAATGGAAATCAAGGCCGAGCATAAAGCGCTCAAGTCCGAGCAGAAAGAGCTGAAGGCTTTGCTCAAAGACGAAGATGCGCGCTGGCGGGTGATTGGCGATGAGCTGAAAGATATCAAAAAGCGTTTTGGTGCATCCACCGCTTTGGGTGCGCGGCGCACGGTGTTTGGCGATGCACCCGATCCGGCGAAGATTATTTCGATTGAAGCCTTTGTTGAGAAGGAACCGATTACGATTGTATGCTCAAAGCTGGGCTGGATTCGCGCCTTTAAAGGGCATTATGAAGAGCTGCCCGATTTGAAATTTAAAGAAGGCGACGGGGCGGGTTTTCAATTGAAAGCCAAAACCACGGATAAGCTGATTTTATTTGCGACAGACGGACGGTTTTATACCATTAACTGCGACAAGCTGCCGCCGGGCAAAGGCCATGGCGAACCAATTCGTCTGATGATTGATCTGGAACAAAAAGACGAGCCGGTGTCGATGATGGTGCATGATCCGGCGCGGCGTTTGCTGGTGGCGTCGAGCATCGGCAAGGGTTTTATTGTCGACGAGGTGGATGTGGTGGCGCAAACCAAGGGCGGCAAACAGGTGCTTAATACCGGTGGCGGCAAAGCCACGGTGTGCTTGCCGGTGGATGGTGACCATGTGGCGGTGATCGGGTCGAACCGTAAATTGCTGGTTTTCCCGCTGGATCAGGTGCCGCCGATGAAGCGCGGGCAGGGTGTGACCTTGCAAAAATACAAAGGCGGTGAAATGGCCGATGCCAAGATTTTTACCATGAAAGAAGGCCTGAGCTGGCGTGTGGGCGACCGCACCCGATTGGAAGAAGATATGAAGCCGTGGCTGGCTACCCGTGCAGGCATGGGCAAATTGCCGCCAGTCGGCTTTCCGCGCAACAACCGCTTTAACTAAATCTTAGTCTTTTTTGGGTTTAATTGGTTGTTATGGCTAAAAATATCCATACGGTTGACGTGCCTCGCTTCCAAGTAAATGCTACCGGAGCTGATTTGCTATGTTCTAAAAATTCACTTGGTTCTTTGGGTGTCCTTTACAGCGTTGATCCCCAGACTCATGCCGTTACCATGAGGCTTTCTAATCCTAATAACCATACACTTGTGGTAAAAGCCTTAAATAATTTTGGTGTGGGTTACGCAGTATACAGCGGTATGGAAGACAGTCGCATCGTCATTAGTGATTTAAAGGATGTGGCGACTTTATGCAAAGCGGGCATCATTCCAGATCAAATCATGATGCATTAGCATCAGCCATGCATTTCTATCATGCGCGATGCGGGGAAATGCAGCAGGATGGTGACGCTGCCGTCGAGTGCGGTTTTGATATCAAGCGAGCCGCCATGCATTGCAATAATCAACTGACTGAGTGCTAGCCCGAGTCCCTTATTGGTTTGCGGGCCTGATTCATTTTCTTGTCGGCCCAGCCGCCCCAGATCAGCGCTAAACTGTGTGGCGCGTTTGAGTGTGGGGCCCTGATCGGGCGCTTGCTGCGGACGGTAATCAATACGGATGGTGAATTCCTCATGCGTGGCTTTCGCGTCGATGCGGATGACATCGCCGGAGGCGAGCTGGTTGGCGGCGCCCATCATCACATTCAGCAATAATTGCTTGATGCGCAGCTCGTCGGCCATGATTTTGGGTAAGTCGGGCGAGATATCCTGTATCACATCGATATTTGCAAAGCGGGTGCGCTCATGCATTAGCCGGATACATTTTTGGATGATAAAGGGAATGTCGACCGGCGCGTCGTTAAGCGCGAGCAAACCGGTCTCAGCCTTGGATATGGCCAGCACATCCTGTAGCATGTCGAGTATGTCCTGACTCTGACGGTAAATTTCGTGGCTGATTTCGCTGTATTTCAGGCTGCCAATCGGGCCGAAAAGTTGGTTTTTGAGCGATTCGGATGATTCGCGGATGGAGTTGGCGGGCTGGATGAGTGCCTGACCGACTTGCTCGAAAAACTGGGCTTTAATGTCGTTGGTGACTTTGGCGGATTCGCGGATTTTGAGCAGGATACTGTTTTTTTGCTGCAGCTCGGCCTCGATCCGTTTGCGCTCGGCGATATAGTCACCCATGCGGCGGATTTCGAATGCGAGTTGTTCGATTTCGGTGGGGCCGTTTTCGCTGATGGGTTTATAGCCTTTGCCGCGCACGATGCTTGCGGTGCTCTCGGTGAGGCTGATGACAGGCTGGATGATACGTTTGCGCACCATCCATAATATGGATAGCAGGAACAGCGCGATTACCACAATCTGGAACAGTCGTGGCAATAAGATGGTGCGGATGGTGTTGATGGAGGTGGTGCCATCATAGCCAACGAAAATAATGTAGGGATATTGCGATGAACGCTCGTAATAGGCAAAAATGCGTTCGGGGTCGAAGAGATTACCACGTGAATAGACGCCGCCGAGGTCTTTTTGGAAATCCAGCGCGGCGAGTTTGCTGATATTAAAGGTGCGGGTGAAGAAGTTTTTGCTTTGCTCTTGCTCGGTGAGCAGGGTGAAGGCCTGATTGGTAACGGCGAAGCTGATGCCGTCTTGTTTGATGACATTGTTTATTTCGCGGCTGAAGGAGTTGATATCGAGCGTAATGATGACGGTGCCGAGGAAGTTATTATCGTCGTCATTGATGCCCATGCCGATGGGCACGGCCCATTTGTTGGAGACGCGGCTTAATATGGGCTGGCCGATATGGATTTCCCACGGGGTGGTGATGGATTTTTTCATGTAATCACGATCGGAGACATCAACAGGTTTTTCGATAAAGCCGCGCCGTGAACTGAGTACAATGAACTGGTCTTTGTTAATCCAGAAAAATTCGCTGTTTTTGGGGTTTACGCTTTTGTCGAAAGAGCTGAACAGCTTGGCGATTTTGTCTTTATTAGCACCACCATCATAAAAAATCTGACGGCCTAAGGATTCAACCAGATAGGAGGCGCGCTCGATCTCGATAATCAGTGTGCGGTCGATGCGTACGGCTTCGTTTTCCAGCTGTTTGATGATTTTCTCGGCGTGGTCTTGATAAGTTTCGTAGCTTACCCAAATGGCAACAATCAATAAAATACAGACGATTAGCACTGATAGCAGTGCGAAATCGCGGTAGAGGGAGGGTTTGGTGTTGATACGAAGCATGGCACCTTTCATTCTTTGGGACTTAGATTAATCCCAGCGCTGTTTTTATTCAATAGCTCATACGGTGCAGGTCGAGCGCAAGCGGTGCATGCTCACAATCACAGGGGGTGGGTGGGGGCTTGTGTGTGCGCTATTGCGGCGCCTTGATAGGCGGTGTTTTGCACTGCGGTGTCCGGCTGTGGAGGCGCTGCATGGCTGCCTTTTAGCGCGTGCTGCAGATGGGCCACGGCTTTGCTGGAGCCATAAAGCAGCGCGGCGGCGGTGCCTGCCAGAATGATTTCCTGCGAGGTCAGATCAATCACTTTTTCGGCATGGCTGAATTGATTGAAGAAACCGGATGCGTGTTTTTCCAATATGGCATTAAGATGCTCGTTGCCTTTGAGGATTGTCATTACCGGTATGGCGGCACCGACAATCAGCGGATAAGTGATAGCGCGGCCAGCATACAGACTAAGATAGCTTTGCTTTGCGCCATTTTCTAATCGTTGTGATTGTTGCTCTTGTGCTTGTGGGGTTTTGGGGCCGGTGCCAAAGGCGTGATCAATTTTTTGCACCAGATGCAGTTTATTATCTTCGACCCATTTCATAGGAATGAGTAATAACCAGCCGCCAGAGCTCAGAAATAAGATATCATTCGCGCGGTCGGTCCAGCGTTTGATGGTTTCGGGGTGGTCGGTGACGGTTTTCATCACCTCTTCGAACATGGCGTGGGTGGTTTGGCCTTGTCGGCCCAGCCATGAATTGGGAAGGTGGATGACCTGATGGGTTACGGCGACGGACAGTGCCGCATTGGCTAAATAGCCGATGCCGCCATATACCGCGCCATCAAATGCGATTTCACCGAAGCTTTTTTTGTCGGTATTGGGTTTATTATGATTTAAAAGTATGCTCATAGCTGCTGCCCTTGCTGCGTGGGCTGAAGCGTGTGATTATAGTGCGTGTGCGCGACTTTCTGCGTTGGCTTCTCGCGGGCTTCATTGCTTTTGTGGGCGAACATTTTACTAAACAGCATGGTGCCGGTGGCACCGCCGAGGCTGTAGAGCAAATCTTCATAGGTGAGCGCCATGATTTTTTTAGCATGCTCGGGCCCCTCGATGGGCTGGAATGTGACATCGGGCTGCTGCGCAAAACGTTTTTTTAGCGCAGCGGTATGCTCGCCGAGTTTTTGCTCGAGTTGGTTCATCCAGCGCGCGCCGGGCTTGGTGGCGTGGAGCATTTTATAGCTGCCTTCACCTAATTCGCCGAGATATTTCTCAAAGCCGGTGAAGGTGGTTTTGGGGTTTATCATGCGGGCGATCGAGGGCTGGCCGATCGCGTAATGCACGCCTAGAATGACGGCCATGGAGGCGGTGCGCCCTTCGAAAGCATTCCACATCGAGATATGCGGCTCGTGGTCGAGATAGGCGTGGCGCGCCTCGGTTAATTTTTGCTGGCTATCGGTCGGGTTTTTGGGCCCCATCCAGGTGTCGAGTGTTTTAACGATGGGTTTTTTATGATCATGAATCAGCTTGATCGGCAGCATGCAAGCATAGCCGCCGGACATGAGTGCCGCCAACTGCGTGATGCCGCGCGCCGCTGCTGTGGCTTTTGCGCCGCCACCGCCGCCCATTAGCTCGAAGGCTTCTTTGGTAAACCATTTAGTGCCCAGATTTTCATTGAAGGCATTGAAAGCGGGCTGCCATGATCCGTAGCTGAGTTTATTGGCCATGGTGATGCCGATAGCCGCATTGGCTAACCAGCCGATGCCGTACCAATCGAAGGCATTAAAGGCATGTTCGCCCACGGTGACTGGCGGTACATCTTTTTTTGTAAAACGGGTGTTAAGCGTATAATGGTAGCCCTCGGTCGGCTGTGTTACAGGCGCAATGATGCCTGCACTTCCTGAAGAGGTGTCTGGTGTAATTGATTGTATATCTGTGCTCTGCAGCTTGTTTTTCATTTGTCACATCGTTTAATGGACCTATTTATCCACCCTTATTGTAACATTGGCGTAGTGAGAATAATGTGAAGCTTTTGTGAATGTAACGGGTGGAAAGAGTGGCTGAGAGCGGCTTATAGCGCGACTAGCCATTCAATTGATAGCTTGCCGAAGGAGACTGCAGCCGTTGCGGGAGTTGGGTGTGAGTGACGCGTGAATCAGGCTGCGTGGGCGCAGCAGGCGGGGTATGTTTTTCGTCGCCGATAAAGGGGGCGGCCAAGCGGGAAAACACTAGCAAAATGGCGGAGGTATACGCAGACCATGTGCCGTCCATTACCAGCATTTTACCAATAAACTGTGGGCGTTCGGCGTCGTATTTATACAAGCGTTCCCCCAGGCTGGCGGCGTTGACCAAAGGCTTGGCAATGGCGATTTGCGCTTTTTCGATTTGCGTGCCGAAGGGGATACCGGCGGCGAAGGTGGCACCCATTGCCACGCCGCGTCCGAGCAGGGCACTGCCCCAGCTTTGTAGCGGCAAGTCATTGATGCGCTTTTGTGCGGCGTCTCTTTCTTCGGGAGTGTTGAGGCCCATACCGTATTTCTCATTGAGGCCGTTAATGATATCGATGCGCCGGTTTTCCAGTATTTTGAAGGGCACGACGGGAACAGTGCCGCCTGCCATGAGCGAGGCAATTTCGGCGACGTAATGGGCCTGATTATGGATGACATCGGTGCTGCGCGCGGCACCGAAGATGGGTTTGCTGACAATTTCTTTTTCGATAAAATCGCGCACCGGCGCGAAAATGTTTTTGTTGCCCCAGTGGTTATATTTCAGAATATAAGCGCTCGCCAAGGATGCGCCGAAGGTGCCCAAATAGGTGGAGCTCACAATCAACTGATCATATACTTTTTCGCCAAAGGAGCTTTTCACCTCCTCCGGTTTTAAAGTACGCCGATAGGCGGGGGCCAAGACCGCTCTGTCAGGTGCTGTTGTTGATGGCTGACTCACTAATTCCACACAATAATTCGTATTATAATCCTCATCGTATACTATGCCTGAAACTAAGGATAAATGCATGTGAAGGATTTGTTACAATTTGTGTAATCTATAATATCACAATTAAATTATGTTATTTAAATAGGGGTATGAAAAAAGGCGGTGAGGGATGCTCACCGCCTTCATTTCTAACGAAGTCAGGTTGGGGGGGTTAGAAGCCCATGCCACCCATTCCGCCCATGCCACCCATGGATTCCATATCCATGCCGCCACCGGAGGAGTTTTTGTCATCGTCTTGTTTGTCGGCCACCAATGCCTCGGTGGTAATCATCAGGCCTGCAATGGATGCAGCATCCTGCAAGGCAGTACGCACCACTTTGGTCGGGTCGATGATACCGGCTTTGATCATGTCGACATATTCAAGGCTTTGTGCATCAAAGCCTTGATCGGTATCGTCATTTTCAAGCAATTTGCCGGCAACAACCGCGCCATCAAGGCCTGCATTCTCCACGATCTGACGGATCGGGGCTTGCAGCGCACGACGGATGATGTTGACGCCTGCTTTTTCATCGTCATTGCTGGCTTTTACTTTATCCAGCGCACGCGAAGCATAGAGCAAGGTTACGCCGCCGCCGGGCACAATGCCTTCTTCGACAGCTGCGCGGGTTGCATGGAGCGCATCGTCCACACGGTCTTTGCGCTCTTTCACTTCGGTTTCGGTTGCGCCGCCCACTTTCAGCACCGCGACACCGCCGGAGAGTTTAGCCAAACGCTCCTGCAGTTTTTCTTTGTCGTAATCGGAGGTGGTTTCAGCCACTTGCGCGCGAATTTGCGTGCAGCGTGCTTCGATGTCCTTTTTCACACCGGCACCATCAATCACCGTGGTATGTTCTTTGGTGATCACGACTTTTTTCGCTTTACCCAATTGATCAAGCGTGACGTTTTCGAGTTTGATACCCAAATCGGCACTGATAACCTGACCGGAGGTGAGGATGGCGAGGTCTTCCAGCATCGCTTTACGACGATCGCCGAAGCCCGGTGCTTTCACGGCTGCCACTTTCAGGCCACCGCGCAGCTTGTTCACGACTAAGGTTGCTAACGCTTCGCCTTCAACATCTTCTGCAATGATCACCAACGGACGTTGCGATTGAACAACTGCTTCAAGCAATGGCAGCATCGGTTGCAGGCCGGAGACTTTATTTTCAACCAGCAGGATGAAAGGATTTTCCAGCTCGACGCTCATTTTTTCGGAGTTGGTGACGAAGTAGGGCGACAAATAACCACGGTCAAATTGCATGCCTTCGACGGTTTCCAATTCAAACTCGAGGCCTTTGGCTTCTTCCACGGTGATGACGCCTTCTTTGCCTACTTTTTCCATGGCTTCAGCGATTTTCTCGCCGATTTCACGGTCGCCATTGGCAGAAATGGTGCCCACTTGCGCGATTTCCGCTTTGCCCTGAATCGCTTTGGATTTGTCGGCGACGTTTTTCAACACGCTTTCAACGGCTTTGTCGATGCCGCGTTTCAGATCCATCGGGTTCAGGCCAGCGGCTACTGCTTTTGCACCTTCACGGATGATGGCTTGTGCCAGTACGGTTGCGGTGGTGGTACCATCGCCTGCCATATCATTGGTGCGGCTTGCCACTTCACGCAGCATTTGTGCGCCCATATTCTGGAATTTGTTGGACAAGGTAATTTCTTTTGCAACGCTGACACCGTCTTTGGTGATGCGAGGTGCGCCGAATGATTTTTCCAGCACGACGTTACGGCCTTTGGGGCCGAGGGTAACTTTTACAGCATTTGCCAGTATATCTGCACCGAGCAGAATTTGTTCGCGGGCAGAGGTGCCAAACTTCAGTTCTTTAGCAGCCATTGTATAATCTCCTACATTGTAATTGGTTTATAACCTATTTATCAGGCAGCTTTTTTAGCTGCGCCTTTCTTTTCAACGATGCCGAAAATATCGGATTCTTTCATGATCACATATTCTTCACCGTCCAGTTTCACTTCGGTGCCGGCCCATTTGCCGAATAATACAATATCACCGGTTTTGACTTCGAGAGCGATCAGCTCATTGTCGTCGCCGCGTGCGCCGGGGCCGGTGGCCACTACTTCACCTTGCACAGGTTTTTCTTTTGCCGAATCGGGGATAATGATACCGCCAGCGGTTTTTTCATCTTCTTCAATCCGACGAATCAATACGCGATCATGTAAGGGGCGAATCATGGTCATAATGGTAACTCCATTTATCATGGTTAAGGTTGAACATTTTTATTGTGGTAGAGATAGCACAAAAATGACGGATTTTCCGACAATTTGGCTTCATTGTGAGGTGGGATATAGGTGGGTTGGAGAGGCCTGTCAAGGCCGGAGGGGCATTTTGCACAAAAATGCAAGCATGTTAATGTGCTCAGGGCAGGTATTGCAGGCGGCATAAACAACGCGTCAAGTGCAAAAACAAGCCGCTGTTTGAATAAACCTCTAGAATTATTGTACAAATACTGCAATAAATCGGTTCATTCTAATATAAAAAACTATCAGTAGGGCTTAACGATGCTTAAGAATGTCAAAATTGCTTATAAATTACCTGCATTTATTTTCATCGTGGTCATGATTAGCTGCTGGGTTGTCGGGCTGGTGGGGCAGGAGATTTCCAAATCTACGTTATTGCGTGCTATCGAAGCAAACATGCTGGAGCTGGCTAAAGAAAATCAGGAAGATGTAACGGCCTTTCTTGACTCCGTTAGTCTGGATTTATCAGTCGTTGCCGCAAATGAGCAAACCATAAAGGCGGTTGAGCAGTTTAGCACGTCATGGACGCTGTTTGAGCGCGCACCTACACGGGCATTACAAAATTTATATATTCACAATAATCCTTATCCAACCGGCCAGAAAGAAGAACTGGAAGATGCGATGGATGGCTCGCTTTACAGCGCTATCCATAGCGAACATCACCCATGGTATCGTACATTCCTGCGCAAACGTGGCTATTATGATATCTTCTTGTTCGATTTGCAGGGAAATCTGCTTTACACGGTATTTAAAGAGCTGGATTTTGCCACCAATATGGAAAGTGGTGAATGGAAGGATACCGACTTAGCGCGTGCTTATCGTGCCGCAGCGGCAGATAGCGCAACATCTGAGGATCAATTCTTTTTTGATTATCAACCTTATGCGCCAAGCCATGGTGCACCCGCCAGCTTTAAATCGACGCCTATTTTTAAAAATGGTGAGAAAATAGGCGTGCTGGTCTTTCAGATGCCAATTGGTAAGCTGAATGGTGCTGTTTCGGTTCAAAATGACACGCATGAAACAATAGCAATGTATTTAGTGGGCGCCGATGGGCTGATGCGCACCGATGTAGCGGATGCGACGGAAAGCCGGATTCTCAAACAATCCGTGGATACCGAGGCGGTAAAGCGGGCATTGGCGGGTGAATCGGGTGTGATTCATGAAGTCGGGTATCAGGGCGAGCCAGTGGTATCGGCCTTTATGCCTATCAGCTATGGCAACGCCAAATGGGCGCTGGTGACAGATATTGCGGAAAAAGAAGTGCTGGCACCGGTGATTGATCTGCGTAATAAGCTGATCGCGGTTTCGGTGATTGCCGTATTGTTTATGGCCGTTATGGGCTATTATATGTCGGCGGCGCTGACCAAGCCATTGGTACAAATGAACGGTGTGCTTAAACAGCTGGCCGATGGCGAGAAGCCTGAGTATATCCCACATCAGGAACGTGGAGATGAAATCGGGGATATCGCCAAATCGGCAGAAGTTTTCAAAGAGAACGCATTAGAGAAAGAGCGGCTGGAAATGGCCGAAGGGGCACGAACAATACAAGATAAAATAGACAAGAAACAATCGATGAGCGATCTGGCTGGCCGGTTTGAAGAGCGGGTGCAGCATATTATTTCGACCGTGGCGGCGGCGACCACGCAGCTATCCCAAACGGCGGAGCAAATGGTGATGCTGATTCAGCATACGGATAATACCGTGCGTACGGCAACGGGCGGTGCCAGCCAGACCAGCAATGATGTGCAATCGGTTGCGGCGGCGGTTGAGGAAATGAGCGCATCGGTACGCGAGATATCAACGCAGGTGCAGCGTTCCAACCAGCTGGTGGGTGAATCGGTGGATCGGACCAATAAGGCCGGTGAGCATGCGGGGGCCTTATCGAAAGCAACGCAGCAGGTGCGGGAGGTGATTGCGCTGATTGCCGGTATTGCGGGGCAAATCAACCTGCTGGCGCTCAATGCTACGATTGAGTCTGCACGTGCAGGCGAGGCAGGGCGTGGCTTTGCCGTGGTGGCTAATGAGGTTAAAAATCTGGCAGGGCAGACCAACCAGTCCATTAGTGAAATTGAAAAAGTGATCGCTGACATGAATATGGCGTCGGATGATATTATTGCATCTTTGTCCGAAATCCGCGATTCGGTGCATCATATCTCTGATGCATCGGGCGGGATTGCGGCAGCGGTTGAGGAGCAATCCGCCACCACCAATGAAATTGCGCGCAGCATGCAGTCTGCCTCGCAGGGCACTTCGACGGTATCGGAGAATTTATATGCGGTGAGTCAGGCGTCCTCTGATGTAAATGAATCGGCGAAGCAGGTGCTGATGGCAGTGCAGGAAGTCTCGCGTCAGGCTGAGGATTTGGATAGTCAGGTGAAAGCGTTTCTGGCTGAGGTGCGCAGTAGTTAAGGGTCCTTAATGGTGTGTAAATCGCGTAATTGACGCGAAAGCTTCACACACGGGGTTTTTATTATCTGTTATAAGCGTTAATCAATTTTAACGTATAGCAGATAATAAGCGATGGCAGAAATTGCGTTCTATAAGCAGCGGGATGGGGTTATCCGGCTGGCCCGACATGGTGAGCAGCCCAGCATTTTAAGTGATGATGATGTGCAATCGCCTGATTTTCTGCGGGTGATGAATGCGCTATTAGCGGAGCAACGCCTTAAGGCGTGGGACCATGAAGCCGCCGAACATAGCGGCAAGAATGAAATGTTTTTTGGCGCCGCATTGATTCGTACCGCTGATAATCGCTTTTATGTGGCGGCTAATATTCACCAAAAAAATTCCCTTACCACGCGCGATTGCGCGGAGGCCAATGCCATTAATCAGGCAGCGCAAGATACGGAAATGCTGCAATTAGGCATTCAGGATTTGTGGTTTATGGGGGGTAAGGGCAATTTATCCGAGGGTAAACCCATTTTAGAAGGCGAAGCATTACGGCGGAATTGTCCCTGTGGCAGTTGTCGTGATGTGATTGGCAACACGCGATTGAATGGTAATACACGTGTTCACATGGTGCCGTTGAATGACGGCAGTGTGGAGGTGGCCTACCCCGAGCCGGGGGCAGCGATGCAAGAGCATCATATCGTCACTCATACACTCGATGAATTATTGCCGCATATTCATTACCGGCAAGCCGATGCTTCGGGGGCGTTAAAACAGACCATCCTTGATGGGTGGGATTATCTGCATGCACCGGCTGAGCGTGACACGGATTATGAGCCCGGGCGGATTAGAGAGCTGGAAGGCGTGCCCAGCGCCGAACTGCCCGCACGCATTAATCAATTGCTGCTGGATGTGGTGAAGCAGGAAATGCATCATGCAGAGCGCAAACCTTTGCAGCGGGCAACGCTGGTGATTGTGCAAACCCATTCGGGGCGATTTTATTTGGGGGCGTCCTATGTGGATGGGCGCACGATGGGCATGTCCCCTGCTACGCTGCATGCGCTGCAGAATGCTGGCCGCCAAAGCGTGAGCGAGGTCTATATGCTCGATGTACTGTTTCGTAAGGAAGACAAGCAGCGGGCATTTTTTGCAGACAATCCGCAAGCGGATGTATTGTTGCCAATGCCGGATGGCGAATCACGTGACCGGATATGGAAAGCACGTGATAAAGTGGGTGAAAATGGCATTTGTGAGCCGCCACCGAAGGTGCATGTTTTCGCGCTGAATAACGGGCGTGATTTTCAGCCATCCCTGATGCATAGCTTTCCTATCGAGGAGTTATTGCCACATGCATTTATGAGCCCCAAGCATGATCCGAAGCTGGATGTATGCGGGGTGGTGCATGTGGGCGAATGTGGTCATGATCATGGGCCTGCTACTGGTCACGGCTCGCCTTCTTGATTCTGATCAAGGCTTTGTTTTCTTTTTGTGGTATGCAGGCACAAAGAGGAGGCGGTTATGTATGCTTCGTACAGGGTGGTGAGTATCGTGTTCGTATTGGCGCTGGCGATTTCAGGCTGCGCCTCGCAGAAAAAGGAAGCGCAGGCATGGAAGCGGTATGATTACCGCCCCGTACCCAGCCAGCAAGAGCAAGACCCCCGCACCCAACGCCTCCCCGCAGATGATTTTGGTGCCTGTCAGGCGAATGATTTGGTGAATTTCAGTTGTGATTAGGTTGGGTGCTGGCTGTGCCGTCTATAGGATACAAACGCATGCCACCTGTTTTTTCTATAAAATGCAATATCATAATATTTCTGTCATAATTCTATGTTAGCTTCTAGCGGATTTACAATGTTATCAATAGGAGCACACGAGTATGGTAGAGAAATCAATTGATCAAATTATCGCCCGAGAACTGGCGAAACAATTCACCGCTGAGCAAATTGCAGAAATTTTGACCAAAATATTAGATTCTCGCGAACCAGAGCGTAATATGGCAAGTGAGGCTGACAACATTGTTCGTTCGTCTCCTACACTAAAAGGCATGCTTGGCATTCTAGGTGCAGATACGTTTATTCTTAAGCCGGAGACCCGACTCGAGCTGTTTGAGAAATATGCGGATGAGCTTTTTGCAGAAATACCGGCGGCTGATATAGTACAAGCCTTGCATGCTAAGCAGAAAGCATCTGGCTTTCGTGTTGATGCGCCAGATAGCTATGCACGCAACTATTTTAATGATCTTTATGTCAAGGCAAGCCAATATGGGCGTGTTGACGTGTTGCGTGCAATTGATGATGTAGCTATGCAAGATGAAAAAATCTCTCTTAGTTCTGGTGTCGCTATGGCTGGCGCATTAATTAATAATAAACAAGAAGCTATATACTACTTACTGGTCACAAATCCTGGTCTTGAAGAAAGGTGGAAAGGAATCGATGGGTGGACCAATATGGATCGCGCGGGTCGACCCGGAGAGCTGATGTTAACTAGAGAGCAGATACATGAGCGCATAGATGCCGCTAAACAAGCTGTTGTTACAGGTATTTTTGCTGCTCCGGTATCCGTAAAGGAAGCCATTTCAATCGAAGCATCGCTAATGGCTCTGGGTACTAAAGGTATAACAATGGATGGCTCATTAAGTGCGGAAGAGCTTGCATCTGCGCGTAATGTAATTGGCGCACAGGATGGTGTAGATGTGTCTACCGGTGAGATTGCATTGCGCCTTACACAACTTGCTGTTGAAAAAGCTGCAGCTGTCAATCAGCCTTAATATTTTTATCTGGAAGATTTTCTGCCACCCTAAGCGTGCAAGCAATGAAAGGATGGTGGGAGCGAGTGGGCGCGTTTTGAACTATTTCTGAAATGTGATTGCTTG
Source organism: Alphaproteobacteria bacterium UBA6178 (assembly GCA_002422205.1). Taxonomy (GTDB): domain Bacteria; phylum Pseudomonadota; class Alphaproteobacteria; order Rickettsiales; family UBA3002; genus UBA6178. Next base: position 14,387 of record DITS01000049.1, read on the forward strand.
TATATCAATTGCCTAACAAGCGCGCCGATTTGTTTACAGTTTTAAAAACTAAAGAGGTTGAAACAAAATATTAACATTTGATACCTTTTCTTTAATCGTCTGTTAATATACTATAGTGATAATTTAGTTGTAGTCATGTTCATTCCTAAAGGAGAGTAAAATATGGGACAAGTTGTCTATCCAGATGGTCAAGGTGGTGCTGTGGTAGTGGGTTTTGGTGAAATCACGCACCTATCTAACGAGAATAACTTTAAACTCCCGGCAGGCACAACTATTACTAATGATGAAGGCCAAAGTTGTACTTTTAATCAACCGGTTCAAGTTATAGTGAATGGTGATAAAGTAAAACTTATGGGAGATATGGGCGGGAGTCGCTACATATATGAAGCAAGTGAAAACGGCGTCATAACAACACAATACTCACCCGGCGAAATGAAATCTTGGCGTATTAATGATCTGGGCTCAAATTTATTTAATGTTCTCCCATTTACTGGCGATGTCATAAGTGTTGCTGGAAATGGCACTAGAAGAGAAAATGATCGAGATATTGCAATTGAGCGTGAAGCTGCGGTGCTCAATGGCTTAGGCGTCACTTGTTCAAAAAATGCGGAACCAGTTTCGGCAGCGGACGTAAAATTTAGTGCCGATAAGCTGCTGGAAAATGCTCAGAGCACAAAGCAACCAGGAGGCGGTTGATTGTTTAAAGCGTCCCAACATACTACTCTAGCTTATTCTCATAAACCATAAATACAAACCATTTCTAAATGGCGAATATCCCGTTTGATAATGGTCGGGGAGACAGGATTGGCTTCGCCTCGTCTCGGGCTGTTGCCCTCGGCGTCGAACGTCGTTCTTATCCTGAAATCACAATCATCTTATTCTATCAGGCCGCGCTGTTGCGCTATGGCCTGCTAGAATAAGATGGTCGGGGAGACAGGATTCGAACCTGCGACGCCCTGGTCCCAAACCAGGTGCGCTACCAGCCTGCGCTACTCCCCG
>DITS01000002.1 GCA_002422205.1 Alphaproteobacteria bacterium UBA6178
TGACCGACGGGCAGGGCCGCACCGTCGATTTTCGCAATACGCTGATTGTGCTGACCTCCAATTTAGGCTCGCATGCGATTGCCGAGCTGAAAGACGGGCAATCGGTGGAAGATGCGCGCCTTGCGGTGATGGAAGTGGTGCGCAATGCGTTCCGCCCCGAATTTCTCAATCGACTCGATGAGATTTTGCTGTTCTCGCGCCTTAGCAAAGAGCATATGGGCGATATTGTCAGCATTCAGATTAAAGGGCTGGAAGGCCGCTTAGCGGATCGCCAGATTGCGTTGCATCTGGATGATGCGGCCAAGCATTGGCTGGCCGAGCAGGGCTATGATCCGGTCTATGGCGCACGCCCGTTGAAACGCGTGATTCAGAAAAAACTGCAAGACGCGCTGGCCACCAAAATTTTAAGTGGTGATATTGGCGATGGCGATCATGTGTATGTGACAGGCCATGAGCTGGGCTTGCATATTCGCGTGGAGCACCCCGAAAAACCGGCTAGCGGGAAGCCGAAAGTTGCGCGATTAACGCATGCATAACCGGTAGCCTTGCGCTGCTTTTGCGCCATACTAACCCGATGGTACGCTTGGGCACCGGATCGCGAAATGGGATATAACGGATGCCGGATTCATTGGCTTGAATGGCGATGCGCGGCATGAGTGTGATGCCCACCCCTGCCTTAACCATTTGCCGCAAGGTTTCCAGCCCCGTGGCGCGCACATCCTCTTCCTCCGATGCACCGGTGCTATGACAGATATCAAGCGCCTGATCGCGCAGGCAGTGCCCTTCATCGAGCAGCAATAATTTATGATCCTGCAACACGCGCAGATCGACTTTGCTGGCGGCAGCCAGCGGATGATTATCAGCAACGGCAAGCAAAAATTCATCCTCGAATAATATTTCACTGGTCAGCCCGTCCACCTCGACGGGTAGCGCGATTAGCGCGGCGTCGATATCGCCTGCTTTGAGCTGCTCGAGCAAATCTGCGGTTTTGTCTTCGCGTAAAATCAATTTAAGATTGGGGCAGGCGGCCTTGGCTTTGGGCATGAGCTGCGGAAAAATATACGTGGCCAATGTGGGAAATGCGCCAATACGAAACGTGCCAGCGAGCGGGTCTTGCGAGGATTCGGCGATAGCATGAATCGTATCGACTTCTTGCAAAATGCGCCGGGCGACGCGAATGATGTCCTCGCCTGACGGGGTGAGCATGACCTTTTTATTGGTGCGCTCGAACAGGGCGATGCCGAGCAGCTCTTCCATTTTTTTGATCTGGCTGCTCAATGTCGGCTGGCTGACATGGCATTGCAGCGCCGCTTGCGAGAAGTTTTTAAGCTCCGCCACCGCTACGATATATTGTAAATCCCGCAAATTCATATATAGACTATAGCTATCATTCCCATAAAAACAATCAATTTTACATTGATACTCTCTATCGCTAGGGTCTCAATCATTGGTATTGCGCGGTGCAATATACCAGTGAGAAACAAGCTAACAAGCTTAAAAATGGAGATTATTATGACCCTTGGCGTTGGACAAGCATTCCCGCAATTTTCCGTCAAAGCAACCGTATCAAACGATATCAAAACCGCTTTTGTCGATATTGATAACAACACATATAAAGGTAAATGGCTGGTAGTGTTCTTCTACCCCAAAGATTTTACCTTTGTGTGCCCGACTGAAATTAAAGCATTCGGCGATCTGAACGAAGAGTTTGCAGACCGTGATGCGCAGGTGCTAACCGGCAGCGTTGATAGCGAATTTGTGCATTTGGCATGGCGCAAAGACAAAGAAGAGCTGAATGATTTGCCCTTCCCGATGTTGGCCGATGTGAAGCGCGAGCTATCCACCGCGCTGGGCATTTTAGACCCTAATGAAGGCGTGTCGCAACGCGCCACTTTTATTGTCGATCCCGAAGGCATCATCCGCTTTGTAATGGTGACCGACCTGAGCGTGGGCCGTAACCCGAAAGAAGTGCTGCGTATTCTGGATGCGCTGCAAACCGACGAGCTATGCCCGTGCAACTGGACCAAGGGCGATGAAACGCTCGATGTTAATAAACTCGCTGCATAAGTGAGAGACCGGATCTCCCCTCCCTCTACCGCTCCCCAGCCGGAGGGAGGGGAGTAAACCCACATATGTTAAGGAGACAATCATGTCACTCAATGATTTAAAATCGCATTTGGCCGATTATGCCAAAGATACGAAATTGAACTTATCGAAAGTGCTCAGCGAAGAAGGCGCGCCGGATTTAACCCCGACGCAGATTTATGCTACGGCGTTAGCCTCGGCCTATGCCACCCAATCCGAAATGGTGGTGCAAGCCATTGCCGCCGAAGCGGCTGCGGTATTGAGCGATGCCGATATGCAGGCCGCCAAAGCCGCCGCCAGCATTATGGGTATGAACAATATTTATTACCGCTTTCTGCATTTGGTGAAAGACAAGGAATTTGGCAGCCTGCCCGCAAATTTGCGCATGCAGGTGATTGCCAACCCCGGCGTGGAAAAAGTGGAGTTTGAGCTTTATTCGCTCGCCGTATCCGCCATTAATGGTTGCGGGATGTGTATGGAAGCGCATGTGCATGAAGTGCTCAAAGGCGGGATTTCACGCCTTGGCATCCAGTCCGCCATCCGCATTGCCAGCGTGGTGCACGCAGCGGCGCAGTCGGTGTTTATCGAGCAATCAGGCGGGCAGGCATTGGCCAACGCGGCGTAAGGAAGGTTGAAAGGCCCCTCACCCCGATACTCTCCCCAAGGGAGAGGGTCGGGGTGAGGGACATTAAACGCGCACAGCCTGATGTTGGCCCCTGTAAAAGCAGGCAGGGGCCGTTTTTTTATGTCAGCAAGAAGGATTGCCGACGCCTTCACGTATAATAACGAAGTCCATCTGCGGATACAGTCCGTATCACAAAAAGATACAGCATTTTAACGCCAATCGCGCTAAGATGCCCGCAAACTGGGAGGGAGCCTTGCGAACAAGACCATACCTGTCAGGCATAGTTGCCTGCATAATTCTCACTATATCACCTGCCATTGCTCAAGCGCCCGATAAGGCGGTGGGTGTGATTGTGAGCACGGCCAAACACAGCCCCTTCGTCGATCGCGTCGAAGCGCTGGGCACCTTGCGGGCGAATGAAACGGTGAATCTCGCCGTGAAAGTGACCGAAACCGTGCGCGCCATCCATTTTGAAGACGGGCAGCGCGTGGAGGCGGGCGATGTGCTGGTGGAGATGACCAACGCACAGGAAACCGCCGATTTGAATGCTGCCATGTCCACTGCGCAGGAAGCCCGCCAACAATATGAGCGCGTGCAGGCGCTGGCCAAACAGGGCAATGCGCCCAAAGCCTTGCTCGATCAACGCCGCCGCGAATATGAAACCGCGCGCGCCGTGCAAAATGGCGTGCAATCACGCATGAAAGACCGCGTGCTGGTGGCACCGTTTGACGGGGTGCTGGGCTTGCGCAATATCAGCGTGGGTGCGCTGGTTGAGCCGGGGACATTTATTACTACGATTGATGATGACACTGTGATGAAACTGGATTTTTCTGTCCCTTCCACCTTTTTGGGTGTGCTGCGCAGCGGGATGCGCATCGAGGCGAAAGCCGCAGGCCTCGAGGGTAAAACATTCGAAGGCAATGTGAGCGCAATCGACAGCCAGATCGATCCGGTGACGCGCTCGATTAAAGTGCGTGCGCTGTTGCAAAATGATGAAAGGCTGCTGAAACCCGGTTTGTTGATGAGTGTAGAAATATTAAAAAATCCGCGCAATGCGTTGGTCGTGCCCGAAGAAGCGCTGGTGCCGGAAGCGGATAAAACCTATGTATATACGGTAATACGCAATGACGATGCGCTACGGGCAGTGAAAAAACAGGTTACCATTGGCAGCCGTCGCCCGGGTGAAGTGGAAATTCTCAGCGGCATTGAGGCGGGCGAGCGGGTGGTGACGCATGGCGCGATGAAGCTGCGCGCTGACGCACCCGTGACGATTCGTGCCGAAGATAATGGCGAACAATCCATGCAGCAAATGCTGGAGCCGCAGGAATGATGTTATCCGATATATCGGTCAAGCGCCCCGTCTTCGCGTCGGTGATTTCGCTGCTGCTGATTATCTTCGGATTGGTTTCCTTTGAGCGGCTGCCTTTGCGCGAATATCCCGATATTGACGCGCCGATTGTCTCGGTCACGACGATTTATGCGGGTGCAGCCTCGAATGTCGTTGAGACGCGCATTACCGAGCTGGTCGAAGACCGCATCGCCGGTGTGGAGGGCATCAATTTCATTCAATCAGTGAGCGAAGATGGCAAATCCTCGGTGATTATTGAATTTAATACCAACCGCGATATCGACGATGCCGCGAATGATGTGCGTGACCGGATTTCGTCGATACTTGATGATCTGCCGGTAGAGGCGGACCCGCCGGAAATCCAGAAAGTGGATTCGAATGAAGACGTGATTATGTGGCTCAATTTAGTCAGCGACAGCATGACCGTACCGGAGCTGACCGACTACATGAACCGTTATCTGGTGGATCGCTTTTCGGTGCTCGATGGGGTGGCGCGCGTGCGCATTGGTGGCGGGCAATTATACGCTATGCGCATCTGGCTGGACCGTAACGCGCTGGCCGCACGCGGGCTAACCGTGAATGATGTGGAAAACGCATTGCGTGCCGAAAATGTAGAATTACCCGCGGGTAGCATCGAATCCAAAACGCGGCAATTCACGGTACGTGTGCAACGCGCCTTCCGCGATGCAGATGATTTCAATCAGTTGGTGCTGCGCCGTGGCGAAGGCGGGTATTTAGTACGCCTTGGCGATGTGGCGCGGGTGGAAAAAGGCACCGAAGAAGACCGCACCTATTTCCGTGGTAATGGTATTGCCAATGTGGGCATTGGTATCATCAAACAATCCACCGCCAATACCATCGACGTGGCGCGCGCTGCCCAGGCCGAGGCCGAAAAAATTAATGAGAACCTGCCAAAAGGCATGGAAATCCGGCAAAGTTATGACACGTCCGTGTTTATCGAAGGCGCGATTAACGAAGTGTATAAAACCCTTTTCATTGCCATTGTGCTGGTGATTTTCGTAATCTATCTGTTTTTGGGTAGTTTGCGTGCCACGCTGGTACCGGCGGTGACGGTGCCGGTGTCGGTGATTGCGACTTTCATCATGTTATATGCGCTCGGCTTTTCGATTAATCTGTTGACCCTGCTGGCATTGGTGTTGGCGATTGGTCTGGTAGTGGATGACGCGATTGTGGTGCTGGAAAATATCTACCGCCGCATGCAGCAGGAAGGCGAATCCCCCTTAGTGGCCGCTTATTACGGCACCAGACAGGTTGGGTTTGCAGTCATTGCGACGACGCTGGTGCTGATCGCCGTATTCGTGCCGATTGCATTTTTGCAAGGCGATGTCGGGCGGCTCTTTTCCGAATTTGCACTGACCATGGCGGCGGCAGTGGCCTTCTCCAGCCTGATCGCACTGAGCTTATCACCGATGATCGCGTCCAAAGTGCTAAAGGCCAATGAAGCACCGAGTAAAGTGACGCAAAAAATGGATGCGTTTATTGACAAGATGAATGCTAAATACCGCGTCTGGTTAGCACGTGCCTTTGCCTATCCGCTGCGGATTATGGGCGGATTTTTAGCGATTCTGGCCTTATCGGGTGCGCTGTTTATCATTACGCCTAACGAATATGCCCCCAAAGAAGATCGCGGCGCGTTTTTCATTTTTGTCACCGGGCCGGAAGGTGCATCGTTCGATTATATGAAAGATTATATGGATGAAATCGAGCGCCGCCTGATGCCCTATGTTGATAGCGGCGAAATCATGCGGCTGCTGGTGCGTGCGCCCGCCACCTTTGATAATTATGAGAGCTTTAATTCCGGCGCGGTGATTGCGGTGCTGAGCGACTGGGGCGACCGCCGCAGCGCCTGGCCAATCATGGATGAAATATCGGCCAAACTATCGGACCTGCCCGGCGTGCGCGCCTTTCCGGTGATGCGGCAGGGCTTTGGCAGCCAAGCGCAAAAACCGGTGCAATTTGTGCTGGGTGGGGGCACTTATGAAGAGTTGCGCGAATGGCGCGATATTTTGCTGGCGAAAATCAACGAGGATAATCCCGGCCTGTCCGGCATTGATTGGGACTACAAAGAAACCAAACCACAGCTGGAGGTGCGCATCGATTATGACCGTGCCGCCGAGCTGGGCGTGACGGTGAGTGCGATTGGCCGCACGCTGGAATCGATGCTGGGCTCGCGTCGTGTCACGACTTATATCGACGCAGGCGAAGAATATGACGTGATACTGGAAGGCGAGCGCGAAACGCAGCGCACGCCCACCAATATGGAAAATATCTATGTGCGCTCGGACCGGACCAATGAGCTGATTCCGTTATCGAATCTGGTAAGCATCAGCGAATATGCGGATTCCAATAAGCTGAATCGCTACAACCGTGTGCGCGCCATCACCATCGAAGCCAATCTGGAAGACGGGCTGGCGCTGGGCGAGGCGCTTGATTATCTCAATGCATTGGTGAACGAGCATTTGCCTGATAATGTAGTGATTGATTACAAAGGCGAATCGAAAGATTATGCGGATGCCGGTTCATCGATTGTGTTTGTATTTTTGCTGGGCATCGGCGTGGTGTTTTTGGTGCTGGCCGCACAGTTTGAAAGCTATATTCACCCGATGGTGATTATGCTGACCGTGCCACTGGCGATGGCAGGTGGGTTGATCGGGCTGGTAATCACGGGCAGTAGCCTGAATCTCTATAGCCAGATCGGGCTAATTATGCTGATAGGGCTGGCGGCCAAGAATGGTATTCTGATTGTTGAATTCGCCAACCAGCTGCGCGACGAAGGCGTGCCGCTGAATAAGGCGATTGATGATGCGGCACATTTGCGCCTGCGCCCGATTCTGATGACGGCGCTAACCACGGCGGCGGGCGCCATTCCGTTGATATTGTCTTTCGGCCCCGGCGCGGAGACACGCTTTGTCATCGGCGTAACGGTCTTTTTCGGGGTGCTGTTTGCGACATTTTTTACATTGTTTGTGGTGCCCGTTGCCTACCGCTTTATGGCACGTTATACCGGCACTACCGGCGAAGTCGAGCGGCAGTTAGAGAGAGAAACGCAGGGATAGATTTACCGCGTCATCCTTACCCCATAACATCGTCATTCTGCGGGCGGCGAAGCCGAAGCGCAGGATCTCCATCGGGCCGCATGAGATCCTGCGCTCTCGCTGCGCGAGCCGCAGGATGACAGATTATAAAGATAATTCTATGCCTGCTGCATCTCGGAAAGCTCCAGCCAGCGGGCTTCACTGGCGGCGAGTTCTTTTTCCGCTTCGGCAAGGCGCTTGGTGGCAATATCAAATTCTGCCGGAGCGCGCACATAAAAATCAGGGTCATAGAGCTGTTCGCTCAAACCGGAAATTTCGGCTTCGAGCGTGGCAATCTGCTCGGGCAAATGCTGCAATTCATGTTGCAGTTTGAAGGTCATTTTGACGGGCGATATGGACGCGATGGCGTCAGGTTTTTTGGCAGATTTAGAGGGCGATTTGGCGGCTTTGGCGGTGGGGCGCTTATAGGCCATATAGTCGCTGTAGCCGCCGATATAGCCTTCGATTTCGCCCCCGCCTTCAAAGGCCATTACTTTGGTGATGGTCTGATCGAGAAAGTCGCGATCATGGCTGACGACGATCAGGGTGCCCTTATACAGAGACAGCATTTCTTCGAGCATCTCCAGCGTGTCCATGTCGAGGTCGTTGGTTGGTTCGTCGAGGATGAGAAACTCGCCGGGATTGGCAAGAATTTTGGCGAGCATCAGCCGGTTTTTTTGACCGCCCGATAGCGTGGCGACTTTGTTGCGTGCGTCTTTGGGGTCAAACATGAATTGTTTGAGATAGCCGCAGACATGGCGCGGTTTGCCAGCCACATCGACATATTCGCCGCCGCCCGGGCACAGCGTTTCCCATAGAGTGTCTTGCTCTTTGAGCGTGCTGCGGTTTTGATCGAAATAAGAAATATTCAGATCATGCGCGCGTTTGACCTTGCCGGTTTGCGCAGGCAACTCGCCCACGAGCAACTTCAAAAAGGTCGATTTTCCCGAGCCGTTTTTGCCTAAAATACCGATGCGGTCGCCACGAATGATGCGCAGCGAAAATTGATCCAGAATCGTCAGATCATCATAGGCGTGATTGACTTTGATAAATTCGGCCACGACTTTCGATGCCATGCTTGGCTCAAGCGGCGGAAGTTCGATTTTGCGCATGATGCGGTTGAAGGCGCTTTGATCGCGGCGCAGCTTTTCGCGCGCGATTTGCACCTCTTCGAGACGGCGCATGTTGCGCTTGCGGCGTGCGCGTACACCACGGCTCGCCCATTCGACTTCTTGTGAGACCAGCTTCTGACGCTTCTGCAGCTCGCGCTCTTCTTGTTCGAGCAGCATGGCCGACCAGTCATCGAAATGCGCGAAACCTTGTGGGCCCACGCGCACACGGCCACGATCAAGCCAGAAGATTTTTTGCGAAATATTGGCCAGAAAAGTTTTGTCATGGCTGATGCACAAAAGCGCACCGCGATAGGCGGCGAGATAGCTCTCGAGCCATTCGATCGCGCCGATGTCGAGATGGTTGGTGGGCTCATCAAGCAATAAAATATCCGGCTCTTCGATGAGCGCGCGTGCCAGCGCGGCGCGGCGCAATTGCCCGCCCGATAGCGTGCCCATCAGCGCATCGGGGTTGAGCTCAAGCGGCTCCATCATGATATCGACCATGTAGCGGTAATCATCATTGCGCTTGTCGGCAACCAGCCCCGCAAAGACATGCGCAAAGACGGTGTCGGTGGGGTTGAAGGTGACGTCTTGTTCGAGATAGCCGATACTGGTGCCCGGCTCGATCCAGCGCGTGCCGCCATCCAGCTCGCGCTCACCGGTGATGATGCGCATCAGCGTGGTTTTACCCGCACCATTTTTACCGACTAAACAGGTTTTATCGCCCGCGTGAATATGAAAGGAGAGCTCTTCGAATAGCGGCTTTTTGCCGAAAGTGACCATCGCCTCATGGACGCTCAAAATAGCGGGGGCAGCCATGAGACGCGCTCCTTATCTTATGCTTTTTTCTTGGCGCGTGAGGATCTTTTGCGTTCATTGGCATCCAGCTCGCGCTTACGCAAACGCAGGTTCAGCGGGGTGACCTCGACCAGCTCGTCTTCTTCGATATAGGAAATCATATCTTCGAGCGAGAGTTTGCGTGGCGGCACCAGACGCACCGCTTCATCGGTGCCGGATGCACGGATGTTGGTGAGCTGCTTGCCTTTGAGCACGTTGATTTCCAGATCGTTGTCGCGGCTGTGTTCGCCGACGATCATGCCCGCATAGACTTTGTCCTGCGGCTTGATGAACATGATGCCGCGATCTTGCAGGTTGAAAATCGCGTAAGCCACGGCTTCGCCCAGATCGGTCGAAATCAGTGCGCCATTGTTACGTGCGGGCAGGTCGCCTTTATACGCGCCGTGATGCGCATAGACGCGGTTCATGACACCGGTGCCGCGCGTGGCGGTGAGGAACTCGCTTTGATAGCCGATGAGGCCGCGCGAGGGAGCGAGGAAGGTGATGCGGGTTTTGCCGCCGCCTGAGGGGCGCATGTCGGTCATGTTACCTTTACGCAAAGACACTTTTTCAACCACAACGCCGCTATATTCATCATCCACGTCGATCATCACTTCTTCGTATGGCTCGAGCAATGCGCCGGTTTCTTCGTCGGTTTTAAACAAGACGCGCGGGCGCGAAACGGTCAGCTCGAAGCCTTCGCGGCGCATGGTTTCGATCAGAACGCCAAGCTGCAATTCGCCGCGTCCGCCGACTTCGTAGGCGTCTTTGCCAGCGGTTTCGGTGACGGTGATGGCGACGTTGGTTTCGGCTTCGGCCATCAGTCGGTCGCGGATCATGCGCGAGGTGACTTTGGTGCCTTCTTGTCCGGCGAAGGGCGAATCATTCACGCTGATGGTGATCGCCATGGTTGGCGGATCGATGGGCGTTGATTGCACGGGCATGGTGAGTGCCATGTCGCCGATGGTGTCGGCCACGGAGGCGACGCTGAGTCCTGCGATCGAGATGATGTCACCGGCTTCAACTTCTTGCACGGGAACACGCGTGACACCGGCGAAGGCTTGCAGTTTGGTCAGCTTGCCGGTCTCCACCTGTTTGCCATCGAGGCTGAGGGCTTTGATCGGCATGTTGACTTTGGCGCGGCCAGAATGCACGCGACCGGTCAATACGCGACCCAGGAACGGATCGGCTTCGAGCAGGGTGACGAGCATGGCGAAGGGTGCGTCTTTATCGACTTTCGGTGCGGGCACATGGCTGAGCACCAGATCGATCAGCGGCAGCAGATTCTCGCGCGGGTCGGTCAGTTCACGGGTGCACCAGCCATCGCGGCCTGATGCGTAGAGAATCGGGAAATCGAGCTGATCTTCGTTGGCATCGAGCGCGGCGAACAGGTCGAACACTTCATCGACCACTTCTTCGGCGCGGCCATCGGGGCGATCAACCTTGTTGATAACAACAATCGGACGCAGGCCTTGCTTCAGGGCTTTGCCGAGTACGAATTTGGTTTGCGGCATAGGGCCTTCGGCGGCGTCGGTGAGCAGGATCACCCCGTCAGCCATCGACAAAACACGCTCCACCTCGCCACCGAAATCGGCGTGGCCGGGGGTGTCGATGATGTTGATGCGCGTGCCATTGGCGGCCATGATCGAGGTGCATTTGGCCAGAATCGTGATACCACGTTCTTTTTCCAGATCATTGCTGTCCATCACCCGTTCCATCACGGATTGGTTGTCGCGGAATGTACCGCTTTGACGCAGCAACGAGTCGATCAGGGTGGTTTTGCCATGGTCAANNTGCTGTCCATGGCGCGTTCGGCGACGGCCTGGTTGTCGCGGAAAGACCCCGACTGTTTCAGAAGCTCATCAACGAGCGTGGTTTTGCCATGGTCAACGTGCGCGATGATGGCGATATTGCGGATGTCTGTCATAAAATTCCAAATGCTAAAAAGTTGAGGCCGCTATATATAGTGTTGCGCTGCAATAAGCAATAGAAGAGTCGGGATTTTATGTTACAAATGCGTGACGTAACCCCCAAAGTGGAGCGCATTATGCAAAGTCTGCCAATCCCTGTGGCCACGGTTGGCCTGTTATTGCTGTCGAATATCTTCATGACCTTTGCCTGGTATGGGCATCTGAAATTCAAATCGGCGCCCTTGATTGCGGTGATTTTCATCAGCTGGGGCATCGCGTTTTTTGAATATTGCCTGCAAGTGCCTGCCAACCGCATGGGGCACGGCTATTTTAATGCCGCGCAGCTTAAAACCATTCAGGAGATTCTGACGCTGGGCGTGTTTGTGATTTTTTCGGTTTTTTATCTGGGCGAGCCGGTGAAATGGAATCATTTGGTGGGGTTCGCGCTGATTGTGCTGGCGGCGTTTTTCATTTTTCATGAGTGGTGAGGGGTGAGGGGTGAGGGGTGAGTGGTGGCTAGTGGCTAGTGAGGTGTCACCCCGTCATGCGACGGGGTGACAGGGGGGCTTGATTAGCCTTGCATTGATAGCGGTGGTGGCGTTTCATGTTTTTTGATGAAGGATGCGTATGATTAGTTACCGTGAGATATTTTTAATGTTTTTGCGCTTTGGCTGCCTTGCATGGGGCGGGCCGGTGGCGCAAATCGGCATGATTCATCAGGAAGTGGTGGTGCGGCGCGGCTGGGTGCCGGAAGAACAATTCCGCCGCACACTGGCCCTGTATCAGGCCTTGCCCGGGCCTGAGGCGCATGAATTATGCGTGTATTTTGGCATGACGCAGCGCGGGCGCTGGGGCGGCTTGCTGGCGGGGCTGGGCTTTATGCTGCCCGGACTAGTGCTGATGCTGGCGCTGTCCTGGGCTTATATGAGCTGGGGTGCGCAGGCATTATTGCCGCTATTTGTGGGGTTGGCACCTGCGGTGGCTGCCATTGTGATTCGCGCCGCGCAACGTATTGCGCAACATAGCCTGCATAGCCGTCCCCTGTGGGGTTTGGCGGCGCTGTCGGTGGTGCTGACGATGCTGGGTGTGCATTTTTTATATCTGTTCGCGCTGAGTGCGGCTGCGCAGTCTTTATGGGCGGCAGGCCGCAGAATGGCGGCAATAATACTGCTGGCAGTGAGTGTGATAATAGTGTTGGCGTTATCGCCCATGTTTCCGGCGATGCCACTGCCCGATCATTGGGGGCAGGCAGGGTTATTTCTGGAAGGGCTGAAAGGCGGGTTATTATCCTTCGGCGGGGCCTACACCATTTTGCCATTGTTTGAGCAAAGCATGGTGGGGACCTATCCGGCGATTACGCCGCAATCCTTTCTCGATGGCATTGCACTATCGAATGTGATTCCGGCTCCGACCGTGATTTTTGGCACCTATTTAGGGTTTCTGGCAGGCGGGTTTGGCGGGGCGATGTGGATGACACTGGGCATTTTTCTGCCCGCCTTTGCTGTTACGCTGATTGGCCATCATGCGATGGAAAAACTGGTACATAATCCGGCGCTGCATGGGGCGCTGGATGGGGTGGCGGCGGCGGTGATCGGCCTGCTGGCAGTCACCGCTATGCAGATTCTGCTGATGAGTGTGACCACCCCGCACGCCGTGCTGATTTTTGCGCTGATGCTGATCGGGCTGTACCATTGGCATGCGCGCTATGCGATTCCGGCCATGCTGCTGGTTTGTGCCGTGCTGGGTTATGGATTGTCGGTGATGTTGTAAGTAAGAACCCTCACCCCGACCCTCTCCCTGAGGGAGAGGGGGAAGGAAGAACCGCTTTGGCATCATTATTAAGAGATCCAGTTACTGTCACCCCGTGCTTGTCACGGGGTCTGGTCTGTGAAGGCAAGACCGGACCCCGTCATGCGACGGGGTGACAGTAACATAAAGATGTTGTCACCCTGCACAGACATTTGCATCATGCAGCATGACAGTTTTTTAGTCTCCCTCCCTTGAAATTATTTTGCGTATTTACCACATACATAGCGTGAGTTGCCGCAACGGGACTCGCACTAGTTTTGAACCATAATTTTGCTTAATTGATAAGGAGATTAGTCTATGAATACGAATGCTTTAACCCTATCCCCGCTGTTCCGCCAATCGATTGGCTTTGACCGTTTTAATGACCTGTTTGAAGCGGCGCTGAAAGGTGACGAACGCGTGGAAGCCTATCCGCCCTATAATATCGAAAAACTGGGCGAAGATAATTACCGGATTACGATGGCCGTTGCCGGATTTTCCGATGCCGACCTGACCATCACCGCGCAGGGCAATGCTTTAAGCGTGGCAGGCCGGATTGAACAAAAAACCGAAAAAGACGGTGTGGAATATCTGCATCGTGGCATTGCGACACGCGCGTTTGAGCGCAAATTCAGCCTTGCTGATCATGTGAAGGTGACCGGTGCGGCGCTCGATCATGGGTTGCTGCAAATCGAGCTGATGCGCGAAGTGCCCGAAGCCAACAAACCGCGCATGATCGAGATAGCGACAGGTGCGGCGCAGAAAAAAGGAAAAATGATCGAAGGAAAAGCGTCCAAATAACGTATCACTGATGAACATGCATGATGAGAGTCATGCATCAGGAAGTCCTAAGTTGCTCCCAAGCAATGGGGGGAGAGCAGTGTGCCGCTCTCCCCCGTTTTTTGGTTAGCGAGAAACATCGCGGCTATAAACCGGATCAACGCGTCCGACATAGTAAATATTTTTGTTTGCAGTGGGACCCCTGTCATCTTTGTCCTTGGCAATGTTGGTTACCATGGATTCAAAGGCCTCGACCTCTGCTAGCATTTCGGTTTGCTCTTGTGGTGACGCGGCATGATCTGCCACCCATTCGCGCATCATGGCGCTGGTAAGGCTGGAGGAGTGATAGCGCTCTGTGGCACCAGACAAAGTTGAAGGAAGAAGCTCATTCGGTTGATAGTGCGTTTTAAGCCCCATCAATATAGTTGCGATATCATCATTCGTTAAAGAGTAAGGATTGGCTTGAACTGTAGCATTGAGCTGTGGATGGCGTTCAATTTCTTTAATCACGGCGTAAATTACTGCCGTGACGCCAAGTAAGCTAAAACTAATATTACTGCTTGCATCATTATAACTGCGTAGCTCGATACGTGCGGTGGCGCCATTATTTCTCCCTTTGGTTTTTATATTTTGCTTTGCAGGGTTTGTATGATTGGCGACTACATTCAGAAATTTACTATTGCCGGTTGCAAGTAGCGTATCATTTGGCAGAAAGGCTTTAAAAGCCTCAGTCAATAAATCATGCCAGCCATCATTATGCGCTAAATTATTGGCTGCAAAATATTTGTCTGAGTGATTATTTGCATCCTTTCTACGGAACATAGCGTCCTGAAATAAGCGCATATTGTCATAGTTTTTTTCCGGGCTTTTGCGCCGCTGTAGCGAGACGGATACATGCTCACCACAATTGGCTTTTTCATTGCCAAAATAGGCATTAAAACTGTGCGATGCATGTTGTTGCAGATAAGCACCCAGTGCGCTGCGCGGCACGTCCACTGGCTGATCATCGGATTTTAGTCCAACTAGATTAGCATATAATGCACTAAAATCGTAAGAGGCTTCGACCAGCATTTGCTTAATGCTATTGACACTGTGCGCTGTTTCTAATGGGGAGGATGCACGTGTGCAAATTTCCAACTCATCTTTTGTATCCACATAAATACGACCATTATAAGTGAAATCATTCTCTAGTTTTCCATCGTTGGGTCCCATAGCGATCTCGGGGTCATGCGCTTGCATTAATGTATCCAGAAATAAATGTTTGTATTGATTATAACGCGTTCGCAATGCCGGATTGAATGGAGCAGGCAGATGGGTTGAGTCCTCTAAAAATTTTATTGTGGAATCGGTGTGAAATAATCGCTCTTTGGTAATCCAGCCCTTCTGCTGCAATATCTCTTGGGTGTTCTGTAATGTATGTAGCATGGTTTGGATTGACTCGGGCGTAGTGGCTAAACGTCGCAACGAATGTTTAATGCTGAAGGGTTCGTTTGGTGCCTGCGGAGCATCACTCAGCAACAGTGGCGTGGCGGCAAACGCATCGGCTGCAGCGCGCACGGCAGGCTGATAATGGACATAGCCATCATAATAGGTGACGAGTTTGCGTAAGATAGCGACGATTTCTTTTGAATTGGTGCGCCCTTCAATCACCGCATTGACCTCGACACCGCATACGGGCATATAGCCTTTTTGCATCAGATCGTCGGTGAAGCGTTGCAAAAAACGATTGGCGATAGCGGTCGCTTTTGCTTCCTCGCTGTCGGGATGCGCCCACGGATTATACGCCCAGTTGGCGAAGGATTTTTGTGTTGCCAATACATCCGCAAGGGCTTGTTCACGCGCGGCAGGCGGCGGGGGAGGGGTTGGGCTGCTATCGGGTGGCGTATCCATGCATTTACTTTCAAAAAAGGGTGCTTCGGGAACCCGGAGGTTCCCGAAGCGAGAGGCGAGATCGCTACGCGGGCGTAGCGACTTCGCCAAGACTGGTCCTCGTCGCCGACTCCCTTTGGAGGGGGGCGACAAGAACGGGAGGTGCTCCGCTGCGTTCCGTTCCCCCCAACTGAGCGAAGGAGAGAACAGAGATGGGAGCTGCCGTTGCGGCGACACGAGATTCAAGGCTGGACATAGCGAAGACACCTCATGAAAGAGACATGCTAACCGAAATGGAAAGCATGGTTGAGTTCAAAGTTGAACAAAACGGGGCGAGTGTAGGAAAATGGGCGGGGGCGTCCAGCAAAAGTGTTAATAAAGGGTTAAATTTCATCGAACTGTCATAATAGTTAAGGCTGCAGATGAGGCTAAGACGGGCTCAGACCATGCAATAAAACCACTAGTCCCCTTATATATTTCAGGCTAGTTTAGCGGCGATGAGTGAGCAGAAATCAGAGCAGCAAGAGCCGGCGGGGCGGCTGAGTGAGGCAGGCAAAGGCAAGGCCAGCCTCGTCTTATCGGGGGCGTGGGTGGTGGCGCGCGCCGGTGCGGCGCATGAGGCGTTGCAAAAAGTGGAGTGGCCCACGGGCGAGCTGGAAGTCGACGGCAGCGATATTACCGCGCTTGACCCTTCGGGCGCTTGGCTGCTGGTGGAAGCCCTGCGCGCAGCTGAAAAAGCTGGCGCATCAGTAACGCTGGCGGGTATGAGCGAGCGCCATGCGCGGCTGCTCGAGCTGGTCGATGAGATTGAGCATGAGGCGAATCAGCCGAACCCCTGCGCGGCGCCGCTACCGTCCTTTTTTATCCGCCTAGGCAAATCGAGCGTTGGCGTGCGGCGTGAGGCCGGATTGTTTTTCACCTTCTTCGGCATGTGCTGCGCCACTTTTGCCCGCATGGTGATGCGACCGCATCAGTTCCGCCTGCGCAGCACCGTCTATCATGCCTATGAAATCGGCATCCGCGCCGTGCCGATTGTAGCGCTGATGGCGTTTTTGATTGCGATTGTGCTGGGCTATCAGGGCGCGACGCAGCTGGAAAAATTCGGCGCGACGGTGTTTACCGTTGATCTGGTGGCCATCTCGGTCTTTCGTGAAATGGGCGTGCTGATTACCGCGATTATGGTGGCGGGGCGATCGGGTAGCGCCTTTGCCGCGCAAATCGGCGTGATGCAGGTGAATGAAGAGGTGGATGCGATTCGCTCAATCGGGCTCGACCCATTTGAACTGCTGGTGTTGCCGCGCCTGCTGGCCATTATTATTGTGCTGCCAATGCTGACGTTTATTGCCAATATGTCGGGGCTGATGGGAAACTGGTTTGTCGCCAGCATGCAACTCGATATGTCATGGCTGCAATTTATCAGCCGCGTGCAGGTGGCGGTGACGCCGACTGTGCTGCTGATCGGACTGGGTAAAGCGCCGGTATTCGCGCTGCTGATCGGCATGGTGGGTTGCATGCAGGGCATGCTGGTGAAAGGATCAGCGGCGGATGTGGGACGGCGCACGACCATAGCGGTGGTGCAATCGATTTTTCTGGTGATTTTAGCCGATGCCGCCTTCTCGGTGCTGTTTACGATGATGGGGATTTGATGCAGGACAAAGCCATTATCGAGGTGAAAAACCTGACCAACCGCTTTGGTAGCCAGACCGTGCATGATGGGCTGGATTTATCAATCTATAGCGGCGAAGTTCTGGGCGTGGTGGGCGGCTCTGGCTCAGGAAAATCGGTGCTGATGCGCTCGATCATCGGCCTGCAAAAACCCACCGGTGGCGAAGTGTGGATTGAGGGCAAAGACATCACCAAAATGCGCAAACGCCAGCGGCTCGCCATGCAGCGGCTATGGGGCGTATTGTTTCAAAATGGCGCGTTATTTTCATCGCTGAATGTGCGCGACAATGTGGCCTTGCCGATTCGTGAATTCTCCGACGCCAGCGACAAACAGGCACAGGAGCTGGCTGAAATGAAAATCGAGCTGGTGGGCCTGCCAGCCGTAGCCCGTGATAAATTCCCATCCGAATTATCCGGCGGCATGGTGAAACGTGCGGCGCTGGCCCGGGCGCTGGCACTCGACCCGCAATTGCTGTTTCTGGATGAGCCAACAGCAGGGCTTGACCCCATCGGCGCGGCGGCGTTTGATACGCTGATTAAGGATTTAGCGCGTAACCTGCAACTGGGCGTTTTTATGATTACCCATGATATGGATAGTTTATTTACCATCTGTGACCGGGTGGCGGTGTTGGTGGACAAGACAGTAAAAGTAGGTACGCTAGAGCAATTGCTGGCGGACGAGCATCCGTGGATTCATGATTATTTCCATGGGCCGCGTGCCCGCGCAGCACAGAAAGGGGCGTGATGGAACAGGACCGTTATTATTTCCGTGTCGGCGTGTTTGTGGCGCTGAGTATTGTGGGCTTTATCGTGGCGCTGGGCTGGTTTTCCGGCTCGCGTTCGGATGCCAATTACGACCCTTATGTGATGTATTTCGAAGGCAGCATTGAGGGCATCTCCGTAGGCTCGCCCGTTAAACTGCGGGGGATTGAGGTGGGCCATGTCACCGATATTGCCTTTGTTGCACGCCGCAATGAGCGGGTGCGACTGCGCGCCAATATCCGTGAAGACGCGCCGATACATGATAATCTGGTGGCGTCGGTGCAAATGAAGGGGATTACCGGCACCTCGGTGATTGCGCTGGAAGTGATGCGCCCCGAAGACGAAAATGTGATTGTTTATTATCCCAATAAAAAATATCCGGTGATTAAATCCAAACCCTCAGCACTGGATAAGCTATTTACCAGCATGCCCGAGCTGATGGACGGGCTGACGCGCATGAGCCAGCAAGGGCAAAAGCTGATGAGTGATGAAAATATCGCCGCGATCGGCGAGGCGATTGCCGCGATCAGCGCCTCGGCCAAAAGCGTGGAAGGCATGATGGGCGGCAAAAACCGCGAAATAGAAAAAGCCCTCAGCGAATTTACCCGCGTGATGGTGGAAGGCAAAGTGACCCTGCGTGAAATTAAAATGCTGGTGCGTTCGCTGCGTGAAGACCCGTCGATTATTTTGCGCGGCGCGGCGCATAAGGGCAGGGAGCTGAAACCATGAGAGCGGCGCTGATAGCTATAATGCTGCTATCGGCCTGCTCACTTGGCACGCCGGTCGATACAGGGCGCGGCAATATGTGGGCGCTGGAGGCGGCTGACGGTGAGTATAAAGCCCGCTATGGCGCGCTGGTGGTGAATCTGCCCAATGCGGCGGCGCAGCTGGACACCTACCGTGTAAGTGTACGCAGCAAAGGCGGCGCCCGCGATTATTATGCCGGTACGCGCTGGGTGGATTTTTTACCAGCGACGATGCAAAGCGTGTTGGTGCAGACATTGGAGCGCGCGGGCCTGTTTGCCGCCGTCTATGCCGATACGGTGGATAATGACGCGACGCTGATGCTGGATATGGAGCTGAGCGAATTTACCGCCGATTACCGCCGCGCCGCGACGCCCGTGATTGAGGTGACTATGACGGTGACATTGAGCAACCGCCGCACCAATGGCGTGATGCGGCAATTCACCATTCAGGCCAGCAAGCCCGCACGCGCGGATGATTCTGAGGCGGTGCGGAGCGCATTTCAGGCCGCTTTTATCGATGCGCAAGCCCAGATGCTGGAGCGACTGGCGGGTAGATAGCCTGCTGACGGCTGTGGGGCGTTTTAAACAATTGTCCAATTTAGGGCTTGCGCTGGAGCCGCAACTATGCGATAAAGGCCGCGAGTTTGTAACTCTTTCCCCTTGCAGCAGCTCGATGGGCTGCACCGATCAAATGATCCCCCGCGTGTGATTAAGAGTTAAGCCGAACGTGCCACAATGATGTGGCGCGCATGGAATGATAACTCATAATCACGTCCTGCCAATGATGGCAGGCGATGAACGCTATAGGATTGTTAAATGGAAAGTTTTTCTGAATTAAATTTACCCCAAAGCCTCATGCATACGCTTGAGCACATGAAATTTACCACCCCCACGCCGATTCAGGCGCAGGCGATTCCGCCCGCTATGGAAGGCCGCGATGTGTTGGGTAGCGCGCAAACCGGTACCGGTAAAACCGGCGCATTCGGTATTCCGCTGGTGAACCGCCTGATTACGCAGTCGCGCGGCTCGGCGATTGTACTGACCCCCACCCGTGAATTGGCGGTGCAGGTGATGACGGCGCTGAAACAAATGGTGGGCAAATCCAGCCCGATTAAAACCGCGCTGCTGATTGGCGGCGAGTCGATGCCGAAACAGCTGCAAGAATTGCGCGCACGTCCGCGTTTGCTCGTGGGCACGCCGGGCCGTATCAATGACCATCTGGAACGTGGCAGCCTGATGCTGCATGATGCGAGCTTCCTCGTGCTCGATGAAATGGACCGCATGCTCGATATGGGATTTGGTGTCCAGCTCGATGCGATTGTGAAGTTTCTGCCCGCACAGCGCCAGACGCTGATGTTCTCGGCGACCATGCCTGACAATATTATCAAACTGTCGAACAAATACCTCACCAATCCGGTGCGCGTGTCGGTTGGCTCGACCACCAACGCGGTGGACGCGATTGACCAACAGGTGATTCACACCACGGATGATGAAAAATACAATCTGTTGCTGAGCGAGCTCGATAAGCGCGAAGGTACGATCATTGTGTTTGTCAAAACCAAATGGAGCGCGCAAAAGCTTTCCGAAAAACTGAGCAAAAAGAATTACAGCGCCGCGGCGATTCATGGTGACTTGCGCCAGAATCAACGCGACCGCGTGATTGCTGAATTCCGTAACCGCAAACACCGTATTCTGGTGGCAACCGATATTGCGGCACGTGGTTTGGATATTCCGCATATTGAACATGTCATCAATTTTGACCTGCCGATGCAGCCGGAAGATTATATTCACCGTATTGGCCGTACCGCACGTGCCGGTGCGAAAGGTGAGGCCGTCTGTTTGGTGACACCCGCCGATGGGCTGAAATGGCGCGCGATTCAGGTGCTAATGAATCCCGATGTGAAATATGATCCGATCAAACGCGAAAAGCGTGACGGTGCCGCAGGGCGTAAACGTAGCGGCGGCAAGCCGCATCGTGGCCAAGGCGCACCACGTAGTGAAGGCAACCGTGAAGACGGTGCCCGCGAAAGCAACCGTGGTGGTTTCGGCAAACGCCGTGGCGCGGTAGCGGGTGGCCGCTCCGAGTCACGCGGCGAAGGCCGTAGCGAAAACCGTGGCGAAGGCCGCAGTGAACGTCCATCGGTTCGTGGTGAAGTGACCGTGCGTCCCGCACGCGATGCGGGTGATCGCCCGGCTCGCGGCGAGGCACCCAAACGCGATGGCGCGCCCAAACGTGATGGTGGCTATCGTGACAATGCTAAACGTGAAGGCTCCACCCGTGACGGCGCGCGCCGTGATGGTGCGCCAAAGCGTGACGGTGCGCCTAAACGCGATGGGGCAAAGCGTGATGGTGGCCAGAACCCTTACGCAACCACGCGCAAACCCGATGGTGCACGCAAAGACAATGCAGGCCGTAAAGACGGCGCGCCGCGTAGCGCTGCTGGCCGCCCGATGCGTCGTAAACCCGCTGCCCATAAAGCCGCGGCGTAAAGCTATCTAACGAACAAACAAAGGGGGTAACCGCGAAAACGGTTCCCCCTTTTTGTATCTGCCGTGTGGTTTAGTCGCTGGTGAGTGTGACCTTCAAATTATCATACGCAGCCTGACAGGCATCGGGGCTTTTAAATCTAAGAATATGCGGATCGGTGTGGCCTTGCGCGCCGAAGAAAATGATCAGCTCCGATTTTTCTACGCGCAGTTCAACGCGTACGGTATAGGCCATATTGACAATGCCGGATAAAGGTTCTTCCAGCTCGAAATCTTCTAATATTACCCATTTGCTGGACATAGGATACCGCTCTTTCAATGTTGAATTTAGTAGGTGCTTGGCGGATCGCTGGCGGGAAAACTATCTTCGATCATGCAATCAATCTGATCCTCGCTAAGCGATTCGCGCAAGTGATTTTCGTCGAGCAAGGATTGCTGGTGCGTCAGGCTTTTACCCTTGAGACCGCACCAAAAGGCAGCGATTAGATTGAAAACCGAGAAAGACGCATCAGGGCTGTTAACAACAGCACGTGCCGAGGTAACG
This sequence comes from Alphaproteobacteria bacterium UBA6178, assembly GCA_002422205.1. GTDB lineage: Bacteria > Pseudomonadota > Alphaproteobacteria > Rickettsiales > UBA3002 > UBA6178. Next base: position 21,654 of record DITS01000002.1, read on the forward strand.
TTACAGCACGCATTAGTCAGCATAGGGGGCTGCATATTATCACTCATGCCCATAGGAATCCCTTTCATTAACAATTTTGCCAGAACCATAGCCTATGCCGACGCGTATAAATTTTCGCATAAGCAAAGGGCTAAAAAAGATAAGGAATGCATAACCCACCAACATGTCATTCTGGGGCCTGACCCCAGAATCTCGGGCGGGGAACAAGGAAGAAGATACTGGTGTCGAGCACCAGTATGACAGACCCTTCAACAGGACCGTCAGCCTGGCGCGACACAAGGGCTATCGAGGGGCAAGAAAACAATCGTGCAGATGGTCATTCACCAGCCCCACTGCTTGCATATAGGCATAGATGATGGTGGAGCCAACAAAGCTCATGCCACGCTTTTTGAGGTCTTTGGACAGCGCATCCGACTCTGGCGTGGAGGCAGGAATGGCTTTGAGCGTGCGGGGGCGATTCACTTTTGGCACGCCGCCGACAAAGCGCCAGAGATACGCATCGAACGAGCCGAACTCCTGCTGGATGGCCAGAAAAGCGCGTGCATTTTTGCGTACTGAAAATACTTTCAGCCGGTTACGGATGATATCGCCGCTGACCAGAATGCGCTCCAGCGCGTCGTCATCCAGTGCGGCGCATAATACCGGATCGAAATGGGCGAATGCAGTGCGATAGCCTTCGCGGCGCTTTAATATTGTGTACCAGCTTAAGCCCGCCTGCGCGCCTTCGAGAATCAGCATTTCAAATAACAACCGGTCATCATGCACCGGCACGCCCCATTCGGTGTCGTGGTAATGCGTGTAATCGGGTTTGCCCGCAGGCAGCCATGCGCAACGTGCTGTGTCAGATGATGGCGGTATATCTTTTGTCATAATATGATGTATCGCACGCTCTCGTTGCAGTGCAAAGGACAAATTAGATCGCCTGTGATAGTTTCAACGGTGAAATGCAATTTACTTGATCGCGCAGTAGCTGGCCTTGACCCGTTGATTCCATGGCATGCGCGCCATGAGCAGCGCCAAACCGCAAAAGCCTGTGGCACCTGCAATTGTAAGCCCCAGCCCAATGAAACCAGTAAGCAGGAAGAGGGTAGGGGTGAAGATATATCCAAGCAGGCTGGTGATGATCAGCATGAGCCCGATAGTCATTTGCACCTGGCGATCCAGCGGCAGAAATGCTGCGCCGGAGCCAGCCACGCTGAGCCCCGCCGCACGCCACGATTCAATACCGCCTTCGAGGTTGTAAATCTCGAGGTTGGGGTCTTCCGCCAGCAATTTCTCGCAGGCAGAGCCGCCACGCCCGCCTTTGCGGCAATGGATCACCAGCTTTTTGCCCGCGCAGTCCGGCAATGCAGCGATACTCACACTGCCTAGCGGCAGCAGGGTTGCGTCTGCAATATGCTCAGCAGCATGCTCCGCCGGTTCACGCACATCCACCAGCACGGCTTGGCGCGTTTCCAGCCATTGTTTTAAGTTGGGCGCATCGATGGTTTTTAGTGCCATTGATTTAGTCTCCTCTAAATAACTATGCCGATCGGCAATAGATCAGATGCAGGACGGAAAGCAATGCCTGCGCCTCCATACTGCAAATGCGGTAATAAACAGAAAGCCCGCGCTTGTCGGATTCCACCAATCCGGCATCACGCAGCTTGCTTAGATGCTGCGACAGGGCGGACTGCGATAATGCAACTAAATCAGACAATTCGCCGGCTGTCTTCTCGCCAGAAACCAAATGGCACAACACCATCAGCCGATTGGCATTGGCGAGTTGTTTTAGTAATGCCTCAGCCAGTGCGGCATTGTGTCGCATTTGTTTGACGGTGAGCGGTGTTTGTGTCGGGTTCATATTGACAATATATTAGATAGTGCTAATATAGTCAAGTATATCATTCACAACAAACGAGGCAACAATGGAAAAGAATTACCCCGAAATCACCAAACGCATTAGCGGCAATATGAAAGTGCTGCGCAAAGACATCGCCGATACCATGCAGGGATTTTCGGTTATGGCGCAGGCCGCAACCAAAGACGGTGCACTCGATAAAAAAACCAAAGAATTCATCGCGCTGGCGATCGGCGTTTCCACCCGCTGCGACGGGTGCATCGGGTTTCATAGCGAGGCGCTGGTAAAGCTTGGCGCTACCCGTGAAGAGTTCGAAGAGGTGCTCGGTATGGCCATCTATATGGGCGGCGGCCCCTCGCTGATGTATGCGGCGGATGCAATGCTCGCATTTGAGCAATTCACTGCACAAGGAGACTAAGCGTCCGTTAGCGTTTTACCAAGGCTTGACATTTTGCGTCCCATGCGTATAACCGCGCTGTCTGTTAAGACGTGCCTTGTTTTCGCAAAGCGATGTAAAATGTCCGGCACTTTGTGAAACGTGAATAACAAGGTACGTGCATGTCTCTTTCAAAGCTTCGCGCCGAGTGGCTCGGCAATATTCGTGGTGATATTCTCTCTGGTATGGTGGTGGCACTCGCGCTCATCCCCGAGGCTATCGCATTTTCCATTATCGCAGGGGTGGACCCGAAAGTGGGGCTATACGCGTCATTTTGTATTGCAGTTGTCATCGCCTTTGTGGGTGGCAGACCGGGCATGATCTCTGCTGCCACAGGTGCCATGGCGCTGGTGCTGGTGTTACTAGTGAAAGAGCACGGGCTGGAATACATGCTCGCCGCCACACTGCTCACGGGTGTTATCCAGATTTTGGCGGGCTTTTTGCGGCTGGGACAATGGATTGAATATGTCTCCAAATCGGTAGTAACCGGTTTTGTCAACGCGCTGGCGATTCTGATTTTCATGGCGCAGCTGCCGGAGTTTAATGATGCGAGCTGGTATATGGTTGCAATGGTCGCTGTCGGCCTCGGCATCATTTATGGATTCCCCTATATTACCAAAGCGGTGCCTTCACCGCTGGTGACGATTGTGGTGCTCACCGCCTTCAGCATGTTTATGGGGCTCGATATTCGCACTGTGGGCGATATGGGCGAGCTACCCGATACGCTGCCGGTGTTTCTGATTCCAGATATCCCACTCAATTTTGAAACGCTGATGATTATTCTGCCCTATTCTATCACGCTCGCAGCTGTAGGCTTGCTGGAATCATTGATGACGGCGGTGATCGTCGATGACATGACCGACACCCCAAGCCAGAAAAACCGTGAATGCGCAGGCCAGGGCATCGCCAATATCGTCGCCGCTTTCTTCGGGGGTATGGCAGGCTGTGCAATGATTGGCCAATCCGTTATCAACATCAAATCCGGCGGACGCGGCAGACTCTCCACCTTCTTTGCGGGCTCCTTCCTGCTGTTCCTTATTCTGGTGCTGGGTGAGTGGGTAAAACAAATCCCCATGGCTGCGCTGGTGGCGGTGATGATTATGGTGTCGATCAGCACCTTCAACTGGGCGTCGATTAAGAATCTGAAAAACCATCCACCGACCTCCAGCTTGGTGATGCTCACCACCGTGGTCATTGTGGTATTCACGCATAATCTGGCACTGGGGGTCTTTGTCGGCGTGTTAATGAGCGCCTTGTTTTTCGCACGCAAAGTCGCGCGGTTCTTTGATGTCGAATCCACCTTATCCGATGATGGCACGCATCGCACCTACAGGGTATATGGTCAGGTGTTCTTCGCATCTGCTGCCAATTTCTCTGCACGTTTCGATTTTAAAGAGAAGCTGGAAAAAGTCACGATCGACCTCACCCATGCGCATTTTTGGGATTTAACCGGTGTCGGTGCGCTCGATAAGGTGGTGCTCAAATTCCGCCGCGAAGGGCTGGAGGTCGACTTGCTCGGCATGAATGAGGCCAGCGCCACCATCGTCGATCATCTCGGTACGCATCACAAGCCCGACGCCATCGACGCGTTGTTTAAGCACTAAAACAATGGCGCGTGCGGTTGGCGAATGCCACCAGCGACAACATCACCGGCACTTCGACCAGCACACCCACCACCGTGGCCAACGCCGCACCGGAATGCAGCCCGAACAGGCTGATAGCAACAGCCACTGCCAACTCGAAAAAGTTGGACGTACCGATGAGCGCGGCGGGCGCGGCGGTGGTAAATGGCACGCGCCACAGATAGGCCCAGCCATAGGCGATAAAAAAAATGCCATAGCTTTGAATCAGCAGCGGCACAGCGATCAAGGCGATCACCAGCGGCTTATCGAGGATGGTCTGCGCCTGAAAACCAAATAGCAATAGTACCGTCGCCAGCAGGCCGATGACGGAGAAGGGCTTGAGCTTAGCAGTGAAGCGCTCGATCCGTTCTGCGCCGTGATGCTGGTCGAGTTTGCGCCGTGTGACATACCCAGCCGTCAGCGGAATCAACACATATAAAACAGTGGAGAGCAATAAGGTTTCCCACGGGACCACAATATCGGTCACACCCAGTAAAAACGCCGCCAGCGGCGCGAAAGCGACAATCATGATGATGTCATTAATCGACACTTGCACCAGCGTGTAATTGGCATCGCCGCGCACCATCTGGCTCCACACAAACACCATCGCCGTGCAGGGCGCCACGCCGAGCAAAATCATGCCTGCGATATATTCCTTGGCGGTGTCGGGGGCCACCAAACCGGCAAAGACATGCTCGAAAAACAACACGCCCAACGCCGCCATGGTAAAGGGCTTTACCAGCCAGTTGACCACCAGCGTGATACACAGGCCTTTGGGCTTGCGCCCTACATCTTTGATGGAGGCAAAGTCGACATTCACCATCATCGGGTAAATCATCACCCAGATAAACACCGCCACCACCAGATTGACGCTGGCATATTCCATTTCCGCCACGGCCTGAAAGCCCGAAGGCACAACCACGCCCAACCCAATTCCAGCCGCGATGCACAGCGCCACCCATAGGGAGAGGTAGCGCTCGAAAAAGCCGAGGGGGGAATGTGTTGTTGGGTTAGTCATATCGCTTTTCTTTAAACTCTTTTGGTCGTCATTTCCGCAAAAAACGGGAATGACAATATTAGGTCAATCGCTTCGTTTTTGAGCGGAAATAAAAAATTATTTGAATGGAATATCATTCATCATCTTCTCCACCCTCTCCCTCAACATACCAAACGCCGCATCAAACGCCGCGTCAATCTCCTCTTCCGTGCCGGTCGCGGATGCCGGGTCGGGCGTGCTCCAATGCAGCTTTTCATGCGTCCCCAATAAGGCGGGGCAGCCCTCAGCCGCCGCAGCATCGCACACGGTAATCACCACATCAAAAGGCTGGCCTGCGAATGCGTCCCATGATTTGCTGCGTGGCTCGCCTGCGGGAATGCCATGACGTTTCAGTGTCTCGATGGATTTCGGATGCACATATCCCGCCGGATTGCTGCCCGCGCTCACTGCCTGATAACGCCCTGCACTAAGCACATTTATGAGCGCTTCGGCCATGATGGAGCGGCAGCTGTTACCGGTGCATAGGACAAGAATGGTTTTCATTTGAGAATCTTTACGTGAATTTCTTTGATACCAAGTTTTTTCCAATTATCTTTTCGAAACTGCGGTCTTGACCTTAAATTTCCGTACAGGTCCGATGACGTGCTGAATCTTGAAGCATTCCAAATATGTTGTTTTGTTGTACCGTCAATATTAATGGTTTCAATGGTTGCTTTTTTATAGGCTAATAATGCTGTTTTAAACTCAGTGAGGTCAGTCGGAAACAGCGTAATGGGCAGCATATCATGTTGATTATGGGATTGTTCAAAGACATCAGGTGAAATATTTTTCTTGGTGGGGACATCTTTTCTCATGTCATAAGCTTTATGACATTTTTTACACAAAACAAGAATGCTGCTTTCTATCGGATCATGCGCTTTTTTAAACTCCTCTACAAACTGCTCTATATTAACAGTCAAAAGCCCATTAAATGTATATTTCTCAAGAAGCAAATCAATGATATCATTTCTGCTTTTGTCACTGACATGTGCGGCTTCCAGACTTTCGGTTTCCGGGCAATGCTGACAAACGCCCCGCTCTTTTTTGTAAGATCGGGTTAGATGCTGAACAATATTACGTAAGTTTGGCCCCAAATATTTTCGAAATTGTTTATTGGTTCCAATAAATGAAGGCATAAATTCTCCTTGGCGGCTATTAGCAGCACCCTGTTTTCGGCGAACAGCCTGCGCTAGCCGTGGCAGGCATTTGCTTATCAGGAATGCCGCAAGCATCTTGCGCCAGACAGGCTGTGTGCTTAGCGGTGAGGATGAAATTCTGGCCATCAAATGCAAGATCGAATTTGCCAATCGTGTTTTGTTGATACTCTACTTCGATAGGCAATTCTTCTGCATCGCCTAACACTTTTTTGGAGATGTTGAGGATATGCAGAAACTTCTGCGGGGCAAGGCGGTGGTCGTAATCACCTGCCTCCCATAGCTGAAAGTTGACAACCGTTTCCTTGCGCTCCACCCCACCGCAATCGATGAAATGCTTTGTAACCAATCCGACCTCCGTAACATGGAAATGTTGTGGCACAGCCGATCCGTCGGGCAGCTTGAAATGCACGGCAGGTAATCCTGCGAGGGCTTGTTTTACATCTGAAAGCTTCATGATTTTGTCCTTTTGGTTTTTGATTTAATTTGCGGCTTGCACTCCGCCTCACCGTTTTCCTCACGGATGCAGCAATTCTCGCGCAGGTAAGCGAGTAGCGCTTCCATTGTGTCGCAATTTGCGGCATAAATTACCTGCCGCCCCTGCTTGTGGGACGTCACCAGCCCCGCATGGCTCAGATGCGACAGATGGAAGGACAGTGTGTTGTGCGGAATATCGAGTTGATCACTTAAATTGCCCGCCGCCGTACCGCCGCGCCCATATTCGATCAGTAGCTTAAAGACGCGCAGGCGGGTTTCCTGTGAAAGCGCAGATAAAGCAATAATGGCGGTGTCAAGATTCATACGTCCATCATAGCGGACAGGTTTAATGTGTCAATGGATATGGACATATTTCCGCCAATACGCAAGAAGACTGGGGAGCCGATCAATATGCTGGCTACCATTGCGCCCAAAATAGATGGCCTACCTGCCGGTGATGAACATTTCGTAATGGCTGCATCCGGCTTGAATGATACGGGGTGATGGCGGAAGCGGTGAGATTCGAA
>DITS01000001.1 GCA_002422205.1 Alphaproteobacteria bacterium UBA6178
ATAAAGCCGCTGTCACCGGCGACACCGTAGGCGATCCGTATAAAGACACGGCAGGCCCCGCTGTTAACCCGCTGATCAAAATTGCCAATATCGTTGCGATTTTGTTGCTGGCACTGCTCGCCGGTCACTAAGGGTTTGTGTTCGTTCCCGCTACGGCCTACTGGCCTGCGCGATGAACCTAACGCTTACGCGACTAAAGCCTCGGTCTCCTGACCTCGATTCTTTATCCTTCCCCCTCTCCCTCAGGGAGAGGGTCGGGGTGAGGGCTCTTTCTTGCTTTGTGTTCGCTCCTGCTACGGGCTACTGCCCAACGCACTGAGCCTAAGCGTTTCCCGAGCTAAAGGCTCGGACTTCCGTCTTCGCTCTACAAGCTACGACGCGACAAGCCTGATCTAAAACGCGCCCCCAGCCGTCACCCCGTACTTGTTACGGGGTCCGGCCTTGCCTCACAGTAAAGGCCAGACCCCGTCATGCGACGGGGTGACAGCACCGTTTAAAAACACCTTGCGCCCCTATCTGCAATCCGCTACACACGCCATCCAATAAGAGCAAAAATCTCATGGCAAGACTGTTGATTACAAAAAGCCCTTCTTTTTAGAAGGGCTTTTTGCTATTGAGTACCCATGTTATCATTTCGCAAAGCTTCCCTGCCCGCCACTTCGGATGCATTTTTATTCGACGATGCCGCATTGCAGGCGCTTGCCCAGCAGCACCGAGCCAGCTATAATCGCGCCGATCCGTTTCCCCATGCGGTGATCGATGATTTTCTGCCCATCCCTGCCGCGCAGCGTTTGCTCGATGTGTTCCCGGCACCGGATTCGCCCATCTGGTTTGACTGGAAAACCCGCGACACGGTGAACCAACCCAAAAAGCTGGGCATCGGCAATGCCTCAAGGCTCGAAGGCGCCGATCCTTATATCATCCACATGATGCAGGCGTTTAACGCTTATCCTTTCATACATTTTCTCGAAACCCTCACCGGCATTGACGCGTTAATTCCCGATCCGCATTTGCATGGCGGCGGGTTGCATCAAATTTTACCGGGCGGTATTTTAAAAGTGCATGCCGATTTTAATTATCTCGAAAAGCTCAAACTCTACCGCCGCATTAATGTATTGCTATATCTCAATCCCGATTGGCGCGACGACTATGGCGGCGCCATCGAATTATGGGATAAAGACATGACCCATGCGGTGCAAAAACTGATGCCGATTTTCAACCGCTGCGTTATTTTTAATACTGACAGCCATTCCTATCATGGCCATCCCGATCCGCTGGCCTGCCCCGAGGGCACCACGCGTAAATCGGTGGCGTTTTATTATTACACCGTGGAGCGTCGCGCATCCGATGACGAGCATCACTCCACCCTATGGCAGGAGCGGCCCGATGTTTCCTGATTTATCGTCGCGTTACCACGCAGAATTATTAGCCGAGCGCGAGCGGGTGGCACAAAGCGGCTCATTCCGCGACAAGGTGCGCTATGATCTGGTCGAGCGCCCCACCTATGCCTGCGGCCTGCTGATGGCGGCGGACATGGCGCGCTATTGCGGCATCTCCCACATCACCGCTATCGAATTTGGTGTGGCCGAAGGCAAAGGGCTGCTTAATTTATGCCAGCTTGCCGATGCGGTCACCACCGAAACCGGCGTAGGAATTTCGATTGTCGGCTTTGACACGGGCGCAGGGCTGCCCCATCTGGCCGATCATCGTGATCACCCCGAAATCTGGTCCCCGGGTGATTTTGCCGGTGTTGACAAAGCCGCGCTTGAGCATGCGATTGCCCCGCATGGACGCATGGTCTGGGGCGAAATCGCCGACACGATCCCACAGGAAATTCCTAAATTATCCGCCGATGCGCCACTGGGTTTTGTGAGCCTCGATGTGGATTTATACCACTCCACCTTTAGCGCGATGAAAATTTTCAATGCCCCTGCCGCCACATTGCTCCCCGTGGTCATCAGCTATTTCGATGATACGCTCGGCAGCCCTGCGCGTATCGGTTCGCTGTTTCGCAATCGCTGGTGCGGCCAGCTTGCGGCGATTGATGATTTTAATGCCCAGCACCAAGCGCGCAAAGTCGATAGCTTACGCACCCTTAAAGCGCGCCGCCCGCTCGACCGCGAGTTATGGCTTGATCAAATGTATGGGCTGCATGTGCTCGATCATCCGCTGCGTCAGGTGGGGGCCACGCGCCCTGCGCTCAAAATGCATGATCATGGCGCGCATGATATTATGGCATGGCCGCTTTAGGCTTCCTTGCATAATTATCACAGCGCCCATCCAGTTTTATAATCACTCTTAAATCCGGTTGCATTCTGCCCCTGCTTTGACATATCAGTATGTGTATGAAGCGGATTCGAATCGTTCACTCTCTGTTACTGATCGGGCTGCTTGGCGCATCCACGCATGCACAGGCGCAAAGCCCTACCATCACCGCATTAGAACGTAAAAACTGGGGCGCGGCCTTGTCCGCCTCCAGCGCGCATGCGGCGCTTAACAGCTTTGTCCGCTGGCATTATTACAAACATGACAGCAGCGGGGCGCGTTTCGATGAAATCGTGCGTTTTATCCATCAGCACCGCGACTGGCCGGATTTGAATGTCTTGCGTTTGCGCGCCGAAAAAGCTGCCTTTGCCCAGCGCCCCGCCGCCGATGCAGTGATTAGTTTTTTCAGCGAATACCCCCCCATTTCCGGTTACGGCCTGATGACGCAGGCACGTATTCAGGGGGGCGATGTGTCGGCATTGGTGCGCCGTGGCTGGGAGCAGGGTGATTTTGAAAAAGCCCATGAAGCGCATATCCTGGAAAGCTACAATGATATTCTCGATCACGGCGATCATAAACGCCGGATTGAACGGTTGCTGCTGCAGGATATGACCAATCCGGCGGAGCGGCTTTTGTCTTTCGTATCTGCCGATGAGGCGAATTTATACCGCGCGCGCATTGCCCTCATCCGCATGGATCAAAATGTTGATGGCAAGCTCGATATGGTGCCCGCCTCGCTCAAGAATGATAATGGCCTGCTTTATGACCGGTTACGCTGGCGCTATAAAAAGGGCATGGAATCCGGCGCTCTCGAGCTTCTGCGTCAAATTGATGCTAGCAGCCCCTATGCGGGCAAAGCATGGAAATACCGCGCCATCTTCGCACGCGACTATATCGAACGCCGCCGTTTCCGCGATGCCGAAAGCCTGTTGCTGCAACATGGCACACGCGAAGGTGCCGATAAGGCCGATGCGTTATTTATGCTCGGCTGGGTACAGCTTGAATATCTGAATAAAGCATCCGCCGCGCTGCCGCATTTCGAAATGCTGTATCAGTCGGTGCAATATCCGGTGAGCAAAGCGCGTGGGGCCTATTGGGCGGCCCGCGCCGCCGAGGCCATGGGACAGGATAGCTTAGCGCGCAGCTGGTACGAAAAAGCCAGCATCAACCTCACCACTTTTTATGGCCAACTGGCTTATGCCAAACTGTTTCCCAATCAGCCCTTACGTTTGCCCAGCGAGCCGGTGGTTAGCGCCAGCGAAAAAAGTCATTTCGCTAAGCAACCCATGGCCGAAGCCATCAAATTCTTAGTCCAAAACAAGCATGAAGATTATGCCGCACCGCTGTTTGCGCATCTGGGTAATACCGCCGCCACCCCCCGCGAAGCCAAGCTGGTTGCCGAATTAGCGCGCGAGATGAACCTCACTTTTTATGGTGTGCGCGCCTCTAAATATGCTATGCGCAACAATATCATGCTGTTTAGTGCCGGCTGGCCCACCACCCGCATCAATCATCAGGCACTCGAGCCTGCCCTGCCCCACGCGATTGCACGTCAGGAAAGTGAATTCAACAAAGAGGCGGTCAGCTCCGCCAATGCGCGCGGGCTGATGCAGCTCTTGCCCGGCACCGCGCAAATGGTGGCGCGCAAGCTCGATATGCCCTACAGCCTGTCCAAGCTGAATGATCCCACCTATAATGCTACGCTTGGTTCCAAATACCTTGGCGATTTGGTGAGCGGGTTTGACGGCTCCTACATTCTCGCCATTGCCGGTTACAATGCCGGTCCGGGCCGCTCACGCGAATGGACCAGTCGTTTTGGTCGCCCCGGTGCCTCGTTGCATGAGACGATCAACTGGATCGAGATGATCCCCTTCTATGAAACCCGTAACTACGTGCAGCGTGTGTTAGAGAATGTGCAGGTTTATCGCGCATTAATGCAACCGGATGCACCGCTGGCTATCGAAAAAGACCTGCTGCGCTAAGCTAACCGGCTAGCAGCCCATATTTTCCAGATCACTTTGTGTGCAATAATTTCCCCCATGCGGAGGGGTATAGGTCGCGTCATTATCGCGATACACCGCACCCGAACCAACCGGATGGCGGACATCATACAAATCCCACACGTCCGGCTTGCGCGTATCGCAGCCAGCCAGCATCCATGCCAGCAGCATCCCCGTGCCTATTGTTATACCCCGTGTCATTGCCTTGTTCCCGTGCTTTCCCTATCGTCATACATAGGGTTGGAGCGGCTTCTTAATGCAGTGCAACATAAATTGCAAGCAAATGATAACTATTCACATGCCGAAGCAAGCGGATTAATTAGACAGAAGGAGGTTTTAGGCTGGGTATAGGCTGCGTCATTGTCACGATAGATGATATCAGCGCGCGAGGCGGGAATGGCGGAGCCCGCAGGCACCGGATGGCGGATATCGTATAAATCCCATACCTCATTCTGGCGGGTTGTTTTACAGGCGATTACCAGCAATAAAACCCCCAAAACACAGGTATTTCTCATTGTAACCCTTTCCTATTCGCAGCCCATTGAGGCAGCGTCGCCAGGCGCGCATAATCCGATGGGCGCCCTGTAAAATTCATCATTATCATAAAACTGGTCGTAATAGGTCGCACGCGATGAGGGCACCGACGAGCCAGCAGGCACCGGATGGCGTACATCATACACGTCCCATACTGTCATCCTGCGTGGTTTTGACGATTCACAGCATGTTAGCATGACGGTAAGCATTAGCATGCATAAAGCACGAGCCATACCAACCTCCCATTTTATTATAGCTTATTTTATGCTTGCGTCGGTCAGATTATGCGATTTGTTCTGGATTCGATGCATTTGCCGCTCCAAGTAGTGCAGATTTGCCATAGAACAAGGCGTACGCCACCATCTTCCGCTAGCTCCCATAGGATTCAATCTGTTATACTTGATTCATGAACGATCATTCACTCTCGCCCCTTGCCCGTCTGCGTGAATCGGCTGGTTATACGCTAGCCGATGCCGCGCAAAAGCTGGGTCTCAGCCTCACGCAGCTGCAACAGTTTGAGGCGGATGGCGCGTGCCATGACGCCGATTTACTCGCCCGTATGCAGGATCTGTACACCAGTTCCGCTGCAACCGAGGAAGCCGACCAGCTGGTGCAACGCTTTCTGGCCGTCGATCAGCCCTCGCGCGGGCAATTATTCAAAGATTACATCGCCAGTTTCAAAAAGGATTAACGGGCTTACGTCAGTTCATTCTCATTGGCTGCGCTGCGCCGTAGTTCCTCGCGGTCGACATAGGGCAAGCGCTCCTGCACGGTGCCGATCTCACGCGGATAGGGAAACAGTTTCACCGGCTCGATCATTGCCGCAATCGGCGGCATCGACGGCTCCAGCACCGCATGGCGCATGGCATACTGCGCCAGATCGGGCGTAAAGCTGCGGGCATAGGGTGAATCACCCTCCCGTTGCAGCATGTGGCTGGTCACCAGTTGCGCGTGATGGCCGGTATTATCGGTGTTTTGTCGCCCGTCCAGCGTGGCGCTTTGGCGTATATTGGCGCTGCTGGTCAATGCCATTTCATCTGCGGGCAGCGGCTCAATACGCAAGGCGCTGCGGGGATATTCATCCCAAATCAGCAATTCATTGTCGCTCAGCGGCACAATACGGCGGCCAGCAACTGGCATATCCTGCTGCGGGTAATAGGCGCGCGAGCGCACGGTGCGGTCATTGCGCGACACCAGATTGACCGAGCTGAAATTGCCGCACAGCGCATGATCATCGGGCCGCGCCACCGGATTGGTATTGAGACAAAACACTTCCGCCAGTAGCGGGCGTATCTGATCAGGTTGCAGCCCGCGTTTCTGCAAATCTTCCGCCACAATACGCGCCAGCGATTTTACGCATACCGCACCATAGCTGGTGGTGTAAAAATTCCATTTACGCATTACCTTGCGCAGCTGCGCTATGGTATCGCCTGCGCTTTCGAACACCTTGTCAATTTCGGGCTTAAAAAGTTGCGTATAGACATCCTGCATAAACGGAATGCGGTAATGTTCAGGGTCTGCATTATACAATAATACCTGCGCATTCATCATGGCGCGGTACAGCGCCGGATAGGAAATACAATATAGCTCCACATCCTTGCTGCTGTCCGCCCGATAGATATCATCACCGCCCAGCAATTGCTCTGCCTGACGCATCACACCGTTCAGCTCCGCCGGATTCATGCCCACGCAGCCAATGCCGCCCATGCACATCACGGGGCGTTTCGACCAATCAATCGCATCCACTTTCACCAGTTTGCTTTTCAGCTTGCCTTGCGCGTCGGGTTGCATTTCGCGCCGCCATAGCTGGGGCCGCCACATCGCCTCGTCCAGCGTATCCGGCGCAAAAAAATTATCCCGCCCCACCTGAAACGGCTCCTTGCGCGCTGTCATATACTCACTTAATGCGGTGTAGAACTCACCCAGATGTTGATTATGGCTATGGCCCATCACGCGTGCCAGTCGATCACCCCCTTCATTAAACACGCTTTCCATCTGATTTAAATAGCCCACATCCAGCGCACGGCTGATGCTTGATGCGAAGGCATCAGGTAAATGGGTGGTATTATCCCAATCAATAATACGCTCACCTTCTTGCCGTAAAAAATGATTAAGCCGATCCAAAAATGCCTCATCTGCAGGCCCGATTGCATGGGTAGGGTCAGGCCCGCCCGCTGCATCTTGCGCCAAGGCGCGAATATACGCAGCTATCGATTTATGGGGTTGTTTCAGCAAGTCAGTCATGGAAGAGGCAGCAATGAAATATTAATATTATTGGCTATCGTTACTATGTCAGGTTTCGCCGCAACGCAACATAAATGCAAGTAAAATATACCAATTTTTAATTATAGGCTGGGATTAATTAATAAATAATGGTATAAATTAGTTAACAATTGACAACCTTAGGCATTATGGAATCGCACCAAAAAATCCTCAAGTTGCTAACGCGCTCTTATAACCTCCCGATAATTATTATCATTTTACTCCTCTATAATGTGGCTTACTGCATCTATGCTTATGCCAGTATTCACCAAAAGCGGGCGCATCTTACACGCTCGGCGCAGCAACATATTAATGATTTGCGCGCCGATTTAAACGGGCTGATGGATTTCGGACGCGAGCATATTCTGCAAATGCAACACCCCATCCGCGCCACGCGCGGCGACACGATGAAAATTTACAATATCCTGCGCACGCGTGTCGATGAAGGCTACGGTATTGTGCGTTTCGGCTGGTCGGATTCCAACAAGCAACTGGTGGCAGGCTCAGCGCGCGGCATTCATACCCCACCCTATGATTTGTCGGATCGTGATTATATCGGTTTCACCTCCCATCATCCGCATCAGTTCACGCTTAGCCGTATCCTTCCGCATATCCGCACCGGCGGCGACATCTTCGCGCTGGCCTATGGTATCTATACCGATGACAATCAATATATCGGCACCTTAGCGGCCATATATTATCTCGACGGCTTGCGCCAGATGGTCAGCACGCAGCTCTCAAGTTGTAACTGCGACTACAGTATTTATTCCCCCCATGGCGAAGTTATTGCACAAGCGGGCACTCTATTGCCCGACCAGATGCGTGTGGGAGAACTGACACAAAACTGGCAATTTAGAGCATTTGCACGCCCCACCAGCGCAGCACTATCCTACGTCACACGCGATTCATTCATACGACATGCATTGGTGCTCATTTTGTTCAATGCCATCATCTACGGGCTGCTATACTGGCTTTATCATCGCGTGATCACTCCCATGGATAGTGCGATTCAATCGATCATCCCTCACGCCACCGGCGGCAATCCGCAGGATGACCCGCTGGTGGCACGGCTGGCGCGCATCCGGCAGCTGGGCGAGGATTATGCGCAAATGCGCGAGCAACTCATGCAAAGCGAGTCGCATTTGCTTGCCGCCAATCAACTGGTCGCCGATTTATCGCAAACCCAGCGTCAGTTTTTCCATGCTTCCGGCTCGCAAATGCATCAGGCGCACGAGGCTATCACCCAATACAGTTCGCATATCGAAGATATGGTGATCACCAAACGGCTGGATGCCGACGCGACGTATGATTTTGACGAGGTGCGCGAAATGGGCGCCAATTTAAATATGCTGGCGGGTAGTTTTCACCGTATCTGTGCGCTCAATCACGGCACCAGCCCAATGGTGAGTGCACCTATCCTACTGCCGCCGCTGGTCGAATCCACCTTGCAGCAATTGCAGGGCGCAATGGAGCGGCGTAACCTTAAGCTTGAATGCGATATTGCCGATGCGCTGACCCTCGAGCAGGATGAAAACATCTTGCAGCAATTGCTGTGGGCGTTGCTGTATTTATCGGTGCGCCATAGCGAGGACGAGGCCAAGCTCGGTATTTGCATGAAGCCCTCCAGCACGCATATTGGTTGCGTTCAAATACAGATCGATGTGTCTTGTTTCCGCCAATCCGTCCTACCGCCCACGCAGCAAGATTTTGGGGTGCTGGCTCCTAACCGCGCGCGCGATATGACCAAAGACTTCACCGATTATCTGAAAGCCCACGCCAATATGCTGGTCGCCGAATCATTTTTGGCATTGTCGGACAGCGCTCTGTCACTCTTCATCCACCCCGACAAACGCTTCCGGCTGGATGTGTTACTGCGCCCTCTCCTGCCCGACAATCGCGGTCGTGTGCTGGTGCATTAGTTTTTTATGTTCGTTCCTGCACCGCCCTGCTGTGCTCTATGATTCGTCATGCTGGCGCTCGGCCAGCATCTCATCCCAACGCAGATACTGGTGTCAAGCACCAGTATGACTATTGAGCGACTAAAGGCTCGGACTCCTTAAAGTGTATCCCCGGGATCGGCGATGCCGCCCCGAGGATGACGATCATAGAGAAGTTGTCACCCCGTCGCATGACGGGGTCTGGCCTTTCTTCCCCCTCTCCCTCAGGGAGAGGGTCGGGGTGAGGGCTCTTCCTTGCTAAATCACATAATCTTGCAAAATATAATCGCGGTCATGGGTGAGCACCGGCATTTGGCGGCGCACATTTGCCACGCGTTGCGGGTCAATATCCGCAAGGATAACACAAGGCTCCTGCTGCGCTTCGGCCAGTATCACACCCCACGGGTCAATAATCATTGAATGGCCGAATGTTTGGCGGCCCTTCGGGTGGCACCCGCATTGTCCGGGTGCGATTACATAGCAACCGGTTTCAATCGCGCGCGCACGCAGCAGCACATGCCAGTGCGCCTCGCCGGTGCGTTTGGCAAATGCAGCGGGAATCGACAGTACCGTGGCGCCCGCACGCGCCAAATCACGAAACAGCCGCGCAAAGCGCACATCATAACAAATCGCCAGCCCCAGCTCGCCGCAAGGCAGCTGCGCCATGCGCGCTTGCTTGCCCGATAAAAAATGATCGGATTCGCGGTAGCATTCGCCGTCGCCAAAATCGGCATCGAATAAATGGATTTTGTCGTAGCTCGTTACAATCTGTCCTTGCGGATTGAGCAGCACACTGCGATTGGCCCATTTGCCCGACTCGTCAATCGTCACAAATATCGAGCCTATCAGAATCCACACCGCATGCTCGCTCGCGAATTGCTGACAAAACAACAAACCGGGGTGATCGTCCATGCCAAACACCGCGCTTGGCTCATCGCCGCGCATAAAAAAGGCATTCTCCGGCAACGCAATATATTGCGCGCCTTTATCTACCGCCTCACGCATCAGCGCGTGTGCCGCCTTAATATTGTGCTGCATGTCGCTGCCGGTATTGAGCTGAATACAAGCCGCTTTGATCGTCTCGTGCATATTAATCCCGTATGGTTCGTGCGAGTGTGAGAACATAAACCGCTTTGGCGCCTGCGCCAAGCACCATATTGGTGGCATGGTGAATCGTCGCGCCCGTGGTCATCACATCATCAATCAGCAGCACCGATTTACCGCGCAAGGCATCGGCATAATCATGGTTCACCCGAAACGCACCGACCACATTTTTGAGGCGTTGCGCGCGGCTCAGTCCCGCTTGCGGCGGTGTGTTGCGCGTGCGCAGCAGCCCGTCCGGCCATACCGGCAGATGGCAACGATCACTCAAGCCATAAGCCAGCAAAGCGGATTGATTATAGCCACGCGCCAGCAAGCGTTTACGATGCAGCGGAATGGGAATGATCACATCACTTTGTGCAATCAGCGCCGCACCGGCGCGCGCCATCAGCGCTGCATAAGCAGGCATGTGGCTGGTGCGGTCGGCATATTTAAAATGCGTCACCAAATGGCGCGAATGCTCATCATAGCGCAGCACGGTGCGCGCCGCATCATAAGGCGGCGGGTTATGCATGCAATGGCCGCATAAGGCCTGCTCGCCCAGATCATAATCAAAGGGAAAGCCACACAGCAGGCAGTAAGGCTCGGACACAAAGGCCAGCTTGGCGAAACAACCGGTGCAAAAACGATGGGCTTCCTCAACATGGCAGCCACAGGCAAGGCAGCGCGGCGGAAACAATAAATTCAACCCCAGCTTCACCCACAGGCTGGGTGCCATATAAGGTTTGGTTTTTTGTGTAAAATCGCGTAACAGCATCCTATGACCGACGTTAGCATGATCTTTGACCGCCGCCTACAGCGAAAACGCCGTGACCGCGTGGCGCATTGTTTTGATGAGTATGATTTTCTGAAAATAGACGCCGCCGAGCGCGTCGCTGACCGCCTCGCCGATATGGCGCGCCCCTTTCCGCTAGTGCTTGATTTGGGTTGCCATAATGGGTTGCTACGCTCTGTGTTGCAAGGGCGCGGCGGCATTGAGCGGCTTATTCAGACCGACAGCTCAGCCGCCATGCTGGCCCATGCGCAAGGCGTACGCGTGCGCTGCGACGAAGAGTTATTGCCCTTTGCCGATAATAGTTTTGACGCGGTTTTAAGCATCGCATCCCTGCATGGGGTGAATGATCTGGTGGGCACGCTGATTCAGATTCGCCGCATCTTAAAGCCCGACGGGTTACTGATCGCCATTCTGCCCGGGGCGCGCAGTTTGCAGGAATTGCGCATGAGTTTTGCCGCCGCCGAATCGGCCTCATCCCAAGGCATGTCCCCGCGTGTATCCCCCTTCATGGATGTACGTGATGCGGGCGCGTTGTTGCAACGCACCGGCTTTGCCCTGCCCGTCGTCGATAGCGATATGCTCGAAATTACCTATGCGCATCCGCTGCAATTAATGCGTGATTTACGCGGCATGGGTGAAGCCAATAGTTTGCTCGAGCAATCACGTCGCATTCTGCCCAAAGCTTTCATGGCGCAAATGTGCGCCTATTATACGCAGCATTTCGCTAGCGCCGATGAGGCGCAGCGCGTGCGCGCCAGCATCGAATGGGTGACGCTCACCGCATGGAAACCGCACGCATCACAGCAGCAACCGGCCAAGCGCGGTAGTGGCACGCTGTCGCTAGCGAAGGCTTTTACCAGTTAACACTCAGATAAGGGGCCACATCCATGGCGCTGCCAATCATCCCGCCCACCAGCAAAATCAGCGATACCAGCAAAGCAATGATAAAACCGAGCAGACGGTCTTCGGCTTTACGGTAATAGCCACGCACATACAGAATCCGCCCTACAATCCATAATAGCCCCAGCATTGCGCCGACAGGCTGCGACACAAATACACTAAACAGCCATAGCGACGGCAAAAACAGCACCAGCTGTTCCGTGCTGTTGCGGTGCGCGGCCTGAATGCATAAAAATTTCTCCGGCCCATTATCATGGGGCGGGAGCACCTTATATTTAATCCGCGCATCGATTACGCGATACAGGGTGTAAAAATACAGTAGCAGCGCAATACTAGCGATCAGCGCGGTCAGTGGCATAGACTCCTCCAGTTACATCGCGTAGGGCTGCTACCAGCGGCTTATCCGCAGGCGGCATGGGCAGTGCGTGCATATCATTCGCGCGCCGCCACATTAGTTGCTGGCCTTCCAGCGGCTGGGGGATGCCTTCCCAGTTGCGGCTAATATACAGCATCATCAGCAAATGGAAATCATCATATTGATGGCTGACAAAGGTCAGCGGGGCGATGCAGCTATCGCATAAATCCACCCCGATTTCTTCTTTGATTTCGCGGATAATCGCGGCTTCTGGGGTCTCGCCTGCCTCAACCTTGCCGCCCGGAAATTCCCACATACCGGCCAGGTGTTTGCCCTCAGGCCGCTGGGTCAGCAGCACGCGCCCATCGGCATCCATCAGCGCCACCGCCGATACCAGCACGGTTTTCATGTCGCTCCCCTAACGCTCAGCTGCGATAATCCGCATTGATTGAAATATAGCCATGGGTCAAATCGCAGGTCCAGACTTTGGCGACGCCGGTGCCGCGCCCGACTTCCACCGTAATTTCGATTTCGCTGCTTTTCATATGTTCCGTCACCGGCGTTTCATTATAGCCGGGAATCACGCCGCCATCGCGTGCGATCATTACACCGCCCATGGCTATCGAAATATGCTCCGGCTCGATCGGCTCGCCGCTTTTGCCAATGGCCATCACCACACGGCCCCAATTGGCGTCTTCGCCCGCAATCGCGGTTTTCACCAGCGGCGAATTGGCAATCGCTAATGCAATCACCCGCGCAGAGGCTGGCGTTTTGGCGCCGCTCACCCGAATGGTAATCAGCTTGGTGGCCCCTTCGCCGTCGCGCACCACTTGCTGCGCCAGATCAATCGCCAGCTCGCAGAATGCTTCACGGAAATCATGAAAAACCGGATCATGCAGATTGCTGATTGCTGCATGTTCGCGCTGATTGGTGGCAAATGCCAGCACCGTGTCGTTGGTTGAGCAATCGCTATCCACGGTAATACTGTTAAAGGATAAATCCGTCGCCTCCACCAGCAGCGCCTGCAATATATCCGATGGAATCGTCGCATCGGTAAAGATATATCCTAGCATGGTGGCCATATTGGGTGCAATCATGCCCGAGCCTTTGGCAATGCCATGTATCTGCACCGGCGTATCACCAATGCGCACATTGCGCGTGGCCAGCTTGGGAAACGTATCCGTGGTGCGGATGGCTTCCGCTGCGGCGCGCCATGCGTCTGCCGAGAATACATGCTGCAAAGCGGGCAATGCGGCGGTAATTTTATCGACTGGTAAAGACTGGCCGATCACGCCGGTGGAGCTGACAAATACCGCCTGCTCGTCGCAGCCGAGTTGCTGCGCCACGGCGGCTACGGTTTGCGCCACCGCCTGCTCGCCTGCGGCACATGTAAAGGCATTGGCGTTGCCGGAATTGACTATCAACGCCCGAGCTGTGCCGGATTGCAATGCTTTTTTGCACCACAACACGGGCGCAGCCGCTGTCGATGACAGGGTAAACACCCCTGCGGCGCTGGTACCTTCGACCATTTCTATGAGCAACAAATCGGCGCGGTTGGCATATTTAATGCCCGCCTGCGCCGTGGCCAGGCGCACGCCATCCAGCGGCAATAATACCGCTGTCTTCGCCGGTGCGAGGGGTGACACCGCCAATGCCATAGGGTTTACTCCTTCGAGCTATCGGGTACCTTGGTCAGGTCTTTTTCTTTACCGTTTGAGCCAAAATATTTCACATCCGTCTGATCAACCAAACGATTCACATAATCATTGAGTTTTTTCTCGCTGAGGCGAGTTTGCAGGCTTTCACGCACATCGTTAAAGGTGGGGATGGTGATTTTGCGGCGGTCTTCGACCTTTATCACATGCCAGCCGAAGCTGCTTTTCACCGGCTCGGAAATCTCGCCTTTTTTGGTGGCAAATGCCGCCTTAGAGAATTCCGGCACCATGCGCTCTTCGGTGAAATAGCCTAAATCACCGCCTTGCGCTTTGCTGCCCGGATCAGTGGAATTGTCTTTGGCCAGCGCCTCAAAATCAGCGCCACCATCGAGTTTCTTTTTTAGCTCTTTGGCTTTTTCTTCCGACTCAACCAGAATATGGCGCGCGCGCACTTCTTCCTTGTCGCGGCCTTCTTTTACTAAACGGTCATATTCGGCTTTGACGTCCGCGTTTGATACCATGTTTTTGGTTTTATCATCGAGAAAATGGCGCACGGTAATTTTGCGGCGGGCTTCTTCGACTTTTTCTTCCACTTCCTTCTTTTTATCGACGCCGGATTTCACCGCCTCGTCATAGAGCAAATACTCGCTGATTACGCCGCGCAGCACATTCTGGCGCACCGGCTCTTCGATCGTATCAAAATCAGGCGCTTCACCTTGCGGAAATAACCCCTGCCAGATAGTGTTCACTTCGGATTTCTTCACCTGCTTGCCGTCCAGGTCCAAAATAACGTAATCACTGGCGGCATAAGCAGTGGTAGCAACAAATAAAGCAGCGGTGGTCAGTAAAAAACGGGTGGTACGGGTCATGGAAATCTCCCAGTTAATAAGCGTTGGTTGCACTGGGTATGGCATAATTATCCAAGGCTTTCAAGTGCTGCTTGGGGGCAAATCCCTAAGCGGTGATTGACTTTGCCTTCGCGGCTGCTTATCTGTGGCCTAACCAAGCATGGAGTGTCTGTATATGTTATCATCCCTCGCCCGCAAAGTATTCGGCAGCGCCAATGACCGGCAGGTACGCGGCTTTGCGCGGGATGTCGCCATTATCAATGGGATGGAAGAAGGCCTCAAAGCCTTATCGGACGATGCATTGGCCGCAAAAACTGCCGAATTCCGCCAGCGACTGGCGCAAGGCGCCAAGCTAGATGATTTGCTGCATGAGGCCTTCGCCGTGGTGCGCGAGGCGGCCGTGCGCACGCTGGGCATGCGCCATTTCGACGTGCAGCTGATCGGCGGTATCGTGCTGCATCGTGGCATGATAGCGGAGATGAAAACCGGCGAAGGTAAAACGCTGGTATCGACGCTCGCCACCTATCTTAACGCGCTGGAAGGCAAAGGCGCGCATGTGGTGACGGTGAATGACTATCTCGCCGAGCGCGACGCGCAATGGATGGGCAAGATTTATGAATTTCTGGGCTTGCGCGTGGGCATTATCAAACATGCGCTCGATGATCATGAGCGTCAGGCCGCCTATGGCTGCGATATCACCTATGCCACCAATAACGAGCTGGGCTTTGATTACTTACGCGATAATATGAAATACAGCCGCGACGAAATGGTGCAGCGCCCCTTCCATTTCGCGGTGGTGGATGAGGTGGATTCGATTCTGATCGACGAGGCGCGCACCCCGCTGATTATTTCCGGCCCGACCGAAGATAATTCCGAGCTCTATGGAAAAATCGACCGGCTGATTCCACGCATCGACAAAGCCACCCATCTGGAGATCGACGAGAAAAGCAAAAGCGTCACCCTCAATGAAGAAGGGGTGGAGTTTATGGAGTCGGTGCTGGTGGAATCGGGCCTGCTCGCCGAGGGCACCAGCCTGTATGATATTGATAATGTCTCAGTGGTGCATCACATCAACCAAGCCCTGCGCGCGCATCACATGTTCACGCGCGATGTCGATTATATCGTCAAAGATAATAAGGTGATCATTATCGACGAATTCACAGGCCGGATGATGGAAGGCCGCCGCTATTCCGACGGGCTGCATCAGGCGCTCGAGGCGAAGGAAAAAGCCCATATCCAGAATGAAAATCAAACGCTGGCTTCCATCACCTTTCAAAATTATTTCCGCCTCTATCCCAAGCTTTCGGGCATGACCGGTACGGCGATGACCGAAGCCGCCGAATTTGCCGATATTTACAAGCTTGAAGTGATCGAAATTCCGACCAATGTGCCCGTTGCACGCAAAGACGATGATGATGCGATTTACCGCACCAGCGCCGAGCGCGACAAGGCCATCATTGAACTGATCAAGGAATGTTACGCACGCCAGCAACCGGTGCTGGTTGGCACGGTCAGCATCGAAAAATCGGAGGCTTTTTCCAAGCAGTTGAAGCTCGCCAAAGTGCCGCATAATGTGCTTAATGCGCGCTATCACGAGCAGGAAGCGCAAATTATCGCGCAAGCAGGCCGCCCCGGCGCTGTCACCATCGCCACCAATATGGCCGGTCGCGGGACCGATATTCAGCTGGGCGGCAATCTCGATATGCGTATTGTCGATGAAACCAAAGACCTCACCGACTCGCTCAAAGCCGAGCTGGTGATTGCGCGCATCCGCGAAGAACATGCGCGCGACAAAGAGACCGTCAAAAAAGCGGGCGGCTTATTTGTCGTGGGCACCGAGCGGCATGAAAGCCGCCGCATCGACAATCAGCTGCGGGGCCGCTCTGGCCGTCAGGGCGATGAGGGCGCTTCCAAATTCTTTATCTCGCTCGAAGATGATCTGATGCGGATTTTTGGCTCCGAGCGTATTGATTCGGTGCTGCAAAAACTCGGCATGGAAGAAGGCGAAGCCATTTATCATCCATGGATGAACAAAGCCATCGAGCGTGCGCAAAGCAAGGTCGAACAGCGCCATTATGAGGTGCGTAAAAACCTGCTGAAATTCGACGATGTGATGAATGATCAGCGCAAAGTCATCTATGAGCAGCGCATCGAATTGATGGAAGCCGAAGAGGTGAACGAGACCGTCGACGAAATGCGCGAAGATGTGAATCATGATCTGGTGCAGCGCTTTATCCCTGCGCGTTCTTATGCCGATGATTGGGACACGGAATCCTTCGAGAAAGAAGTCTATCGCATTTATGGCATTGAGTTGCCGATCACCCAGTGGGCCGCCGAAGAGGGCATTGCCGATGAGGAAATTTTAACCCGTCTGCAACAGGCCACCGACGCACATATGGTACAAAAGCGCAGCGAATATGACGCAGAAATGATGCGCATGGTGCAAAAGCGCGTGTTGTTGCAAACGCTCGATCAGCTGTGGAAAGATCATTTGTTGTCGCTCGATCATCTGCGTCAGGGGATTGGCCTGCGTGCCTATGCGCAGCGCGACCCGCTCAATGAATATAAACAAGAAGCTTTCAGCCTGTTTGAGCACATGCTGCATGCGTTGCGTGAAATGGTGACGTTGCGCATGGCGCGCGTGCGCATCCATGTCGATGATCCGGCTGAGATTATGCAAATCGAACAGCAACGCAAAATGCAGGAAAGCCGTATTGACCCGGCACTTGCTGCGCAATTGCCACCTGCGCCGGTTGAAACCGTGCGCTCGCATGTACGACCGGAGAATCGCGACAAAGCCAACCCAGCCAGCTGGGGCAAAGTAGGCCGCAACGAAGAATGCCCCTGCGGCTCCGGCAAAAAATACAAACATTGCCACGGGGTATTGGGGTAGAGGGTTTTTTGTGTCTGTTCCCGCTCCTGCCTACGGGTCTCATACACCATCCCTCGTCCTACTAGCGCTCGACGCCAGCATTTCATCCCAACGCAGATACTGGTGTCAAGCACCAGTATGACAACGAAGTGACACAGTCTCGGACTCCTGACCCCGTGCTTACTTATCTTCCTATTTAATCCTGTCATTCCCGCGACAGCGGGAATCCAGCCTTGCTTTCCTTAAAGTGGATCCCCGGGATCGGCTACGCCGCCCCGAGGATGACGGTAGTCGTGAGGTTGTCACCCCGTCGCATGACGGGGTCTGGCCTTTCTTCATAACTCGTCACCCTGAATTTATTTCAGCATCCAGTTAGACCCTGAAACAAGTTCAGGGTGACAGGTGTTTTTGGGTCACGCGGCGGGACGCGAAGCGTCAGCGCAGACTATCGTGCCGCCTCATGAGATCCTGCGCTTTTGCTGCGCAAGCCGCAGGATGACGGGAAAAGCAACCGTAATACTCTATTTCTGCCCCAGCACAAAAATACCCTGCTCGCCAAATAAATTGGCAAAAAACCCTTTACCATGAAAGCCCGAGGGGCTGCCGCGATCATTCACAAATATCCGGCGCTGAATCACAATGCCCATCTGCTCACACAGCTCAACAAAATCGGTGATGGTACAAAAATGGATATTAGGCGTGTCATACCATTGATAAGCCAACGTCTGGGTCACCGGCATTTTGCCTTTGACTGCCAGATAAAAACGATTACGCCAGAAGCCGAAATTCGGCACCGAGACAATCGCCTGATTGCCGATACGCAGCAGTTGCTCCAGCACCGCTTTGGGGTCCTGCATCGCCTGCAATGCCTGCGATAAAATCACCACATCATACAGTGCGGTGGGATAATCGGCGAGGTCGTTATTCACATCGGCCTGAATCACCGGTACGCCGCGCGCCATAGCCACGCTCACATTATGCGGGTCAATCTCGATGCCACGCCCATCAACGCCTTTATGCTCGGCCAGCCATGCCAGCAACTCGCCATCGCCGCAGCCGATATCAAGCAAGGTGCTGTTGGCGGGCACTAAATCGGCGATCACCTGCAAATCGGGCCGTAGGTTTTTAGTCATAAGGCAGCCCCCTCGCATTGGCGCAGCCGCGTAAAAACCCATGCATCACCGCCTTAAATTCAGGCACATCGAGCAAAAAGGCGTCATGCCCTTTATCTGTATTAATCTCGGTGAAGCTGACATTTGCCGCCGCCGCATTAATCGCGCGCACCAGCGCACGGCTCTCCGACGTGGGGAAACACCAGTCGCTCGAGAAAGATACCACGCAAAACCGCACCGGCGAGCGCGCAAAGGCAGCCGATAAATTGCCGCCATAATCCGCCGCCAGATCAAAATAATCCATGGCGCGGGTAATGTATAAATAGGCATTCGGGTCAAAGCGCTCCACAAAACTGCGCCCCTGATGCCGCAAATAGCTTTCCACCTGAAAATCCGGCTCAAAGCTGAAATCGCGCACTTCCTTATCCTGCAAACGGCGGCCAAATTTTTGCCCCAGCGCATGCTCCGATAAATAGGTCACATGCGCGGTCATGCGTGCCACGGCGAGCCCTTTGCTCGGATAGGTTTTCGCCTGTAGATATTGCCCGCCCTGCCAGTCGGGGTCGGCCATCACCGCTTGGCGGCCAATTTCATGAAAGGCGATATTTTGGGCACTGTGACGCGCCGCCGTGGCAATCGGCATGGCAGCAAACACCCGACGCGGGTATTCCGCTGCCCAGATCAGCGCCTGCATCCCGCCCATCGACCCGCCGATCACAGCAAAAAGCTGCTCAATGCCCAGCCGGTTGATCAGCTCCAGCTGGGCGCGCACCATGTCATGCACGGTAATCACCGGAAAGCTCAGCGCGTATGTCTCTCCGGTTTCGGGATCGACCGATTTTGGCCCCCACGAGCCCATGCAGCCGCCAATCACATTGGTGCAAATCACAAAATACCGCTCGGTATCCATGGGTTTACCCGGCCCGATCATGTCCTGCCACCAGCCTGGCTTGCCTGTCACCGGATGGGCGGAGGCGGCATATTGGTCACCGGTTAAGCCATGACATACCAGAATTGCATTCGATTTATCGGCGTTCAGCTCGCCATAAGTCTGAAATGCAATGGGAAAGCGCGTTATTCTGGCCCCGCAATCCAGCGCAAAGGGCTCTTTGGGCGTAAGCTCGGTAATCTGGCCGATTTCCACCTCGCGGTGCGAGGGGCCAAAGGTAGCCGTTTGCGTGTAAGATGTGAGATTCATGGCTGTATTACTCAGTTGTATGGGGGCATTTGTCAATGTGATTTGCCACAACCGGTTGCTTTACGCGCATTAAAGCGGGCGCAAAACCATTTTAGCATTGCAAATGGCGGCCAGTTTTGCATGATCGCCCTTACACAAGGATGTGCTATGAAAACCGATCCCTCACTTAACCAGTTCCGCGAACGAATCGACGCGATTGACAATGACATCGTCGCGCTGCTGAAACGCCGCATCGATGTGGTCGCGCAAGTCGGCGCCCATAAGAAATCGCAAGGCGAGGAAGGCCTCTATGTCCGCCCGGGCCGTGAAGGACAAATGCTGCGCCGCATTGTGGATGCCTTTCGTGGCACCGAATTTCATCCTGCAGCGGCAGGCATGATGTGGCGACAAATGATCGGCGCGTCGATTCACCATGAATCACCGCTGCATATCAGCGTGCTGCACACCCCCAAAGAATCGCATCTGATGTGGCTGGCACGTGAATATTTTGGCAGCTTCGTTCCTTTCACCCTTGCCGCCACCGTCAACCGCGTGCTGGGCGATATCTCCGATAAGGGTAATAGCGACGCGCCCAATATCGGCGTGTTGCCGCTGCCTGCCAGCACCGACAATGCCAATTGGTGGCAGCTGATCGAGAATGATCAGGATGACACGCCCAAAATTTTTGCGCATTTGCCCCCCATCACCACGTCGCAAACGCCTAAATCAGTGATTCCAGCATTAGCCGTGGCGCGCGTACGGCCCGAGCCCAGCGGCAATGACCAATCCTATTTCAGCTTCACGCTGGCCGATACAGTCAGCACCTCGCGCCTGCAAAGCGTGTTCAAAGAAGCGGGTCTTTCTGTCACTTTTTTGCATCTGGATAATGAGCCGCCGCGCCGCCGCCTGCTGGTACGTGTGGATGGCTTCTATGACAAACAATCCGATGAAATCGCCAAGGTGATGGATAAGCTGGGCGATGTGCTCGATCATTGCTTCTGGCTGGGCGCGCACCCTGCCCCGCTCGAGAGCTAAGCCATGCCTGCCCCCAAGGCAAAGCCTTATATCAGCGCCATCACGCCCTATGTCGGCGGCAAAAGCAAAGCCGGAAACGCCACGCGTATCATCAAACTCTCATCCAACGAAAACCCCTACGGCCCAAGCCCTGCTGCGCTGGCGGCCTATGCGCAGGCGGCTGATTCGCTGCATCGCTACCCCGAAGATGGCTGCGCCTCGCTGCGTGCTGCCATTGCTGCGCGGCATGGTTTCGATCCGGCACAGATTATTTGCGGTGTCGGCTCCGACGAGGTGCTGGGCATGTTGGTGCATGCCTATGCCGGTGTCGGTGATGAGGTGGTTTTCTGCGAGCATGGATTTTTAATGTATCGCGTTTACAGCAATCAATATGGCGCCACGCCCGTCGCGGTGCCCGAGCGTCATTTGCGCAGTGATGTCGATGCGCTGCTTGCCGCCGTCACCGACAACACACGGCTGATGTTTATTGCCAACCCCAATAACCCCACCGGCAGCTATATCACGAAAGATGACATTGCCCGCCTGCGCGCGAACTTACGCGACGATATTATTTTAGTGCTCGACGGTGCCTATGCCGAATATATGGTGGCGGATGATTATTCCGACGGGCGCGAGCTGGTGCTCAATACCAACACGGTGATTACCCGCACCTTCTCCAAAGTCTATGGCTTGCCAGCATTGCGCGTGGGCTGGGGCTATGGTCCGCCCCATATTATCGACACGCTCTACCGCGTGCGCGATCCGTTCAACATCAACCAGCCCGCCATTGCCGCCGCTATCGCCGCGCTGAATGATATCGAATACACGCTGCAGCAAGTCGCGCTCAATAACGCTGAGCGCGAGCGGGTGCGCCGCGCCATCGAAGCAATGGGAGTGGCCACGCACCCCAGCGTGACCAATTTTATTTTGCTCGCCTTCGAATCCCCCAAGCAAGCCGCCGCTATTAACGCCGCGCTGCTGCAGCGTGGTATTATCATCCGCGAGGTGATCAATTATGGCCTACCGCACTGCCTGCGCATGAGCATTGGCACCGCGTCGGAAAATGACGCGTTTCTTGCCGCGCTGGCAGAAAGCCTCGCCCTATGAGCCAACCTCTGTTTGCGCATGTCGCTATCATCGGGCTGGGGCAAATGGGTGCCTCACTAGGGCTGGCGCTCAAAGCAGGGGACCGCGTGGCACATATCAGCGGCTATGATCTGCACTCCGATCACAGCGCTACCGCGTTATCATTCGAGGCGATTGACCATCTGGCCGCCACCGCCGCCGACGCAGTGCAGGGCGCCGACCTGATTATTTTATGTACGCCTGTAGGCACCTATGGTGCGATCATGGAAGCCATAGCCCCGCATCTCAAAGCCGGTGCGGTGCTGACCGATATCGGCTCGATCAAATCGCAGGCGATTCGCGAGATTACCCCGCATTTGCCTGCGGGCGTGGTGTTTGTCCCCTCGCATCCGGTGGCGGGTAGCGAAAAGGTTGGCCCTTACCATGCGCATGCACAATTTTTTGCGCGGCATTTATTTTTGATTTGCCCGACGGATGAACTCGATGATGCGCTGGTAGAACGTATCGGGCAGCTATGGCAATCCACCGGCGCACGTGTCGATGTCATGCCCGCCGCACTCCATGATCAGCTTTACGCCTATATGTCGCACTTGCCGCAGCTGATGGCGTTTGCCGCCATGCCCGTGCTCGACGAAGCGGGGATGCGCCATGATACGGATGACGAGCATTTCCGCCGCTTCATTCGCATTGGCCGCTCCGATCCTGAGATGTGGCGCGATGTGTTTTTGCAAAATAGCAGCAATATTTTGCAGTCCGCCGAAAGCGTAAAGGCCATCATCCTGCATATACGCGACGAGTTGGCATCCGGTGCCACAAAAGCCGATGCGCAAGCACCCGATATCGCCATTCGCAACCAGCTAGCCAAGGCGGTATGGCCACGCCTGCTTGCCTCGTCGCTGATTGTATCGGTCACCTTGATGGAGCAGCAACTCGGTATGCCAATGGCGCGTTATGCGGCGGGCGGCTTCACCGATTTTACCTGTCCGATGACCGAATCGCCCGAGCCGGATATGGAGCTGGTGTCACAGCACGCGCCCTATATACTTTCATTGCTCGATGCCTATCTGGCGCAGCATCAACTGATTGTGTCCGCCATGGGTGCCCACGCGCAGGATGAGCTGCTTTCCACCCTCGCCATCATGCAGGCCAGCGGCAAAAAACTGATTGCTACGCATCATTAAATAAATTTTTTGTCATACTGCGGGACGCGCAGCGTCAGCGCAGACTCTCACGCCGCCTCCTGAGATCCTGCGCTCTCGCGTTGCGAGCCGCAGGATGACAATTACTAAGAGAGGCTTCCTTCGCTCACCCTCACCGTCATTCCCGCGCAAGCGGGAACCCAGCCTTACTTAGCTAAGCCCACCGTCTTCAGCAATTCCATCAACGCCTGATGGTCGCGCACATGATGGGTGAAGGCATGGCCCAAATACGCACCATCTTCCGTTTCCACATCACCATAGAGCACAGGTAGGCAACCGCTGCTATTGGCGCATTCCAAATCGACGATTGTATCGCCGATAAACCATACATGCGCGCCTGCTTTCATACCGCTTTCTTTGAGTGCCAGCTCGACGGGTGCGCAATGGGGCTTATCGGCATGCGCATCATCGGCGCCCACAATCGCATCGAAATAATGGTCCCATCCCAGATTACTAATCTCGGTACGCAAGGTCTCGCCGCGCTTATTGCTCACCACCCCCACAAAGGCGTCGCTATCGCTCAGCATGCTCACCACATCAAGCGCACGCGGCAGCGGGTGCAAATGCGTCAGGTGAATGCTGCGGTAATAATCCTGATATTGTTTGGCGGCATCTTCCCATTTATCGCCAAACATCAGTGGAAACGCATCACGCATGGATTTTTTGACGTTGGCTTTGGTTTTCGCCAAATCCCATTCGGGGTGCTGCATAAAGCGCAGCGTATGGTTCAGCGCCTCATGAATAGTGGGCCAGGTGTCCACCAGCGTGTTATCCCAGTCAAATAAAATCGCTTTGGGTGTCAGGTTCATGCGGCGCGCCTTTGCTGTGCCTGTATTTGTGATTTCACATGTGCGTCAAACAGTGCCACCAGCTGGCTGGTAATCGTGCCCACCGCGCCATTGCCAATCACCTGTTCATCCACCTGCGTCACCGGTGTAATAAAGGCCGAGCAGCTGGTGATAAATGCCTCGCGCGCATCGCGGATATCGTCGAGCGTAAAGGCCTCTTCGCTTACCTTAATCCCATTGGCGCGGGCGAGTTGCAACGTCATATGGCGGCGCACCCCACCCAGTATCGCCTGCGTCGCGGGGTGGGTGCGCAGCACGCCATCCTTATCGACAATATAGGCATTCGACAGCGCGCCTTCGGTCACCACCCCGTCGCGCATCTGCCATGTTTCCTTTGCGCCTGCGCGATAGCTTTGCATGCGCGTGAGCATATTCGGCAGCAACGCAATCGCCTTAATATCGCAGCGCGTCCAGCGAATATCGGGCGCAGTAATCACGCGCACCCCTTCATCACGCTCGGTATCATTGCGGAATTTCGGCGGCATCAGTGCCATGGTCAGCACCGGTATCATGCTATCACTGAAAATATGGTTACGTGGTGCCACGCCACGGGTAATTTGTAAATAGACCACCCCATGATTGCGTTGGTTACGGCGCATCAGTTCGCGCATTTTCATCACCAGCGCGGCACGGCTCAGCGGCATCGGAATTTCGAGCTGTTGCAACGAACGCTCCAGCCGGTCGAGATGCAGTTCAATATCGATCAGCGCGCCATTGATGGATGCAATGGCCTCATAAATCCCGTCAGCAAACTGATAGCCGCGATCTTCCATCGCCACCATCGCCTGCGAGGCGGGGACATAACGGCCATTCACATATACAATCCGGCTCATGCCGCCCTCTTTTTTGTTTCGTTGGCCTGCGCGATATACCAGTGGACCGTTTGTTCCAGCCCCTCATCCATTCGCTGCGGCGGACTCCAACCTAATAGTTGATGTGCCTTCGAAGTGTCAATGCGTAACGAGCGGCAGACGCTATCATACAATCGCTCTTTGCCAACACAGACTGCAATACGGCTTAGCCAGCGAATCGGAATATAGAGCAGTTTTGTCGGTTTATGCATGTGTTTTGCAAGCTTTTTAACCAGATGCGGTGTCGAAACCGCCTCGCCATCGGCTACCAAAAACGTCTCATTCGCCGCCTGCGGATGGCTCAGGCAGCAGTCAATCAAATCGCATAAATTGGTGACGGAGACAAAATCACGCTTGTTCTTCACACGGCCAAATGGCAAATATCGGCATTTATATACATTATGCATCAGCCGGTAAAAATTGGCCTTCACCCCCGGCCCATAGACCAGCGGCGGGCGAATAATCACCACCTCCAGACCGGTGTCGGTTGCAATCTTGCGCAAGCGGTTTTCCGCCTGCCATTTCGAGCTGCTATAGGCATTAGACGGGTTCGGATCAGCCGCCTCGGTAAAGGGCTCGTCACTGTAATTGCCCAGCACGCCGATGGTGCTTAAAAACACCAGCCGTTTCACTCCGGCCTTAATAGCTTCATGCGCTAAATGCGTCGTGGCCTCAACATTGATGGTACGAAATTCACGATCAGGATCGGCGACTTTTTCATGCAACACATGCACACGCGCTGCCGTATGCACCACCGCATCCACCCCTTGTAGCGCTTCGCTCCAATCGGTGTTTCCGTCTAGCTCGCCCACGCAAAAATCGCCTGCGGTGTCAGACTGACGCACAGCGTGCACCACCTCATGCCCGTGCTGCTGCAACATGCTGCACAGATTCGAGCCGACAAAACCATTAGCGCCTGTTACCAGAATTTTCATATCCAGCGCCATCCCCAGCTATTGAAATACACCCACATAGAATGCAGCATCACACGTAGCAGCCGCCAGCTTTTATGCGAACCGCGCGCCCAATGATGGGTAATGCTCGCATTCGGATAATACACGCAGCGCGCAATCGCCGAGGTGCGGCGCGTAATATCGCAATCTTCCAGATACATGAAATAACGCGTATCAAATCCGCCCACACGGCGCAACACCTCGCTGCGAAACAGCATAAAACAGCCGCTGATAAAAGGCACATCAATGATTTTATCATAGCTCACATCGCGCATTTCATAGCGCGCCATTTTACGCTGCACATAAGGGTTTTTCTGTTGCACGCGTTTAGGCAAAAAGCGCCGCGCGAATAAATCAAACACGGTCGGCAAGCGTTTGTTGAGTGGTTGCAGTGAGCCATCGGCATTTTGCACTTTGGGTGCCAGTAAACCAATATCAGGATTGGCATCCATATAATCGGTCATGGCCTGAAGTGTGCCTTCATGAATCACCACATCGGGGTTTAAAATCAGGTGATAATCACTCGCGGGCGCTTTCGCAAAACCGATATTGTGGCCCGCGCCATAGCCTTTATTGGCACCCGCCTCTATCAGCGTTATCCCTTCAATCTGGCGCAATGCCTGCACATAATCGGCCCCAGAATCATTATCGATAATGCTAATGGCCACCGGTAATGGGGTGGATAGAAAACTTGCCACCGCTGCTCTCACCTGCTCAATCGGTGAGCGATAGGTGACAATGCATGCGGTGATGCGAAGGGTAGCGCTCATGACCAGTGCGGTGGATTGGCTTTGTACTGCGCGAAGCTAATCAACCCTTCATCGCGCGCCGAAATGATGGGGTTATCAATGGGCCATGGCACATTCAACTCAGCGTCGTCATAGCGGATGCCGCCTTCACCGGCGGCGTTATACAGCCCGCTGCATTTATACAGCATATCCGCTGGCTCGTCACCCAGCACACAAAACCCATGTGCGAATCCGGCGGGAATCCAGAAAAGCAGCCCGTTACTGTCGGATAATTCAACGCCGTGATGCTGGCCGAATGTCGGGGAATCAGGGCGGATATCGACCGCCACGTCCCATACGCGCCCGCGCGTGACACCGACCAATTTACCTTGCGGTGGCGTGTGCTGATAATGCAGCCCGCGCAAAATGCCGGGGGCTGAGCGCGAGTGATTATCCTGCACAAAATTCTCATTGATGCCCAGTGCCGCCAGCTTGCCCGCATGGTAACGCTCAACAAAAAAGCCCCGCGCATCGCCATGCACAGCGAGCTTGATCACTTTTAGCCCATCAATCGGTGTGGGGATTAATTCCATCCGTTTTGCTCCTTCGCCTCCATGCAGGCACTCAACCCTTCGCGCCAATCGGGCAATGCAATGCCAAATGTTTGTTTTAGTTTGTCGCAGGACAGGCGCGAATTCAGCGGGCGCGATGCAGGTGTAGGATATTCAATTGTCGCTATCGGCTCCACCTGTTGGACTTTAATAGGCTGCCCGCGTTGTTGTGCCTGCTCAAAAATTGCCAGCGCGAATCCATGCCAGCTGGTTTCGCCGCCATTGCACATGTGATACACGCCAGCTGGAAAGGACTCCATCGCCATGGCCGCGTCCAGCGCCGCCACGCTCGCATCGGCTAAATGCTGCGCATAGCTTGGCGCGCCAATTTGATCGGCGACCACGCGCAATAATTCGCGCTCAGCTCCCAGCCGTAGCATGGTGTTCAAAAAATTCGTGCCCGTCGCATCATACACCCAACAAGTGCGGAATATCAGATGCGCGCACCCGCTCGCGCGCACCGCTTCTTCGCCCGCCAGCTTGCTGCGGCCATAGGCATTTTGCGGGTTGACCGGCGCGGATTCCGTACGTGGCTCATGCTCATCACCGGCATAGACATAATCGGTGGAATAATGCAGCAGCGGAATAGTGTGTTTGGCGCAATATTCCGCCATCACGCCGACGCTGGTTGCATTAATAGTGGTGGCGAGCGCTTCTTCCTCCTCCGCTTTATCAACTGCCGTATAGGCGGCGGCATTGATAATCGCAGCGGGGGTGGGAAACATATTCAGCGTTTCACGCACCTGATGGGCTTGCGATAAATCCAGCTCCTCGCGGGATAAAAAAACCGCGTCACGATTTGCCAGCGATGCCTGTAGCGCGTTACCTATCTGGCCCGTTGCACCGGTCACTAAAATACTACCCATCGCTATTGCTCCATTTCGCGCAGGACGCTGCGAAGATAGGGAGCAAATGGATTTTTGCCAAAGCCATCGGCTAGCATTTCAAGTTGCTGCGCATTAATGAAGCCTTCACGCAGCGCGATCTCTTCGATACAGGCGATTTTCAGCCCCTGCCGCGCTTCGATCGTTTGCACAAAATGCGCGGCCTGCAACAACGAATCAAAGGTGCCGGTATCCAGCCATGCCACGCCGCGCCCCAGCCGCTCCACCTGCAAATTGCCCTGCGCCAGATAGGCTTTATTCACATCGGTGATTTCCAGCTCGCCACGCGCGGAGGGTTTCAGATTTTTGGCAATGTCGACCACCTGATTGTCATAAAAATACAGCCCTGTCACTGCCCAGTTGGATTTGGGCTGTGCGGGTTTTTCTTCGAGCGAAGTCGCCTTGCCCGATTTGTCAAAGGCGACCACGCCATAGCGCTCCGGGTCATGCACATGATAGGCAAACACCGTTGCACCGTTTGTACGCGCCGCTGCGATTTTGCAGGTCTCAGGAATCTGATGGCCAAAGAAAATATTATCCCCCAGCACCAGCGCCACGCTATCCTTGCCGATAAAGTCGGCACCCAAAATAAATGCCTGTGCAATCCCATCGGGAGAGGGTTGCTCGCAGTACGAAAATTTCACGCCGATGCGGCTACCGTCACCCAGCAGATTTTCAATCATCGGCAGATCACGCGGGGTGGAAATAATCAAAATATCGCGTATGCCCGCCTGCATCAGCGTGGCCACCGGATAATAAATCATCGGCTTATCATAGACCGGTAAAATCTGTTTGGTGATCGAGTTGGTCAGCGGCGCCAGCCTTGTGCCTGCGCCGCCCGCTAAAATAATACCCTTCATCTTATGCCGCCTTTTTCTGGCGGATGCTTTCGCACCATGCGCCGTTTTCCAAATACCATTCCACCGTGGCGCGCAGGCCCGATTCAAAATTATGCGCACGGGTAAAACCCAGTTCGCTTTGTGCTTTGCTGTCGTCAATGGCGTAGCGGCGGTCATGGCCGGCACGATCCTGCACAAAGGTTATCTGGTCGCTGTAATGCCCGGATGCCGGTGGCACCAATGCTTGTAGCGTGTCGCAAATCGCGTTGACCACTTCGTTGTTTTTACGCTCGGCATCGCCACCAAAGCAATAGGTTTGCCCCGCCTCGCCCTGACATAAGGCCAGATACACGCCGTGGCAATGATCCTCGACATGAATCCAGTCGCGGATATTTTTGCCATCGCCATAGACCGGCAAGGGCTTGCCTTGCAGCGCGTTAGTGATCATCAGTGGAATCAGTTTTTCGGGGTGTTGGCGCGGCCCGTAATTATTGGTGCAGTTGGTGATAATGGTCGGCAATTTATAGGTTTCAAACCACGCACGCGCCAAATGATCCCCCGCCGCTTTCGATGCTGAATAAGGCGAGTTAGGTTTCATCGCCGTGGTTTCGGAGAATT
The DNA here is from genome assembly GCA_002422205.1 of Alphaproteobacteria bacterium UBA6178. GTDB lineage: Bacteria > Pseudomonadota > Alphaproteobacteria > Rickettsiales > UBA3002 > UBA6178. The sequence goes on from DITS01000001.1 coordinate 29,425, forward strand.
TGCCCGTTTCGCCCAGCGAGCCATAGACTTCATCGGTGGAAATCTGAATGAACATAAAATCATTTTTCGCGGCACCGCTCAATCCATTCCAGTAATGGCGCGCGGCTTCGAGCATGGTGTAGCTACCCTGAATATTGGTCTGGATAAATTCCGACGGGCTATGAATCGAATTATCGACATGGCTTTCGGCGGCAAAATGCACCACCGCATCAACGCCGTGGCGGCTGAGCAATTGCGACACCAGCGCGCCATCGCAAATATCGCCTTCCACCAGTTCGCACGCCACCCCGTCCAGATTTTCGCGGTGTCCGGCATAGGTGAGTTTATCGAGCACGATTACTTTTTGCCCGCGCGCGGCGCATTGGCGCACAAAGCAGCTGCCGATGAATCCCGCTCCTCCGGTGATAAGCAATGTCTGTGGCTGACGCATAAAACCCTCTGATTGAATTGATTGTCAGGGTTTTACCAAGGCTGCCGCCGCATGGCAAGCAGTGCTTTGTTACATGCCAAAGCGTGTGGGAATCAGAAATTCAATCATATTGCCGCCCGGATAATCGGCAGGGGGCGCTGGCAGCGGGTTGGCGCGCTGAATCATTTGCAGCGCCGCCTGATCAATCAGATCATAGCCGGTGGGGGTTTCAATCGCGGAGAATTTAATATTGCCCTGACGATCCACGCGGATACGCACCAGCACTTGCCCTTTTTGTCCCTTTTCGCGTGCGGCATCGGGATAAATTTTATGGCGGTCAATCCATAGCGATATCTGCTGGGTGTAACGGGCCTGAATTTCCTGCGCGCGCGCTTTGCCATCGGCTGAGCCAGAGGATTGTGGCGCTTCCATTGGCACCGCCGCAATCGTATTGACGGAAGGGCGTACATATTGCGTGGGCTGCGCTGCAATGGCAGGTAGCGCCTTCGGCGGGTCCTGCGGGCGCTCAGGCGCGGCGGGCAGCGCCACGTCCGACTGCCATGCCTTCGCGGCATCGGCAATGCTCATCGTGGCTTTGGGTTCCTCTTTCGCTTTTGGCGGAGCTACCGGGTTTTGTGCCGGGCGCTGACGATCCAGCTGCTCGCTCACGCTCACGCGTTTTTGCGGCTGGGTTTTCTCTTCGGGCTTTTTTTCTTCCATTTTGGGTAGCATCGGCTTGGCATTGGCCAAATCGCTGATGGTAACCTGAGGCGGTGGTTCCACAGCTTTATTGCTCACGGCCTTAATATCACGCGGAGCTACCTCCACCGCTTCGAGCGGAGGGGCTTGTGTGGGTGCGCTATCAGGCACCCAATTACCGCCCCCGCCCAGCTTTAAATTTAACGTACGCACCGGCACTTCCTGCACATCATCCGTTGGCATCAGGCTATATACGAGCAATGCACCCAGATGCACAATCCCCGCCACCGCCAGCATCATGGTAAAATGCTGCGAGGTTAAATACACATTGCGGCCCCGAGCAAAGGCCGAGGGAGCAAGGGTTTGCGATGTTGCGGTGAATGCCATATTGCCCTACATCGTCTGTGTGACCAGCGACAAATTGCGCCCGCCTGCTTCTTTGACCACATCCATAATCGCAATCATGCGATCCGCCGAAAGGCGCGAATCGGCCTTCACGGTAATAATACGTTCTTTATTCAGCGAAAGCTGTTCCATCAACACTGCCTTTACATCGACAAAGCGCACCAGCTCCTCATTGATGAGGATTTCATCATGCTGGCCCAAAATAATCGAGATATGCCCTTCATCGAGCACTTGGCCGCTCATTGCCTCGGGCAATTCCACCTGCACGATATCGAATTTCTCAACCGTGCCCGCCACCAGAAAAAATATCAGCAGCAAAAACACTACATTGATCAGCGGAATCAGGCTGATTTCTTTGATCGGTGTTTTGTGGCGTTCAAAATCCATTAAAAATTATCCTGATCAATTTGCACGTTGCGTCCACCATTCAAATATACCAGATCCATCACCGATACCAGCTGCTGCACATTGACATCACGGCCTGAGAGCAGCAGTATTTTCTGATCGGGATTACTACCCAGCATGCTCATCAGCAGCGCATCCAGCTCTTCGAGGGTGTAGCTTTGGCTGTCATGCAATATGGTGCCGTCCTGCCGTACCAGCATTTGCATCACTTCCTTGCTATCTATCGGTGCCGCTTTGCCCGAAGGCAAGCTCAGCTCCAGCGATTCTGACATCACAAAACTGGTTGAGAGCATAAAAAACACAATCAGCAAAAACACCACGTCAATCAGTGGGGTGAGATTGACTGCGCGTGCGCGGCGTTGTTGACGCTCAAACTGCATAGGCTAGAACCGGTTATAAGACGGATTCAGTAATTTCAGCGTGCTGGTGCTTTGCGGTGTTGAGCGCAAGGTGGACACGGCCTTTTCCTGCTCGTCGATGGTTTGGCGCAATGCAGCCTCGCGGTCGAGCAATTCGCGGCGCTGGCGTTCCTGCTCGTTCAGTTTCGCTTGTTCTTCCACGCGTTGCTGTTCCTGCTCGTTGCGCAGGAAATTATCTTCGAGTGCCAGCACCTGCACCGTCACATCTTTCATCGAGGAGCGTACTTTTTCAATAATGCCATCAATCACATAATAAGCACCAATCGCCGGAATCGCGACAGCCAAACCGCCCACCGTGGTTAGCAGCGCTTCCCAGATACCCGCTGCCAGCATCGACGGATCGACGCGGCTGCCCGCTTCGCCCAGCTTCGAAAAGGCTTTCACCATCCCGATTACGGTGCCCAGCAAGCCCAGCAGCGGTGCGGTTGTTGCCACCATTTCCAGCCCACGCAGATGCGATTCGAGATAACGGATTTCCTGAGACCCCACACGACCAATTTCCGATTCGCGGCTGCGCATCGACATATCGCGGTTTTTAATGCAGTCAATCGCCACGCGCATGATGCGCGCTACGGGTCCGCGCACCGGCTCTAAAATCCGGCTGGCCTCGGTCAGCTCGCCACGTTTGACGGGTGCCATGGCACCGTCAATAAAGCGGGTGTTGTAAACGCCCGCGCTACTGAACTGGTAAATTTTGTAAAAAATAACGGCCAGCGCATAGATGGATAACCCCATCAGGATGACCATCACCACACCGCCTTTTTCAATCAGATCAAGCCCTGACACGTGATGTATTCCTTATTTTGGATGATTGCTCGCGCTCAACAAACTATGGCAATTCATGACTGTCCGCAACGAAAAAACCGCAGCTTCGTTAATTTTTGTTAATAATCTGGGGATAACCCCTGCTCAGGCTAATTTACGCGCTTCATCTATCAGCATAATCGGAATGCCGTCGCGAATCGGATAAGCGAGTTTGGCTTCTTCGCTGATCAATTCTTGCGCCTGCTCGTCATAATGCAGCGTTGATTTTGTCAACGGGCAGACAAGCAGTGTCAGCAATGCGGGGTCCAGTTTGGTCATAAAGCCCTTATAACAGGCGCAAAAAGCAGCGTCCAGCATATCCTTTAAAAATGGCTTGCAATGTGATTCGAAATCGCTAAATTCGCGCTTCTACTTCAAACGGGCGGGTGTAGCTCAGGGGTAGAGCGTCACCTTGCCAAGGTGAAAGTCGAGAGTTCGAATCTCTTCACCCGCTCCAAATTCTCCTTATTTTTTAGGGAGATATTACGCACAAGCCTGCGCTTCTTTTAGTCGATTAATTTCGGGGAAGCGTGGGGGAAGCGCGAGCTTCTAATTCTCAATGTTTGCAATTTCACTATTGTCGTGCGCCACATAAGCTAATCATATAGTTAGTGGGTACAGGAATGCAAAAGAGTTTCACGATCAAAGGCGACTGCTTCTATCACTATACTGGATGGAATGAATTGATTGGCATTCTGTCAAGCAGGCAGCTTTGGCTGAACCACTACAAATATGTGCGCGGCGATAAAGAAGAGATGCTGCTTTCCTTTCAATACATTCGTGAGCGATGCAGGCAAGTGGGGGCTCAGAGAAACAACAGATTTGTGGAAGCAGCAGGACAATCCCCAACGCTTGGAATGCCAGATGATGTCTATATGACATGCTTCGCTGCCGACGATGAAAACGATCATTTGTGGGAAACTTACGCCAAAAAAGATGGAGTCTGCATAGCGTTTGATAGCAGTCTAATTAAATCGCTTGAGAGAGCGTTTATTTTGCCTCAGCCAATGGAATATGATTGGACGAAATTCAAGAACCATGCCGATGAATCGATTTTAATGGCCTGCGAATTCTCATCTATTGAGCAGATCGAACAAGTTATCACTCCAGTTTTATTAATGGCGATTCGGATGAAAAATGCCGACTACTTCAAAGAACAAGAACTCCGCCTGCTACACGTCCCAAAGCTTTTTGATAGCCCGTTCAGCGGTTTCCATTCGCCACTCCAGCCCCTTGAAAATGATCCCAGCAAAAGGTTTATCGATCTATCCGGCTATGATGGCTTGGGTATCAAAGGCATATTTCTCAACACAGGTTTTGATAAAAATGCTGAGTTAGTTGTTTTACTTCGCGACTCAAATATAAGCCCTAACTTATTGCCACGGATGCAATGATGCTGTAGTTTCCCTCCAGAGCTATGCTCTGGGGCTTTACAACCCCACTATACGCGGCTTGTGTGGCCGTTATCCACGCTCCTCGATCTTTATGGTCGGGGAGCCGTTGGCGTATGTCCAAGGTTTCCCCCAAAGGCCAGCGGGAACCCCTCGTATAGTGGTTTTGTAAACTCCCCGATCACCAGCTCCAAATAATATGGGGTTGGTGTGTTCGTCGATAAGTATCTGGTTACTCCTTTATATGCCGCTGGCAGCTTATTTATACTTTGGTTTGGTAGCTATCTTGGGCTGCTGTCTATCTATCGCTTTATCGCAACATCAGGCCTATCGGTGGCGATTGCGGGTCTGGCGTTGCTCTTAGCCTTATGGTTCATGCGCCATCTAATATCATGGATAGCTGCGCTTTATGGATTGGCCATTATCGGCTGTTGCGTGCTGCTAATGATACCGCTGGATTATTTCTGGGATGGAGAATGGGACAGCGCTGCTTTTCATCTACCCGCCATTTTAGCTTTAATGGATGGATGGAACCCGACAGAAGAAGCACGGGATATCATCTGGCTGAACACCTATCCCAACGGCTGGTGGACGTTATCAGCAACTGCTGCCACGCTGCTGGGTCATCTGGGCTTGAGCGCCGAAAGCGCACGCATCATGAATTACCTGTTGCCTCTCATCACGCTGGGACTTGCGTTAGGGTTCGCAGACATTGCTATCAATATCCCAAGCAACGTGATTGATGAAGAAGTTGCGGGGCATACTGATGGCATAGAAATCTCTGCTAAGATTGACTTACCTCATGTGTTAGGATGGCAGCTATCCGGCAGTGCTTTTATAAGCAGCGAGAATCTTCATACCATTATGAGAAACTGTATAAGTCGCCCTCTCAGTGCGGTGGATATATTATCCAACTTAGAATCCAACCTCAGCGACAACGACTAACCAGTGAAATAAAATGAATCAAGATAGCGATACGCTTGCTTTTGAAAGACCATTCCCCCAGCACTGCATAACCCTATCAAAAAGAAATTTTCTCACGGGGTCATGATATTATATACTACACCCCCCATGGCCAGAGTACCCCCTCTATCGGGCAATGCTGCGTTCGCATCTTTTGTGAGCGTATCTGTTATTATCAGGCATAGGAATCATTTCAAATTCCCTGATGTTGGGCATTGAAATTAGTACAAAGTGCTGGTACAATATGTACTAGTTAGAGCTTCTAAACCCTAGGCAAACCAAGGGTTACAGAAAGTGGAGCCGAATCTCATCACCCGCTCCATTAAAACAGTCGCCTTAGGGCGGCTTTTTTAAATGGTGTGTACGGGTCAAAGCCCCCATGCCACATGTTTCCTCCCCTCGTCTTTTCCCCTAAACTTATGATTGCACATCATTTATGTCATTTATTTTGTTCAATCTCGCTGAGAACTGCAGAAAACTTCATTTTTTCTTCACATTTCTCATGCCTTTTTTCCGCTAAGTAACGGCGTTCAAATATAAGGGGACACTATGAAAGACAGCGACGAATATTACGGCAGCGCCGAAATTATCCAATCGTATAAGGATGCGCAAAAAAGTGGTGATGCGGATAGCATCAAAGCCACCGGCATGGCATTGGTGGAGCATTACAAAGAAATACGGGGACTTAAAAAACAGCAAGGCAAACTGCCCGCTTATTATCATGAAGCGAATGTTGTGGATGCGCTGCTGGATTCGATGCAACTGCGCGAAGTAACTAAAGAAACGCCCGATGCGGTGTTGGAAACACTGGTTGAATGCGAGCGCGTGCATAAGATGACGGACATTGACGCGCTACGCGAAAACCGCCTTGCACCTGCAGCCTATGCCACCACCAAACAAACGGAGCTTGATACTCACCCCGCAGAGCCGAATAGTGTTTATTCCAAGATATTCAGATCAGGTGATACGGATGCACCCCACGCCGCGAAGATAGCGTCGCGCAGTTTTTATTCCAAACATGCTTACGGGCTTTTTCTGCCATGGGAGAACACCCCTTCCTGCATCGTTTATACCGGCCATGTGCCTGCGCAAGGCTCCATCGCACCCGGTGGCGAAAACTGCGCCTTGCCGGGCAAGCTGTCACAGTTTCGTGATCAGTTGGGCAAAGCCATTGAGCGCCCCGCTTATGTGATGTTTTACAGCATTTCGAATATTTCACAAGATTTGGCAGGCATCCGGTTGGGGCCGGTATTGCTCGATAAGCTGGCGGGTCATCTGCAGCAGCATCTGCGCTCTGACGCGCTAACTTTATCCACCCTGTCCCCCATACGCTCCTTCCCCGAATGGGTGGCTACAACCGTATACACAGAAAAGGACACGCGATTTACCCACGATGAGGTCGAAAAATGTCAGGTCCTCACAGGCATGACGCCCGTGCAATGGCTGAAGTCCGTTATGCCGATCGAGCCTTTCCATAGAGGCAAGCCTGTTACGAGCGACGAAGCCGCCGCGCTTCAACGAGACGGCAAAGCAGTCACCTATCAGGTGGTGGGCAGCCCTCCCGAGTTTGAGTCGGATGTAGAGCAAGAACTCTTTGATACTTTCCGCCGCGATTTATGCGTGGATTATCTGGCCAGCGCACGCAAAAATCGCCGGGGCATGGATAAAGTGGTCGATGATACCGCCGATTTCCACATGAGCAACGGGGCCTATGCCGGTAATATCGCGCTCCAGTCGGGGGATGCAGAATGGCGCGATGCCGGTGGCGTGATGGTCAATTATGTGTATGACGTGCCGCTCGCCCAGCCTCAATATCAAAAAGCCTATGAAAAGGACGGGGTGATTTCGATTGATTCATCACTACTGACTCAGTGGGATGAACGCCGATGCCAGATGAATCGGGCACTGCCTGAAACAGCGGTGCAATCGGTAGAGCCCATACAACATGGCCGTCTTGCAGTGCCTCGATATGCCTCGATGGTACGCTAGTCGCTCTGCGTCACCTTTATTATTGACCCAGCGAAAAAATGGGATTGCATACTTTACTGGTCTCGGCGAAATTATATTCGGCATCGGCATCACCCGGCGGTAATATGCCTGCGGCTGTGGTCACCGGATAGGTCGCGTCGCCTTTAAAAGCGATTTGTTTGCCGGTACCCGGTCGTCCATCATCCATTTTCATATCCAGATTCCAGCATTCTTGCGGTGTCAGCCCTGCCGGTGATGACATCAACTGGTTCGCCGCAGAAAAGGCGAATGTACTTGCGCTCCCCGTCGAGGCATTTTTATACGTTGCATGCCAATAATTGGAACCGCCCAAACGCGATACTGGCACATTTACGCCCCCCACATATATATCGGCATACCCCGATTCCGTCGCCAATGTACCCGTATACTGGCCTTCGATCAGCGCTGCATTGGCGAGATGCTGCCAGAAGCGGTATCTTTCATTGAAGGGGGACGCGGGGCCTTTTATCTGGCCATCACCGTCGCCATTACAGGTCTCGGTGCCGGTGCTGACGGTTTCATGGCAGTCTGCATCTTCACCATTGCCGCCAGCCACGCCCCAAAAGGTGGTGGCATTCGGCATATCGCCCGGCATTGCAAAATATTTATCACGGAAGGTGTAAACAGCAGCCGTAAAACGTTGATAATCGCTGCTCACTCCTCGTACTTCCGCTGCACGGATCAGGCTTTGGCCCGATAAAATGCCTCCTGTCAGCAATCCTAAAATCACCAAAACGATCGATAGTTCCACGAGCGAAAACCCAGCACGCATTTCGATGCCACCTCCCTATTTTGCCATTTATATTTTATTTTAGCATAAAATGGCTCCTCAACCAAACCTTTGCTGTAAAACAGATGTTATTTATCTAATATTTTGGCATACTGCCCCTTATCTTAGTGGTTTTGGAATGACACGTTTGCTATTTTTATTGCTGTGCGCTGCAGTATTCGGTGCTTGGACAGTTGCTTATTATCCCGGCTTACCCGTAGCAGAAATGCCATGGCTACCCAAAACATTGCATAGTGGTGCAACGCCCTCTTCCCACCCGCTGCCTATCTATTATGCGCACATGTTGCTGCCTGCGAATTTCCCGCTTAATTTTGCGCTCTATCTCGTTGCATGGAGCCTATATTGGATTGCTGCTTATTTGCTGGTCACGGCCAGCAGCCGTCATTTATTGATACGCGTGTGTTATCTGGCGTTATTGCTTTGCCCGCCCGTGCTGCTGGTCATGCTGTATCGCTGGCAGGATGCGCTGTTGCTGGCCAGCCTGCTTTTTACCGCTGCCGCCTTGCAGCAATTTAGCTGCACACGGCGCATGCTCTGGGCGGTGATTGCATTACTCGCGCTGTGCCTCAGCGCCAGTTTTTTTTATATCAGTTTTGTGGCCGTGGTGCCTTTAATCTGGATTATCTTTTACTTGCTGCCACGACAGCGCAGCATGCTGGTGTTGCCGGTCAAAGTCGTGTTAATGCTGGTTTTACTGACGGGTGGGCTGCATTGGCTACAGCCGCAGCATGCGCAGCCCGTCTCCTTGCTGCCTGCGGCGAGGGCCTCCCTGCCGCACAGCGTCGATGTCAGCCCGTGGCTCGTCAGCGCATGGGGTAGCGTGCCGGATGGCGCTGCCTTGCCAGAGCCCGCGCACGCCAATGGACTCGCTGAAAAGCTAACAGATTATAACGCACTACCCGCTATTGATGGTTGGTTATGGCTGATGCCATTAGCCGCAACGACTTTATTATTCGGGCTGATGCAGCGCGGGAATATGTTGCGCTCTGCGGCGCTGGCGTTATGTATGAGCGGATGGCTGACATTTGCGCTGATCCTCTGGCTCGATTCAAACGCGCCGATGCGCTTTATGGCGTGGCCGGTGGCATGCGGTTTGGTCACACTGATGTGGGTGCGACTGCCCCGACGTCTCACCGGCGATATCCGCAAATTAAAGTGATAGGCAGATTATGATTCCCGTGCAGGCCCATCCCCCGCACGGGAATCTACCCACGGGGGGTTTCAGTTAAAGCCCGGTGTGATCAGGCTTTGTATGTTATTCACTTTCGCCACTTGCGAGCTGGCGGTGATACCATCCCACTGTGCCGACATGGTACGCGATTGCGGTGCGCAGGCGGTAGCGGCAAGGCCTAATATGCCCAGTGCAGTGTATGCGATAAAACGTTTCATATTGTTCTCCATCCCAATGAATCGTTACATTCACACTTATTACTTTTTGCTTAAAAAATGAGTAGTGCCGATTCGGCAAGCAAGCTATGCGTCAGGCGCAGGGCTGCGGTGGATAACCACAAAAAACAATATTTAAATTAGGAACTTAACCAATAGCGTGGCCATCGGAGCCGATATGATTATCAGGCAGGGACTGAATACGCAAATTCATCAGCGATGCATGCGAGGCACTAAAGCCTTCGTCATATTTCGCTTGTGCCAGCACCGCAAACGCATCCTGCAAGTCAGCGGCATGGTCCGTCAGATTACCATTCAGCATTTGTTTCAGCTCCGCCCAAATGGCACCCAAACCAAAGGAATGACCTGAATTCATCAACTGATTCGCCAGTTGAAAGACGGGTGAGTTAAGACCTTTAAACCCGCCGATTTGCTCAAGGCCGGTCGAGACCCGCATTTGCATGGGGAACATGTAGCATAAATGGCCGTTCAGCCATGCTTGCATACCGGCTGATTGACAGCCTGACGTACCACCCTGACTCGCAAGGTGGGACTGCAGCATGGAACTAGCGCCACCTCCACCATCAGACATGATATAACTCCTTATTTCCCATAGATTTGATTATAGCGGGTCTATGTTACAATTGCATGACAGTTTTGCCATGAGATGATGATTTATCGGTTTAATTGGGCCGTGTCCGCTGATGCGGGCTATCGAGCGAAAAGGCAGGAATATCAATTGGGAACCGCGTGCCCCCTGCGCCTTCCATTTCATACTGGCCGCTCATAATGCCCGATGGTGTCGGCAAGGCGGTGCCGCTGGTATAGCGGAAGCCCTCACCCGGCTTTAATACCGGCTGTTCGCCTACCACACCGGCACCACGCACTTCCTGCACCTGCCCCAGCGCGTCCATAATCTGCCAATGGCGGTTGAGCAGCTGCACCGATGCATCGCTCAGATTCTCCACCTGCACCGTATAGGCCCAGACATAATGATCATCCTCCGGCTCCGACTGGTCGTCGAGATAGGTCGGAATGACTGTCACCTTAATGGCATTGGTGGTTTTTGTATAAATACCGCTCATGCAGTGTATATGGGGTGTTGCGAGGGGCGTGTCAAGATAGCTGATCGACGCTCAATCCCGCCAGAAGGACGGCGCGAGCAGCACCAATACTGTAAATAGCTCCAGCCGCCCCATAATCATGGCAAAGGATAGCAGCCATTTCGCCCCATCGGGGAAGGTCGCATAATTGCCCGCAGGGCCGATCACATCGCCCAGCCCCGGCCCCACATTCGCCAGCGCCTGTGCCGCCGCGCTCATACAAGTCAGAAAATCCAGCCCATAGAGCGACAGCACCATCGCGATCACGGTGAAACTGATGCCGAACAGCACAATAAAGGTCATCACCGATGCCGCCACTTCCTCACTGATGGGCTTGCCGTTATAGCGCGGCACAAACACGCCATGCGGCTGAATTAGCCGTTTAATCTGCGCGGTCGTGGTATAATATAAAATCTGCAGGCGGAAGATTTTAATCCCGCCCGAAGTTGATCCGGTACAGCCCCCCACTACCGTCAGCATAAAAAACAGCACCACCGGAAAAATGCCCCATTGCATATAATCGGTAGAAGCAAAACCGGTTGTCGTCACGACGGAGACAATATTAAACGTCACTTGCCTCAAGGCCAGCATGGCCCGCATATCCTGCATCATCACCAGCCATATCACCATCATTGCTACCGAAGCAGCAATCAGCACAATCAGCCATTGCACCTGTGTATTGCGCAAAATTACCAGCGGTTTCCCTTTTACCATCTGAAAATATAAAATCAGCGGTACCGCGCCCGACATCATAAAAATCACCGCGATCCATTCGATCAGCGGGTTATCAAAAAACGCGAAGGACGCGTCATGTGTCGAAAAGCCGCCAGTCGCTACTGTGCTCATGGCGTGGTTGATCGCGTCAAACCCGCTCATGCCTGCCATGCGGTAACATAGGGCGCAAATAGCCGTCAGCACTAAAAACACCATGGCAATCGCGCTGGCAATCTGGGTTGTGCGCGGCAATGATTTTTCATTAGTGTCTGACGATTCGGTGCGAAAGAGCTGCATCCCGCCAATGCGCAGCATTGGCAAAACCGCCAGCGCCAATACCACAATCCCGATACCGCCCATCATATTGAGCAATGAGCGCCACAGCAAAATACCCGGCGGCATTGCATCCAGACCCGACAGCACCGTCGAGCCGGTGGTGGTTAGCCCCGAGGCGGATTCGAAAAACGCATCGGTTACATCAATCGCATCGCTGCTCAAATAAAGCGGCAATGCCGCAAATATAATCAGCAGCACATAAGTGGAGGTGGTAAAAATAAAGGCCTGACGAATATTCAGTGTGCCCCGATAGCCACGGTTGGTGAGAAATAAAATCCCACCCGAGAAACCCGTGATAAAAAACGACGCAGCAAAGACTTTCCAGTCTTCATTACCCACCGCCAGATCGAGCAGCATGGGTAGCAGCATGACCGCAGCCAGCAGCGACAGCAGCACGCCATGGGCCAGTAAAATTGGGCGGGTATCCAGCATCGTCGCTCTCTGTACAGCAGTTTAAGATTTCTGCCTAATTATTTGCTTTCGCTGGTTTATACAGGAAAACACTCACTTTGTCATCCTTCCTAATGCGCTCCAGCACCTCACGCCCTCCGCCCATTTCATAGAGCAGCACATAGGGTGAGCTATTGCTTAATACCAGCCCATCTATTTGGTATTTCTGCAATATTTTCTCCCAATCCGGGGGAAGTTGCTGAAAGGCAATAAAGTCTATAAGCAGCGATTCGGGATAAGCCGTGCCCGCACGGCCATCGACAAAAGGTTTGAGCTTTGAGCGATAAATCATATACCCGCCCAAATCATAGTCATTCCAAAAGCGCGCATCCGGATAGTCCGTCGCCACCGCATCAAACAGCTCGGCGGAGTAAATCGGCTTCTCTTCAATCAGCGGCGACAGGCTGATCATGGCTTGCAGCGGTGTAAACCATCCCAGCAACAGCACTATCACTACGCCAGCGCCCGCCGCCACCGAAGCACAGCATGGTAACTGCGTGGCCTCCATCGGCGAGCCACTATTGGATTGCCGCTGATTATATTGGTGAAACCGCCATGCAATAAAGGGGGCGGCAGTCAGTGCAAAATAATAAAAATTGCGCGAGCTCTCAAATGCCGCCACCAGCCAGATCACCGGAATCACACGGTCAGCCAGCGGCAGGTTTTTATCCTGATGGTCCGCAAGCAGAATGTATAAAAACACCGCCAATGAAAACCCGATGCTGATCCCGATATTCAGTGGCTGCCATTCTTCGATATAGGCAGTAATCACGCTATCAAGCGTGCGCAACACCCCTTCGACAATATGAATATGCCACGGGGTCACCAGCGCCGCCAACAGGCATAGCACTCCCACTATAAACAAATGGTTACGCAAGGCGGTTTGTTTTTCTAAGTGGGACTGAATAAAATAAATACCCACAAACACATACACCGCTAAAAACCCGCCATGCATATTCGCCCATATTATCGTGAGCAGCGGAATCGCATAGAGGCTGCGCACGCGCTGCTGCGTGGTCGCGCGAAACAGCCAGTAATGCAGCCATGCAGTGAATAAGAAACTCGCCAGTTGCGGGCGCGCATTCGCCGCCACCGGCCAAAACACCAACGCCACCACGGCGATGACTAAACAAGCTTCCGATGCGCTTAAGCGTCCGCGTTTAATCAAATGATGCATCAGCACCGCCAGTGTGAGCGATAACATCGTCGCGGTCAGGATACGCAGTGATTCCAGCCCACCGGCTTTCACGATCGCGCTCATGCCAATATCCCACGCCCATGACAGATTAATCCAACGCGTATCACCCGCCGAGAAGGAAAACGGGTCAGCCTGCGGTATGCCATGCTCGATCATGTAATCGCCTGCTGCCAGATGCCATGGCACATCGGTATCAAGCAAGGCGGGTTGCCCCTTTATCAGCAGCCACACAAACATGGCGATAAACACCGCGCTGACATAAGGATGCGGCAAAAGGCAGCGGATATTACGCATCGGGATAATACACCTCCACGCCCAGTGCTTCATCGATCAGATAAAGGGGACGGCGTTTGGTTTCACGATAAATCCGGCCAATATATTCGCCCAGCACGCCCAGACTCATCAGTTGAATACCGCCCATAAACAGCACCGCCACCATCAGCGAGGCATAGCCGGGCACATCCGAGCCGCTCAGCAGCGTGCGCAAAATCAAAAATATCGCATAAATAAATGACAAAAGCGAAATCCCAGCACCCACATAGGTCCAGACTTTCAACGGTATCGTGGTGAAAGAAAAAATCCCATCCAGCGCCAGTTTCCATAAGGAGAAAAAATTGAATTTTGATTCGCCCACCGCACGTTCAGGTCGGTCATAAAATACCTGCGTAGTCGGATAACCCACCCATGACAGCAGCCCCTTCATAAAGCGGGTGCGCTCCTGCATGCGGCGAATCGCCTCCACCACCACATGATCCATCAGGCGGAAGTCACCGGTATTTTTGGGGATTTCCGTGTGCGATACTTTGCCCATCACACGGTAAAACATCAAGGCGGTATGACGCTTGAGAAAGCTATCTTCGCTGCGCAGGCGGCGTGTGGCCAGTACCACCTTAAACCCTGCGCGCCATTGCTCCACCATCTCCACTATCAATTCCGGCGGGTCTTGCAAATCGGCGTCAATCGGCACCACCGCCTGTCCGCGCGCATGGTATAATCCGGCGGTTAGCGCGGTTTCCTTGCCAAAATTGCGTGACAGGCTAATCAGCTTGATGCGTTTGTCACGGGCATGCCAGCCACGCACCCCGTCGGCGGTGCTGTCACGGCTGCCATCATTCACGCAAATGATTTCCCAATCCGCCGTGATCGACTCCAGCACCGGCACCACCCTGCCAAAAAAAACGTCCAGCCCATCGGCCTCATGATACATCGGTACCACCACGCTTAACATCGGGGGAATCGCCATGGCCATCAGCTTGCTTCTTTCTGCATCAGTGTGGGTAAATCGCCGACCATACCCATGGCGTGGCGCATAAAAAATTGCTTCAACGGCATCACCTGATTCACGCCGTTTAGCCCCGCATCGCGTAGCAGGCGCAGCGGCAGTATATCATTAGAGAATAACAGATTCAGCCCATGCGTGGCCGCCGCCATGCTGGCCACGTCAAAGCGGCGCCAGCGCGCATAATCGTTCAGCAGCGCATCCGCGCCAATATCCAGCCCCAGTCGGGCGCGTGCGAGTATCAGCTCCGCTATCGCCGCCACATCGCGATAGCCTAAATTCACGCCCTGCCCTGCAATCGGGTGAATCGCATGTGCTGCATCGCCGATCAGCGCGGCGCGCGGCGCAATGCTGCGCTCAGCGCGGATAAGTTTCAGCGGATAGGCAAAGCGCGGACCGGCAAGCGATAGCTCGCCCAGATGCTCCCCTGCCCGCTTGCGGATTTCCTGCAGCAATGCTGTCTCGTCCAATTGCAACATGCGCTGCGCCACCGCGTCGCGTTCGGTCCACACAATATTGGTGCGCTGCTCACTCATCGGCAGCAGGGCAAACGGGCCAGCGGGTAAAAACCGCTCCACCGCCAATCCATGGTGTGGCGCGCTATGTGCAATGGTACATACAATCGCCGTTTGGCCATATTCGCTGATATTCGCCTTAATACCCAGCATATCGCGCGTGGCTGACATTTTACCATCCGCTACCAGCAGCAGCGGCGCTTTGAGTTGTGTACCATTATCCAGCGTCACCTGTGCCAGTGCGCCGTCATTGTTCACCGCCGTCACTTTGGCGGGGGCGTGCAACGTTATCGCATCGTAACGCGCCAGCTGGCCATAGAGCGCCTGCCGCAAATGCCGGTTTTCGATGATATGACCAAAGGGTTCCTCGCCCGCATCTTTATAATGGTAATGCACATAGGCACCCGTATCCTGATCGCACACGCGAATATCATCAATCGGCTCGGCATGGGCAATATCGGGCCAGACCTCTAGCGCTTCCAGCACACAGCGCGAGCCATAGGCAATCGCCGCCGTGCGCCCGTCATAGGCAGACTCCAGCCTTGCATTTTGCGAGGCGGCATCAATCAACGCCACGCGCAAGCCCCCGCGCGCCAGCGCTATCGCCATCGCCGAGCCAACCAGTCCGGAGCCAATAATAACCACATCCTGCATGCCCGAAATGTATGGTAAAGCGCCTGACTTGCCAAGCAATGTTTGTGGTTCACTCCCTCTGTCAGTAACAAAGTGGATCGCCCGGATCGGCGAGGCCGACCGGAGGATGACAGTATCATGAGGGTTGTCACCCCGTGCTTGTCACGGGGTGACAGCATATAAGCAACTTCACTTCCCCCTCTCCCTCACGGAGAGGGTCGGGGTGAGGGCTTTCTTCCTGTCCATCACACAGGCACGCTGCTTAAAAATTAAGCAGCCACTGTGCGCAAAACAGCCAAGCCAACCTTGTATTCCGCCCCAGGAAAATAGCTAATTTCATAAAATTCAATCGGCTGCACCATGCAACCGAAGTTGGCACGGATATTGGAATAGCAATGGTTGGTTTTGCAAAACCGTGTGTGTGAGATTAATTTAATTCAGGGACTGTAATCATATGAATGTAACGCTTCGTTCTCGTCCTGCTGCGGTATTGTTTGCCGCTGCGGTCGCTTTTTTGCCCGGCATGGCCTTTGCCGCTGTCGAGGCAGAGACTCAATTTATTTTCAATACGCTGATATTTCTGATCGGTGGCTTTTTGGTGATGTTTATGGCGGCGGGCTTTTGCTGCCTTGAGGCTGGCTTCGTGCGCAGCTCCAGCGTTACCACCATCTGCGTGAAAAACATTGCGCTCTATGCCATTGCGGGCCTGATGTATTATGTGGTGGGCTACAATCTGATGTATAGCGGTGTGGATGGTGGCTTTATGGGCACCTTCAGCATGTGGAGCATCGATGATTCGGCCAATCTGAATGCGGACGGCGAATTTATCGGCGAAGGTGGTTATGCCGCCGCGTCTGACTGGTTCTTCCAGATGGTGTTTGTCGGCACCGCCGCTTCTATCGTATCCGGTGCGGTGGCTGAGCGCGTCAAATTATGGTCATTCCTTGCATTTTCCGCTGTATTATGTGGCTTCATCTATCCTATTACCGGTTCATGGCAATGGGGCGGTGGCTGGCTGAGCGAGCGCGGTTTCTCCGATTTTGCCGGTTCTACGCTGGTGCATTCGGTGGGTGGCTGGGCTGCTTTGGTTGGTGTGCTGCTGATCGGTGCACGCAAAGGCCGCTTCACCAAAGATGGTAAATCCATTCCCATGCCCGGCTCTTCGGTGCCGTTGGCAACGTTGGGTACCTTTATTCTCTGGTTAGGTTGGTTCGGCTTTAACGGTGCTTCGCAACTCGCGTTGGGTACCGGTGCCGATGCGGCTGCCATTGCCACCATTTTCGTCAACACCAATATCGCCGCCTGCGGTGGTTTGCTGGCTGCGATGTTGTTTACCCAGCTGATCTTCAAAAAGGTCGATCCCAGCATGGCGCTCAATGGCGCACTGGCTGGTCTGGTCAGCATCACTGCCGAGCCGCTGGCTCCGGTCATGGGCGAAGCCTTGCTGATTGGTGCGGTTGGCGGCATCGTGATGGCCTTCGCAGTTCTCGCGCTCGATAAATTCAAAATCGACGATGTGGTGGGTGCGATTCCGGTTCACTTGGCTTGCGGTATCTGGGGTACGCTCGCTGTGCCGATTACCAATGTCGAAACCAGCTTTATCACTCAGGCGATCGGCGTGGTATCGATTGGCGCATTCACCGTGGTCACCACCTTGGTTGTATGGGTGGTTATCAAAGCGGTTATGGGCGTGCGTATCACCGACGCAATGGAAGAGATAGGCATTGATCAAGCGGAAACCGGTCTGGATGCGTATCCCGACTTCGTCCGCACCAGCAAAGCCTGATACGATTGTTCCTGCAACTTGAGACATCCCGGGAGGAGACTCCCGGGATTTTTTTAGTTTTTGCGTTTGCTCCTGCTCTGGGCTACTGCCCTCCGCAATGAGCCTAATGCTTCGCGACTAAAGGCTCGGACTCCTGTCCTCGTTCTCTATTATTCGTCATGCTGCGGGACGCGGAGCGTCAGCGCAGTATCTTCTGCCACCTCATGAGATCCTGCGCTCTTGCTGCGCAAGCCGCAGGATGACAAAATTATGGAAGGCTGTCACCCCGTCGCATGACGGGGTCCGGCCTTCCGCTCTTCCCTCAGCAAGATAGCCGGAGCGCGCGGCTCTTTCTTACGTGCCTTATCAACACTAGACTCCACCCCTCCAACCTTGTATCGTGGCGCGCATGAGCCTTCGTATTGCCACTTGGAATATCAATTCCGTCCGCATCCGCAATGATCTGATCGCCCGTTTCGTGGCAGAGCATTCCCCCGATATTTTATGCCTGCAGGAAACCAAGGTCGATAACCCCCTCTTCCCGCTCGAGGCGCTGCAGGCGCTGGGTTATCCGCATGTGTTTTTCGAAGGCCAGAAAAGCTATAACGGCGTGGCCATCTTATCCAAAGTACCACTAATGAATCGCCGTTGCGTGCATTTTATCGACAAGCAGGAATGCCGCCATATCGCTGCCGATCTGCCGTGCGGTGCGCAATTACATAACGTCTATATCCCCGCAGGCGGTGACATTCCCGATGTGGAGTTGAATGAAAAATTCAAAGACAAGCTCGCTTTTGTCGATGCGCTGGCGCGCTGGTCAGCTGATGATGCCATCGCCACCCAGCGCGCGATCATTGTGGGCGATATGAATATCGCGCCGCTGGAGCATGATGTGTGGTCGCACAAGCAATTGTTGAATGTGGTGAGTCATACACCCATCGAAGTCGAGAAATTCACCGCTTTCCAACGTGCCGGAAAATGGGTCGATTGCCTACGCGAACTGGTGCCGCATGATCAGAAACTCTACAGCTGGTGGAGCTACCGCGCACGTGATTGGAAGGCGTCGAATCGTGGCCGCCGCCTCGATCATATCTGGATTACCCCGCCCTTGCGCAACAGCCTCAAAGGCGGCATGATCTACCCCGCAGCGCGCGGCTGGGACAAACCGTCCGACCATGTGCCGGTGATGGTGGAATTAGAGCTCTAACGATGGTGACGATTACAATGCTCGTCTTATTTGCCTTTTTGCTAGTGGCTGCATTATCGGCCATTATGCCCATGTATTCCTACGCGCTGACGCTGGATACGCCGGTTGATTGCGCCATCGGGCAGGAATGCTTTATTCAAAATTACGTCGATATCGATCGTAGCGATCAATATCATGATTACCGCTGCGGACCGCTCAGCTATGACGGCCATAAAGGCACCGATTTCCGATTGAAAAATTTGGTGCAGATGCGCGAAGGGGTCGATGTGCTTGCGGCAGCAGACGGCGAAGTGGTGAATGTGCGCGACGGGATGGACGATATCACTTTCCGTAATTTGCCCGCCGATGCGCTTACCAACCGCGAATGCGGCAATGGTGTGCTGCTCAAACATAAGGGTGGTTATCAAACACAATATTGCCATTTGATGAAAGGCTCGGTTGCCGTTGCGCCCCAAGATACGGTGAAGCGTGGTGACGTGCTGGGCAAAATCGGCATCTCCGGCATGAGCGAATTTCCGCATCTGCATCTGGAGGTACGCGATCGTGACGGACGAATCATGGACCCATTTTCTGGTCTGGCCGAGAACGCGATTTGCGATGATAAAGCAGATACAAAATCCTTATGGCGTACCGATATTCAGCCGCAAATGGCTTATATCCCCACCGGTATTTTGAGTGTCGGTTTTTCTTCCTCCATCCCAAATGCCGAAGGCGTGCGCGATGGTCAGTTTACTGAAAGCACATTAGCGTCCGATGCGCGCTCGATGATTTTCTGGGCCGATTTATTCGGTCTGCGCAAAGGCGATGTGCTCGATCTGCGATTAGTCGGGCCTGATAATGTCGTCATGGTGCATCACGATCAGGTGATCGATGGTAACAAGGCGCAGTTTTTTCAATTTATCGGCAAGCATCTGCGCGAGCCGATGTGGGCGGGTGGTAGTTATCGCGCACGTGTGAAATTATCGCGCCAGATGAATGGCGAAATGCAGCCGGTGCTTGAGCATGAAGCCACGCTCGATATGCCCCTGCCCGAAGTCAGCAAAGAAGATTTTATTCGTCAGCTGGAAGAATAAGGATTAGTGGATTTTGACCGGCGTCAGATTGTGCTTACGCACCGATGCGCTGGCCGCGTCCATTGATTCAAAAATCGCCAGCGGCGTGCCATCGGCGGCATAAACCGCATAGCCCATTTCGCCATTATCGCTGATGGGGCGAATATAGGCAAACCGGTCCACTCCCATCATCGACATAATCATATCGGATATTTCGATGTGGTCTTGGGTCGGTTTCATAGGCGGTCTCCACTGTGTTATTTTTGCTCTCAATGTAGCATAGCGAAAATCGCCTGTCCCGTGTGTGACAGTTTGGTGAAGTATGCAATCAAGCATTAGCGCTTGGTGCTGCGCCGTCCGAAAGCATTGGGATTTTCAAAGGTAAACAGCGACGCATCGAGCGGCAAATCATAACGCGCATCCGAGAGTTTAATATGCGTAGACTGGCCCAGCGTGTCGGTCAGAATCAGATTTTCCAGCTTTAATGGCTTGTCAGAAAACTCCATTGTCAGCGTGCCTTCATCCTGCTTTTTGGTTTGCAGGAGCGTAAAGCGGATGGATTTGGCGCCCTCGCGGAAATGCACTACGCGTAGCGCGTCATCATCAAATTTAATATCCGGCTTCGCCAAAAACGCCGCTAATGTGCTCTCAAGCGGTAATTGCGATACCTGATTCAGCTCATAATCATAATAGGTGAGCGTTTTGCCGCTCGATACCATCAGAATCGGCGTCGGTGGATTATACTGCCAGCGCATTTTGCCGGGCCGCTCCAGATAGAGCTTACCGCTCGCCAGCGCGCCATCGGGTGCCACTTGTGTAAAATCAGCGGTGATGGTTTTGATGTCATTTAAATAGCGCTCAATTCGACGCAAAGTGCTCACTGGATCGGCAGTCGCGCTTTCCACTTGCGGCGCTTGCGTATGCCAGGGCAGCGGCGCATTCACCGGCGCGGCCTGCGCTGCCACGCCCCATGTCATGCCGATAAAAGCAGGAATCAAATATGCATATTTCACCCTTGTCACCCCGTCGCATGACGGGGTCTGGGCTGAAGTAATGCCGGATACCGTCATAAAGACGGCATGACAATTCTTCACTGAACTCTGAACTCTGGACTCTGAACTCTTAGCTAGCCCGACTAAGCACTTCGCGTTTGCCGACATGGTTGGCTTGCCCGACAATGCCTTCTTCTTCCATTTGTTCAATAATACGTGCGGCACGGTTATATCCTATCTTCAATTTGCGCTGAATATAGCTGGTCGATGCCTTCTGGTCACGCAAAACAATCTGGACTGCCTGATCAAACAAGGCGCGCTCGCCATCGCTTTCATCTTCGCTACCATATAATACGTCGCTTTCTTCATCTTCCTTCGTTACATCCTCGACATAACTTGGTTCGCCCTGTTCTTTGAGGAAGGTCACGATTGATTCGACTTCCCTATCGGCGATGAAAGGCCCGTGCACGCGCTGAATCCGCCCGCCGCCTGCCATATAGAGCATATCGCCATGGCCCAGCAGTTGCTCGCCGCCCTGTTCACCCAAAATCGTGCGGCTATCAATTTTCGAGGTCACCTGAAAACTCACGCGGGTGGGGAAGTTCGCTTTAATCACGCCGGTAATCACATCCACCGACGGGCGCTGCGTCGCCATGATAATATGAATACCCGCCGCGCGCGCCATTTGGGCAAGGCGCTGAATCGAGGTTTCGATATCCTTGCCCGCCACCAGCATCAGATCGGCCATTTCATCGACCACCACCACAATAAAGGGCAGCGGCGCCATATCGAGTGCGACTTTTTCCATCACCGGTTTACCGGTATGCGGATCAAATCCGGTTTGCACGGTGCGGAATAATTCCTCGCCCTTGCGCGCCGCATCCTTAATGCGCTTATTGTAATTTTCGATATTGCGCACACCCAGATTCGACATCAGGCGGTAACGGTTTTCCATTTCTTTCACCGTCCATTTCAGCGCCACTACCGCCTTGCCCGGCTCGGTCACTACCGGCGACAGCAAATGCGGAATATTGTCATAAACGGACAATTCCAGCATTTTGGGGTCTATCATAATAAAGCGGCATTCTTCCGGCGTCAGGTGATAAATCAGCGACATGATCATGGTATTGATCGCCACCGATTTGCCCGAGCCGGTCGTGCCCGCTACCAGCAAATGCGGCATGCGCGATAAATCCGCAATCACCGGATCGCCACCAATATCCTTGCCCATTACCAGCGGCAGCTTGGCATCGGTTTGCTGGTAGGTGGGATGTTCGAGCATTTCGCGTAAGTAAACAATCTCGCGTTCGGCATTGGGCATTTCAATCCCCAGCGCATTTTTGCCCGGCACCACTGCAATCCGCGCCGACACCGCGCTCATCGAGCGGGCAATATCATCCGCCAGACCAATCACGCGGGATGATTTGGTGCCCGCAGCAGGCTCCAGCTCATACAGGGTTACCACCGGCCCGGGCCGCACGCGGGTGATATCACCCTTAATACCAAAATCCTGCAAGGTCGCTTCCAGCAGCTCAGCATTTTGTGCCAGCGCCGCGTCGGATAATTTTTTCTTCTTCGCTTTCGATGGGACTTTCCCCATCAGCTCGGTCGAAGGCAGCTCAAAATCGCCATGCTGTTCGCGCAATGCCAGCGATGCCTGCGACTGGCTGTGATCCACTTCCGCATTGCGGCTTTCCACCACGGCGGATGAAATCTTTTTCACATGCAGTTTGGGTGCCGGTGCTTCCTTCACGCGTGCACGGCGGGTACGGCTGCTGCTTTCTTCTTCGCTATCCTCGTCTTCTTCATCAGCGTCTTGGGCCGAGCCGCGCAGCGCATCGCGTATCAACGCGCCGAGTGCGCGCAGGCGGTGCCCTATCTGGCCCGCGACAATCAGCATCGCCACCCATTCATTGCGGCGCAAGCCAAAGGCAAGCGGCAGGCTGATCACGCTCAGTGCCAGCATCAACGGGGCCACCACCCAGATGGTGAGTAATTGCGCCAGATTCCCCGCAATCAAAAAACCAATCGAGCCGCCCAGCCCCGTGGCAATAGGCCAGTTGGTCCATGCCGGAATGCAGGCGAAAAACGCCGAAGTCGCCACCAGCGCAAACATCAGCGCGCTCGTGCGCATCATCCAGCCGCGCAAGCCGCGCTTGCTCACCAGCCGCCACGCCCAGCATAACAATGCAAATACCAGCACCATGCTGGCCAAGCCTGTGGTTTGAATCAGCGCATCCGCAACATGCGAGCCAAACGCCCCGCCATGATTATGGACGCTGTCGCCGCCGGTTTTGTTCAAAGACGGATCGGTCGGATGATAGCTCAGCAACGAAATCGCAATAAAGCCTGCCAAAGCGGCCATGCCCAGCCCTGCCAGCTCATAGCTGCGGCGTCGAATAAACAAGCGTAGCGGAGAAACAGGCGGCGTCGCCTTCCCACGTTTTCGGGCAGTCATGTGCGTAACCTTCTTATTTTATTGTTATTTGAGGTCAATATACCGCCTTACCCCACATTATTCAACCCATTGGCTGCCCCCTAAGGTGCAAAATCCGTAAAAGAGCCTGCAAGTGTGGCGCAAACGCCCTATTCGCCTGTTTCGGGCCAATAGGGTTGCACAATCAGGGATTTCTTCATATATAGCCTGTGTGGCTGGCACGGGCGATGCCCTTGTTTAGCCGGTCAGGGCCGAAAGGCAGCAGCCAGAGCAAGACCGCATCGGGTCGCCGCCAGCCACACTTTAGTTTGTGTCTGCTCCTGCTACGGCCTACTGGCCTCCGCAATGAGCCTAACGCCTTCGGCAACTGAAGGCTCGAACTACTGTCCTCGTTCTTTACTTCTCTTCCTTTCTTCCTTTTTAATCTTGTCATTCCCGCGACAGCGGCAATCCAATCTGACTTGGTTCAAGTGGATCCCCGGGATCGGCGATGCCGCCCCGAGGATGACGGTATCCGTAAGCTTGTCACCCCGTCGCATGACGGGGTCTGGCCTTGCTTCTGCCAGCCCCACTTTGTTTGCGTTCGCCCTCGCTTTGCACTACTATGCTACGCGAGGAACCTAAGCGCTTCGCGCACTACAGACTCGGCCTGCTGACCTCGCTATCCCATTTGTCATGCTGGCGCTCAATGCCAGCATCTCATCCCACGCGCCGGATACTGGCGTCAAGCGCCAGTATGACGCCCTCCTCTCCCCTTGCCGCCTGCCTTCATTCCGCCACGCCTGCATTTTTACTGAACTCTGGACTCTGAATTCTGGACTCTCACAAAAAACCTGCTAATTTCACCTGATGTCCACCACTCCATATCGCGTGCTTGCCCGTACCTACCGGCCCCAGAATTTTGACGATCTGATCGGTCAGGATGTCTTGGTGCGCACCCTCACCAATGCCTTTGCCAGCAATCGCATCGCGCATGCCTTTCTGCTTACTGGCATTCGCGGCATCGGCAAAACCACCACCGCGCGTATTATCGCACGCGGGCTGAACTGCACCGGCGTCGATGGGCAGGGTGGCCCCACCACTTCCCCTTGCGGCGAATGCGCCAATTGCAAAATGATCTTAGATGATCGCCATATGGACGTGATCGAGATGGACGCCGCATCCCGCACCGGCGTCGATGATATCCGCGACATCATCGACATGGTGCAATATGCGCCCAGCAGCGCGCGCTACAAAATCTTCATCATCGACGAAGTGCACATGCTATCGAAAAACGCGTTCAACGCGTTGCTCAAAACGCTGGAAGAGCCGCCCGCGCATGTGAAATTTATTTTTGCCACCACGGAGCTTCGCAAAATTCCCATCACCATTGTCTCACGTTGTCAGCGCTTTGATTTGCGCCGTATCGAGATTGATCGCCTTACCGAGCATCTAAGTGCGATATGCTCGAAAGAATCCGTGGTTGCAGATAATGAAAGCCTTAAACTCATTGCCACCGCCGCCGAAGGCTCAGTACGCGATTCCTTGTCGCTGCTCGATCAGGCCATCGCCATGAGCCGCGATGAAAACGGCAGCGTGACGATTGCCGAATCCGCCATCCGCGATATGCTGGGCCTTGCCGATAAAACCCGCGCCTTCACCTTGCTAGAGCATGTGTTTACCGGCAAAGCAGCCGAGGCCGTCGCCGATATCCGCGAGCTGTATCAGCGTGGCGGCGATCCGTTGCAAATGCTGTCCGATCTATTATCGCTGACGCATTTTATCACGCGCATCAAGCTGGCTGAGGCGCTGGCGCAGGATGTGCATTATTCCGATATCGAGCAGCAACGCGCAAAAACCTTAGCGGGCAAGCTCGATATGGCCGCCCTCACCCGCGCATGGCAAATGCTGCTGAAAGGCATGCAGGAAATTAAAATTGCGCCGCAGCCGCTGGCCGCGACCGAGATGATTCTGATTCGTCTGGCCTATGCGTCCACCCTGCCCTCGCCGGATGAATTAATTCGTAAAATCGAAAAAGGTGATTTTGCGGCAAGTAGCGCCAGCCCTAGCGCGCCCGCATCCGCGCCCATGGGCGCACCGAGCGCGCGCGGCGGTAATCTTGCGCTGGCCACCAAACAAGAAGCCGCGCCCATTCTCACCCCCGCCGCGCAGCCTGCTGCCATAATAGAATCTTACGTGGAAGCGGTGGCGTTATTTGATAAGCACCGCGAGGCGTTGCTCTATTCGCAGCTCAAAAACGAAGTGCGGCTGATTCGCTTTACGCAAGGCCATATCGAAGTGCATCCCGTGGGCCATCTGGGTGCCGATTTTGCCGCCCGCGTCAGTCGTCATTTATCGGACTGGACGCAACAAAAATGGCTACTCACCTTCGCCGAGGGTGAGGGTGAGCCGACCTTGCGCGAGCAGGAAATAGCCGCCGACAAACAACGTTTTGCCTACGCCGCCGCGCATCCATCCATCGAAGCGGTGCGGCAGGCATTTGGCGAAGTAAACATATTACAGATACAAGCAGAGGACTGAAGGAGAGAATGATGAACCTACAAAAAATGATGAAGCAGGCGCAGGAAATGCAAAGCAAAATGGCGCAAATGCAGGAAGAGCTGGAATCACGCGAATTCGAAGGCGCGTCCGGTGCTGGCATGGTAAAAGTCACCCTCACCGGCAAAGGCGCAATGACCAAGCTCTCCATCGATGCATCACTGATGAATGCCGATGAAAAAGACATGCTCGAAGACCTCATCATCGCCGCGCATAACGACGCCAAAACCAAAGCCGATGACGGCGCCGCAGACGAAATGAAAAAACTCACCGGCGGGTTGCAATTACCCCCGGGCATGAAGATGCCTTTTTGAGGGTTGAGAGGCTAGAGGCTAGAGACTAGGGATCACTTTATCTCTTTATCTTCCCTTACCCCTAACCTCTAGCCTCTAGCCTCTAACCTCTAGCCCCTAACCCCTAGATTCCTCATGCCTAATGCCTCATCGATAGACACCCTCATCACCCAGTTCGCCAAGCTGCCGGGCATTGGTCCGCGTTCGGCGCGCCGCATTGTGTTGCAGCTGATCCGCAAAAAAGCGCAGCTGATGCAGCCGCTAATTACGGTGTTGCAAGACTCGCTTGAGCATATTGTCACCTGCACCGATTGCGGCAATATCGACACCTCCGACCCATGCAGCATTTGTGCCGATGAAGCGCGCGATAATAGCATCATTTGCGTGGTTGAAGACCTCGCCGATTTATGGGCGATCGAGCGCAGCCGCTTGTATAAAGGACGCTATCATGTGTTGGGCGGCACGCTATCGGCTATTGACGGGCGCGGCCCCGCCGCCCTCAATATCGACGCGCTGGTAACGCGCGCCGCACAGCCTGAAGTGGTGGAAATCATCCTCGCCACCAATGCCACCGTCGAGGGCCAAACCACCGCGCATTACCTCACCGAGCGGCTGGCCGCCTGCTCAGTTGCCACGTCACGTTTGGCGCAAGGCATCCCCATGGGCGGCGAGTTGGATTATCTCGATGACGGGACATTGGGCGCCGCGCTGAAGGCGCGGAGTGCGTTCTAATGATCCTGTCATGCCGTGTTTATCACGGCATCCGGCCTTAAGACCAGACCCCGTCATGCTGAACCTAAAACCTGTAACCTAACACCTACCCTCACGCACTCATCTTATCGTCAATCGCCAGCAGCTCATCCACTTCCACCGCTTCGGCGCTGACGTCCTGATCGCGGTCGATGACGTCGTAGGACTTAATCGCCAGCGGCATCGGCTTGGAGGATTGCACGCCCAGATTTTCGATATGGCGCAGTTTGGGCAGTAGTCTTGTGTTGATCGATTTCGCAAAGGCATCAAATTTTTTCGCCGCGCCCTGAATGTTTTTACCCACACCATCCACATGCATCAACGCGGTCGCAAAGCTGCCCATCACCTCGCGCAGCTGGCTGATGATATGTTGCTGATTCGCATCACGCTTGGCGGCAGAAATCTGCTGATTCGCGAGTGAGAACAACGCTGCCAGACTCGCAGGCCCCGCCATAAATAAATTCGCCTTTTCGCATTTCTCGGCGATGCTCGGATCGGCCTTGCGTAGCTTTTCAATCGCCGCATCCGATGGCAGATACATCACATTAAAACGCAGGCCCACCGCAATGCCCTGCTTTTTCATCATACGTTCGACCTCGTCGGCATATTGCTTTTGCGACAGCGCGCGGATATGGCTGTGCATGCTGGCAATCAGCTGTTTCATCACCTCCGCCTCGCGTTCGGTGCCCTCTGCTTGGGCCAGCTCCAGCATGAATTTCGACGCTTTCGAATCAATCACCATCACCATATCCTGCGGCAGGCGGATCACCGCATCGGGGCGAAAATTGCCGCCCTCATCGCTGCTGGTATGGTATTGCATGAAAAAATCCTGACCCGATACCAGTCCTAAATTTTTCAAGCTATTCTCCAGCCCGATTTCGGATAAATGCCCCGCGCCGCCGGGATTCGTCAGCGCGCGCATGACCGTTTCCACCTGCTTCGATGTGGCTTGTTCGCGCGTTTGAATCGCGGTGACCGATTGCGTCAGCTTGCTGAAATTCTCCATCAGCGTTTCGGTGGTTTTATGCGCCAGTTTTTCGCTTTCCTTTTTCGCGGCTTCCATTTCGCGTTTATGATCTTCGAGCAGTTTGGTCGACATTTGCGCGCCCGCTTCCATCACGGATGCTTTGGCCGCCTGTTTCATTTCTTCGATGGTTTTTTCATGCATTTGCATACGTTCCAGCACATGGCGGGATTTTTCCTGCTCGATGCTCACCTGTTTTTCCGCTGCAATGCGTGCGTCAATCGCTGCCTGCAATTGGTTACGTAAGTCTTGGGCGGATTCGTTCTGGCTGGCTGTCACCGCGCGTTCCACCTCATAATGCGACAATTGTGCACGCGCTTTGACCAGCGCCCGAAACGCTAAAAATGCCACCACCATAAACAAAAGCGCCATTGCGCTTGCAAAAATAAATGCAACATTCATATTCTGTACCCACTTTATACTCTATGGCGAAGGATAGCATTTTCATGACAGAACACAACCATGCAAGCACTGCCGCCATCATTCTTGCCGCAGGGCGCGGCACACGGATGCGCTCCGATATTCCCAAAGTGTTGCATCCGGTTGCCAGCGTGCCCATGCTGGCGCATGTGATGGATGCGGCCAAAGCCGCCGCTTGCGCGCCGCTGGTGGTGGTGAGCGCGCCCGATATGCCCGAAGTGGCCGCCGTCGCCCGCGCGCGTGACAGCCATTGCCGTATTGCACTTCAGGCCACGCAGCAAGGCACCGCCCATGCCGTACTCGCCGCCAAAGATTCGCTCGCCGATCATACCGGCAATGTGCTGGTATTGTTCGGCGACAGCCCGCTGATGATGCCCGACACCTTCATCCGCATGCAGGAGATGCTATCGCGCAATCCGGCACTGGCGGTGGTGGTGCTTGGGTTTTATACCGACTATCCGCCCGCCTATGGCCGCCTGATTCTGGATGAAACCGGCACACTCCACCGCATTGTCGAGGCCAAAGACGCCACGCCCGACGAGTTGGCCATCGGCTGGTGCAATTCCGGCGTGATGGCGATTCGCGGGTCGCTGGTGTGGGAGCTGCTTGAGCAGATCGGCAGCAATAATGCACAAGGTGAATATTACCTCACCGATATTGTCGCGGTGGCGCGTAAGCTGGGTTATCAATGCGCGGTATGCGAAGGCGCGCAAGACGAGGTGCTGGGCGTGAATTCGCGCGCGCAACTCGCCGATGCCGAGGCGATTTTGCAAGACCGCCTGCGTCTTCGCGCAATGGAGCAAGGCGCCACCCTGATTGCGCCCGAGACCGTTTATCTTTGCGCCGATACCGAGCTGGGCCACGACGTGCTGATCGAGCCAAACGTGTTTATCGGCCCCAATGTGGTGATTGGCGACAAGGTGCATATCAAGGCTTTTTCGCATATCGAAGGCACCGTCATCGGCAATGGCGCCAGCGTCGGGCCGTTCGCACGGCTACGTCCGGGCACCGGCGTTGGCGAAGATGTCAAAATCGGCAATTTCGTCGAAATCAAAAAAGCACAGATTGAAAAAGGCGCCAAAATTTCACACCTATCCTATATCGGCGATGCGCATGTGGGCGAAGATGCCAATATCGGCGCAGGCACTATCACCTGCAATTATGATGGCTATAAAAAATACCATACCGAAATCGGGCGTGACGTATTTATCGGCTCCAACTCGGCGCTGGTCGCCCCCGTTGTTATTGGTGCTGGTGCCTATGTCGGCGCTGGCTCCGTGGTCACCGAAAATGTCGAAGCCGATGCGCTTGCCATCAGCCGCTCGCGCCAAACCCATAAAGACGAATGGGCGAAGAACTTCCGGAAAAAGATGGATGAGAAGTAGAGCATGAACGTGCGAAGCGGTAAAACCGTTGTGAATGTCACCCCGTCGCATGACGGGGTCTGGCCTTTTTATTTAGCTGCCGGATGCCGTGACAAGCACGGCATGACAACGAGGTGCTAAGCCAGCATCGTCTCCACACGACCAGCCAGTAACCTAAGCGCCATATCCACGGTTCTCATGCGTACCGCCTCACGGTCACCACTGAATTGATGTCGCTGCACCATCACCTCGCCACCCAGCATCGCACTCGCAATATACACCAGCCCCACCGGCTTATTCGCTGTACCACCGGTTGGCCCCGCTACACCGGTAACTGCCACCGACAATTGCGCGCCCGAATAAGTCAGCGCGCCTTCGGCCATCACGCGTGCCACCTCTTCGCTCACCGCGCCATGCAGCGCAATCATCACCGACGGTATGCCAAGCATTTGCGCTTTGGATGCATTGCTATAGGTCACGAACCCGCGCTCGAATACATCAGACGATCCGGCAACGGAGGTGAGCAATCCGGCGATCAATCCCCCCGTACAGGATTCGGCTGTCGCCAGCATCACGCCGCGCGTACGGCAGTGCTGCAGCAACTGCTCGGCCTGCTTTTGTAATGCATCATCGAACATATTGTGCCTCCTTTACTGTCGGAGCGTAATGTCAATCCACCCCATTGCTGTGGCCAGATGCCCCAATGCACCCAGTGTAACACAGGCTGCAATCGCGGCGGCCACATCATCCACCATCACCCCGAACCCACCTTTCACCTTGCGGTCAATCAGGCTGATCGGCCAGGGCTTCACAATATCAAAAAAACGAAAGGCTACAAAGCCCGCACCATACAGCCAGATAATCAGCTCGATGTGCGGCTGCATCCACATCAACGGCATCAGGCAGAACACCAGCCACATGCCCACCACCTCATCCACCACAATCTCGCCGGGGTCATGCGCCATGCCTTCGCGCTGCATGTAGCGATCGGATGCGAGACAGCCCGCCACAAATACCAATGCCGTCGCCACGCACAGCGCCACCATGCCCGCCTGTGTCTGAATCACATACGCAAAGGGTAGCGCTGCCAGCGTCCCCGCCGTGCCCTTGGCTTTAGGCACCAGCCCGCTACCCAACCATGTGACAAATAATTTCAGCATTGTTTTACTACCCTTATCATCAGACTATCCTGCCTTGTCCTATTGGACTATCTTGCCTTGTCGCCCGACACCAGTATCTATCTTTTCCTGCCTAACCGACACCCGCACCCTCCGCCCAAGATTCTGGGGTCAATCCCCAGAATGACATGAACCATCACACCGTTATTGTTGCCACCGCTTGCGCGGCGATGCCTTCGCCGCGGCCTGTGAATCCTAGCCCCTCGGTGGTGGTGGCCTTCACACTGATAACCGATAGATTCACCTGCAACAGCTCCGCCAGCCTTGCACGCATGGCGCCGCGATGCGGCGATAGCTTGGGTTGCTCGCAGATGATCGTTATATCAAGATGCACCAGCTGGGCGCCCTGCTTGTCCATCAGCTCCACCACATGCTCAATAAAATGGGCGGAGTCTTTATCCTTCCACTTTGCATCCGTGGGTGGAAAATGCTGGCCAATATCGCCCAGCCCCAAGGCCCCCAGCAGCGCATCCGTTACCGCATGCAGCCCCACATCGCCATCCGAATGCGCCTTCAGCGCCAGCGGTGAATCAATTTCGATACCGCACATCATCAGCGGGCGCTGCGCGTCTTCATAGAGTGCATGCACATCCGTGCCCATGCCCACTTTGGTTACTGGCATTTGCATTGCGTTCCAATCCTGCGCGGTGGTGAGTTTTACATTCTGTGGCGAGCCTTGCACAATCGCGACGGGTATGCCAGCGGCTTCTGCGACAGCGGCATCATCGGTCAGCGTGTCGCTAACGACTGCCTTATGCGCTGCACAGATCGCCGCATAGTCAAAGCCCTGCGGGGTTTGCACCGCCATCAGCGCCGCGCGGTCAGGGGTTTCTACCACCAGCCCGTCTGCCACGCGCTTGATGGTATCGGTGACCGCCATCGCCGGAATCACCGCCTGATGCGTTTTTAGCCCCTCGATCACGCGGCTGATCAGCGCCGCATCCACCATCGGGCGCGCCGCGTCATGAATCAGCACCTGTGTGCACCCCGCCACCGCTTGCAACCCGTTTAACACCGATTGCTGGCGTGTCGCGCCGCCTGCTACCGGCTGGGCCATGCTCAGGCCCGCCATAGCCGCATCGTAATGCGAGCGGTGCTGCGGGTTGATCACCACCCGCACCTGTGCAATGGCGGGATGCGCCATAAACAGCTCGACCGAATGGCGCAACACCGCCTTGCCGCGCAAGCGCCGGTAAGGCTTTGGCACCCCCTCGCCCATGCGGCTGGATGCTCCGGCTGCCACAATAATCACTGCAATATCACGCATAAGGCTTGAATTTATCTCCATTTTTGCGTATTGCATAGCGCCAACCGCAGGAAATGACAATGACAACCGACCAGGCATCCCGTTTGCAGCCGATTCAGATCGGCCCGATTACCATCAACGATCCGGTGTTTTTAGCACCGATGACCGGCGTATCCGATTTGCCATTTCGCAAATTGGTGAAGCGCTATGGCGCTGGGCTGGTGGTGTCGGAAATGATTGCAAGCAAAGCGGTGATTTTAGAGACCAAAAATATCGCCCGTATGAGTGCTTTCGAAGAAGTTGAGCGCCCCTTTGCGATTCAGCTGGCAGGGTGTGAGCCCGCCGTGATGGCCGAAGCCGCCAAGCTGAATGAGGATCGCGGTGCGGATATTATTGATATTAATTTTGGCTGTCCGGTGAAAAAAGTCGTCAATGGCATGGCAGGCTCCGCCCTGCTGCGCCATGAAAAACTCGCCGGTGAAATTTTGGAAGCCACCGCCAAAGCGGTGAGCATTCCGGTCACGCTGAAAATGCGCATGGGCTGGGATCACGCCTCGCTGAATGCGCCCAAAATTGCCAGAATCGCCGAAGAAGTCGGCATTAAAATGATCACCATTCATGGCCGCACCCGTTGCCAAATGTATAAAGGCTCCGCCGACTGGGCCTTTGTGCGCAGCGTCAAAGAGGCTGTCAATCTGCCCGTCATCGTCAATGGCGATATCACCAGCTTCGAGGATGTCGATCATGCGCTGGCGCAATCGGGTGCCGACGGCATTATGATCGGGCGCGGTAGCTATGGACGTCCGTGGTTTCCCAATCAGGTCATTCAATATTTGCGCGGGCAATCTGCCGCCGCGCCATCACTCATCGAACAGCTCGCCATCATCGATGAGCATTATGATGAAATGCTGCATTTATATGGTCATGAAAATGGTGTGCGCGTGGCGCGCAAGCATCTGGGCTGGTATTCGACGGGGCTCACTGGCTCCGCCGAATTTCGACGCGACATGAACACACTGACCAATGCGATGGAGGTGAAGGAGCAGCTGAAGCGGTTCTACCATAGCTGCATCGAACGCGAGCACGCGCTGCAATAGCCATGAGCGAGCCCAAACTCACTGCCGCCAAAGCCGATCTTACCGCCAGTCACGGCACGCATGATATCAGCCGCTCCGCCGCCATCATGGCCGCCATGCTGGCGCATGAGGTGAAAAATCCGCTCTCAGGTATTCGCGGTGCGGCACAGCTGCTCAGGCAACGCGCCAGCGAAGACGACAAACCATTAGCCGATCTGATTTGCCGCGAGGTTGACCGCATTAATACGCTGATCAATAAAATCGAGTTTTTCTCCAACGAGCCCGTCGCCTGCGCCGAGTCGGTGAATATCCATGAGGTGTTGCAATATGTGCGCGAGGTGGCGCATTCCACCTTTGCCGCGCATGTGACTATTCAAAGCCGGTATGACCCGTCACTGCCCGATGTACGCGGCGACCGCGAATTGCTGGTGCAGCTGTTTATTAATCTGGTCAAAAACGCTGCCGAAGCGCTAGAAGGGCGCGATGATGGCGTCATCACCCTCAAAACCGGCTATCAGATCAATCATAAATTTCGCATTGCAGGCCGCGAGCCTTTTATTTCCCTGCCCATTGCCATCACCATCGAGGATAATGGCGGCGGTATCGCACCCGATCTGCAATCCTCGATTTTTGATCCCTTCGTTACCTCCAAAGCGCAAGGCAACGGCCTCGGCCTCGCCATCTGCGCCAAAATCGTCGGCGACCATGGCGGCACCATCGCACTCGATACCAGCTTGGCGGGGCATACAAGGTTTCATATTTTGTTGGGAGTGGCAAAGAATTAGGGGCTAGAGGCTGGGGGCTGGGGGCTGGGGGTTGGGGGCTAGCCCTTCCCTCGTCATTCCCGCGACAGCGGAAATGACAACAAAAAAGGAAGGCCAGACCCCGTCATGCGACGGGGTGACAAATATCTATACTGCCCTAGCCTCTAGCCTCTAGCCCCTCCCCTCTTCGCACTTGCAATAATCCCGCGCCTGCACTAGCCTGCCTAAAAAATAGGCAACCCATAGCCGACAGGAACCCTCATGAGCAAGCTAACCATTCTACTCTGCGACGATGATGAAGCGATTTGCACCGTATTATCGCAGGCACTCACCCGCGAAGGCTATCAGGTTGAAACCACCGATCATTTGCCCACCCTGCTGGGCTGGGTCGAAGATGGCAAAGGCGATGTGGTGATTACCGATGTGATCACCCCCTCCGGTAACGGGCTGGAAATGCTCCCGCAGCTCAAAGCCGTACGCCCCGATTTACCGATTATCGTTATCAGTGCGCAAAACACGCTGATGACGGCGGTGAAAGCCAATGAGCTGGGCGCCTTTGATTATCTGCCCAAACCCTTTGATCTGGGCGATATTTTGCATTGTGTGGATAAGTCCGTTGCTACTAAAAAGCTATTTACCGACGATGTCGATTTGCCGCTGGCGAATTTGCCCGATGATGTGTCGCTCATCGGTGCCTCCTCTGCCATGCAGGATATTTATAAAGTCATGGCGCGTATGGTCACCAATGATCTCACCGTGATGATCGAAGGCGAGTCCGGCACCGGCAAGGAATTGGTCGCCCGCGCCCTGCATAAGCTGGGAAAACGCAAATATAAGCCCTTTATTGCCGTGAACATGGCTGCTATTCCCAAAGATTTGGTCGAAAGCGAGCTTTTTGGCCATGAAAAAGGCGCTTTTACCGGCGCAGCGGGCAAAAAAATCGGTAAATTTGCCCAAGCAGAGGGCGGCACGCTGTTTTTAGACGAAATCGGCGATATGCCGCTTGATGCACAGACCAAATTATTGCGCGTCCTGCAGCAGGGCGAATTCACGCCGATTGGCAGCAACCAGCCGGTTAAAAGTAATGTGCGTATAGTTTGCGCAACCCATCGCGACCTCACCGACATGATTGCCACCGGTCATTTCCGCGAAGACCTTTATTACCGCCTTAATGTGGTGCCGCTGCGCGTGCCGCCTTTGCGCGAGCGTGCCGAGGATATCGCCAGCCTTGCCCTGCATTTTCTGGTCAAAGCGCATGATCGCGGCCTGCCGCATAAGCAGCTCGATGATGCAGCATTGCAGGCCCTATCGCAGCATCGCTGGCCGGGCAATGTGCGCGAGCTGGAAAATCTGATGTATCGCCTCGCCGCTTTGTGCAGCGAAAGCATCATCGGCGACGATGTGGTACGCGCCGAGCTACGCACGCATGAGCGCACCCAGCCCGTAGCGGCTGATCGCGTAGTCAGCTTTTTACGCAATACCAACCCCACCGCTGGCGATGGGGTGCAATCGCAACTGGCGCAGCATTTACGCAGCTATTTTTCTGCCCATCAACACAGCCTGCCGCCGGATGGATTGTATGATCGTATTTTGCAGTTGATCGAAAAGCCGCTGATCGAAGAAACATTGCGCGCCACCAATGGTAATCAGTTGCGCGCGGCCAAAGTGCTGGGCATCAACCGCAACACGTTACGCAAAAAAATGCAGCAGCTCGAATTGCAAGAGCATAAGCGCTACGCATTGCGCCATGTGTCGTAGTTTGGTTTTCCCGAATTTTCCGTCATGCTGCGCGCGGTGAAACCGCAGGATGACAACTAAAACCTGTAACCTAAAACCTGTAACCTAAAACCTGTAACCTGTATGCACACCCAGTCACAACCCGATCACCTCAGTCTGAACTGGTTCAAGGGCTTGCGCCCGTCGAAAGTGTTTATTCTGGCGCTGGTAATGGCAGCTGTGACGTCCGCTGCCGCCACATGGATTGCGATTACCGGCGTTGCCGAGCCGCTCAATCAGCGCGATGATATGCTGTCATGGCTGGTAGG
The DNA here is from genome assembly GCA_002422205.1 of Alphaproteobacteria bacterium UBA6178. Taxonomy (GTDB): domain Bacteria; phylum Pseudomonadota; class Alphaproteobacteria; order Rickettsiales; family UBA3002; genus UBA6178. The sequence continues at coordinate 65,482 of DITS01000001.1, forward strand.
CATTAATGCGGTATTTTTACTGGGGCTTTTTGCGCTGATAGCCCAGCGTATTTTAGGGCTCTACCGCGCGATGAAGCGCGGAGCCGTTGGTTCGCGTTTGCAGCGCCGTATTGTGCTGATTTTCAGCCTCGTCACCATCATCCCTACCGTTATTGTCTCGTTATTTTCCGCGTTGTTTTTGCATTTGGGGATTGAAACATGGTTTGACGAACGCGTCAAAACCGCGCTGGAAGAATCGGTAGCCGTCGCCGAAGTCTATATGAACGAGCATAAAGACACCATCCGCGCCGACGCATTGGCGATGGCCAGCGACATCAAACGCGATTTACCGCTGGTGATGACGAATCCTTCCAGCTTCAGTCAGCTGCTCAGCACCCAGTCGCTGCTGCGCAATTTATCGGAAGCCATCGTGTTTCAACCAGGCCGCGTGGTAGCACGCACCGAGCTGAGTTTTTCGCTTTCATTCGAGCGACTGCCCGAGCATGTGATGCAGCAGGCCGATGACGGCAATATCGTGGTCATGGCCGATGGTGACGATAAAATCCGTGCGCTGATCAAGCTTGATAGTTACAGCGAGCTTTATTTGCTCATTGGCCGCATTGTCGATGCCAAGGTGCTTAACCACATGGTGCTGGCACAAGGCGCGGTGAATGAATATCGCCGCCTGCGCACCGACATCGCCGATATCCAGATTCAGTTTTCGCTGCTGTTTATGCTGGTCGTTTTATTGCTGCTACTGTCTGCCATTTGGTATGGCATGTATGTCGCGATGAAGCTGGTATTGCCGATATCGCGCCTCATCCGCGCCACGGAGAAAGTCCGCGCCGGTGACTATAGCGAGCAGGTCCCCGTCAGCAGCAAAGGCGACGAAATCAGCACGTTGGGGCGCACCTTCAACCGCATGACACAGCAGCTGGAAAAGCAGCGCACCGAACTAGTCGAAGCCAACCGCCAGCTCGATGAGCGCCGCCGCTTTACCGAAGCGGTGTTTGCCGGTGTGTCCGCCGGTGTTATCGCGCTCAATGACAAACGCGAAATCACCCTCAATAACCGCAGCGCCGCGCAGTTGCTGCAGGATGATCCGCAGCAATCGCTCAAAGGCATGCCGATGGTGGCGCTGATTCCCGATATCGCCGCGCTGCTCGATCAGGCGGAATCGCGCCAAGGGCAATTGGCCGAGCAGAATCTCAGCATCAGGCGCGGCAAAAAAATTCTCAATCTGCATGTGCGTGTCAGCGCCGAAATCAAGGATTGCAAGGCCGATGGCTTCATTGTCACCTTCGATGATGTCACCGAGCTGGTCAGCGCGCAGCGCCACGCCGCATGGGCCGATGTAGCGCGCCGCATTGCGCATGAAATTAAAAACCCACTCACCCCTATCACGCTATCGACCGAGCGTTTGCGCAAAAAATACCTCGATCAATTAGCCAGTGACGAAGACCGCGAAGCCTTCACCCGCTACACCGATACGATCGCGCGGCATGTGCGCGATATTGGCTCGATGGTGGAAGAATTCGTGTCCTTTGCGCGCATGCCCAGTGCGGTGCTGGCCGAGCATGACATTCGCCGTACGGTCAATGAAGGGCTGTTTTCCGCTAAAACCGCGTATCCTACCGTCAAATTCAAAGCCGAACTGCCCGACAGCCCGACGCCGCTGCATTTCGATGATCGCCAAATCGCGCAGGTGCTGACCAACCTATTCAAAAATGCAGTGGAAGGCATTGAAGCGCGCCGCGAACAGCAAGGCGAGCAGGCAGAAAAAGGCACGGTCACTGTGCGCGTCACGCCTAGCGACACGCAGGTAAAGCTTGATGTAGAGGATAACGGCATTGGCTTCCCACCGGATAAAATCAGCACGCTGACCGAGCCTTACGTGACCACCCGCGCCAAAGGCACGGGGCTGGGCCTTGCGATTGTGAAGAAGCACATGGAAGAACATAAAGGCCACATGGAGTTGTCGAATCTTAGTGACGGCGGTGCAAGGGTGACACTGGTGTTTTCACGCCCCACCCAAACCACCTGATGTTTTTATGCAACATTACGCTGGACATTTGTCGCAACTCATGTAACATTTGCGCAACAAAAGCAAAATAGTCGGCAATTTATCCAACCCTTTCAATGGAGTAGTTGCATGAGCCTTGACATCCTCGTGATTGACGACGAATCAGATATTACCTCCCTTATTTCTGACATTCTCACTGACGAGCATTATCATGTTCGCGTAGCCAACAATAGCGACAGCGCCCTCAAAGCATTAGCCGAGCGTGTGCCTGCCGCCGTGATTCTCGATATCTGGCTGCAAGGCAGCGAGCTCGATGGCTTAGGCATTTTAGAGCGCACGCAAAAGAAATATCCGCATGTGCCCGTCATCATGATTTCCGGTCATGGCAATATCGAAACCGCCGTCACCGCCATTAAAATGGGCGCGTATGACTTCATCGAAAAGCCTTTCAGCGCCGAGCGGCTGCTGTTGATTCTGGGCCGCGCACTGGAAAATGCCAAGCTCAAGCTGGAAAATACCGAGTTGCGCCTGCGTGGCAAACCCGAAACCGAGCTGATCGGCTCCTCTGCCGCTGCTTCACATCTGCGCCAGACCGTCGAAAAAGTGGCACCCACCAACAGCCGCATTCTGCTCACCGGCGGGCCCGGCACCGGCAAGGAAGTGGTGGCACGGTTGATTCATCAAAAATCGCATCGCCGCAATGGCAAGTTTGTTGTGCTCAATGCCGCGAGTATTTCGCCTTCACGCGTTGAAACCGAATTATTCGGAGTCGAAGATAATAACCCCAATGGTGGCGCTGAAAAGCTTGGCATGCTTGAGCGTGCGCATGGCGGCACCCTCTTCATCGATGAGGTCGCCGATATGCATCTGGAAACGCAAAGCCGCTTTTTGCGCGCCTTGCAGGGTCAGTCCTTCACGCGTGTGCATGGTAATAAGCCGGTGACGGTCGATGTGCGTATCATCGCCGCAAGCAACCGCGATTTGCAGGCCGAAATCGATGCCGGTCGTTTCCGCGAAGATCTCTATTATCGCCTCAATGTCGTGCCGATCAAACTGCCCAGCCTGCGTGAGCGCCGCGAAGATATTCCCGAGCTGTGCCGTTATTTTATCCGCCGCGCAGCCGAAGTTTCGGGTATGCCTAACCGCCATTTGAATGACGATGCGATTGCGGTGCTGCAATCCTATGTGTGGCCGGGCAATATCCGCCATTTGCGCAACATCATGGAATGGCTGCTTATCATGGCACCCGGCAACAGCGTCGACCCCATCAAGGCTGATCATTTGCCGCCGGAATTATTCGAGTCCAACCGTGCGATTATGTCACCCGAAATCAACAGTGATATCATGTCGATGCCGTTGCGTGATGCGCGTGAAACATTTGAAAAACAATACTTAAATGCGCAAATCAATCGCTTTGGCGGGAATATTTCCAAAACCTCGAATTTCGTCGGAATGGAGCGTTCCGCTTTACATCGTAAGCTGAAAATGCTTGGTATCCATAATGACGAGAAAGAGAAAACAGCTGCGTAATTCGTAATTCACAGTTCGATTATCGAATGACGAATGACGAATCACGAGCTATGGAGTCATCATGCGAATCCTTATCTGCGGTGCCGGACAGGTTGGCTATAGCATTGCGCGTCAGCTCAGCAAAGAAGACAACCAGATCACAATGATCGATTACAACCCCGACCTGATTCAGAAGATCAACGATAATCTGGATGTGCGGGCGTTTGTGGGGCATGCCGCGCATCCCAATGTGCTCAAAGCTGCTGGCGCGGAAGACGCGGATATGCTCATTGCTGTCACCTATTCCGACGAGGTGAATATGGTGGCGTGCCAGATCGGTTATTCGCTGTTCAATATCCCTACGCGTATCGCGCGTATCCGCCACCAGAATTATCTCAAGCCCGATTGGCAGTCGCTTTATTCGAATGAAAATCTGGCGCTGAACGTCATTATTTCGCCCGAAATCGAAGTGGCGCGCGCCATCACGCGGCGGCTGCATTCCCCCGGCACGCTCGACATTATTCCCTTTGCCGATGACAAGGTGCGCGTGATCGCGGTGCGGGCGATGGAAGGCTGCCCGATGACCAATCTGCCGGTGTCGCTCATCCGACAAAAAGCAGGCGCAGCGAGCCTGAATATTATCGGCGTATCCAGCGAAGGTAAATTCAGCGTTCCCACTGCGGAATCGATTTTGCGTGCGGGCGATGATGTGTATTTCATTGCCGCTAGCCACGACACCAAGCGGGTGATGAATTTATTCGGCCATGATGAGCGCGAAGCGCGCCGCGCGATTATTCTCGGCGGTGGCAATATCGGTTTGTTTCTGGCGCAAGGGCTGGAAGAAGATGTCGATCATGATATCAAACTCAAAATCGTGGAATTTAGCCGCGAACGCGCCGAGTTGATTGCTTCAACGCTCAATAAAACCACCGTGCTCAACGGTAGCGCGCTCGACCGCGAGGTGCTGATGGAAGCGGGCATCGACCATACCGAAACCGTGATCGCCGTTACCAATGACGATGAAACCAATATCCTCAGCTGCCTGCTGGCCAAGCGTTTCGGTGCCGAGCGCACCATCGCACTGGTCAATAACGCTACCTATGCGCCGTTGCTCACCGATCTGGGAATTGACGTGACCGTCAATCCGCGCGAAACCACCGTATCGCGTATTTTAGAGCATGTGCGCAAAGGCCGCATCACCGCCGTGCATGCGATCAGCGACGGCGCAGCGGAGATCATTGAAGCCGTGGCCATGGCCACCTCCTCGCTGGTCGGCAAAAGCATCGGCGAATTAAAGTTACCCGCCGGTATTATTTTCGGTGCGCTGGTACGTAAAGACGACATTATTATCCCCTCGATCGAGACCACCATCGCCGAGGGCGATCACATCATCATCCTCGCCACCTCCGCCATGGTGCGCAAAGTGGAAAAAATCTTCTCCGTCAGTTTGGAATATTTTTAGGCCCAGCCTTTTCTCCTTGCTCCCTCCGGGAGAGGTCGGGCTGAGGGCCCTTGCTTATGCTTCGTAGTTGCTAGTTGTCAGCCTTCAGTTGCCAGTCCAGCCTCGCCACCGTCATACTGGTGCTCAAGCTCAGTGTCTCCACCTGTATCCTCCGCCCAAGATGCTGGCATCAAGTGCCAGCATGACGATAATCTGTGCTCCGTCATACTGGCGCTTGACGCCAGTATCCACTAAGCGGCAAGCTTCAAGCCGCACGTTTACGGGCGGCTTTGCTCCATAACTCTTCATGCACCGTATAGGCCACCGTTTGCACCAGCGGCTCGATGATGCCAATACCAAACGCAATGATCCAGCTGCCGCTGATGGCATAGGCCACCGCAATGGCCACCACCATGTGCATTACGCTGTAGCTCGCTGTTTTCCATGCTTTGCGTTGGATAACTGACATTGCCTTACCTCATATTTTTGTTGCTTGTTCTATTTATTATAGTAATGCGAATTATTCTTAATTGCAATAAGAAAGCTATAACAACTATAATAATATAGATAATAATAGATTTTATCTATTAAATAGAGCCAAATACTTCCATAGCGATAGCTTGTATCAATGACAAATGCTTATTTAGATAGGTTTAACTGCTTTAAATATCCGCGAACATCTGTTTTTCGTGTTTGCCACCTGGATGCGTCACCGCGCCAAATTCGGCGCTGCCCACGGTTTGCGCGTATTTCCACAATGTGCCGGATTGGTAATCGGTTTCACGCGGCTTCCAGCTTTGCTTGCGCTCCGCCAACTCCGCGTCAGACAGCGCCACATCAATGGTACGTTTAATCGCGTCAATGGTAATCACATCACCATCTTTCAGCAACCCAATAGGACCGCCCACTGCCGCTTCCGGTCCCACATGGCCGATGCAGAAGCCGCGTGTGCCGCCGCTAAAGCGCCCGTCGGTAATCAGCGCGACCGAATCACCCGCGCCTTGGCCATACAGCGCCGCCGTGGTGGAGAGCATCTCACGCATACCCGGCCCGCCTTTGGGGCCTTCATAGCGAATCACGATGACTTCGCCTGCTTTATAGTCGCGTTTTTCCACTGCGGCAAACGCATCTTCCTCGCAATCAAACACGCGCGCGGGCCCGGTAAACACCAGATTTTTCATGCCCGCGACCTTCACAATCGCGCCTTCTGGCGCGAGGTTGCCCTTTAGCGTCACCACGCCGCCGGTGGGTGATAGCGGATTGCTTAAGGGGCGCACCACGTCTTGCCCTTCGGGGAATTTGATGTCCTTCAGATTCTCGGCAATCGTTTTGCCGGTCACGGTCAGGCAATCGCCATGCAGAAAGCCGCCATCGAGCAGCAGCTTCATCACCACCGGCACGCCGCCGATGCCATATAAATCCATCGCCACATATTTACCGCCCGGCTTGAGGTCAGCGATATAGGGCGTACGCGCGAAAATCTCGCCCACATCATGAATGTCAAAATCAATGCCGCATTCATGCGCAATCGCGGGCAGATGCAGTGCCGCATTGGTGCTGCCACCGGTTGCCGCGACCACTGCCGCCGCATTCTCAAGGCTTTTGCGCGTCACAATATCGCGCGGACGGATTTTGTTTTTAAGCAGATTGAGCACCGCCTCGCCCGATGCAAACGCATAGGCATCGCGTGATTCATAGGGCGCAGGCGCACCCGCTGATCCGGGCAGTGCCAAGCCAATCGCTTCCGACACGCAGGCCATGGTGTTGGCCGTAAACTGTCCGCCGCACGAGCCCGCCGACGGGCAAGCCACCTGCTCCAACTCGTTCAGCTCCGCCTCAGACATATTGCCGGCGCTATGCTGGCCGACGCCTTCAAACACATCGACCACCGTCACGTCTTTACCTTTATATTGTCCGGGCAGAATCGAGCCGCCATACATGAACACGCTCGGCACATTCAGCCGCACCATTGCCATCATCAATCCGGGCAATGATTTGTCGCAGCCCGCCAGCCCGACAATCGCGTCATAGCAATGGCCGCGCATCGTCAGCTCGACCGAATCGGCGATCACCTCGCGGCTCACCAGCGACGATTTCATCCCCTGATGCCCCATCGCAATGCCATCGGTCACGGTAATCGTCGTGAATTCGCGCGGCGTGCCGCCCGCTGCGGCGACGCCCTTTTTCACCACCTGCGCCTGACGCGCGAGCGAAATATTGCACGGTGCCGCTTCGTTCCATGTGGTCGCCACGCCGATCAACGGTTGGTCAATCAACTCACGCGACAGCCCCATCGCATATAAATAAGAGCGGTGCGGTGCACGCGCTGGCCCTTCAGTAACATGGCGGCTGGGAAGTGTCGATTTTCCGTAAGTCTTGGTCATGGTTTGTGTCTCTTTTTTGTGTTTGCTCCTGCTGCGGGCTACTGCCCTCCGCCAGCGCCTGACGCTTACGCGACTAAAGGCTCGGTCTACTGACCTCGGTTTTATGTCTTGTCATTCCCGCGAAAGCGGGAATCGAGCCCTACCTCTTCACTGGATACCCGCTTTCGCGAGTATGACAATCAAAAAGTAAAAATATTCCGCATCACCAATACGGGCAACCCTTCACTGAACTCTGTACTCTGAACTCTAAAGCCTGACAAGCCCTAGTATGCACCCGCAGTGCGCAACGCGTGGGTAATGGTGGCATTGCCGCGAGCATCCACGCCTTGCGGGCTTACGCCCTTGGCCAGCAGGTAGCGCAGCGTGTCCGGCGCACCGTGACGCGCCGCCACCATCGCCAGCGATTCGCCCTGCGCGTTGGACATAAACAAATTCCGTCCCGACTGAATCAGCGCGCGCAAGCCATTCAGGTTATTGGTTGCGGCAGCATGAAAGGTCAGCGCGTCATAATCCGATTCCCACTGCGCCACGGGCAAATGGCGGTTTTCGCGGCTATACTGCTTATTGTATATCTCGTTGGGCAGATATTGTTTGCGGTAATTAAATTTGCGCTGAAATTTCGGGCGTTGCACCACAGGCCGCACCACGGGTTTTTCCTCTTCCGGTGCCACGCCCACATCGGCCAGCGGCACATCGCTTGGTTGCCCATCGCGGATTTGTTTGCCGGATTGGAAAAAATCAAAGGCATCATCATCTGCAGGTAGTGGCAAGGTGGCCGCGCTTTGCGGTGCATCAGCGGGCGCTTGCGCCGGTGCCAGCGGGTCAAGGCTAGCCGGGGGCGTCGGAGACAGCGGGTTAAACGGATCGCCAGCAGGGAGCGGCGGCAAGGCAGGCAAGCTGGGCAGATCGGGCAAGGCAGGCATTGCATCTTGCGCGAGTGCTGCGCTCAGCGGCAAGCAACAGGCCAGCAGGGCAATGAATATATGTGAACAGGTCATGGCATTACTGTGCCAGAAGGGCTGTGGAAAAGAAAGTGGATAACAACCGCAATCGGCTTACAAATCACAGATAATTTGTGATCTTTGCAAAAAAGCCACGCTCTCGCTATTGCTGGCTGGCGATCTTGCGGATTTCTTTTTCCACCAACCGTTCAACCAGCGTGGATAAATTCTCATCCAGCCAGTCTTTCAGCATCGGGCGAAGCGCTTCGAGCACTAAATCCTCGACCGTGTGGCCCGAACGAAAAGCCGCCGAATCAATCGGTTGTAATACAGGCTCCGGCGCGCGGGATTTTTGCGACAGATTTTTCAGCGCGGCGGCGCTCGCCGCTGCCGTTTCTTGTGAAACCAACGTTTCGGCTTTGCTGCCCAAATCCGGCAGGCTGATAGGCGCTGCTTTGGCAGCGGGTTTGGGCGGCTCCTTTTTTTCGGCCATCGGCATCACGGCAGAATCCGTATGCTCGGCAGGGGCTTTGGGTGCCGCTTGCGTTTTGGGTTCGGGCTTGGATTGAGGCAAAATCGCCGAATCGGCTGCCAGCTCCACCACCGTGCCATCATCCTGCACCATTTCGGTTAACTCTAAAATATCAGAGCCGGAATCTGCCACGGACGCCCCCCCTATTGATTCGCCATCATTTTCATCGCCTTCTTCTGCGATAATGCGTTTAATCGATTGGAGAATTTCCTCCATTGACTGGTCGTGATCTTCCGCTTTTGCCTCAGCTGTCATGGTGTGCCCACTGTTAATGCTATTCCCTATGGCGTGTATTGTAACTGGCTTACCCCACAGATGACAAGCAAAAGCTGAGTGGGATAAAAAGGCCCGATAAAGCAGGTTAATAGCCTAAAAACCGATCAACCGCCACTTCACATCGTCATAATGCTTGGTGGGGTCATATTGTTCGACCGCCAGATTGAGATTGCCCGGCAGTAAATCGCCCAATGTCAGATGCAGATTATAAATCGCCACGATACGGTTGCGCTGCGCACGGGTCAGATTCACACGTGCAATAAACAGCTCCTGTTCGGCGTCCAACACATCCAGAATCGTGCGCGAGCCATATTGCTGTTCCTGACGTACGCCATCGAGTGCGACTTCGGCGGCGCGGATCGCTTCTTCCTGTGCGGTAATGGTGGATACGGCGGCCTGCCAGTTTTCCCACGCACGAATCACCGATTCACGCACGAATTGTTCGGTATCGAGCAGCAAATGCTCACGACGTTTGGCCAGAATTTTCGATTCACGCACGCGGGAATATTCGGCCCCACGCTGATACAGCGGCACGCTGACACTCAGCTGCACCGAATCGGTGTCAAACTGGCTGGTGCCATTGACACCCGCGCCATCCTGCCGTGTCATGGTGCCCACCAGCGACACTTTGGGCAGCAAGGACGACACGCTCACACCAATATCTTCTTCGGCGGCTTGTTTCAAATGCTCAAAGGAATCAATGGAGGGGTTTTTGGCTAATGCCTGCTCAATCGCGGCTTCCTTTGTTTCCGGCAAAGGCGGGAACTGATCGGGCGCGGGCAAGGGCAATGTCGGCTTATACCCGACCAACCGCTCAAATGACGCGATGGAGGATTCCAGATTAGCACGCGCCTGAATCGTCTCGGCGCGGGCGCCGGACAGCCGCGCCTCGGACTGCGCGACATCGGTGCGCGTCACATCGCCCACTTCAAACCGCTCATTCGATGCGGTCAGCTGGCGGCCCAGCACATCGGCATTGTTCTGGCTCAGCTCGAGCAACGAATAATTTTGCACCACATCCATATAGGCGGTAATGGATTCGAGCAGTACCTGCTGTTGCGCTGATAAAAAATCGGCACGCGCTGATAACATATTTTCTTTGGCACTATAGAAGCGATAAAAATTGCCGCCGCCCTGAAACAAGGGCTGCTCTAGCGATAATTGCTGCGCTTCGGTGTCGCCATAATTCCAGTCCGAGCCTTCGAAGCGCGTGCGCTGGCGGCCCCGGTCATAATTGGCCGACAGGTTAGGGCGAAAATTGGCCAGCGATTGCGACACCCGTTCATCCTGTTGTTCCACCAGCCGTTGCGACGCTTGAATACGCGGGTTGAGCTTATACGCCGATTCCAGCGCTTGTGCGAAAGGGTCAGGATTGCCCGCTCGCTCAGCGGCAACATCCGGTTCGCCCAGCGGCATATCGGCCTCAAATGGCAATTCGGGCAAGGGTTCGGGCTGCACATCCTGCGCCCAAACGGGCTGCAACGCCGTGCTGCACAAAATCGCAGAAGTCAGAATCAGCCAGGAATATTTCATAAGGCGCTCACAATTACAGGGTAAAATCAGAATGGGCTTTTAAGGCAGGAATCACAGGCACCGCCGCATCAAACAGAATAATTTGCGCAAACTGTGCTTGCAGGCGTTGCAGCAGCACGGCACGGGCCATCACGCCTTGCTGTTCGGGCCCGCTGGCGGCTGCAACCAATGTTACCAATCGCCCGCCTTCTGCCAGCTGTTGCTTCAGCGCGTCAGGCACAATCTCCACCGCGCCATCAATTAAAATCACCTCATAGGGCGCATGCGCCGGATCGCCCGAATGCAGCGCCGCAGTTAAAATTTCAACCTGACGCACGCCCATATCAGATAAAATGCGCCGCGCGCGGTCTGCCAGCTCGCGCTGCTCTTCTACCATCGTCACCTGACAGCCCAACTGCGCCAGCACGGCGGCGCTGTAGCCGGTATTGCCCGCGACCACCAGCACTTTTGTGCCCACCTCAATCTGCGCGGCCTGCAATAAGCGCCCCAGCGCCACCGGTTGCATCAAAAAGCGGCCACTGCCCAACGGAATATTATCATCCACATACGCATTGGCGGCATAAATCTCCGGCACGAATTGTTCGCGCGGGGTCACCCCCAATGCGGCAATAATGCGCGGATCGGTTACCTGATTCGGCTCCAGCTGCCCGTCGATCATATTGTGGCGCGCCATTTGTGTATTCATCATATATTCTCCCTCATTCTCAAGCCTGCCTGCTGTAGCGTGGCTGCGGCGCAAAGGCAACCCCAATCACCTTTGTCTATAAATTGTGGCTAACCTAGCGCAGATTGCACCGCATTTCCACCTCATCGCTGTGACTGCTGGCAGATAAGATACTTTTTCGCCCAAACAAGACGCAATTGTGCATTATTGATACATGTGATTAAGGGATTTTTTATATGACGTTAAGGTTTGGTTAGGAAAGCGCGCAGGAAACTGCTTGACCGGCCTTCGCGGCGGGGTTATGCGTAGCGTCCACCCATGCGGCCCGATGGCAGAGTGGTGATGCAGCGGTTTGCAAAACCGTGAACGTCGGTTCAATTCCGGCTCGGGCCTCCACCCTTCGCCCTTGCGGGCTTCGGGTGGCGCAGCCCCCGAAAACGCAACCTTGGGCGAAGGAGTGCCCTGCATAGCCTTTGGCGAAGCATGGGCTAGCTAGTATTTATATTGCCTCCGCGGCTCGCCTCCTGCTCGCCCGTTAGGCGCCGCTCAAGGCTGATGCGGTTTACTAACCGCATGTTCCATTGCCTCCGCGGCTCGCCTCCTGCTCGCCCGTTAGGCGCCGCTCAAGGCTGATGCGGTTTACTAACCGCATGCTTGTTGCAACATCTTTTTAAAACGTCATTTCCGCGAAAGCGGGAATCCAGAGCGCTTACATCCGCGCCTTACGCCGCTTCCGCCTCGGGCTGCATCAGTTTTTCCAGCATATCAATCAGCGACTCAGTATTGTCGCGGGCTTTGTCGAGGCTGGCAAATTGCGCCTGCATCAGTTCAATCACCGAAGCTTGGCGATAACTTCCAGCCTGCAGCATCGCTTCTTCCAGTCCGGTCTGGTTCAGATCAAATAAATCGCTGGTCATGCTGTTGGTAATGCCCAAAAAGGCTTGCAGCACCGGATTGGTATCCAGATTCACATTGGTGGTGGTCAGGCTGATCGTCGCGCGCTCGCTGGATTGATACTTAAAGCCATTGCCCGTCATTTCCAGGCTTTCGTCAAAGCTGAAATTGCCGGCCATGCTGGTGCGCGCATCGGCGTAGCTAAAGCTAAAATTAAACGAGGTTTTGTTGCTGTAATAATCGTCCGAGCTGGTGGTTGCTTGCGCAAAGCTGCCCTGCATTGCAAAAGCAAAGCCGCCTGCGACCGAGGCGGGGTCTTTGGCAATCGCCGCCAGCACTGTATCGGCCATTTTGGATAGCTGCTCCATCGCGCCACCCAAAAAATCGGCATTGGTGCCGTCTTTGACATAATCTTTAATCGCGCGCAGCGCCTCGCTCATCGCATCGGGAGCGGTGGCGGCATTCAACCGTTCAATCAGCGCCTGCAACTCCGCCATCGATTGCGCCATCGGATTAATGTTCGCCGTATCGGATTTCGACGTGACGGCATTGGCGATTTGCAGGGGCGCGGCGGGTGCCGCCTGAATGGGGCTACGGATTTGTGCGAGCAGCCCATTGGGCGTGCCCTGCTGCATCGACGATAAAGGGGATGCAAAACGGGATAAGGAACCGTCCATAATTCACTCCTACCTAGAGCATTGCGCGCGGGCTAATTGCCCACCAATTTCAACTTATACTAGCACAATTTGCCACCTGTTCCTAGCATTTATTGCCGCTATGAATAGCAACGCAGCGGATTGAATTTACTGCAAGCTGCTGGGGATACGTATAAAAAATTTTATGCTGGTGCATGGCACAGGGATTGCTACCATGCGGCTTCACATTATAATGTAAGGATATGCGCGATGGTTGCTTATAATTTCGACCTCATTCTCGATCAGGTGGTCACCTTTTCCCCTGATGCGGATAGTTTGCGCTTCAGCACGGTTTCCGCTTCGCAGGTGAGCTTCACCGTGGTGGATACGCGCCTGCGCGTCAGCACCGCAGCGGGTAGCGCTCTGCTTGATAGCACCCCAGCGCGCGAAGAAACCACACCCGCCATTTTCAGCCTGACCAATATCACCTTTCTCGATGGTAGCGTGTTCGTCGCAGGTGATGCGGACAGTGCCGAGACCACGCTCGACGGCGCCGATAACATCATTGATTTCACCACCGATTTAAGTCTGGTCAACGCCATCAACAAAAATAATCAAATCCACGGCCTTGGCGGCAATGACGAAATCATCATGGGCAGCAGCGCCGGTAATCATCTGATTTTTGGCGGCGCAGGCGGCGACAGCATCACCTCCGGCGAAGGCAACAGCACGATCTATGGCGGCACCAGCCTGTCCGATACCAGCGATGGTGCCGATTCCTTTATTTTAGGCGCAGGCAGCAATGATGTCTATGGCAATGCGGGCGCCGATGCGGTGACCTTTGCCTCGCCCACCGGCGTGGGCCACACTTTACGCTTCTGGGGCGGCGTCGGCGCCGACAGCCTCACCGCAAGCGGTGCCAGTGGCAGCATGTTTGTGCAGGCAGGGCCCGACAGCGACGTTATCACGCTCAGCAATGCGGGCAACAGCACCTTGTTCGGCGGCTCGGGCAGCGACACACTCGACATCACCGGCAGCACCGGCAACGCCACCCTCTATGGCGGCAATGGCATTGCTGATACCAGCGATGGTAATGACCGCATCATCAGTGGCAATGGCAATGTCGTGATTTATGCCAATGCGGGCAACGATAATATCACCCTCAATAATGTCGTCGGTACGATTGCGACCGTGTATTTAGGCGCAGGTACCGATTCGCTCGATTCCGCAGCAGTGGGCGGCACCTTTCAAATCTGGGGTGGCCCGTCGGGCGATGTGATAGACCTCACCAATCACACCGGCAATGCGACCATATACGGTGGCAATGGCAATTACGATCCGACCGATGGCAACGACACCATCACCGGCAGCGGCAGTGGCAACAGCATCATTTACGGTAATGCCGGTAATGACCGCATCACCGTTACCCCGGCTGCTGGGCGCAGCGCGATCGTTTATGCAGGCGCGGGCAATGATACGATTGCCGCCTCCCCCACCGCTAACAGCGCCACACTGCAATTATTTGGCAATACCGGCGATGATCGCTTTCAGCTTGATTTCACCAACGGCGCTCCGTCAGTGCGTATCGAAGATTATGGCACCGGCAGTAACGGCGTCGATTTAACATTGAGCGGTGGCGCAGCAGCAGCCAACCTCACCGTCGACCGGCTATCCACCAGCGATACGGTTTTACGCAATGGCAGCAGCGAACAGATTTTACTGGGTGGCTTTCGTGGCAATTTTACCACCGCCAGCACGAAGTTCAGCGATAGCTCCTTGCTCATCACCAATTTTGGCGGGGCGGCAGCCTCACTGGCTGGGGGCGTGGGCAGCGACCAGCTGATTGCGGGTAATAACGGCGACACGCTCACCGCTGGCACTGGTGGCAATGACAAACTCACCGGCGGCAATGGCAATGACCGTTTTATTCTTACCACCGAAACACTCACCAACATGGATACGATTGCCGGTGGCGCAGGCACCGACACGCTGGTGCTGGGCACGCCCAACACCGCCATTACCGATTTTGCCTTTGATCATGTCAGCAGCATAGAAACCCTTGTGATTCTCGCGGGCGATTACAGCGTCAACGGCTTTACATTGGGCAGCAACGCGTCACAAGCAGGCATCGTCACAATCGACGCGATTTTGGCGGGTGCGTTATCGGTTGATTTATCGACCATGACGCATGGCGTCAGCTATACCGGCGGTACGGGCAGCGATGTGCTCATCAGCACCGCACATGATGATTTCATCCGTGGTGGCGCAGGCGATGACACCATCATCGGCGGGCGCGGCAATGATACCATTCGTGGCGGCACCGGCGATGATGTGTTCGCTTATCAAACCACCGCCATTCAGGGCGTCGATCGCTATCTCGATGTCGATTTCGGCACGTCTGCAACGGCAGGCCTTGCCGACCGCTTCCAGTTCGATGCGTCACTCACCGCCCTCAATCTCGGGAATAATGATGATAGCGTCGATGGAGCCATTATCAACAGTGTCACCAGCGCCGGATCAGCGGGAACCGAGCTGATTATTTTGCGCAATGTCGCACTCAATGCCGACAACCGCGCTGCCTCGCTTGACATTATTAATGCCGACGCAGCGATAGGCGACGGGGTGATCAATGTGTTCTACGACAGTAGTGAAGGCCATGTGGTGATGTATTACGATCAGGATGGCCGCACCGCAGGCGGGCATCTCAAATTTGCCTCCCTTGAAAATCTGACCGCCCTGACCGATATGAATGTGATCGATTTCAGCGATTTTATTTTCACGGCATAAGATAAGGACTCGTTGCCTATGGCCGCGCCCAAAGCAGAAAATCCCACCGACGAGGAAACGCTCAGCATCGTTGAAGGTATCAGCACCATCGTCAAAAATCCCGAAGCACTCAGTGAAGAAGCCCGCATGGCCAAAGATTTTCTAGCCACGCAAGGGGTTGAGTGGGGTTTGCATCTGCTCGCTGCATTACTCATCTTTTTTATCGGTAAATGGTTTGCCAAAAAAATTATGATTGCTGTGCGCAAGCTCATGGTGCGTAGCAAGGTCGATGACACGCTGGTCGATTTTGTAGGCAACATGCTGTATGCGCTGGCACTCACCTTTGTCGCGATTGCGGCGATCAGCCAGTTGGGTGTCAACACCACCTCGCTTGCCGCAGTGGTGGCCGCAGCCGGTTTAGCAATCGGCCTGTCATTGCAAAGCTCGCTATCCAATCTTGCCGCCGGGGTGATGATTATTACCTTCCGCCCGTTCCGCCGTGGAGACTATGTCGAAATCGCCAATACCGCCGGGTCGGTGCAAGAGGTGAATATGTTCACCACCACCCTCACTTCGCCCGATAATAAAACGATTATCGTGCCTAATGGTTCGGTCATTTCCAATAATATCATCAATTATTCCGCTATGGCCACGCGCCGCGTTGATCTGACATTCGGCGTCAGCTACAGCGATGATTTGCGTAAGGTGAAAGCGGTATTGCATGAGATTCTGGAAGCTGATGATCGGGTACTCAAAGACCCCGAACCCACCATTGCCATTGGCGCGCTTGCCGATAGCAGCGTCAATGTATTATGCCGACCATGGGTTAAATCCGCCGATTACTGGGCTGTCTACTGGGATTTAATGGAGCGCGTCAAGCTTCGCTTCGACGAGGAAGGCATCACCATCCCATTCCCGCAACGCGAAACCCGCATGATCTATCTCAACAAACCGCAGGATGTGTAACATGGATTATCGCAAGTTGGGTAATACGGATATCCAGGTCAGCACCATTTGTCTGGGCACCATGACATGGGGCGAGCAAAACACCGAAGCCGACGCCCATGCGCAGCTCGATTATGCGCTAGCACAGGGTGTCAATTTTATCGATGTGGCTGAAATGTATCCGGTACCGCCGCGTGCCGCCACGCAAGGGCGCACCGAATCCTATATCGGCAGTTGGCTTGCCCAGCGCGGCAGGCGTGACGATGTGATTATCGCCACCAAAGTGGTAGGCCGCTCACAGAATTTTGATTATCTGGGGCGTGGCGAAACCCGCCTCAACCGTGCCCAAATTCATGCCGCGATTGATGGCAGCCTCAAGCGCCTACAAACCGATTATGTCGACTTATACCAGCTGCACTGGCCCGATCGCGCCACCAATTATTTCGGCGAGTTGGGCTATACTCACAAAGCCGACGATGACGCCATTGCACTAGAAGAAACGCTCAGCGCGCTGGCCGAGTTGATACAGGCTGGCAAAGTGCGGCATATCGGCTTATCGAACGACACGCCATGGGGTGTGGCGGAATGCCTGCGCCTGCATCGCGAGCAGCAATTGCCGCGTATCATGAGCGTGCAAAATCCCTACAGCCTGCTCAATCGCAGCTACGAGGTTGGGCTGGCCGAAATGTCGATCCGCGAGCAATGCGGTTTGCTCGCTTATTCGCCGCTGGGCTTTGGTGTGCTATCGGGCAAATATCTCGATGGCAAACAGCCCGATGGGGCGCGGCTTACTTTGTTTGAGCGTTTCCAGCGCTATACCGGCATCAAAGCCACCACCGCCACCGCCCGCTATGTGGCACTCGCGCATGAGCATGGGCTGGACCCCGCGCAAATGGCGCTGGCCTTTGTCACCATGCAGCCCTTTGTCACCAGCAATATTATCGGTGCCACCACGTTGGAACAGCTTACCAGTAATATCGGCAGTCAACGCCTCACCCTCCCCCCCGAGGTGCTCTCGGGCATTCAGGATATTCATCAGGACATTCCCAACCCCTGCCCGTGACCCTGCTCCTGCTCCCTGCTCTCGCCCCCTGTGCCCCTCCACCCTCCCCCGTCATTACCCGCTTCATGCGGGTAATCCCCCTCACTCCCATTCGGCTATTAAAGATAAGTAGATTACCCGAACAAGTCGGGTAATGACGCTGTGGGGATGGGAGAACAAGTCGGGTGATGACGCCGTTGGGGCGAGGAACAAGCCGGGTGATGCCTCTCCACCCTCCCCCGTCATTACCCGCTTTATGCGGGTAATCCCCTTCACTCCCATTCGGCTATTAAAGATAAGTAGATTACCCGAACAAGTCGGGTAATGACGCTGTGGGGATGGGGGAACAAGTCGGGTGATGACGCCGTTGGGGCGAGGAACAAGCCGGGTGATGCCTCTCCTATCCCGTCATTACCCGCTTCATGCGGGTAATCCACTTCACTACCCCCCAAAAACCCTACCATTGCACTTTTCAATTTGCGCCAGTATCTTGCCCGCATGCAACAGGGTTATGTCTATATTCTGGCTCACCGCAAAGATGGGGTAATCTATACGGGCGTGACATCGGATCTCATCCAGCGCGTTTATCAGCATAAGCACGAAATCACCCCGGGTTTTACCACCCGCTACTTCATCAAAAATCTGGTTTATTACGAATGTTTCGAGTCTATCGACGCCGCGATTCACCGTGAAAAGCGCATCAAAAAATACTCCAGAGAGTGGAAAATTAACTTAATCGAATCACAAAACCCCGATTGGCGCGATTTATATCCAGAGATTTTAGGGGAAACATTAAGTGGATTACCCGAACAAGTCGGGTAATGACGCTGTGGGCGGGGGAACAAGTCGGGTGATGCCCCCTCCCCTCCTGCCATTACCCGCTTCGTGCGGGTAATCCACTTCCTTCTCTGCATGCGCCTGACTCAAGTAGATTACCCGAACAAGTCGGGTAATGACGCCGTTGGTGCGGGGGACCACGTCGGGTGATGCCCCCTCCTATCCCGTCATTACCCGCTTTATGCGGGTAATCCACTTCCTCTCGCATTGGCACTCTGCCTAAGTAAGCAAAGAAGATTACCCGAACAAGTCGGGTAATGACGCTGTGGGCGGGGGAACAAGTCGGGTAATGACGCCGTGAGAACGGGAGACCAAGCCGGGTGATGACGGGCAGACAATAGTGCTTTCGATA
Source organism: Alphaproteobacteria bacterium UBA6178 (assembly GCA_002422205.1). Classification (GTDB taxonomy): domain Bacteria; phylum Pseudomonadota; class Alphaproteobacteria; order Rickettsiales; family UBA3002; genus UBA6178. Next base: position 84,235 of record DITS01000001.1, read on the forward strand.
AACAGGTTGTGAGTCTCATTATTTTGGGTTATAGTCGCATGCATTACTTAAAGATTAAGAGCCGGAGCATTCGGCCACAGATTCAGGCAAGCAACGATGTATTCACTGCAATCGTTTGACTGTAAGGACCCTGAACATGCAAGTTTCCACCCGTATTCTTTCCCTCACCAGTTGCGCATTGGCAGCATGTTTTGCGCCGCTTGATGTGCAGGCGCAATCGATGGGCCGCAGCGGCGCGGTGATGAATAATGTGCAATCCATGCATGGTGGTGGTATGCAGCAACGCGGCAAACCCATACCCAGTTGGTATTTAGCGCTGGGCGCGTCGGTCAATTTTGTGCAGGACGCCTCGGTCACCGAAACCCGCATCGGGACTGGCCTCAACGGCGAAATGGAATTTAACGAAGGCTACGGCCTCACCGGCGCGATCGGTTATCGCCCGCGCAATACCAACAGCATGCTCGATAATTTGCGCTTCGAAGCGGAAATGGGCTATCGCGATAATGATATGGGCACCTATTCCGATGCGCTGCTAGGCATCAACACCATTGACGATGGTATGCAGGTGCAAACCTTTATGGCTAATATGTTTGTCGATCTGGGTGATGGCCCGTGGCGGCCTTATCTGGGTGGTGGTTTGGGGATGGCGCGCGTCTTTCTTGAAAGCAACGGCTTAGGCATCGACGATACCGATATGGTCTTTGCTTATCAGGGTATGGCTGGTATTTATTATACGGTTCCCAGCATGCCGGTGGTGGAGCTGGGCCTTGGTTACCGTTATTTGGGCACCACCGATCCGCAATTCACCTCCAACCGCAATTCGCAGGTCGAGTTTGAATATGACGCGCATATTGTTGAAGCAGGTGCGCGCTTTTACTTCTAATACATACCGGTTGGTTACGCTATAAGCCGGAGCCAAAAACGGGCGCCTGATGCGCCCGTTTTTTTTCATTACGCTTAATAATCCGCCGCTTTTGCCGCTTTGCTGCGCACCGCATCAGGCAAGCTGCTGCGCAGCATCCATGCCGCTTTCTCATGCACGCCAATGCGGCCAATCATCATATCCACGGAAAACTCATCTTCCACTTCTTCTGCCGCTTTCAGCGCGGTTTTCAGTGTTTCGACAATCTTCACATTGCTTTCGAATAAATCTTTTACCATACCCGATTCATCCAGCGTGTGATCGCCGTCTTTGATGTTGGTTTTTTTGCTGAAAGCCGAGGGCGTCGCTTCAATACGCTCACCCAGCGCACGAATACGCTCAGCAATTTCATCAATCGCTGCGGCCAGCTCGTTATATTGCTCTTCAAACATGACATGCAGCGCACGAAAATTCGGGCCTTCCACATTCCAGTGGTAATTCTGGGTTTTCAGGCGCAGCGCGTAGCTATCGGCCAGTACGGCCTTAAGGGCGTGGGCAACGGAATTGGACATATCTCCTCCTGTGTTTTGTTAGGTTCTGACGCTAGACTAGGCGGCTTGCATCTTCAACACCAATTGATTCTTCCTATCAGCATCATTGATTGGCGCTATGCTCGCCATATAGGGCTGGAAATTTCCGTTTCAATCCGTATGGTGTGGCGCGAAGGAATCCAACTATGACCAATCAGGCAATCGAAACCGATGTGATTATTATAGGCGCAGGGCCGGTGGGCCTGTTTGCCGTGTTTGAGCTGGGGTTGTTGGGCCTGAAGGCGCATCTGGTCGATATTCTCGACAAGCCCGGCGGGCAATGCGCCGAGCTATACCCTGAAAAACCCATCTATGACATCCCCGCCATTCCCGTATGCAGCGGGCAGCAGCTCACCGATGCGTTATTGGAGCAAATCCGCCCCTTTGATCCGGTCTATCATTTTGGCCAAATGGTGGAGCAATTATCCAAAGAGCCCGATGGCCGCTGGCGCGTGGTGACCGATATGGAGCAGGCATTGATTGCACCCGTAGTGGTGATCGCCGCCGGTGGCGGCAGCTTCATGCCCAAAAAACCGCCCATCGCAGGCATTGACGCCTATGAAGAGCAATCGGTATTTTATGCGGTGCGCCAGCGCGAACGGTTTGCCGGTAAAAAGCTGGTCATTGTTGGCGGCGGCGATTCGGCGCTCGATTGGTGCATCAATCTGCAACCCATTGCCGCGCATATCACGCTGGTGCATCGGCGCGATGATTTCCGCGCCGCGCCCGACTCGGTGCATAAAATGCGTAAATTAGTAGCCGATGGCACGATTGATTTACGCATCGGTCAAATCGCCGCGCTCGAAGGGGTGAATGGCGTGTTATCGGGCGTCACCGTGCGCGATGATGCTAAGAATGAAACGTTGGTGGCATGCGACGCGCTGTTGCCTTTCTTTGGTCTCACCATGAAGCTGGGGCCCGTCGCCAATTTCGGCCTGCAACTGCATGAAAATCTCATTCCGGTGGATACGGAGCGGTTTGAAACCAGCGAAAAAGGCATTTTCGCGATTGGTGATATCAACTATTATCCGGGCAAGCTGAAATTGATTCTCTCCGGCTTCCACGAGGCGGCACTGATGTCGCAAGCCGCTTTCGGTTACTGCCGCCCTAATGAAAAGCTGCGTTTTCAATACACCACCTCCTCGACCGATTTGCAAAAAAAGCTGGGTGTTAAATAATGGAAACCATCACCATCTCTGTCACCGATCGCGAAGGCGCATCCCATTCACTGGAAGGGCTGGCCGGTTGGCGCGTGATGGAAGTGATCCGCGATCACGGCTTGCCGATCAAGGCCGAATGCGGCGGTGCCTGCGCCTGCGCTACCTGCCATGTGTATGTGGATGACGATTGGGCTGACAAGCTCATCCCCGCCTCCGACGAAGAAATCAATATGTTAGACCTTGCTTTTGATGTAGAGCCCAACTCACGGTTATCCTGTCAGATTTTGCTTGATGAATCGTTAGACGGCTTGCATGTCACGCTGGCGCCGGATGGGAATTAGGAGGGGGTTTTTATGTTCGTTCCCGCTTCGGCCTACTGGCCTCCGCGATGAACCTAAGCGCTTCGCGCACTGAAGACTCGGACTACTGTCCTCGCTCTCTCTTTTTCCCCCTCTCCCTCCGGGGAGAGGGTCGGGGTGAGGGCCCTTGCTTACGTCATGAGATCCTGCGCTCTCGCGTTGCGAGCTGCAGGATGACGATGCCTGAAAGTAACATTCCCTAGCCTCTAGCCCCTAGTAGCCCCCACCCACTCTTCCACCACCTCACCCAACTCGGGCCGTGGCCGCTCTTCCGGCGCTTCTGCTGCGGTGCCGATATAAATCAATCCGGCCACGCGGTCGCGCTCGCCGCAACCTAGCGCCGTGGCAATCTCGGCGTCATACGCAATCCATTCCGTCAGCCAGCAGCCCGCAAAGCCCAGCGCCGTGGCAGCATGGAGGATATTCATGCACACCGCGCCGGTCGATAGCTCCTGCTCCCATAATGGAATCCGCCCCTCTTGCGGGGTATATAGCACCGCCAGTATCAGCGGCGCATTGGCCAGCCTTTCGCGTTCATGATTGATTTGTTTGTCATTGGCATCCGCATGGATGGCAGCAAAACGCGTTGCAACAAGTGAAGAAAATGCCTCAATCCCTTTGTCTTTTATAATTTTAATGCGCCATGGCGCCAGCTTGCCATGATCCGGCACACGAGTCGCGGCGCGCACTATTTGCTCCAGCTCGGCCCCGTCTGGTGCGGGATTGGTCAAATTTTTTACCTTTACCGAGCGGCGGGTAAGCAGGCGGTCTATCATGCAGTTTTCTCCATTGTCATAAAAGCTTCACACTTTGGACAATGTAGGTTTATCAGCGCGATATGCAAGGAATCTGATTCGATACACAAATTTATCCTTTACAACCGATTTGTTAATAATGTATTAACGCCTACACTGACCAAAGCATAATAAAAGTAAATACGGGCAAGTATAGGATTATCACATGCAGCAAGATGTTGCAAAACGCGGAGAATTACGCTGTCTATTTGCGGGCGTGTCATTAGCGTTGGCTGCCAGCGCCTGTGCGCCGCTTGAACGCGCGTTTGATCCGCATGAGCGCTTTGCTGTCTATTATGATCAATCTGCTCCCGCCGATGCATTCGCCCGCTTTGATACCGTCGTGCTCGATGGCGATGTGCATCCCGATCTGAATAGCCTCAAAGATAATCAGCAGCAGCTCATCGGTTATATCAGTGTGGGCGAGATTAAAGCCGGCTCGCCGGTCGAGCAGCGCTTTGATGATGATATGAAGATTTCCACCCACCCCTATTGGAAAAGCACGCTGGTGGATATCCGCCGCAATGAATGGCAGGAATATCTGCTGAGCGAAGAAATCCCCGCTCTGCTGGCCAAAGGCTTTGACGGGGTGATGCTGGATACTATCGACAGTGCCTTATATCAAGAAGTGCTTGAGCCCAAACGCTATGCGGGTATGAAAGATGCCGCCGCGCAAATCGTCAAACAAATCCGCTCGCGCTATCCGCATATCACCATCATGGTGAATCGCGCTTTTGATTTGATGCCGCTGATTGCCGCCGATACCGACATTCTGCTCGCGGAGAGCACGCTCAGCCATTATGATCTGAGCGAAAAGCGCGCCAGTTTCGCTCCCGATGAGGATTATGCGCAATACCTTGCAAAAATCCGTGCCGCGCAAGGGGTTTCTGAGCGGTTAAAGGTTTACACCCTTGATTATTGGGATATGAATGATCCCGAAGGAATCAGTAAGATCTATGAATTGCAGCGCAAACAAGGGTTTGTACCCTATGTCGCGACGCCGGATTTACGGGTCATCTATCACGAAAGCAAAATCGATTTAAATACTGCTCCCGCCTTCAGGCGTGCGGCAGACAGCAGGAACTACGAGAAAGGGTCTCACCATGCGTAAATATCTTATTATTATTGCGCTTTTAGTTGTGGTTGGCATTGGCGCCAGCTTTTATCTCATCCCCGGTGATGAGCAAATGGCTGTGATGCAGCAAAAGGATGATGCCATCCGCGCCGCCGGTGGCAGCGATGGTGCACCGGTTGACCATGTCGCCGCTTATGATCGTGGAGACCGCAGCGACATGACCATGGCAGGCTGGGCTGCCGCTATGATCAAAGAAGGCCGTGGCGCTGAAGCTTTGCCGGTGCTGGAAAAGCATGTAGCCGAGAATCCCGCCCATATTGAGAGCCGCAAACAACTGGCACTGCTGTACCAAGCCGCTGGCCGCGACGAAGATTATCTGCGCGAAATCGAAACCATTGTCGAGCAGCAACCGTCTGAATCCAGCCTCAAAATGCTCTCCGACATGTATAACTACACCAAGCAATATGATAAACAGGCTGAAACGCTGCAAAAGCTGATCGATATGTCCGGCGGCAATAACCCCGAATATTATGTCGATCTGGCGACCATTTTAATGCTGCAAGACCGCAAAGCGGATGCAGCCACCGCCTTACAGGATTTGCGCCAACGCCATCCCGATTATGTCAGCTTCAAGCTCACCCGCCTCACCGTGGTGAATCTGGTGGATACCGGCGAGTCCGACAAAGCCTATAGCGAAGCCAGCGCATGGATCAGCAAAGAGCAGTCCCCCAAAGAAATCGCGGATTTAACCAATATCATCAATTATGGTGGCCGCCCCGATCTGGCGCTCGATCTGGTGAATCTTAACCGCGATCTGATTACGCAGGACATCGATTTATTCACCGCCTATATCAACGCCTCGATGAATGGCGGTAAGCGCGATCAGGCCTATGCGGTGCTTAAGCGTGTTTATGAAGAAGGCAAGCTGCCCCCCGCGCTTTATCGCCCTTATATTGAGCTCTCATTAGAGCGCGGCGAAAATGCCGAAGCGCTGGCTGTGGTTCAACAAATCGAAAACCGTTATTTCTCACAAGATGAAGCGATTAATCTGGTTGAGCTGGCACGCACCAGCAATGCCGATGCGGTGATGAATGCGCTGATCAAAGCCTTTGACGAGCCGCAATATCTGTCCAATAAACCGGCATTGGATGCGATCATTGCGATGATTGAGCGCAAAAATGATCAGGATGCTAAAATAGACGTGGCGCTGAATGCCTCCCTCAACAGCAATCAACGGCTGCGTTTGGCGCAAAATTGCGCGCGTTACAATAAAACCGACTGTTTTAACCGCGTGGTCGCGCAATTCCCCGCCTATGCCGACATGACCCCGCGTGAGCTGGATGAAGTGGTGATGCTCTATATCAGTGTTGATCGTCAGAAAGATATCATCACCCCTGTCAGCGACGTGGCGCGCACCAGCGAATCCGAAATCGTCCGTTTCGCATGGGTGAAGCTGGTCACCTCGATGGGTCAGGAAGAGGTCGTCCGCCCATGGCTGAGCCAGCATGGCCGCAACACCTCCACCGGCAAGCTGAGCGAGCTGTTTTTCCTTGCTAATGACCGTCGCCATGGTGCGACTGCCGCTGCCGTTGCCGAAACCCTCTATGACCGCGAAGCATCGGCCAAGCACCGCGAATATCTGGTGAGCGCTTATATACGCGCCGGGGAATATCGCCAAGCCCTGCCGCATCTGCGCGAATTGCGTGGCACCTCGCGCTCGAATGAAGATAATTACCTCGCCGCCCTTACCCAACTGTCACGTGGCGATGCAGGCTATCGCAAAGAATTGTCCGACTATGCTGTCGCACAGCTCGACAGCGCTGAAGTCTCCAGCGAGCGCAAATTGCAGCTGGTCTATATGCTGATCAATAGCGGCAATAAAAAGCTGGCGATGCCTTATATCAATCAATATGCCAAAAATGGCGGCCAGTGGCGTACCCTGTATAATCAGGTGCATGCGGTGGCGGGCAAATCCACTCCGGGCAAGCCTGCCGTTGCCGATATGCCGCGCGATTACCGCGTAGCGCTGGCAGCCGATGCTAACACGGATGATGACACCAAGCGCATGCTGGCATTCAGCCTGCTCGATGATGGTTTCCGCGATGATGCGGTGGTGATTTTTGAACAATTAGCCGCCAACAAGCATCCCGAATCGCAGGAAGTCAAAGACCTGCTCTATATGTGGGGCCCGCGCCTGAATGAGCAGCAAATCGCATGGATTGCAGGCCGCGCGCAGAGCGCCGATGGTGCCTCGCGTATCAAATGGGGCGAGTATATCTCGTATTACGGCGATGATTATGCGCTGATGCATTATGTTACCGCCAATCCCGAAGCACTCTCTTATGCGCCCCTGCGTCAAAAATATTTCAACGCCATGGCCAAATATGGCGCGGCGAATTCGTTTGATAGCGGCATGCGCCCATGGGTGAATGCCACCAATGATCCGGCAGCGCTGAAGGATTACGCTACGGTGGCGCAGGCCTATGGTTTCTCCAATGCTGCCATTCGTGCGCTCAAAAAGGTCGAAAGCCTCGCCCCGCAAAATGAAGAAGTGCTCAAAAATCTGGGCGTGCTGACCTATTCAGAGTCGAATTATGCGGATTCGGAAAAATATCTGAATAAATACATGCAAACCCATACCACCGCACCCGCGCCGGAAACCACCCCGTTTGAAGCCCTGTTCTTCAAAGGTGAGTTGGCCCGTCGCGAGCAACGCGCGGACGAAGCCACTTCCTACTATACCCAAGTGGTGAATATGGGGCCAAGCGTCGCCAATACCGTGCAGCGCCAGTCGATGTATTATTCAACACAATTCCATCTGGGTCGTCACGATCAGGGCAAGCGTGGCTTTTATGGTCTGCTGGCGGAATACCCGTCCGATAAATCCCTGCTTGCGGATTTCATGAGCATCCTCATCGAATATAAATATTACGATGAAGCAACCGCCGTGGCGAATCAGTATGACAGCAACTCCGATCATAATCGCCAGCGCCAAGCTACGCCGATGTCGATTCAATCACCCGATATCCAGAATATCGAATCCTACAATAATGGCCGCGAGCTGAAAATTAATTACAATCAGCCCCTGCCGAAGGATTTCTCGCTGAATGATGGCCAGCAGCATAGCTGGGTTGCCGATCAGAAAGTGGGCCAAAATTCGGTCGTCATCGCCGCCAAAGAAGGGTATCAGCTGCGCTTTACCCCCACTTCGGCTACCAGCATGGCGATTGTACCTGCCGTATCGCAGGAAATCACCGCTGAGGAGCGTATGCGCCAGCAGCAGGAATTACGCCTGCAAATGCTGTATGCACGGCTTGAGCTTGAAACCGGTAACGAACAGCAAGCGCTCAGCCGTCTGAACACGCTGAACCAGCATTATCCGCAGGATGCACAGCTGATGGGCTATACCGCCAATGCCGAGAATTACACCGGCAATTGGAGCCGCGCGCTGTCGTTGCTCGATCAGGCGCATGGGCTGAACCCGCATAATCAGGATATCATGCTGCTTAAGCGCGATATCGAAAAACTGCATGCGCAGCATTTCATGATCGATCATGAATGGCGCCGCATCGGCAACTCGGATGAGCAAATCACCACCGTGGGCGGCATGGCACGCATTGCCGATAATGTCGAAATCGGTGCCAACATTCAAAATAACGAGTTGGATGCATCCGGCCTGCGCCGTGCCTATAGCGGTCAGATCGATGATTATGAATACAGCAAACAACGTGGCGAGCTGTATGCCGCTTATTATTTCGACGATGGTGGCCGTCTGCAAGGCTCGCTTTTCGCCAATAATGACGCCGGTGGCGCGGGCATGTATTATGCCTTCAACACACCGCTGGGCCGTACCGAATTGCTGGGTGAATATCAGCGCCCCTATTGGGATTTCGTCGAAGCGGTGGCCGAAGACGCAACCCGTGACCGTGTCGGCGCACGCCATGTCACCAACATCACCAACAAAACCACGATGGCGGGTGAAGTATCCTATAACCGCTACAATATCGCCCTCGAGGATGATGTCGCGCAAACGGCACTGATCCGCGTGAATCTGGTGCATCAAATCCAGTCCGAAGGCCCCTATTTCGCCGTCGGTTATGGCTTTGACGGTGAATATGTGACCGACAAAACCTATCGCACCCAAACCATCGGTGGCAGCGATCGTTACAGCCCCTTCCCCATGAACTCGCGTGAAATCCATTTCCCGCATGTGATTTTGGAAGAAGAGTTTACCGATTCGACCCGTGCGTTGCTGGTGGGCGGTTATGCGTATGACCGTCTCGGCGAGCATGGCCCGCAAGGTGAGGTGCGCTTAACGCAGGATATTACCGATGAGCTGGAAGCGCAGCTGCGTGCCCGCTACGGCTTGCAAACCAATGATTCAGACCAAAACGCCATGTCGGTGGGTGGTCATCTGAAATATAAATTCTAAGTGTAATGAAGGAAGCGAGTAGGTATATGCAAAATAAAACCTCCATTTTAGGGCTGCGCGTCAAGGCGATCATCGAAGCGGTGCTCGGCTTGTTGATTCTGGTGCTGATTGATCAGTTAGCAGGCAGCGGCAATATGTTTTGGGATGTGAATCCCCATCCGTTCTGGATTGTGGTGATTCTGCTTGCCGCACAATATGGTGCCAATGAAGCGCTGCTCGCGGCATTGCTGTCCACCGTCGTGTATCTGCTTGGCCCATGGCCCGAGCGCAGCGCTGATGTGGATATGTTCGCCTATTATTATGACATTCTGATCAACCCGATTTTGTGGTTTACCGTTGGCTTGGTAGCCGGTGCCTTCTCCGAGCGTCATTTGCGCAAAGTGGTGACGTTGGAAGAAGACCTCGAAGCCTCGCAAGAGCGCGAAAGCACCATTACCGAATCTTATAGCTTCGTAAAAAACCGCAAGGAAGACCTCGAAACCCAGATTGCCGGTAAGCTGACGTCATCTGTGCAGGCCTACCGCTCTGCGAAAGCGCTCGAAACCCTCGACCCGCAGGAAGTGCTTAAAGGTGTCGAAAATCTCGTATCCGCTGTGATGGGCCCGCAAAAATTCTCGGTGTTCATGCTGCGTGATGGCAAGCTGCAAGCGACCGTGCTGCATGGCTGGAATCAGTCCGATCATTTCGCGCAACATGTCGATTCGCACAGCACCCTGTATCAAAACGTCATTGGCAACCGCACCACCTTATGCATCGCCAATTCCGATCATGAGTTGGCGCTGGATCGTCAGGGCGTATTGGCTGGCCCGATCGTCAATGTTGATACCGGCAAAGTGGTGGGCATGCTGAAAGTTGAGCAACTCGATTTTGTCAATCTCAGCCTCAACACGGTAGAGACATTCAAAGCATTGTGCGACTGGATCGGCACCGCCATCATGAATGCCGATAACTATCAAACCGTCAAAGAAGGTGCCGTCATCAACCCCGAATATAATCTGATGACCTACAGTTTCTTCAAACGTCAGAGCGATTATCTGATGCATCTGGCCAAACGGGTGGGCTTCGATCTCAGCATGATCGTGGTACGCCTCAACAATGCCGAAAAAATCGCCGATAACGACCGTGTGACCATCGCACGTCAGCTATCCGATTCGGTGCAGGGCGTATTGCGTAACGTCGATCTAGCCTTTGAATATCAGACCAATGGCGAAGAATATTCGATTCTGCTGCCCGCTACGTCGCAGCAAGGTGCCAATATCGTACGCGATAAAATTGCCAAGGATTTAGACACGAATCTGCGTAATTTCGGTGACAGTAACTTCTCTTACATTGTACAGGCGATCCATGAGGCAGCTTAGCATAGACCATTTTCAGTATGTCGATGACATTCTCCGCGAGGAGGATGTGCATGACGCACAGCAGGCCGATCGTGCCAGCAGCAATACCGGATTATTTGTCATCCTCGGCATTATCCTGACGCTGGTACATGGCTTCATTCTCTATCTTGCGGTAGCGACCGACGTCTGGGTTGGTATTCCGGTGCTGCTGCATCTCATCGTCGTGGGTGTTACCGCCTTTATCACGCTGGGCCAATATAAGCTGGGTATGGATGTGCCATTTCTGGCTATCCTGTCCGTCACTTCGGCGGTGGCCGGTGTGTTTGGCGCGGCGGGTTCGCTGTTTTGCCTTTTCATGTATGCGATTTTCCGTCAGCGCTCGCACAGCTTCAAAGAGTGGTTCGAGCTTATTTTCCCCACCGATCTGATTTCGAAGCCGGAAGATGTCTATAACAAAATCATCGTCGGGCGCGATGAGAACACCATTAATTACGGCGTGATGCCGTTCATTGATGTGATGGAGCTGGGCTCGGAAGAGCAAAAGCGTCGTGCGCTTAGCAAAATGACGATGAAATTCCATCCGCGTCTGGCTCCCGCCTTCCACAAGGCGCTCAAAGATTCGAGCAATGCCATTCGTGTGCAGGCCGCCACCTCGGTAGCCAAAATCGAAGGGCAGTTCATGTCGCGTCTGGAAAAAATCGAAAAAGCCCGCGCCAAAGAGCCCAACAACCTGCATATTCTGTATGCGCTGGCGCAATATTATGATGATTACGCCTATACCGGCCTGCTCGATGCTGAGCGCGAAATCCTCAACCGCCAGAAGGCGATCGACACCTACAAATCCTATCTGCAGCAAGACCCCAACAACTCCGAAGCATGGGCCGCCGTGGGCCGCCTGCTGTTTCGCAGCAAAAAATGGGATGAGGCCGCAGACTGGTTCCGCCGCGCACTGGATCGTGGCTGGAAAATGAAAAGCATGGTGCTGTGGTATCTGGAATGCCTCTACCGCACCGGCGACTACAAAGAGCTGCGTCGCGCTGCCAATGAGTATGGCAGCACGATGCTTGATAATGCAGATTTACCTGGCGAAGTGCGCGAAGCCGTGCAGCTTTGGGCAGGCCGATAGGGGATAGATGATGCCTAAACATGCCGATATCTGTTTGATTCTGGAAGGTACCTACCCATTTGTGACGGGTGGCGTATCCAACTGGGCGCATGAGCTCATTGAAGAGCAAAGCCACCTCACCTTCCATCTGGTGGCGATTGTCCCGCATGATGCCGAGCTGGAGCTGAAATACCGCCTGCCGTCTAACGTGCTGAGTCTTGTCACCGTACGTCTGGCCGAGCTGCCCGAAGGCGGCACCACCACGCCGGTTTTTGCCAGCCGCCTGCACAATGCGCTCAAAGAGCCGATGGCGAAAATCACCAGCGAGGACGCGTTCCAACTGGATGATCTTAAACGCATGGTCAATGCCCTGCGCTCCACCAATGTGACACTGGGTCAAAACGTCCTGCTCGATCGTCCCGAAGCGTGGGATCAGCTGGTGGCACTTTATGAAGATGCCTTCGAAGATCATTCTTTCCTCGATTTCTTCTGGTCCTATCGTGCGATTGCCGGGGGCATTTACTCCATCTTGCTGGCCGAGCTGCCCAGCGCCGATGTGTATCACGCGCTCAGCACGGGCTATGCCGGATTAATGGCGGCACGCGCCAAAATCGAAACCGGCAAAGCCGCACTGGTTACCGAGCATGGTATCTACACCAATGAACGCCGCATCGAAGTGGTCTCCGCCGAATGGCTGGAAGCGACCGCATCTAAAGCGCTCACCATCGACAAGCCGCGCCGCGACTTGCGCGACTTATGGATTGATTCGATCAATAATTTCTCGCATGTCTGCTATCAGGCGTGCGACCAGATACTGACCCTGTTCGAAGGCAATCAGAAACACCAACTCGAAGATGGTGCCGATCCGGCTCGCATGGCGATTATTCCCAATGGCGTGGATTTGAAACGTTTCAGCACGGTGCGCCGTCAGCGTGGCAGCTCGCCCACCATCGCCCTGATTGGCCGTGTGGTGCCCATCAAGGATGTGAAAACCTATATCCGTGCCGTCAGCTTGTTGCGTCAATATGCGCCGGAAATCAAAGCCTATGTCATCGGCCCGACCGACGAAGACGAGAAATATTATCATGAATGCCAGACCATGGTGCAAATGCTGGGTCTAGGTAATAATGTTGTCTTTACGGGCCGCGCCACCGTCGAGGATTACCTCAACCATATCGATCTGCTGGTGCTGACCAGCTTGTCGGAGGCGCAACCGCTGGTGATACTCGAAGCCGGTGCCGCGGGTATTCCATGCGTTGCCACCGATGTGGGCGCCTGCCGCGAGTTGATCGAAGGTGCCGAAGCCGAGTCGCCCAATCTGGGCCATGGCGGTATCGTCACCGCACTGGCCTCGCCCGCTGCGGTAGCCGAAGCGGTGTACACCCTGCTGATGGACCCCGAGCGCTATGAATCCTGCAGTAAGGTCATGCGCGAACGTATCAAACTTTACTATGATCAGGTGGCGCAGCATGCGCAGTACCGTGATCTGTATGCACAATATAAAGGAAGGTAATCCCGATGGCTGGCATTGGCTTTGAACTCAACCGTCTCGCCCGTAAAGATGATATTATGGGGATCGTTCATGCGTTCCTGCATTCGGCTTTTGCCACTGCGGGCCCGTGGATTTTCACCGTCGTTGCGCTCGCTGCGATTACCTATCTCTATGGCGGCCAGATGGATAATATCGAGCTGCTCAATTTCCGTGGCATTATCGTCTATAACTTCTCCTTCTCGCTGGTGTTATCCGCGCCGGTGTTCATGGTGATGACGCGTTATCTCGCCGATCAGATCCACGTCAAAGACGTGACCCCCGCCCCCGCCGTGATGATCGAAAGCATGCTACTCGTCTATGTGCTGCAATTGCCGGTGGCGCTGTTCCTTTATGCCTTCTATCTCGATTTGCCGCTGGGTCTGCGTCTGGCCGGTTTTGCCAATATGTTCCTGATTGCGACCGTATGGTTGCTCGGCGTGTTCCTGACCGCACTCAAAGATTATGTCGCCGTCACCTGGGCATTCCTTGTCGGTCTTACCGTCGGGGTGCTGGTATCATGGTTGTTTAGCGGTGATAGTCAGGCCGTGGGCATGTTGCTGGGTTTCAATGTGGGCCTTGCCATCATCGTATTCTGGCTGGCAGCGCGCGTGTTTGCCGAATATCCCTATCGTCTGCATGCTACCTTTGCGCTGAAGCCCTATTTCAGAAAATACTGGGAAGTCGCTGTCGCTGGTTTCTTTTATAACGCTGCGATCTGGGTGGACAAATGGGTGATGTGGTTTGCGCCGGAAGCCACGGTGCTTTCCAGCAATCTGCGTTTTTATCCCGATTATGACAGCGCGATGTTCCTCGCTTATCTGACGCTGGTGCCTTGTTTTGCGCTGTTCGTGTTCAATGTGGAAACGCAATTCTTCCATCATTACCGCCGTTTCTACACCAATATTCTCGAGCATGCCTCGCTCAAGCGCATTCGGTATTTCCACGGTCAAATCAACAAATCCATCACCCAAGGCGCGCGGAATCTGATTCTGTGTCAGGGTGTTGTGTGTGCATTGGCGGTGTTGCTGGCACCGCAAATTTTTGAAAAGCTGAACATCTATTTCATGCAGCTGGGTATGTTCCGTTTGGGCGTACTGGGTGCGTTCTTCCACGGCCTGCTGTTATTTGCCACCATCATTTTGCAATATTTTGATTGCCGCAAATCGATCATGTGGGTCTATGGTTATTTCTTTGCCTCCAACCTGCTGTTCACCTTGTTTGTGATGCTCACTTACGGCTTCGAATTCTATGGCTATGGTTACTTTATGGCCGCAGCGAGCAGCTTCGTGTTTGGCTCGTTCATCTTGTTCCGCCATATCCGCATGCTGCCGTATCATGCCTTCATCAGCAATAACAACTCGGTGAAAGTCAAAACCGAAACCGACGCGCAGAAACGCCATAGCGAGGTGTGGGTATAAGTTACCCACACCCCTTACTTGACGGGCAGCAGGCTTTTTGTCAGTGTGTTGCCATGATCATCGATAACAAAGCTCAGTCTCGGTTTGAATTGCCGCTTAACGGTGAGCTGGCTTATGCTGATTATCAGCGCCTTCCCGATCGATTGATTATCTCGCATGTGTTCACCCCGCCCGCATTGCGCGGCGGTGGCGTGGCGTCGCAGTTGATGCAAGCAATTGTGCAGCAGGCACAGCAAGAGCGTTTACGCATTCAGCCCATCTGCTCCTATGCCGCCATCTGGATGAAGCGTCATCCCGAACATGAGGCCTTGCTTGCGGCGTCCTAGCCTTCCAGTAAATAGCTGAACATCAGCGGCGCGACAATCGTGGCATCGGAATGAATTACAAATTTGGGCGTGTCGATGCTCAGTTTATCCCATGTAATTTTTTCATTCGGCAATGCGCCGGAATAACCACCATAGCTTTCCTGCGCGTCGGTGATCTGGCAGAAATAGCCCCAATGCGGCACGTCTTCTTCCATATCCTGGCGAATCAGCGGCACCGCACAAATCGGGAAATCGCCTGCTATACCGCCGCCAATCTGAAAAAATCCCACCGACGTGCCCGCAGCCGTTTGTTGCTTGTACCAATCGACCAGCGCCATCATGTAATGCAGGCCGGATTTGATGCAATCAATATTAATTTCATCACGGATATGCATCGACACGCTGATATTGCCTGTCGTCGAATCTTCCCAACCCGGCACGAACAGAGGCAGATTCGCTTCAGCGGCAGCAATCAGCCATGAGTTTTCACGCGGGATATGCAGCGCGTCGTTGATTTCCTTCGAGAGCGCCACGCGGTAATAATATTCATGCGGCAAATAGCGCTCGCCCTTGGCGCTGGCATCTTTCCACATCGGCAGCAGCTTGGCTTGCAGCACGCGGAATGCCTCGCCCTCAGGGATGCAAGTATCGGTCACACGGTTAAAGCCACGATCGACCAAGTCTTGCTCATCCTGCGGCGACAAATCGCGGTAGTTGGGCACCTGCTCATAAAAATCATGCGCGATGGCGTTATACAAATCCTCTTCCAGATTCGCCCCCGTACAGCTGATCGCATGCACTTTGCCCGCACGAATCATCGCAGCGAGCGAAATACCAAGCTCTGCCGAGCTCATCGCACCAGCCAGCGTCACAAACATTTTACCACCCGCATTCAGATGCGCGTCATAAGCCTGCACTGCACGCTTCATCGCACCGGCATTAAAATGGTGGTAATGGGTATCAACAAACTGACGAATCGTACTCATGTATGTTCCTTTTCAACTTTTATAACCCGTCATTCCCGAGCTAGCGAAGTCCAAACGCGGAACGCGTTTGGTAACGCAGCTTCATCGGGAATCCAGCGCCTAGCTGCTGCTCTGGATTCCCGCGTTCGTGGGAATGACGATCAATGATTAAGCCGCCATCAGGCGCATATCCTGATCGGTTTGGTTGCCCTGATACACGCTCATCAGCGGCGGGCCGTCGACAGCAACGACATGCTGCGTGGGGCCAAAACCATTGAAGCTCGTCATCATGGCACGGCTGTAAGCGCCCAGCTGACCGATCTCGATATAATCGCCCTCGACGATATCATCGGCCAGATAGAACGGGCCTTTCATAAAGTCGAGCGTGTCGCAAGTCGGGCCAAAGAAGCTGTAAGGCATTACATTGGCCGAATGCGCGTCACGCATCAGCGAAGTGGGGAAAATAAATTGCGGCGTGCCCGCATCGAACAGGCTGCCATAGGTGCCGTCATTGATATACAGATAATCCTGCTTGCGCAGCTCCACCCGTACCAACACCGACCCGCTCTCAGCCACCAGCGCGCGGCCCGGCTCGGCATACAGCTCCATATTGGCATGATCGGGGCCTTTAGCAAATTCTTCCTCGATCGCCGAGAAAAAGTCGGTCAGCGGCGGCGGCATCATGCCGGGATAAATCGACGGAAACCCGCCGCCGACATCAAGCGCTTCCACCTTCACATCGGCGGTGCGAATCACCTGATAGGCCATGCGAATCGCTATACGGTACGCATCGGGATGCATGCATTGCGAGCCAACATGGAAACAGACACCCAGTTGATGTGCGAAGGGGCGCGTCGCTTTCAGCAGCTCTACTGCGTCGGCAGAGGTCGCACCGAATTTATCGGCAAGCGAAATCTCCGAATAGCTATTGGGAATTGCCATGCGCACAAACAAGCGCAAATCTTTGGCATTACCGGTTTCCGCCATAATTTTATGCAGCTCTTCATGCGTATCGAGCGAGAAGGCGCGCACACCATGCTCATGATACGCCTCGGCAATCGCCTGACGCGATTTGACCGTATGCATGAAAAACAGCTCGGCATCGGGGAAGCGCGAGCGAATCAGCCGCACTTCATCAATCGACGCCACGTCGAAGCGGTTAATGCCCTGCGCGTGCAGCGCGTCAAGCACATAGCTTTCCGGGTTGGTTTTCACCGCATACATGACTTTCGCAGCAAAATGCTGCTGAAAATGGGTGACCGCGTGCGTAATGGCACTCGGACGAAAAACATGTTGTGGTGCGAATGGACGTAGCTCGCGCGCTACGGTACGAACGGAATCAAAGTGCTGCATGTCATAAAGCCTCGCATAAGTCGTTCAACAACCCGTCCGGATCTTGCAAGGCCCCCTGTGCAGACACTGCGGTTGGCATTGATCCGGCGGACTGTCTAATTAAGGTTTTTTATATCGTTTGTAAATGTTTTTTTGTGCCCCGCGCGGCGCGCGCGATTGCCTGTTGATATTTAAGCACAAAATTGTGACTATTGCGTGACATTTGGCAGCGGCAGCCCAGCGCTACAGCGAGAGGCTACAGCTTGCGGTTATAAAGCTCCATATCGAGCGAGCCTTCGCTTTTATCCACGATCAGGGTAATCGCCGCATCGCCGGTCATGTTTACGGTGGTGCGGAACATATCCATAATCCGGTCAACGCCCAGCAAAATAGCAATCCCTTCCATCGGAATACCGACAGAGCTTAGCACCATACCCATGAAAATGATCGAGCCGCTGGGAATTCCCGCCGCGCCGATCGAGCCGAGCGTGCTGGTCAAAATCAGCGTCATGTAATCGGCGAAGCTGAGATCAATCCCGTAGACTTGTGCAAAAAACACCGCCGCAATGCCCAGATAAATCGCGGTGCCATCCATATTAATACAGGCACCGAGTGGCATCATAAAGTTGCTCGAGCTTTGCGATACGCCCATTTTATCCTGCAATTCGCGCATAGCGGTCGTCAGCGTCGCTTTGCTGGAGCTGGTAGAGAACGCCATCACCTGCGTGGTGATAATTTTGCGGTAAAAAGGCAAAGGCGACATGCGGCCAAAAATCGCAATGAGCAGACCGAAAATCAGATATTGCACGAAGCACGCCCCGATCACCAGCAGCACCAGCTGCATCAGGCTCATTATCACGTCAAAGCCGGTGGTGCCAATCATCGACGCCATAAAGCCAAATACGGCCAGCGGCGCAATGCGTACAATCCATTCAATCATTTTGAAGGTGATATGCGCCAGCTCCTGATTGATTTCTTTGACCTTGGCGGTTTCGCCGCGAATGTTATTCATCACAATACCAGTGAAAATCGCGAAGATCACAATCTGCAAATAGGTATCATGCGACATTGCCTTAATGATATTCTCCGGAATCAGGCCCATCAAAAAGGCGCTTAGCGCCGGTGCTTCACCCACGGGAACGGTGACAGCCGCATCCGGCGTCGGAATGGTAATCCCAACCCCCGGCTCAAAAATATTGCCGAGCAAAAGCCCGAGCATCACCGCACAGACGGCGGTAGCCATATAGGCGAAGGTCCCCTTGAAGGCGATGCCTTTAAAATGATGTGATTCCGTCAGGCTGGTAATCCCCGCGATCAACGAGAAAAAGATCAGCGGTGCCACGACCATTTTAATGAGTTTGAAAAAGATGGTGCCAAAAATGGCAAGCCAGGCCGCGTCTTCTCCGGCGAGGTATCCGACCGTGATACCCAGTGCAAGGCCAAGGGCGACCTGATGCCACATTCTTAAACCGAATACCGTAAATTCTGCGGGTGATGCTCCTGCCATGGGTGTGCTCCTTATCTCATGCGATGGTCTCGGCAAGCATTCTAAAAACCCTGCTGATAACGCATCGCTTTTTTCTGTGCGCCATTCTTGTACCTGCCTCAGCGAAGAATAACAGCAAAAACTTACCTTTTATTGCACGAAACTATTCTATCCCCCTTATATATATGAAAACTATTGTGGATATCTGCACTGTCCGCGCGTTATAACCAGCGTCACAGGCCACTTAAAATGCGTTTTTTGCCGCTTTTGCTTGAGACTGGGTGAATGCAGCGCTATGATAGAATCATGACAAAAGCGCCAATCATGCAAATTGGAGATGCAGTGCCATGGTTTGTGTGCGCCGCCAGTAACAATCCCAGATTTCATTTTGATTCGGTGGCGGGGCATTATGTGGTGCTGAGTTTTTTCGGCTCGCTTGCCGGGCCCGCCCAATCCGAAGTGCATCAATTTATCACGCAAACGCTACGTCCCCATTTCGACGATGCTAAACTGGTTTTTTTTGGTGTGGTAACCGATGCAGACAGTCAGGCACTGGCCACGCCGATGGTGCCGGGCATTCGCTATTTCTGGGATACGGATACCAGTGTCAGCGCCTTGTATCACGCGATGGGTTTTGATGCGACAGGGCGGGTTTATACCCCTTATACATTGGTACTCGATCCGGCGTTGCGCATCGTGGGGCGTATCGGCATGCACAACCCGCAAGAGCATAATCAGGCGTTGGCGCGCCTGCTACAGCATCTCCCCCCGATAGACGCCCATGCCATGACGCCCCTGCATGCGCCCGTGTTGATTGTGCCGCGCGTATTCGAGCCGTCCTTTTGCCGCGCGCTGATCGAGTATTATCAAAAGCAGGGCGGCGTGGATTCGGGCTTTATGCGCGAAAAGGACGGCAAGACCATCGCGGTGAGCGATCACAAATTCAAGCGTCGCAATGATTGTGAAATCGAGGATGCCGCTATTCGCCAGCATGCTAAAAATTGTTTGATACGGCGTTTGTTTCCCGAGATTACCAAGGCATTCCAGTTTACCCCCACCGTGATCGAGCGCTATATCGTCGCCTGTTATGACGCACAGTCCAAGGGCTTTTTCCGTCCGCATCGCGATAACACCACCAAAGCAACGCTGCATC
This sequence comes from Alphaproteobacteria bacterium UBA6178, assembly GCA_002422205.1. Taxonomy (GTDB): domain Bacteria; phylum Pseudomonadota; class Alphaproteobacteria; order Rickettsiales; family UBA3002; genus UBA6178. The sequence goes on from DITS01000001.1 coordinate 104,139, forward strand.
GTAAATTTGCGGTGACGATGAATTTAAACGCCGAAGAATTTGAAGGCGGCGAGCTGCGCTTCCCCGAATTCGGCAGCCGCACCTATCGCGCGCCCAGTGGTGGTGCCGTGGTCTTTTCCTGTTCGCTACTGCATGAGGCCCTGCCGGTAACGCGTGGCGAGCGCTATGCTTTCCTACCTTTTCTTTATGATATGGCAGGGGCAAAGCTACGCGAAGAGAATCTGCATTTCCTCGATACGTCACCCGCGCAACCACCCGAAGCTTGAGTAAAGCCGCTACACCGTATCAAATGCATTGATTACGTTCAGAAACGCCGCGCCGTAGCGTTTCATTTTTGTCTCCCCCACCCCGCTGATGGCGCTGAGCTCCGCTGTGTTTTGCGGTTTATGGCGGGCCATGTCGCGTAGCGTCTTATCATGAAAAATAACGTAAGGTGGTACGCTTTGCTCTTTGGCCAGCAACAGTCTGACACTGCGCAGCTGGTCAAAAAGCGCGTCATCGGCAGGGTTAGCCAATGGCATCGCCTCGCATTTGATACGGCTGGTTTTATCTTTGCGCGGTGGCGCGTGTTTGCGCAAATGCAGCGCCGGTTTGTCGCGCAAAAACTGCTCGCCTGCGGCGGTAATTTTCAAGCCGCCATGATCAGCGTCCACGCTCAACAAATTCAGCGCCACCAATTGCCGGAAAATGCCCTGCCATTGTGTTTTGTTAAATTCGCTGCCAATGCCAAACACGCGCAGCGTATCATGGCGTAGCCGCTGCATGCGCTCGTCGCTCATGCCCAGCAGCAGATTCACCAGATAGCTCACGCCGAAGCGTTGGTCAGTGCGATAGACGCTCGATAGCGCCTTTTGCGCGGCAATGGTGCCATCAAACGTATCGGGCGGGTTGTCGCAGCTGTCGCAATTGCCGCAGGCTTTTGCCTGATCACCAAAATAACCGAGGAGAATCTGGCGGCGGCAACTGGCGGCTTCGCACAGACCCAGCAGCGCGCTGAGCTTTTGGTGCTCAATGCGTTTTTGTAACTCAGGCGCATTCGATTCATCGATAAAATTGCGCTGCATCGCCGCGTCGCTCATGCCATAAATCATCAGCGCATTGGCGGGCAGCCCGTCGCGCCCCGCACGGCCTGTCTCCTGATAATAAGCTTCGATATTTCTGGGAATGTTCATGTGCGCGACAAAGCGCACATCGGGCTNNTGTCGATGCCCATGCCAAAAGCAATCGTCGCCACCATGATCACCTTCTCTTCGCGCAAAAACCGCGCCTGATTTTTGCTGCGCAATTCGCTGTCCATGCCCGCATGATAGGCGAGCGCATGATGGCCCTGCTGGCACAGCCATGCGGTGGTTTCCTCAACCATTTTGCGCGACAGGCAATAGACAATGCCGCTGTCACCCGCATGTTCGGTTTCAATAAAATGCAGTAATTGCTGGCGCGCATTTTGTTTCACTGCGATGCGGTAATGAATATTGGGCCGGTCAAATCCGGCAATAAAGCTGCGCCCATTTTGCAGCTGCAACCGCTCGATAATATCGCGGCGGGTCGGTGCATCCGCCGTCGCAGTCAGCGCGATGCGTGGCACCTGCGCAAAGCGTTCCGCCAGCACCGCCAGCTGGGTGTAATGCGGGCGAAAATCATGCCCCCATTGCGACACACAATGCGCCTCGTCAATCGCAAACAGCGCAATGCGCGAGCGCTCCAGCAGCGCCATAAAATCATCCATCAGCAGCCGCTCCGGCGCCACATAGACCATATCAATCTGGTTTTGCTCAATCGCTTCTTTGATAGTAGCGATATGCGCCGCTGACATCGAGGAATTAATCGCCGCCGCGCGAATGCCGAGCTGTTGCAGCGCGTCGACCTGATCCTGCATCAGCGCGATCAGCGGCGAAATCACAATCGCCACCCCGTCGCGGCACAGCGCCGGAATCTGATAACAGAGCGATTTGCCGCCACCCGTCGGCATCAGTACAAAGGCGTGATGGCCCGCGATCACATGATCGATCACCGCGCCCTGCTCACCGCGAAACGCATCATAACCATAAGTTTTTTTAAGAATCGAAAGCGGCATATCCATGCCGCGCATTAGGGCGCAAGTGAGGGGGTGGTGTCAATGGTTTAAGGTTGGGGGATTGCACGTGTTATAAGGACTAATGGTCTGCTGGGCTTATCTAGCCTAACGTATGTCCCAAGAAATCCCGTACCTCAAAGAGATTGAGGTTATGCACTTTATAGTCAGACGGATGAATAACAATCACCAGTTTATGAGAAAAAACATTATCTTGGGCAGCTTCCAAAAATGATGCCGCAATCAATGAAATGATTTCTTTTCTGTTTTTTCGTACCCTTCCACGCCCAGTGCCAATTAACGGAATGACTATTGTTCCTAATTCTCCACGTTGTTTCATGAAAACCCAGAATTTTTCTAGTGCTTCTTCTAACATATTGGGGTTTGAGTGGGCATTGCCATGTTCATTCATATGAGACATGGCAAGAAGGTAGTAGTATTGATTACACAAAGAGAGTTTGGCAACTGTTCCGATAGGGTATCTTTTGCTTTTTCCTTTTAGGCCAGTAACGTTTTCAGAAGGTTCATTCTCCAAGCAGGATTCTATATGGGCATCTAGCCGCTACCGCGCAATTCAAACCGAATTGGGAAAACGCTTTTTACGGCTGGTTCCCACGCGCAAAAAACATAATGGCACATATGAGCGATATGGTGATGACGGCCAGTGGTGGGAAAAGCGCGGGTACTTCTATACCGTGCCCAGCTTGGCAGAATGCCGCCGCTTGTTTGAAGAACAGGTTGGGCAGACGGTCGACTGGGATGAACCCAGCGATGAGGCGGGAGTTTTAATATGCAACTTAGCAACATCAACAACTGCTTCTTAGTGTTTTTACAAAACCCACAATGCTGTTTAAAAAAACAGTGCTAAGCCAGTCGCTTATGTTGCGCAGGTTAATTAAGGTAGACCAATCACGAGGCAAATCAATATGTTGCGTGTATAACGAAAAAAGCGCGTCCCCGATGCGTACAGGATTAATTAACTAACAAGGTGAAAACCATATGGACCAAGCCGTCATATACGCCCGCTACAGCAGCGATAAGCAACGCGATTCGTCGATCGACGATCAAGTGCGCAACTGCAAAACCCATGCGGAGAAGCTCGGTGTACCCATCGGTAGGATTTATGCAGACCAAGCCATTTCCGGTAGCCGAAGCGACCGTCCCGAATACAATGAAATGCTGCTGGACGCGGATGGTGGTAAGTTTACCACCCTGATTGTCGATGACATGTCGCGCCTTTCTCGCAATCGCACCGAGGTGCTGCGTATTGCAGACCGCTTTCGCTATAAAGGCCTGCGCATTGTCGCGGTTGCGGAAGGGTATGATTCAAGTCAGGGAAAAACCGCAAAGATACAAGAATCCATCGGCGGCCTGATGAACGAAATGTACCTCGAGGACCTGCGCGACAAAACCCATCGCGGGATGACGGGGCGGGCACTGCTCGGCAAAAATACGGGCGGACGCGTGTATGGCTATGATAATGTGCCGATTGAGGATGAAACTCGCCGCGACGAATATGGGCGCCCGCTAGTGGTTGGTGCGATTAAGCGTATCAATGAAGAGCAAGCGCAATGGGTGCAAAAAATATATGAATGGTACGCAGATGGAATGTCATCGCGTGCCATTGCAATCGAACTCAATCGTTTGGGTGTCCCTGCGCCACGCTCCGGCAGCTGGTCTTTGAGCTCCATTTATGGCGATATGAAAAAAGGCGTCGGCATCCTTAACAACCCGCTTTATATCGGCGTGTATATGTGGAACCGCAGCAAATGGATCAAAGACCCCGACACGGGCAAGCGAAAACGTGTCATGCGTGACGAAGATGCTCAAATTAAATTAGAAATGGAAGAGCTGCGCATTATTCCCCAAGCGCTGTGGGATAAGGTGAAGGCGCGTCAAATTGCCTGTTACGCAAAAAGTGAAAATCTGCGCGCGGCGCTTGGCAAACATGCGCGTGCTGGTGCTCCTGCTAAATATCTGTTTTCAGGTATGCTAAAATGCGGATGCTGTGGGTCAAATTTCATTGTAACTGACTATTACCGCTATGGCTGTGCTCGCCACCGTGATCGTGGCCCGACCGAATGCAGCAACAATCTTAAGGTGACCCGTAAAACGCTGGATGCCGTGCTTCTGAAAAGCCTACGGGAAGACCTTTTTACCGAAGCTGGCATCCGTCTTTTCCGCAATGAAGCAAACAAGCTGCTGAAAGAGCGGGCTGAGCAGCTAAAGCCAGATGTTGCCGGTTTAAAGCGCAAACTCGGTCATTCGGAAAAATCAATCGCCAACCTGCTGGCAGCGCTGAAAGCAGGGGTGGATTCAACCAGCATTAAAGACGAACTACTTAGCCTTGAGCTGGAAAAGAAAGGGGTGCAGGCGCAGATTGAAGCAGCAGAAGCACCCAAAGCAAGCATAGACCCACTGCTTCCCCGTGCTGTCGAACGCTATGCTCAGCTTATCACACAGCTCGAATCATTGTCGTCACCGCCTGCAACAAAAATCAAGAAAACCATAGAGGATATAATGGGTGGAGAGATCGTGCTGCGGCCAAACGAAGGAAACACGGGACTTACAGCTGACCTATGTGGCGATTACGCAGGCCTGCTGCGGCTTTCAGAGAAAAGTGAATTAAGTGTGGTTGCGGGGGTAGGATTTGAACCTACGACCTTCAGGTTATGANNTATGAGCCTGACGAGCTACCGGGCTGCTCCACCCCGCGTCACCATATAACGAGCTGCGATGCAGCCCGAAGCGCCATGAATTGCCGAAATCACTTGTTTGCGGCGGCGAGCGGCTTGTGCCCGCGATTGCCATAAAACCCAGTGGGTATCCGGCGCTTGAGTGCGATGTAGTCCTTCTGGCTGCGAATGTCAATCTGTTGTTAAGTTTTTGCCGCAAAATAACGGGTTTGCACGTTTTTTGGCCGATGATTTGTGGCTATGGCCGATTTTTTGATTGCATTTGTGCCACCTTCTCGCCAATTTCCAGCCAAGGAAGCGTGGCCGAGTGGTTGAAGGCACTAGTCTTGAAAACTAGCGAGGGGGCAACTCCTCCGTGAGTTCGAATCTCACCGCTTCCGCCATTTCCTGCCGAATAAAGCATACAAATCAATTGATTCCGCAAAGGGACTGAAGCCCCACCCACAAATCAACCCACAAATAGAATGCGGTTACAGGCGAATAATGCCGAAATATCTTATATAATTTAACTTAATTATATCTTAAAATGAACCAGTTATATGGAGCACGAACGTATAAAAAAAGTTAAACTCTCTAAAAGTTCTCCCTGAACCACTCGGCAATTCTTTGCAATGGGCTATTAAACCTTGAAATCCTGCCCATGAAATCGTAAGAGCTTAGTTTACGTTTTTCCAGAGTAAGCAGCAACATTCCGGTACAGGTTGAAAATGCAGCACCTTTTGTGCTTTCAGCCATACCTTCAATTTTCTTAGGTAAACCCTGCCTTACCTGTTTAGAGAAATAATTTGCAACGAGTTCTTTTAACCCGCCAAGCTGGCTGCCACCGCCGCTTATTACTACATTTCCACCAATATTGCGGTAGCCTGAAGCTTGAAGGCGTGATGATATTAATTCCAATATTTCATCAACCCTTGGCCTTATAATACCAACCAGGGTTGAACGCTGTACATGGTTCATCTCCGCCCTACCATCATCGCCAACTTGCGGTATGTCTATAATTTCACGTTCATCTTTGGCAGTGCTTATAAGGTTACCGTATAAAGTTTTTGCGCGCTCGGCACTTTCCAGACTTGTTGCAAGCCCAAGGGCTATATCGTTCGTGATATGGCTGCCGCCAACCGGTATAAAATCAGCATATATCATATTGCTGTGTTTAAATATCGCTATGGATGTATGGCTGCCGCCAAAATCAATAAATATAGTCCCTAATTCTTTTTCATCACGGCTTAAGCAAGCTATAGCCGAGGCATAAGGGGATATTATAAAATCTTCAACATCAAGATGGCATTTGGCAAGGCAACTTGTAATGTTAAGAAGTGATGAATGTGATGCAGCAACAACATGCATCTGGGCACTAAGAACTTTTCCATGCATCCCATTTGGGTCTTTTATGCCTTTCATATTATCTATGGCATATTCAACAGGGATACAGTGGATTATCTCTCTGTCTTCATCCTGAATTTGGCCGCATCCCTGGGCAATTATTTTATGTATATCGCGGGAAGAAATTTCGTGATTTGTAACAGACATTTCCGCGTATAAATGATGTGACTTCTGCATACATCCGGAAATATTAACAATCACACGGTCTACATTCACACCAGCCATTTGCTCAGCAGCGCCAACTGCCGCACGGATTGAATTTTCTGCAAGCCTTATATCAGTAATCGTGCCAGACTTAATGCCGCCGGAAACCTGGTGGCCTATACCAATAATATTAAGCTGACCATCAGGCAATATTTCGGATATGAAGCAGGAGATTTTACTGCTGCCTATATCAAGTGAGGTAATGAAGCTTTTTCCGAGCCTGGGCATATGTTAGTTATTAGTTACTAGTTACTAGTTGGTAGTCTTTAAACTAGTAACCAGTAACTAGCAACTAGTAACTACCTCACAAACATTTTTTTCTCTATACGCAAATCTATAACCTGCACATTACTCTCCAGAATTTTATTTTCCACTTGTTTTTTTGTAAGATATTGCCATGCGCGTTCAGGATTATCTTCCGGCAGTTTAATTAATATATTGTTTTTCAACTTAACATTCCAGCGCCTGCCATTTACCAGCACACCTGATGAAATCATATTGGCAATATCAGGGGTGGTGGATATAAATTTCAAGAAGTGCCCGGCATTATAAGGCACATTATTTCCAACCAATATTATAAGGTTAGAAAATTTATCAAGTTTACGTTCAGTTATTATTTCGCCTTCACTATCAATAAGGCTGATATTGCCGCTATTTTGCCATAGTGCCATAGGCTGCCTTTCAGAAACACTTATGCTTAATGTGGAAGGCAGTTGCCTGGTTACGGTTGCACGTTTTATCCATGTGAGTTTTTCAAGGTCAGCTTTGATTTTCCACAAATCAATCTGCATTATCGGGTAGCCGATATAAACCTTGCCTTCTGTTACTTTCCCAGTTACAGCCGCAATTATTTCTTCCTTGGGGGTGTATTTATGGCCATCTAGCAAGATATTTTCCAGCACCATACCGGAATTCTTCTGGGAATTTTCCAGTATGCTTACGATATTATTTTTAATCTTGTCATAATCTCCGGAATGGTAAAACCATGCGGCAAACAAAACCAGGCCTATGCCGGAAAAAACCGCAGGCTGCTTTATAAGGCGCCACAGCAAAGAAAAAATCAGACGAAAAAAACTATTTCCCGCAGCTTTTTTCTTCTTTTTGCGGTTTTTACGTGATTTAGGTTTCTCTTTTGAACCTATTCCCCACATTTTGCGCCGTCTATAAGATATTGAACCAAATCTTTAAAGCTGATTCCCTTATATCCTGCTATCTCAGGCACTAGGGAAAGGGGCGTAAAACCAGGGTGGGTATTAATTTCCAGCATATAAATCTTCCCATCTCCCTCCTGGTCATAACGGAAATCTGAACGGCTAATACCACGGCAGCCAAGAGTTTTATGGGCAAGATAAGCATTATGCATAGCTTTTTCATAAATATCCGCAGGTATTTCTGCCGGAAGTAAGTGGAGAGTTTTGCCATCTGTATATTTATTAGTATAGTCATAAAAACCATCCATAGGTTTTAATTCTATAACACCAAGCGGGCCGCTATCCATCACCGCTACACTTAGTTCCTTGCCAGGAATAAATTTTTCTACCAGAAAGCGGGTGGTCTTGCCTAAATCCTCAGCAGATAATATCTGGTTAGAACCTGGCAGCATTATATGCACACCTACAGATGATCCTTCCGCAACCGGCTTAATTACATAAGGACGGGCGATTTTTTTATCCACCGTGCCATTTAATATTTCTATGTTTGTAGCTTCAAAGCCTTCGCAGCACTGGATTCCAACTGCTTCAAAAACATGTTTGGCCTGTTGCTTATCCATGGCAATGGCTGATGCCATAACGCCTGAATGCGTATAAGGGATGCTCATGATTTCCAGCAAGCCTTGCAGACAGCCATCTTCGCCATAAGTACCATGCAGGGCGTTATATACAACATCCGGCTTTATTTCTGCCAGTTTCAGTGCCACATCGCGCCCCATATCTATCGGGGTTACTGTATATCCCAGCTCAAGCAGTGCCTTATGCACAGCATTGCCAGAAGAAAGCGACACTTCGCGTTCAGAGGAAAGCCCTCCAAGGATTAAAGCTACATGCTTGTTTTTGTTAGTCATTTTTTGTTCCTTTTTATTTAGGGTGTAAGAGTATAAGAATGTGAGAAAGTCTGGCGCCCCCTCTCCCTGAGGGAGAGGGAGGGGTGAGGGGGGCTAATAATATAAATCCCCCTCACCCTAACCCTCTCCCTCAGGGAGAGGGAACTTCCTTTCCTAGTTTCCACTATAAGATAATATCTTACATATATTTTTGTTTAGGTTAAGTAAGGCCACACACTACTCACATTCTAACACTCTAACACTCTCCTTTCACTCTTTTTCCCAATTATCTTAACTTCCCAAACCAGTTCCACACCACTTTTTTCTTTTACCCTTCTTCTTACTTCTTCACCTAATTTTTCAATATCATCAGAAGTTGCATGCCCGGTATTTAAAAAGAAATTACAGTGTTTTTCTGAAACTTGCGCATCACCTATTTTCAGTCCCCGGCATCCGGCTTCATCAATAAGCTGCCAGGCTTTTAGACCCGTAGGGTTTTTAAATGTACTGCCACTGGTTTTGCTGCGTATCGGCTGGCTTTCTTCACGCATACGGCTTATTTCTGCAAGCCTTGCTTTTATCTCATCGCTATTTCCGGGCTGCCCATTTAACACGCAACTAACAAATACCATACCTTCTGGCAGTGTATTGCCGCGATATACATAACCGATATCTTTTGGTGATAAATTATGGATATTTCCCGCCTCATCAACAGCTACTGCACTTTCCAGCACTGACGAAACATCCCCGCCATAAGCCCCAGCATTCATGGCAAGCGCGCCACCGATAGTTCCTGGTATTCCAACCAGAAATTCCAAACCTGCAAGTCCAAAAGATGCAACTGCATTTGCTACATTAAAACTCAGTGCGCCAGCACCGCAGTGCACTTTATCCCCAGCTTGCGCTGTTTGGGTAAAACCGCGCCCTAGCCTTATAACCACACCATCAATTCCCCCATCCCTTACCAGTAGGTTAGAGCCTACCCCAAGAACAGTTACGGGAACGCCGGCTGGCTTATTTTTTAGAAAATATACTAAATCTTCAGTATCTTCCGGGCGAAACATAACTTCCGCATGACCGCCAACATTGAACCAGTTTATTTTCGATAAATCAGCATTTTCGCGGTAGGTTCCGCGAACTTCTGGAAGCTTATGCAATAATGTTGCCAATTTTGTACCTAAGCGTAAAATTATTCCAGATAATGTATAGTCACGAGATTAAAACTTGCAACAAGAATTGGCCAAAAATCACTTTTACAGACTCGTGACCACACTATCTATTGGGCAGTATATTATATCAGGATGGAATTGCAATCAAAGACGTCTGTATAATGGTATTTTGATGATTTCGTCGTTACGTCCGCCCTCAAATCATCATGTACGTAATTCAGGTTATATAGGATTTCCGGGGATTGTGAGCCTCGCGGAATCACAAATATTGTATCTCAACATATTACAATAATCATATCAAGCTTTAATAAGTAATTTCTTTACATCCATTCTGGTTAGCTCTTCTATAGCAGCAATCATCTTTTCAGCAGAGAAAGGCTTTACAAGATAACAGTCTGCGCCTGCTTCCAGGCCTTCTTTTATATCAATACAGCCACTTTGCATTAAAATTGGCACATGCCTGAGAACCGGATGTTTTTTCATAAGTTTAATAACTTCAACGCCATTTAAGTCGCTCATCATTTTATCAAGGATTACAATATCTACATTATATGGATTTTTCTGTAAGTAATCCCATACAGCAATGCCACCATCAAAACCTTTCGGCAAGTAGCCATTATCACTCATATTCTTTATTAGAATGAATAAATTAATTTCCTCATCATCTGCAACTACAACTCTTAAACCTGTAGAATTTAACATAGAATTCCTACTCACTAATAAAACCCTGGTTATTATATGTGTAAATAGTTAATAAATAGTTAATATGTAACGTATTGCCGACCGCTTTTGTAAAAAATATTAATCCTTTATAATCGCAGTATTTTTGCATCCACATCAAACTGGCATTTCACCTTATTGCCACTACCTGAATACATAATATCAAGATGCATAAGATTTGCCGATGCTATGCCGCGCCCATTAAGGTCGGTTAACCTTATCGGATCAAAATTCATATATCTTTTCCAATCAAACCCACCGCCGCAATCTTCTATTAAAAGGTGAATTTTATTGCCGAGATTCTCAAATATAACTTTGACATATTTATTGACGTTCTCACTCATATTCAGGCGTTTATTAATTTCATCCTGCAGCATATTATTCTTGAGTAATGTGTTTTTTGTTTCGTAGCCTATATTTAAATTGCCATGTTCTATTGCGTTAACTATAAGACCCCCTACCCCCAAATTCACCTCTTCCGGCTTGATTGCATGGGATGCAAGCGCAGCAGTTAATTTATAGGCATCTTCAATTGTCCTAATTTCAAACACGCCTGACTTTAATAATGAGGTAATAGGTTTTTCTTTTTTTAATTGCTTTAAAGTATTATGAACTTTTACACAGTCACGGGTTGCAGCATTTACCAGTGATACTAACATGCTGGGGTCAAACGGCTTGGAAAGATAATAATATGCGCCCACATCAAGACCTTCTTTTAATTGGGCTACGCCAACATCCCCGGTTTGCAATATAACCGGGATATTCTTAAGAATGGGGTGGGATTTTAGCTGTTTTATAACTTCAATACCGCTCATACGCGGCATCATTTTATCAAGGATAACAATATCTACATTTTCAGGGTTGGCTTTTATATATTGGAGTGCATCATCACCATCATCAAAACTTGATACTTCATACCCAGCGCTCATAATAGTTTTGGATAAAATTTCAAGATTTAACTCTTCATCATCCGCAACCACAGCCCTTATGACATTACTCTGCATATATATCCTACTTATGAAACTACTTGTTGTAACTTTCATTATGGCGCAAATATGTTAATAGACTATTAACATATTAGTGCTAAATTACTTTTTATGTTTATTTATAAATAGGTATGAAATGCAAAGTAATAGCAACGATACAACCAATCCAAAAAATGAACAAATTTCATCTATAATAAAATCCTATGCAACTATAGATAAATATCTTGGGAATTTAAGGCAGATTGCCCAAAACCTTCTAAAAACCTCCGAAGCAATAACCCAGCATGTTAATAGCGGGGATATTAAGAACCATGAACGCAATGCAGAACTGTGGCACGGACTCAACAACATTGAGCACCAGATGAAATTATTTACTACCTATACGGAAGATTCCATTAAAGAATTTTCAGCAACAACAATGCAATTAATAGCCACTTTGCATAAAATGCGCCCGCCCAAGGATATGTGATAAATCGTAGATAGTGAATCGCATACCGCTATCACAACACACTTGCATTATTGCATTTATAAATTACGATATTACTAGCCAACTATATAATTTTATTGTTATACCGTATGGACTATAGCGATAGGCTCATAAAGACGGATTTATGACAATATTTAATTAAAAAGGACAGGCAAAATGAAATTAAAAAACACTTTAAAGTTCTTTGTTATTCCGGCAATTGCCCTGGTATTAACAGTTAATATATATACATTTATAAATAAGAATTTTTCAGGTGATAGTAAGCCGCAAGGCCAGGTGGAATCCAGCGGAGAGGCTTTAATAGGCGGCAGTTTCTCACTTTTTAACCAGGATGGAAATATAGTAAAAGATACTGATTTCACAGGCAAATTAATGCTGGTATATTTTGGCTTCACCAATTGCCCGGATGTATGCCCAACAGATATGGCATTAATAACAAATACCATGAACCTGCTAGGTAAAAATGCAAGCAAAATTCAGCCCATTTTCATTACAGTAGACCCGGCACGCGATACACCAGAACAGCTTAAAAGCTTCCTGGCTAATTTTTATCCCGGCGTAATTGGGCTTACAGGCCTTCCTGAGCAAATTACCGATGTAGTCAACAAGTACCGTATTTATGCTAAAAAGGTAGAAACTACTGAAGTAGGTAAATATCTAATGGATCATTCCGGCTATATTTACATGATGGGAAAAGACGGCAAATACATAACACATTTTAACGGCAAGCAAACAGCAGAAGAAATTGCAGAGGTAATTGGTAAGAATCTTTAGGCAGTGTGTTATTGTTAAGCTGGTTCTTTTATGTTATCACGAATGCAATTGCCATGGGCTCACTACCCTTGGCAATTGCCACAATAAAAAGTAGATCTTCCACCCTGCACTATCCGTTTTATTTCATCATCGCATGTTACGCATGGCTGGCCTTCGCGCCCATAAACTTTGAAATTATGCTGGAAATACCCAGCCTCACCTGATGATGCTACATAATCTTTTAAAGTTGAGCCACCGGCCTTTATAGCCTCAAGCAGCACCTTTTTTATCTCGCTGGCGAGCGTATTGCATTCTTCAAGCGATAAGCTGCCAGCCAGCCTTAAAGGGGAAATGCCGCTGCTAAATAAAGATTCACAAGCATAAATATTGCCAACGCCAACCACTAAATTCGCATTCATAATTGCAAGCTTTACTGGCACTTTTCGACCTTTTAGCATTTCATGGAGTGCCTGCCCGTTGAAACTATCAAGTAATGGTTCAAGCCCCAGGTCTTTAATTAATTTATGTTCGTTTATTGCACTGGAATTTACAATATCCATCATCCCGAAACGACGCGGGTCGTTAAATACAATTTCCTTACCCATATCATCATGGAAGATTACGTGGTCGTGTTTATCGCGGGAGTTCCGCAAGGCATTATGCACCACCATCCTGCCGCTCATGCCCAGATGCACCATTAAAGTAGTGCCGTTATCAAGATGGATTAATATATATTTAGCCCTGCGTGTAATTGCTTCAACTTTTCTATCTTCTAAATTTTTTACAAAATTTACAGGAAAAGGAAAGCGCAAATTTTCACGGAAATTCTGCACTTTTATAAATTTCCGGCCAATAATAGCACCAGACAAACCACGGCAGATTGTTTCAACTTCAGGAAGTTCAGGCATAAAAATTAGAGTATAAGAATGTGAGAGTGTTAGAATGTAAGAGTGTAGAGGTATACTAGTCAAATAATATATATCATTTTGTGATACTATTTACTATATTACTCACACTCTTACATTCTAACACTCTAACTTATATGAACAAAACATTTTTCGGATTTAAAGAAGTAGAAGAAACCGACAAGGCACGCCTTGTAAGTGGTGTGTTTTCTAGCGTTGCCAGTAAATATGATATCATGAATGATGCCATGAGCCTTGGCGTTCACCGCTTGTGGAAAGATAGGTTTATAAGTGATTTAAACCCGCGCGCAGGTTCAAAATTACTCGATGTTGCAGGTGGAACCGGCGATATTGCCTTCCGCTTCCTGCAAAACGCACAAAACGGCAATGTTACAATATGCGATATAAACCCCGATATGCTGGGTGAAGGCAAGAAAAGGGCAATTGATAAAAATATATTAAGTAATATCGAGTGGGTTTGCGGGGATGCAGAAAAACTGCCAATGCCAAGCTCACATTTTGATTATTACACAATCGCCTTTGGCATCAGGAATGTTACTAACATTGAAAATGCAATATCTGAAGCCTACCGTGTATTAAAACCGGGCGGGCGCTTCATGTGCCTGGAATTCTCACATGTAGATAACCCGCTGCTTGGAAAAATCTATGATGTATTTTCATTTAAATTAATCCCGCAAATCGGCAAATTAATTGCGAAAGATGAAGATTCATACCGCTATCTGGTGGAAAGCATACGCAAATTCCCAACCCAGGAAAAATTTGCATCCATGATTAAAAAGGCCGGATTTGAGAATGTAAAATATACCGATCTTTCCGGTGGGATTGTGGCAGTGCATAGTGGGTGGAAGGTTTAAGCTTGTCATTCCAGAAGTTAGAAAACATTGAATTTGCCACTTGCAAATACTAGGTTTTCTTACTATCTGGAATCCAGTTTAATTTTTTATATCTGGATTCCAGATAGCAAGTTCACCTAAAGAAAACCTGAAGTAGGTTTTCTAAGGTTCCCTAGCTTCTGGAATGACAAATTATAGAGCGGAATTTATAGTGCCAATACGCAACATCATCTCCCTAATCCGCATATTTACAGTAATATTCACCTGTAAATTTATCTGCACGCCTAAATCACGCGGTATATATCTTGCTAAATCCTTAGAAAAACTAGGCCCAAGTTTTATAAAATTCGGGCAGGCTTTATCGGTTCGCGCGGATGTTGTGGGTGATGATATATCTGCAAGTTTAGAAAGGCTGCAAGATAGAATGCCGCCTTTTTCCAGCAAAAAAGCAATTGCTACAATTGAAAAAGAACTAGGACAGAAAGTTCAGGATATTTTTGCCGAATTTGGAAATCAATCAGTTGCCGCCGCATCAATTGCGCAGGTGCATAAAGCCACGACCAAGGATGGTAAAGTTGTAGCCGTTAAAATACTCCGCCCCGGCATTGAGAAAAAATTCAAACACGATATCGCCTTACTGTATTTTGTAGCCAGGATAGTTTCCTGGATTCCTTCTTGCAAGCGACTCAGGCCAATAGAAATTGTGGATGTATTTGCCGAAACTGTAAGGAAAGAACTGGATTTACGCATGGAAGCGGCATGCGCCTCCCAGCTCCGCAGTAATTGCAAAAACGATGAAGGTATTTATATACCGCAAATTTTCTGGGAATATACAGCAAGGCGCGTGTTGGTGCTGGAATGGATAGACGGCATCCAGATAAATGATAAAAAAAGCCTCATAAAAGCTGGGCATGATTTACAAAATATCAGTAAAAACCTTACCATCACATTCTTAAACCAGGCATTCCGCGATGGCTTTTTCCATGCTGATATCCACCCGGGGAATTTATTTGTAGATAATGCAGGCAGGATAGTTCCGGTTGATTTTGGTATTATGGGCATAATAGATAGGAACACCCGCATATATGTCGCAGAAATCCTGCGCGGCTTTTTAACTGGCGATTATATGCATGTGGCGCAAATACATTTTGATGCAGGCTATGTGGATGCGGATAAATCTGTTCACGATTTTGCCCTTGCCTGCCGCGCAATTGGTGAGCCTATTATGGGATTGCCTGCCAATAAGGTTTCAATCGCAAAACTGCTGACATTATTATTTAAAATCACCGAAGATTTTAATATGCGCACCCAGCCGCAATTATTGCTACTCCAAAAAACTATGGTATTAATTGAAGGCGTTGGCCAGAACCTTCACCCTGAAGCAAATATGTGGCAAATGGCTGAAGGCTGGATTGCTTCGTGGGCTAAAGATAATTTAAGCCCATCCGCTCAGATAAAAAACAGCCTAAAGGATTTATTAGCAATAGCTAAAAACCTGCCGCAAAGGCTTAAGGATATTGATAAAATTCTTAATAAGGCTGGTTAGGGGCATCCTGAAATTTACTATAATTTAAGGGACTAGTTACTCACAGGCTTAGCCCCCTATAAAAAGCCTAGAAAGTAAAGCGGTATCCTGCTTCAACCGAATGCTTATCGTAAGAGAATGTAAAAGGGCCGTTTTCGTAATCCCTGGCGGCAAAATACCGGTAACCTGCCGAAATTGTATTATGCCTGTTTATGTTATAGCCGATGCCAGCCATTCCCTGATATGCGGGTTTGGTATCAGTAAGGGAGGTGTTGTCATTATCATCGTTAAATTTAGTATGGGCAATTCCAAGCCCTCCACCTATATAAGGGGTAAAATTTGTGAGGTTCTTAAAGTCGTAAAGAACATTTGCCATATAAGAATATACCGTTGCGCTAAGGCCTGGTTCTGGGTCTGAATCAAAACCTTCGGTCTTGTTGCGACGATAGGTAAATTCAGCCTCTGCCCTGAAATTGTGATAAAACTCTCCGCCAAGAGCCGCCCCGTAAGAATACCCGCTTTTATTATTCTGCGTGAACCCGCTGATTTCATCGGCCCCTTCCTCATCATCGCTAAATAAATATCCGGCATGTGCACTTATGTAGGGACTGGAAATATAATTTGCAAAGGAATCGCTGAATGTTACGCTAGTAATAATAATGGCGCATAGTAACGTGGCGGAATTCTTGATAAGCATTGGCTAACCTCTGTTTTATTTAAAATATTAATTGGCCTTAGTATATTAAATTAATGCTAATTTTGTGGTTGCTTATTATCAATTTGTCTGGTTATTGTCCGTATATTTTAAAAATAGTGTAGTTGTTATTTATATATAATTTGCATATGGCATATATTAATGTCTTAATGAATTTTATTGTGTTTTTTTTGTAAAAGAAATGTTATGATAAGAATGCTAACGCTAGAGAATAAATCAGGTGGCAGCCCTAAGTTGTGCAATGTTAGGATGTGAGTATGGCAAATACAGGCGAACTGGAAGTAGACATGTTATTTCTGGGATTAACCAGGCCCCCTATGCTATTTGGGGTGAGCTATACTGTTGTAATGATAAATTTCCTTGTTAGTATGGGATATTTCGTTATGACTTCTGACTTTATGGGATTTGGTGCCATGCCTATAGTGCATGGGGCCGCTTATATATTATCACAGAAAGAGCCGTTATTTCTGGATTTATTTATGATAAAACAGCAAAAATGCAACAAATGTAAAAATAGGTTTTATCACGGCATGACTAATTCTTATGATGTAATGTGAAAATAGTTGCTGGTTACTGGTTACTAGTTGCTAGTAACTGGGTTTAACTGGCAACTAGCAACTAGTAACTAGTAACTAACTTTATGCTTAAGCTAAAGAAAAAACGCACAAGCAAATATAAATACGCTAACCGCGAATTCCCGGAAGCGGAGTTTATCCCATATAAATATTTCTGGAATGACCATACTATTGTTACCAAAGATGAAAGCTTGCTCCAGGTTATAAAAATCAGCGGCTATTCATTTGAAACGGCGGATGACGAGGATGTGGATATCCGTAAAAGCATCAGGAATTTACTTTTAAAAGGCGTAGGTGCAGGCCAGATTTCCCTTTATTTTCATGTAATAAGAAGAAAACAGCCGGTTTTCGAGGCTGATGAGGAAGTGAAAATGCCAAGGGGCTTTGCAGCCTATATGGAAAAAGAATGGCGCTCCAAGCATGTTTCCCATCAAAGTTTCATAAATGAACTTTTTGTTACCATTATAAGAAAGAAGAGTAAGAAAGGTATAAGTGGAATAGAAGGAATTATGGAGAAGCTCCAGCAGAAGGCGGATAAAAGCCTTTGGGAGCGCGGTATGCGTGAGGCATATCAGGAACTGGATGAAATGTCAGGAAGGGTTCTAAGCACCCTTCGTGATTACAGGCCGAAAATGCTTGGAGCGGTGAAGAAGGAAGCGGGTGTGTTTTCTGAATTGCTCGAGTTTTTAGGCAGGTTAGTAAATTGTGGCGCATCTTCCCCGATGCTTGCGCCGAATATGGAAATTTGTAAATATTTACCTACACACAGGCTTTATTTCGGTGCAAGGGCAATTGAGGTGCGTGGGCCTAACCGCAGCCGTTTTGCAGGTATAATCAGTGTAAAGGAATATAGCCAGCAAACCTCGGCAACTATGCTGGATGGCTTCCTGCAAATGCCGTTTGAACTTATCATATCGCAATCTTTTTCCTTTATCGATAGAAGCGCAGCTATAACATCAATGAAAATCCAGCAGAACCGCATGATAGCGGCTGGGGATGTTGCAGTTTCGCAGATACAGGAAATAAGCAGCGCGCTTGATGATGCCATGAGCGGCGCGATTGGTTTCGGGAAACACCATCTTACGGTATTATGTATAGAAGATACACCAAGGCAACTTGAAAATGCCCTGGCTATGGCATCAACAGAGCTTGGTAATTGCGGTGTTGTCCCTGTTCGTGAAAAAGTAAATATGGAGCCGGCATACTGGGCGCAATTGCCGGGTAATGATGATTATGCTATACGAAGGTCTACCATAAATACTTTAAACCTTTCCAGTTTTGCGGCGATGCATAACTACCCTACTGGGCAGAAAAATAATAACCATTGGGGCGATGCGGTAACAGTGCTTGATACCACTTCGGGAACGCCTTTTTATTTTAATTTCCATGTAAGGGATGTTGGGCATACAACAATTATCGGGCCAACCGGTGCCGGTAAAACAGTATTGATGAATTTCCTGTGTGCACAGGCAAGGAAATTTAACTGCCGGATGTTCTTTTTCGATAAAGATAAGGGCGCGGAAATATTCCTTAGGGCCTTAAATGGCGACTATACCGTAATTGACCCAAGCAAAGCATGTAATTTTAATCCACTACAGCTTGATGATAACGGTCCGAACCGTACCTTCCTCCTGGATTGGCTGAAAATACTTGTAACATCGCATGGTGAACCACTTTCAGCAGAAGATGTTGAGCGAATGGATGATGCGATTAACGGTAATTTTAAATTAGCCAAAAAAGACAGAAAGCTTTCCAATATTGCTCCATTCCTCGGTCAAGGTGGGCCAGGCAGCCTTGCGAATAGGATAGCAATGTGGCATAGCAAGGGGTCGCACGCGAAAGTTTTTGATAATGAAGAAGATAAAATAGACTTTAAGAAAAATATGATATTCGGCTTTGAAATGGCTGAATTACTCAGGGATAAAACATGCCTTGACCCAGTGCTGCTTTATATATTCCATAAAATTAATATTGCCCTGGATGGAACCCCCACCATGATAGTTCTGGATGAGGCATGGGCACTGATAGATAACGATGTTTTCGCGCCGAAAATAAAAGACTGGCTAAAAGTACTCAGAAAGCTTAATTGTTTTGTAATATTTGCAACGCAATCAGTAGAGGATGCCAGTAAAAGTAAAATTAGTGATACTCTTATACAGCAAACTGCAACGCAAATTTTCCTACCGAATTTGAAAGCAACCGAAGTGTATAGAACGCATTTTATGCTTAGCCAGAGGGAATTTACATTGATAAAAACTACCGATCCGGGTAGTAGGTTCTTCCTGATAAAACAAGGGACTGATGCAGTTGTTGCAAGGGTTGATTTATCCGGGATGGAGAATGTTGTAAATGTTCTTTCAGGACGTGCTGACACAGTAAGGTTACTGGAGGAGATAAGGCAGGAAATTGGCACTGACCCCGAAGTATGGTTGCCGGTTTTCTGGAAACGGGTGAAGATGTTGTAAATAGCAGGTTCCAGGTTTCAGGTTCCAGGTTTCAGTTTCTTTCTGATACCTGAAACCCGATACCTGATACCTTATAGAGAAACTGAATGTTTAGAAAATATTTCTACAGTTTTATAGTTATATTATTGGCGTATTTAGCTACTGCCAGTGTTAGTAATGCTGATACCTATACAGGTATGGGCAGGTTGCCTGGTGCCTGGATTGTAAACTATAAAGCGACAAAAGAAATTTCTTGTGACGTTGATACAGAACTGGATTGCCAAAGCGGCGTTAAAGTAGTTACATGCAATCCTGATGGATCAGATAGCGCATGTATAAAAACCCTTCTTGGCAGTTGCGACCCGAGAGCCGATCCTATCCTTGATGGGGTTCCGGGAAAGCCAAGTTACCAGAAATCTTGTATTAGCCAGAATATAAACAGTAATAATTTTACTGTAGAGGTAAAATTTGATCCAAAGAAGCCTACAACTGATCTTAGCGGTAATCCGTGGGGTGATATATCCGTACCAGTGCCAGGTGAGGCAGATATTCCTAAAAGTTATACTACGGCAGGTGATGGAACAAAAACCTTTAATTTTGACCTATGCGCGGGTGTAACAGTACCTCCTGGATCTACATGCACTAATATAACTACAGTTTATGTAAATAATGCCAGCTTAACTTTCTCCGGTGCTGTGTTTGATAAACCTGATGTGGTTGGAGAAGCCATAACGAAGAATGGTAATAGGGTTTATTTATCCCAGGTTGCTCAAAAATATCCCACAAGTGGCATAGTGAAAACAAATGCGCTGGATGGCAATGGTGATGCAATTACCACTAAGTGTAAAGATGCTGATGGAAACGCAGTTGTATCTGCTACCCAACCTACAGAGAACTACATGGTTTGTAGCACGGGCACTCCAATAGTAGATGAAAATAACGCCCTTATTGCCACTGCTGTACCGGCGATGGTGAACGCAGTTTATCCACTTACAGTTGCTGCAACAGATACATCCGATGGTGTAACTCAGTGCGTGGCTGGTGTTACGCAGCAATACGCCCTTAATAAATATGTAAGGGACCTGGCCTGCGTACCGATAAAGGATATAAACCGTTGTATAGGCGAAGGAAAAACAGCATCAAACTGCGATAAATACATAACCGGTGGTGGTGAGGTTTATGATTCCATAGGAGAACTTTTAACATCAGAAGTTGATGAGGTTTTCTCTGTTGAGGGCGCATCAACAGCAGATTCTGTAATTCCAGGAAGTATTTTTGGTTTTGTGTTCGGTAATATTCCGGCAAGGACGTACCATCTTTCTTACGATGCTTTAGAGGAAATAAGTAATATATCCGAAAAGTCAGTTCTGCTTAAAGTAGGCGACCCAGCCAAGCCTATTCCTGGTACAGAAACAACATTAGTGAATTTTGAATTACGCTATGAGGGTGGATATGCATGTGTTTATGCCCACGGGCAAGATGCTGCAAATGAATGGCGTGTTGAAGGAGATTACCCAAGAAGTTTAAACCAGGTTTATGATGTAACAGGTGATAACACTACTATGAATGTAGTGGATCAGCCTCTTATTCCCCATGATATTACCCCAAGCCCGAAAAGGCATTGTGTGTATGCGCCCCCGCCTAATGTTGATAATAACCCATTGGTATGGAATTCTTTAATTTCTCCTATTTGCACTAGAACAAAAGTACATAGCGATGGCAGTATTTGTGCGGATCAGGGGGCTTCTGATTGTGTTGATCCAGGCTCATCCCAGTTTATGGATTCCAACGGAAAGAAACGCGCTTTCACCGGCGTTGTAGTTGAATGTATCGAAGATACAATGATGGGTATATTTTACTCTACAACATCATCTGGCGGTGTAACTAAAACATTCTTTAGTTCCATGCAGGATAAAATGCAGAGTGCTATCAGGGCTGTGATAGCGTTATGCGTTATATTATTCGGCTATAGGCTGATGATAAACAAGAAAGTGCCTGACCGCAAAGAATGGACTTGGCTGGCGCTAAAATTTGCGCTGGTAATATATTTTGCTGCCGGAACAGGGATGATGGATTTATTCCCTAAAATGCTATCCATAACAAAGAACCTTTCTGTAATAGTAATGCAGGCCGGGCTTGGTATCGTTACGGATAGTGGAGTAAGTGAAGCACAATCAAATGCCGCAAGTTTAAATAACGCTGCTATAAAGGCGCAGCAGGATGTTTATAAGAAAATAGCTGAAATCAACCGGAACACTAGCGACTTAGCCCTTGTGAACACCCAACTGGCTAGTTTAAATGAGCAACTTATTGCTGCTGGAAGCAAAGCAGCCACATCACTAGCTATCAGGGATGAGCTAGCATTGTTATTGGCTGCTGCGCAAACTGATTTAGATGATTATGAAGTTATTCGCCAAGATAAAATAGATGAGATAAATGATGCTATAGCTGCAATAAATTCCGATATAGCTGCAATTACAGCTGCTATAAACGCGCAAAATGCTGAAATCGCTGCGTTGAATAGCCAGATAGCTGGACTTAGCACAGCTATAACTGATTTGGAAGTCCTTATTGCTTCGCAGAAAACCGCTTTCCAGAATAATAATAGACTGAGTGAAAAAACTACAGCTGGCTCAGGCACTCATAAAATCCCTTCATTCTGCACGAGTGCAAAAATAAAAGTTTGGGGTGGCGGTGGTGCCGGTTATGTTGGTGGAGCTGGGAATGGTGATGGCAGTGGTGCAGCCGGTGGTTATATAGAGGATACAGTTACAGTAGCTGCCGGAAATACGGTTAGTTATACAGTTGGTAGTGGTGGTATTAATGAAAAGAATGATGGACAAAATTCTACAGCAGTATATTCATCTACAACCTGGACAGCTAATGGAGGAAGGGGGGGGAAAGACGGCTCGGCTAGTGGAGGTTCAGCTTCAAGCAGCCCAAATAGCCCAACAGATATTATACAAAATGGTGGAAATGGTGGGAATTCACATGGAAGTTGCCATCCGGGAGGGCTTGCATATCAAAGTTCTGTAGTTGGGTGTAGTCCACGGAACTGTGCTTATAATACGGCAACACCATTTGGCAGTGGCGGGTGTTCATGGGATAATAATGCCTGGGCAAGGGGTGGTCATGGTAAGGTATCAATTGAATGCCTGAATTTTAATTTTAACAATCTGGCTAATATTGATAATTCAGATGCAGCTGCTGTAACCTTAAAAAACAATATAAATAATTTAGCAGCACTCCAAGCAAGTCTGGCATCAGATATAGCAGCTTTGCAAGCGCAGATAGATGCTATTGAATTAGCAAAGCAGGCGAACCTGGCTACTTTGGCAACATACCAGGCCAATCTTGCAACAGAGACCGAAACATTAGCATACATAGTAAATAACCCTCCTGATAGTATAAATGGCCAGGCGGCTTTAATAGCCTCTTTACAAGCGCAGTATAATGAAGCGGCAGCCCAATATGATAAAGACCTGGCAGCATACAATGCTATTCTTGCCCAGATAGCTATATTAGAGCAGGAGCGGGATGGTTATATCAGTCTGCAAGGAACTCTAGAAAATGAACTTGCAGCATTGCAGGATGCTCTGATTTTAGCGCAGCAGGCCGCCGCAGATGCGCAAGCCTACCTTGATGAAGTAATTGCCGCGGGAAGTGTTATACAGCCTAATAGCGGCTATTCATATTGCGATTTCAGGGCGTATACTTACGCTGAAGGTAAGGATTATATGCAGCTTTGGGATATGCTGGACTGTAAAATTTCCAAATATCTCGGCATAGGTGATAGCGCAAGCGGTTCGGATATACCGCAGGTATTTGTAATAGCAATACTTGCGCCAATCAGCTCTGCTTTCGGGATACCTATATTCCTTATATCTATGGTTTTCCTGGTTATAGTGATAATGGTTACGCTCAGGATGGTCCATATATATATTATGGCATTTATGGCCCTGGTGATGCTTGTATTTATCTCCCCTCTTGTAATACCTTCTGTATTCTTTGAAGCCACAAAGCATATGTTTACCCAGTGGTTGCAACAGTTAATGGCTTACTTATTACAGCCTGTAATATTATTTGCGGCACTTGCCTTTATGTTTGCAGCAATTGATAGTGTAATGTTCGGTGGTAACTATTCATTTAGTGCAGATAACAGGATAAAAAACAGCGAGGGTGTGATAACGCCGTCTAATACAAAATGCGGCACCGAAAGCCCCAATGATGACGCTTTATGCAAGGATAAATATGCTCCAGCCTATTTATACCAGACATTAAAAATCAATAAGACAACATACCCTAATAATGATATCCCTATTATAGATGTATACAGGATAGACTTCGGCGCAGATGACGGTAAATATCTTTTCATAGGCCTTATAAAATTAATGCTTATAGCCTTTATAGTTCATGCCTTGCTTTCAAAGGTGGAAGAATTATCAAGCAGATTCGTTGGTGCAATGAAAGGGGCGAACGTCCTTTCTACAGCTCCTGTTGCTTCAGCTTCAGCGGTGCTTGGCGGCATATCAAGTGCTAGTTCTGCTGCAAAAAATTTAGCTGAAGGTACGTATGAAAGTGCTAAAAGAACCGGACATGCCATTAAGCATTATAAATCTACAGGCGGGGCGATAAAAAGGGCCGTACTCAATTCAACACCTGCTAAAGCCGGGCGTGCAGCAGCAGCTGGTGCGCGTGCAGCAGCAGATGGTGCAAATTGGATATCAGATAAAATAAATGAAAATATAGCAAGTTCGCAAGAGGCTTCGGGCAGAAAGGCTGTAGGTGATTTCCTGAAGGAAGAGGCAAAGAATACTGAAAAGACGAACGCTGAAAATGCCCATAAATTAATGACATCCTTGGCAAATAAGAAGGATGATAATTTTATTAACCACTTGAAAGGCCACTCCCCAGAACAACAGGCTTCTATGAAGGCAGAAAGGAAAGGCATTCGCACAGATAGGGCTGATAATAAAGCTGCCAATGAGGCATGGCAAAATAGCGATGAAGACCTAGGTATCGCAGGAATGTTTGCAAGGGGTGCTGATAATAGCGCTGCTGAAGCTAAGCGAACCCAGAGGGCTGGAAATAGAGAATCCATTGAAGCGGCGCGTCAGCAAACAGAGGATGATTCAGGTGTTGGCAGGATGTTTGATAATGCAGAAAAGAGCGCTGATAGGGCTGAGAATAGAAAATCTATTGAAGCAGCGCGCCAGCAGACAGAGGATAATTCCGGCGTTGCCGGGATGTTTGCAAGAGGCGCTGATAATAGCGCGGCTGAAAAGACCAGGGAAGGTCGTGCTTTAAAACAATCTCAAAATAAAGAATGGCAGGAGAGCGCAGAAGATTCAGGTGTTGGCAGGATGTTTGATAATGCGGAAAAGAGCGCTGATAGGGCTGAGAATAGAAAATCTATTGAAGTAGCGCGTCAGCAGACAGAGGATAATTCAGGAGTTGCCGGAATGTTTGCAAGAGGTGCTGATAATAGCGCGGCTGAAGCTACGCGAACCAAGAGGGCTGAAAATAAGTCGAGTAATAAATTAGACAAGGATGGCGATGGTGATTCTGGTCTTACAAAATTATTTGGTGATGATGAGTAAAAATATTAATACATTATTAATATAATGTGTTAATATCGGAGCATATAATTAATATTTACTTAAATATTTAGACGTAAAAAATGATTAGGTTATTAAAAAACATTCTTGTATTTTTCGTGGCATTTGTTGTCATAGCTGGAATGTTGCCTAAATATTCCTATGCAGAATACGGTGCAACAATAGAGGCAACTAATTGTGACCCTGCAGCTGACCCTGCACTTGATTACCTTAGAACCGAAACAGATCCAGATTTTCCATCTGTTTATCCTACAAAATCCTGTGTTGGGCAGAATATTTCCTTAAGTAGCATAGAAAATCCATACAAGTTAAAAATACAATTTATACCTGATCAAGAATTTATTGGTATATATGTAGCACAAAACCTGGCTGCACTAATAGTTGTTTATGGAGGTGTGTATTGGGCTGCTCATACAAGTACTTTCTCCGCGGTTATGTATGCCTGTAACTATCTTTGTTCTCCAGCCGCGTTTATAGCTGCTAATTATTCTGGGTATATTGCCTTGGTAGGGGCGGTTACGGTAGCAATTACATCTGCAATAAATGTTTCTGGAGATAATGTATACTATATTGGTGTAGGTGAAAGTAAGAATCTTATAAGTGGTGGCCCGCTTGGCTCGGTAGCTAAAGTGGAAATTAGTCAGGAAGGAGATAAATCCTGCGCTAACCTGGTTACATTGCCGCTACCGCTCTTTAATTTTACAGCAGACAGAGCGGATGGTTTTAATTCAAAATATGGCATAGCAGCCGACACACCACTACCAAGTAACTGCGTTTATGCACCGCCGCCAGTGGCTGTTACAAAACCTCCTGTGCCTGCATTTATATCACAATCATGTATTGACTATGATACATCGGCATCGCAGTTCAGATGGCCCGAAGGAGTATCAGGTGGTAATGGTGGAAAATCCAGGTCTTTCACTGGTGTGGTAGTGCAGTGCGTTGAAGATACAATGACAAACCTGTTCTTTAATGCCCGTTCTGGTGGCGTTGGTGCTGCTGAATCTGTTTTTGTAAAAACACAAAAACAGTTAATCGACATGATCAGGGCTATGTTGGCTTTATACGTAGTTCTCATAGGATATAAATACCTTATCGGGGAAAAAAGTGGTACAAAGCGGAATGATTTTATATGGATGGGGCTAAGGGTGGCGTTGGTGCTGTATTTTGCCGGGGGTGCTGGTATGACAACCTTGCTTCCTGGTATTTTAAGCTCCATGAAAAATCTTTCTGCGATAATAATAGATGCAGGATCCGGCGCAAATGGTGAAATGGTAGTTGATTCGGGAGTGTCGGTAAGTGCAGATAGGGTAGAAAAACGAGAAGCATTAGAGATTGCAAAAAATGATTACGAGGCAAAAAGGGCTGCATATTCTAATGCACGTATAAATTGGGCGCAATATACACCTGAGGTTTTAGGATATACGGAAGAAGAAAAGGAAAATAAAGAAGTTATAATGAATGAAGCCAAAGCAACCATGGATGCTGCAAATAAAGTATTTGATGATGCAAGGCTGGCAACTTTAAGTTACGGATATGATTATTGCGATTTCAGTGCGTTTGCCCAAGCTGGAAAATATAATTATACAAGCACGGAAGAGGGAAAAATCGTAACCCGTGATATGAGTTATATGAGGCTATGGGACTCAATTGATTGCAGGCTGGCAAAATATTTAGGTGTTGGTACCGATGTAAATTTCCCTTCCACACCTAAGGTTTTATTAATAGGAATAGGTAGTTTATTTGGCAGCATCCTTGGTCTGATGATATTCATACTTAGCTTTATATTTATACTGTTTGTTGTGCTTATTACTATAAGGATAGTGCATATTTACCTTATTGCATTTATAGCAATTATATTGCTTGTATATATATCCCCGCTTGTAATACCTATGGTGCTATTCAGTTATACCAAAAGTTCCTTTGATGCCTGGCTGAAGCAGCTTGTAGCTTTTACAGTGCAGCCAATTATATTATTTGCATTCCTTGCCCTTATGTTCAGTATTTTTGACAGCGTTATGTATGGGGATAATTATGATTTCCTTCCTGTTAATAAGTCTGAGTTGGTTACATCACCTAAGGTAAGTGATAATACAATTGCAAAAGTGCATAGTAGTGATGGCTCTGTGTGTGCTGACCAAACCGCTTCTGATTGTGTATATGCCGATAAGGATGCACTTGGTTATTTATACCAAAAGGCTGGTGTAGTAAGTAAGGATATTAAAATTGAAGGTGCTACAGTTTTTTCTATATTTTCAATAAAGAAGTTAAGTGATTCTGCAGTGGTTTCAGTAGATGATATGTATGATGTCTGGACTAAAGATGGCTCTGATAATTCAAAAGTTGTGGATTTTGGTAATAGTGACTATCTGAAAATAATGATAGGGTTACTGAAAGTTACCTTTATGTGCTTTATAATGCATGCATTACTCGGACAAGCTGAAGAAATGTCAAAAACACTTACAAATATTGCTGGTGGCGCGGCTTCGTTATCAGCTACGCCAACTGCCGATCCTGGAAAAATAGGTGAGAAGTTAGCCTTACCTGCCTTAAAACAAGCAGGCAGTGCGGGGATGAAAGCTGGCGGTTTTGCGTTGAAGCAAACGGTAGGCCGGGCGTTAAAAGGTGCAAGAAGGGCTGGAGTTAAATCAGGGATGGATAAATAATGGTTGATTTTACTACCATATATAAAAAGATCCGCATAAAGCAGCTTGCAATAGCTCTTATGGTTACATTACTGCTTGGCGCATGTAGTGATTCCGCCCCAAACCCTGTATGTGTTGGAAGTGATGATCTGGGCAATAGCACTACCAAGAACACTCTGGTAGAGGCAACAAATGATGGATGGGTTAATTCAGGTATAACGGTAGAATCCGGTAAAAAACTTACTATTAAAAGCATAGGAAGTGTTTATCTTTGCCAGAGTGAGGGTGTTGTGGAGGAGATGCACACATTCACACCTGTTTCTACAAATGGAGAGTGGCAGGATTCTGGAATAGTTATTAAGAAAAATTATAAATATACATTTGATGTTTCTGGTGCTTATACATTATGGTCTGGACCTTATTCAGTTCCAGCAGGAGATAAGTATATTGATACTGATGGTTATTTACGGCAGGGAAGAGGTTTATTTGCTTATATAGGTAACACTGCACTTGCTGGTGTAGAAGTTGGAACTGAAGTGCAGGATGATAGCGAAAACCTAGATAGCTTCTTTGAAATGTATCGAAGAGACACCCAATCATCAATAGATGAAAATGGTACTGCGATTACCATACCAAAACCTAGCAGCGTTATGCCCAATAACATAGGGTACGGTATTACAAATATTCCGTATGAAGGAAAATTATGGTTCAGATATAGGGATTATATACCTGGAGATATAAATGTAAGTAATAGCTTTATTATTAGTAGTTATTATGGTGATAACAGGGGCGCTTATACAGTAACAGTTAAGCGCTATGGGCCATGTTATGGTACAAACGGCAAATATACTAAAGCCAGTATAGGCGATTCAGGTGGTGAGGGCACTGTAATTAATGTAAGTGATTGTTCTGTTGCTTCTGATTCTCCCCCAGGTGACCCCGCCGATGATGTTTGCAGTAACGGTACATATTCAACATTAAGTTCTCCGGCTAGCGGAAAAGTATGGCTAAAGATTAACGATTCCGATGGAAATGATGGCGATGGTGATTATTCACCGTATATTGCGCCTGTGATTGATTCTGAGACGGGTGAGGTCACAGTTCCTGCTTCCGGCAGTAATTCCGGTGCGTATTCTGTATCTGTTACAACAGTTAAAGCTGAAGATAAGACATTCTCAAATCTGGTTAATAATATAGTAGACCCTATCAGGGAGTTGTTGCTTGGTGTGAAAGCGCATGGCGATGTGCCTGCAAAAGATGGCCTTACAAAAACAATGTATAATAACCTGACTGCAAACGGCGCATTTATTCAGGGTGTGCGCGCACTTATGGCTTTATCCATTGTATTATTCGCATTCCAGTTCATGACTGGTATTACAAGCATCACCCATCGAGAATTTTTCAATTTATCCCTTAAAATGGCCTTTATAATCACCATGATTGGGCCAACAAGCTGGGATTTCTTTTCAACTTATTTATTTGCTTTCTTTATATCAGGTACAGATAACCTTATCTGGATAATGTCTAATAATATCAATGAATTGGTTGTTAGCACAACTCCTACAATGATAGTAGAGGCAACCGGAAATGCCGGATCAGACCAGGGAAGGTCTGTATTCGGGTTCCTGAATAATACACTTACCATTTTATTTTCAAAAGAATCCAATATAAAATTACAGGCTTTATTCGTATCATTTCCGATAGGGCCGGCATTGGCGGGGATTATGTATGTCGGCATATTCTTTTTCCTGTTTGCGCTTATAAAAGCAATCCTTTCATATCTGATTGCTATAATAATGACAGCCTTGCTTATATTTATGGCTCCAATCTTTATATGTTTTATCCTCTTTGAAAGAACTAAAACAATATTTGATAAATGGCTGAGGCAATTAGTTGGATATTCATTGCAGCCGATATTTATATTTATGGTACTGGCGATATTTAACGTATTTATAATATTATCGCTTTATTCAATACTTAATTTTACTGCCTGCTACTCATGCATATTTACAATGGATCTGCCTTTTAGCGAAATTATAGGTGGTGGTACTGATTTTGATTCATTCTGTGCAATGCATGGCTATCTGCCATGGGGTGTTGATTCATCACAAGACACTGCAACAAAACTTGCAAAAACACCTGTAGGGCTGCTCTATGTGCTGATATTTGTTATTCTTGCGAATGTAATGGTAACGTTCCTGGATTGGATTGAGATACTTGCCAATTCGTTAACAGGCTCCCCTGCGGCCGGTGGTGCTACTCTAGGTTCTGGCGCCCAGGGCATGTTGAATGAAGCTACCGCAATTGGTAAAACAACCGGCGGTATGGCTGTGGGTTCTGTAAAATTTGCAGGTAGTTATGGTGCTAAAGCTGCTAATATGGCAACATTTGGTGTTGCGGGTAGGATAGGAACATCTGTTAGTGACTCTGCAAAGAAAACTGTAAGGAATGCATTGCCGAAAAGTTTAACAGGAGGGAAAGATAGAACCGGTGAGCATGTGATGAAAACAAGCTTAATGACAAGCAAAGAAAAGAAAGGTTATGAACGCAGCTTGAGGGAGTTTGATAAGCTGGATGACTTCGAACAGCAGGCTGTAAAAGATATGAACCGCGATAGAAGGGATATAGATAAGGTAACAAAGGGTGGTAACAGGGGTATAAGCGGCCGGTTAAGTGGTCGGGCTGAGAAACAGGCTTACAAAATGAACAAGGAAGCAAGGCTCAGGGAGTTTGAGAAATTAGGCAGCATGAAGAAAAAGGGAGCGAAGGAAGCAATAAGAGGCGGCGCGTTTAAACGCAAAGATCTTAATGCTTATGCTGATCTTGGAGGTGGCCGTGAAGCTAAGAAAGAAAGAGGGGAAATTCTAAAAAGGACTTCTGAACGTTCTGATGCGGCAAGGAAACAATATGCAGAAGATGCTCCTTTAGAAGCGGCGGCTAAGAGGAATGCAACAGGTTTGGATGCGCTAAGGTCAGGAAGGGATATACTGGATAACCAGAAAACCGCACAAGGTTATGATAATATTATACAGAAGAGGGAAAATGAAGAAAAAGCACCAGGTGAGAAAAGGGGCTTAACCGTAACGGAGAATATGCGCGGCTATATACCAATAGTTGGTAAAAAGATTCTTGCTGGTAAAATAGCAAAAGACCAAAAGCAAGAGTCTAAAATGACTGGTTTGAGGCGGACATTAGACGAAAGTGGAGAAAAAATTACAACTTGGGATAGGTTGATGGCCTTTGGGAATGAAGACAGGGCTGTTGAAAATAAAGCCATGGGTATTATAAATAAAGCAATTCAAACTGAAAAGGAAACAATGAGGTTTGAAACCGATGATGGCAGGAGCATTGAAGTTCGAAACGGTAAGGTTACCGGTGTGAAAGATATAGAAAAACCTGAGTAAAAATAAACGCGTAAAGGTAAGTGATATGACTTTTAAAGTCAGTTCAGTAAAGAAAAAGATAAGTAACAGGAAAGGCAGGCCTTTGTTGGCTATGCTTGCAATGTTAGTGTCATTATTCGTGCTTACCGCATGCCCGGCACCTGGTCCATCATGTATTGAAGCAGATGAATGGGGGCAAACTGAAAATATTACAGTAAGAATTGACCCTAAAAAGAAATTTAATCCATCTGGAATATCAGTTCGCTCAGGTGAACCACTTAATATGACTATATCCGGTGTTATAGATTTATGCCCCGTATCACAGTCTCTTAATAAAGGCAGCAACCCGGCAATTTCACCTGCGGTAAGTGGATGGCAGGATAGCGGTATAACCGTAACCAAAGATGATAAATTTGTTATAACCGTTGATGGTTCTTATTATGACAGAAAGGGTGAGCAAAAACTTGGTTCAGGGCTTTATGCCTATATAACACCGGATGTGTTAACAGATGATTCCCCAGAAAATAGTGATTGGTGGTATGGAAAATCGTCAAATAGTGCACCTTCATCTAACAGAAAAGCTGTGGATGGCGATGTGTGCCACCCTAATCCTGCAGATCCTGATGAGTGTAACCCATTCTTTGAGTTGTATGATAATGGCACAACCGGGGCGAATGGCAGTGGCTATGTTGGGGTAGCGCCACGAACCGGTAAATTATATTTCCGATATGCAAGAACTGCAAGCGCAAGGGGACTTGATAATAGCGGTGATGGTGATTCGCGCTTTAGCCCATGGAAAGGGGCTTACAAGTGGATAGAGCATGATTGCAATGTTTGCAGGCAGACAACTATAAATTTAACTTGTCTTTCGGTTAGTGCTATTCCAGGAGCTTATCCTATTTGTGTAGCAGCATGGCAGGGCGCATGTGCAAATGAAAAGAAACTTGAATATGCGGTATCTAATTGGAGTAAATATACAAGCAGTCGCTGCCAGGAATGGTACGGCCCGACTGCGGGTGCTTCTGATAGTGTAGATGGCGGTGAGTACAGGGTTGATGGCTATTGGGGAGATAATGGCTATGACCACTGGGTTGATGAGAATTATATTGAGCCGCATAATGCATCTACCGGCACAACTGCTTATAACAATGGTGCTGGCTACACCATTACAGTATCACATGGTTGCCCCGGAACATATGGTAAATATCTCCAGATGGATATAGGTGGCTCTGATGCAGCTTTAGTGCCTGTAGTGCCGCCGTGCCCTGATAATTCAAGGGATATTGGTGGCGCGTGCATTGTAAATGGCACAGATGAAAGGCTGTATACAGCAGAGTTCTCAGTATCACCTGTTACCGTGACTGATCTTAACTCCAGCGGTTATAATGAAACAGGTCAATCTATTGGCCTGCCTGCAGGATTTACTTCAAGAGGAAAGTATAGCAGCGTTGTTCCAGGTAGTGGGGAGTTGTGGTTTGAGGTTAAGGATACTGCCACTGAAGCTAACACAAATTATCCGCAAGGAGCGCATTATGAAGATAATCTAGGTTCATATACAATATCTGTAAGAACAACCAAGATTAATACTGACATATCCGGCTTGCTTAATGGATTTATTGAACCTATACGCAAGATAATTTTCGGTTATTGCAGAATAAGTGATAATCCTGCTACGACTGGCATCAACGAAGCTAAACTTAACAGTTCACTAAACGAGGAGGATTGTAATAAGCTAGGAACCCCGGATGCATGGCAATCTGGTATAACGCAGCGCATGTACAGCACACTTGTTACAAGCACAATTTTTATTGATGCTGTAAGGGCGGGTCTGGTACTGCTTGTCGTGATATATGGCATGTATTTTATGCTTGGTGGCGTAACTGATGATACCCAGGATAAATTTATCAAGAGGGTTATAAGGGTTGCTATAATAATACAATTAATCAGCCCGGGAAGCTGGGCATTCTTTAACCAGTATTTATTTACATTCTTTATTGATGGTATGAACCAGTTAATAGCAATAATAGCTGGTGATTTTATGGGAGCAGTATCATTAGTTGATGAAGTAAGTGATACGCCTGTAGTTGCTGATATTACGAATCCGTTTGCATTCGTTGATGGCACGATGTCTAAGTTCCTTAATACTTCAACCCTGATAAAATTATCATCATTATTTTTTGTATTCCCAATAGGGCCTATTTATATACTTTGCATCTTAGGCGGAATGGTGTTCTTCCTATATGCGGTTGTAAAAGCTGCAATCCTTTATGCTTTGGCAATGTTGGCAATATCGCTTCTGTTAATTTTGGGGCCAATATTCATAGCATTCTTGATGTTTGATTATACTAAGGCGTATTTCGCTAGTTGGATTAAAGTGCTTACCAGTTATCTTATGCAACCAGTGTTGGTATTTACTGCGCTTTCAATATTTAACGTATTTATTTATTCGGCAATATATACGGTGCTGCATTTCAGGGTGTGTTGGGAACCTATATTTGAAAGTAACATACCTTTCGGGGCGCTTGGTAATATTCATATGGTATGGTTTGAATTTTATAAACCTGTAGAAGGCCAGGATGGAAATGCATTGCTATCATCGGGTATGCCTATCGGGTTCTTTATGATATTGATATTTATCATAATAGTTAATGCACTTGTTCACCTTGTTGATTTCATGGCGGAACTTGCTTCGCATATTACAGCGGGTACTGCAAATCTTTCATTATCTAAAGCTGCAGGAGAATATTTGGGTTCATCTATGGCTGCGCTGAAAGGAGCCGCAGGTTTAGCTATTGGCGCAGCTAAAGGTGGTGGCAATGTTGCAGGCAAAGGAGCCAGCAACGCTGCTAAATCAGTAGCAAGAAAAGATATAAATAAATAATTTCCTAATAATGTAATTAAAATGTTAAGAGTTAGTTGATTATTTGGTATAATATAAAAATAAAGCCCCTTTTGGTGGAATATGAATTTTAATAAATTTAAAAAAATAGCCGGTTTTTTAGTCGTATTTGTACTTAGTGCATGCGGCGAGGATGCTTGCATAAGAGCGGATGGCACAAGGGAGTGCGGTGCAGGCAATTGCGTTGAGGCTGACGACTGGGGCTATCCTAAAATACATATTTCTGCCGAAGAAAAAGATTTAAGCATTAATGGTGCAATGCTTAACCAGTATGCTGATGCTATCGATAGCGGGCACGTTATTATTGATGCCGGAACTGCCGGTGATCCATTAAGTGGCATTCCCCTTGTTATAACAATTGCAAAATATGACCAATGGACATCATGGTTTGGTGGGGATATAAATCCGGTGCTGGCTGATGGAAATCCAGACCCTGATGGCTTCGATGGCGGCAGGACTGTTACTGATCAGGAATGCCATTATGTATTGCCGTCTGGTAAAGTTTCGGATCCGGTGACCAGTAATTTTGAAAGTGACCTTTCGCCTAAAACATTAAAGGTTAATGTAGAAGAAAGTTGCCCTGCGCTTCCAATAACCGCTGCTAATGCCCCTGTAGCAGATAATTATGCCGATTGTTACACGCCTTGCTATTACAGGAGCGGTATGGGGTTATATGTAGGCCTTGCTTCTGATAATGGTTCAAAAAGCTCACCATCTGATGTTGTACTTGCTTATCACATACCTGATGCGAAGGCTCCGGATGGCCGCACTAAATATGTAAAAGATAATAACAAAACAAACGATGAAAATTTAACCCTGCAATTAGCATCGCAAGGGAAAGACGGTTACCTTGTAAAGGGTGCGGCTGCGGATGAATTGCCTGGTGCGCAAACCGGCGACAGATTGTATTTCAAGATAATTGATCGCACATATACAGATAATACAGGCGGTTATACTGTGAAAATCAAGCAGGGCACCAGAACATCTTCTGCCGGGCCTCTTGAAAAAATTTCCTCGGTATTTGTAGACCCGATGAAGATAGCGATGAGCAGGCTTTATCATGGCATTGTCGAAAATGTTGAGTTTATCAACGCTGTAAGAGCTGCGCTTGCGTTATATATTGCATTTTATGGCTATGTTTTTGTGATTGCCGGAATGGAAGATGTAAAAAAAGAGGCAATGAGCAGGATTTTTAAAGTTACCATGCTAATAACTTTAATAAGTCCGGGAAGTTATAATTTCTTTTATAACCATTTATTTGCAGCGTTCATATCGGGCATCCAGGGAATAGCCTCCTTACTTATGAACCCATTCGGGGATTACGACCCTAATAATCCCTGGTATTCTATGGATCAGGTGCTTGCAAAATTATGGTCAGCTGAAACCTGGGCAAAAATAAGCTCTACAATATTTAGCAATAATCTAGGCATGATCTTTGTAGTAGCAATTGCCCTTGGCATAGGTTTATTCATGGTAGCGGTTGTGCAGGCGCTGATTACTTATCTGCTTGCCTTTGCAGGGATTGCCCTTCTTGTGGTAATTTTTCCTATATTGCTTGTATTTACCCTATTTAAACAGACGGCCACTTTAGTAACCGAGTGGATTCAACAATTATTTGTATTTGGAATACAGCAGATAGTATTGCTTGCCGGTCTTGGCATGTTTGCTGCGGTAATTGTGATATATCTTGAGCGTACAGTAGGTTACAATGTTTGCTGGAATATTTACTTCCCACTGCATATAGGCAGCATACATATGTATGATTTCAAATTCTGGATGCCTGATATAAGCTCTACGAAAGCAGCGTTATGGATGGATGCAGATGGTGACGGCATAAAAGAAACGGTTACAAGATATATTGATATGCCTTACTTTGATTTAATCTATGATAAAGATAAAATTGCCAAAGTACTATCTGAGAAGAATTTCATTTCAATATTTGATATTATGGGATTCATCTCAGCTATATTCCTGATGCTCACATTCATGAAAATAGTTCCTGCTCTTGCTGGCTCATTAAAAAGCACTCCTGCTGCTGATTCAATGAATATTTTTGGTGGTGGCGCTGCATTGGGTAAATCACTGATGGGCGCTGGAGGAACCGTATTTGATGGATTGAGAAGTTCGGCCGATGGAATTCGCGGAGGGTTCACAAACCTGTCTGGAAATAATGAAGCAAGGTGGGCTGGCGGTAAGGCCAAACGCGCTGGTGTAAGGGCTGGCAGGGCTGTTTCAGAGCATGTGACTGAAGTGAAAGATAGAGTGAAAACGGTTGCGGGTGGCGCTGCAAGCAGTGCATCTGCATGGGCGCGTTCTACAAGCCTGGGGCAAAAAGTAGAGCAGTCATATAATAGTGTTGCAAGCGCTATAAATGATATAACTGGTGGTGCACAGCATGATGCAATTAATATGGAGCCAAAAGATATTCCTCTTTATACAAAGCGCTATGGCGAAATTGGAATGGATTTATCGGGTAAAACTCTTGGAGCAAAAAGTGAGATTGCCCAAAAACAGGAAGCATTCCGAGAAAATTATCGCGCATCATTCCTTGCTAAAAGCAACTTGGAAAACAACATAAAGAGATTTGCGTCTGTTAAAGATATTAAAAATCTGACACCTGCTGATAGTCGCAAGCAAGCACTATCTGTGCTCAAGGCTTTAGGAAATAAGGATTTGAGCAACCAGGCGCTTGAATCTATAGCAATGAAATCTTCTGATGATATAAAACATATAAGCAGCGCTTTAAGGGATGAGCTTAAGGCGGCAAGGGGACGTGGCCAGATTCCAGCCACTGACGCAAAAAATATTGAATCTAAGTTGGATGTGCTTGAAGGCGTTGCTAAGTCAGGTCGTAATAAATTTACAACTGCAAGAGCAGGTGTTAATGTACCTAAAACTGGCATGGATACGCCGGATGGATTCACTATGCAGCCGGAAAAACAAGATGTGCAATTGGCAATTATGGCGCAGGCATCTACGGCGTCGGAGCAGGAAAATACGAAACAACTGTCCGAAGTTCAGTTGGAAAACACAAAAGTGCTAGAAGCTAAGAGAGTAGCTGAAGCAGAAGCAGCTAGTGCGGAAATATCAGCGGAAAAATTAAGGAACGATATAGATAAGCGCAAAAATAATTTGGAAATTCTGGGTATTGTTAACCAAGATGCTACCGAAGAAGAAATCAGGAAGCAATATAAGAGAATGGCGCTTAAGAATCATCCTGATAAAAACGGCAATAGTATTGAAGCTGTTGAGAAATTCAAAGAAATTGCAAATGCTTACCAAGCTTTAGAAGAATCTTTTGAAAGGCAAGACATTTGGAAATCTGATATTAATGTTCCTCAATCTGGCGCTATAACTGATAAATTAAATGAGCCGCTGGTAATTACTGCACCGTTTAATGCCACTTCAGCTCAGCAAATAACAGAAGCGGAAATGGCCGATGTTAATAATACAGAAAGCACCCTTGTTGTGATAGATACTAGTTATACTGAACGCCAAGGTTTAGAAAATGCTAACTCAAAGGAAATAGAAGAGGTAGGCAAGCAAGAAACAGGGCGGGCTGAAATTTCTCCTGAACAACGCGCAAAGGAAAAAAGGGCAGAGGCAAAAAAACTGAGAGCTGAAGCAAGTGAAGAGGCAATACGCAAGAAACATTATGAAACTTTAGGTGTTACAAGCGATACGAGTAAGGAGGATATTGAGAG
Source organism: Alphaproteobacteria bacterium UBA6178 (assembly GCA_002422205.1). Lineage (GTDB taxonomy): Bacteria > Pseudomonadota > Alphaproteobacteria > Rickettsiales > UBA3002 > UBA6178. Next base: position 141,916 of record DITS01000001.1, read on the forward strand.
GATATATAGGCAATTATCTCGTAAATACCATCCAGATAAAAATAAAGATGACAGTGATAAAGATAAGTTAGATAAGTTAGATAAGTTCAAGGCACTTTCACCAGCTTATAAGGCATTAACTGATAGTGAGGAAATGGCTACACAAGTTAAAAAAGCGAAGGAAGATGCGAGGAATGCTGAAACAGAAGCAACCAGACTTGAAGCATTGCTGACTTCATCTTCAGTAGTAATTACTGAAGATCGTGGGGATTTATTACAGATTCAATATGGTGATTATGTAAGCGAAGTAACAACAGAAGACACAGAAGATAAAGAAGACACAGAAGACAAAGATGAGGAACTAAGAAAAGAAGAAGAAAAACAAAAAGCCATTGCACTTAAGGCAAAAGAAGCTGAAGAGGCTAAGGCTGCATTAAAGCTTAAAGAAGAAAAAGAAGAAAAAGAAAAAGAGGAAAAAGAGTTAGCACAGAAAAATGTATATGAAGAAGCGATGCGTAAGCAGGAAGAAGAACGAGTATCCGCAGTTCTGGCTAAGCAAAAAATAGAGCTTAGAAATGAAAGAGTTAAAATAATTGAAGAAATTATGAATCTTGAATCAAAACTTTTGACTGCACGTAGTGTAAATATTTTACAAATAAAAAATCTTATTTCTGGTCTAAAGGAGCAATTGAACCAGATTGATAATAAAATCAGTAAAATTGATAGTACAGCGAATTAACTTTGCATCTGGACATGTTGTGCCGCATAGAGTGGTGTGTGTTGTCACTCTGGATACCAACAAAACCTAAATTTACTGAGGGTAGAAATTAAGGTTTTTTAGGTTCCAGGATGATAATTCCAAGAACTGTAATAATTCATTCACTTCTTATTAGTTCCATATTTTCCAGGATGGAATCTTATATTATCCAGCTCTTCCCCGTCATCAAATTCTTTGCTTTCTAATAACAAGTGTAACGAAGCCAGGTCGAATGGCTTAACCAAATGATAATGGAAACCGGCATCTTTTGATAAGCGCCGATGCTCTGGCGACCCCCAGCCTGTCTGGGCAATAAACAAAGAATTTTTTAACTTAGGATCTTTCCGCATCACCTTGCATACTGCGTATCCATCCATACCTGGCATACCGATATCAAGAATTACCACATCAGGAACAAAAGAATGCGCCATTTCAATTCCTGATAATCCATCATTTGCAACGCGCACGTCATGGCCCCAAACATTTAAAGCCATCTCCAGAATTTTAACCAAATCCTTATTATCATCTACTATCAGTATTTTACGCTTAGTTGTAGGCTGAAGAAATTGATCATGTTCTGTTCTGTTAGCTTCCATATTTTTGCCCCTTTCTTATATAGTGTTTTAACCTTTGAATGACCGCCATTACGAGTGAAGCGCGGCAATCCATAGAATCTCAATGCACCTACAAGCTTATTGTTAAATCGTATGGATTGCCACGCAACGATGTGGCTCGCAATGACGCAAGGATGAAGCGGCCATTACAAAGCTAAATACTATAGCAATAAATCTTATGTTATTTCTCTCATACTATTCTTCCTTTTCTGCACAAGGGGAAGCCACACAGTGAATTGGGCCCCCTGACCAAGACCCGCGCTATATGCAGTAACTTTTCCGTTATGCAATTCAACGATACTCTTTACCAAAGCAAGACCAATACCAAGTCCACCTTGCGAACTGCTCATGGAGGTATCAACCTTAGTGAACATATCAAATATATATGGCATCATGTCAGCATCAATTCCTATACCGTTATCTTTTATCCGTATAACTGCATCAGTATCTTTACGTTCTGCGCTAATGGTTATTAATCCGTGTTTTGGTGTAAATTTAGCGGCATTATTGAGAATATTTGTAAGTACCTGGATAATCCGCACAGAATCAACCTCTAATTCTATTGGCTCGCCGGGTAGCAATACGGTTAATTTATGGCCTGCCGCATCCAATAGCGGCTTGCTGGTTTCAACAGCGCCTTGTACTATATCTGCCAAATGGGCCTTCTCCAGGCGAAGCTCAATTGTTTGTGTAGTGCTTCTGGCCATATCCAGAAGATCATCAACAATATGCACCAATTGGTTAATCTGCCGCTCCATTATAGCGTAAACCTCGGCCTCGGATTTTTCGGAAATATTAGGCAATTGAAGAAGATGAAGCGCAGAACTTAATGGAGCAAGAGGATTGCGCAATTCATGCGCCAGTAATGCAAGGAATTCATCTTTGCGGCGTGAGGCATCAGCCAGCATAACAGTTTGCGCTTTCGATTGCTCTTCCAACATCCTGCGCAGGGTTATGTCCCTTATGTTACATTGGGCAACCAGTTTTCCATCAGTTTCTTCATAGATATTACTTACAAACTCCACTTCAATTTTCTTATTATCATGAGTTTTAAGAGGCATATCTGCGAAACTGATATAGCCGTTCTTTTTTAGTTCCTCATACGCTTCTTTACTTGATTCCTTATCTTTAAAAAGACCTATCTCCCATAATTCTTTGCCTATGAAGTAGCTGAAATCATAACCGAGCATTTTTGTCATGAACGGGTTTGCATCAATGATTTTCCCGGTTGATGCATCAAGTATAAGTATACCATCTTTGGCAGTTTCAAAAAGCCTGCGGTACCTTATTTCCGATATTTTAAGTTGATGCTCAACATCTTCTAATTTTCTTGCTTTTGCATTCATTATTATTACCTATACTATCACCTGGAAATAGAGCTTCTTATAAAAGTTTTAAGCTAGCCTCAATTCATGATGTTAAGATGATGGGTATAAATTCGCAATATGCCATGCAGAAGTTTGTATATTTATAGTAAATTTTATTGTTATTTACGTATGAAGCCATCAGCGAAGTTTATAGTAATTTTACTTAATAATTAGCCATCTTTCACCCAAATGTGAATAGGGCAAGTGTCCCCGCGCAGGCGCACTACTGTCCGGTAAAAAATATTTATTAAAGTAATGAAGCTAAGTCTAACTGTATTTTTCAGGATAATTAAGGTTTAGGATAACTTGAAAATAGAAAGTATTCCCCCTCACCCTAACCCTCTCCCTCAGGGAGAGGGGATTCACGGGTGCCTTGCTCCCATTCTAGGTTTGAGGCAAGGTATCCGTATAGTTCCCTCTCCCTGAGGGAGAGGGTTAGGGTGAGGGG
>DITS01000029.1 GCA_002422205.1 Alphaproteobacteria bacterium UBA6178
TCGCATCGAGCGGGTTGGTGATGACGATGACGAAGGCGTTTGGTGCGTATTTTTTGATGTTTTCGCCGACGGTTTTCATCACGCCGGTGTTGATAGAGATCAGGTCGTCGCGGCTCATACCGGGTTTACGCGGCACGCCTGCGGTGACGATGCAGACATCGGCGCCTTTGATGTCGGCGTATTTGTTGGTGCCGAGGATGTTAACATCGCGTCCGTCGCAGGCGGTGGATTGCGAAATATCGAGCGCCTTGCCTTGCGGCATGTCTTTGGTGATGTCGAATAAAACGATGTCACCCAGTTCTTTTTGGCTGATAAGGTGTGCGAGGGTTCCGCCGATCATGCCTGCGCCGATCAGTGCGATTTTTTTCCGTGATGCCATACAATCTCCTGTGCAGAGTGTTATTTGAGGTGAGTTATAGCGAAGCTAGCTCAAAACTCAAGGATTCACTTTTGCGTTGTGAATGGCGTTGGTTATAGCGGGAAAGGGTTAAGAAAGATTTAAGGCGAAAGGCGTTTTGTTAAGCCGTTGATTGCAGAAGATGCTAGGGTCTGGCCCCAGCATGACGGTATTGAGTGGATGGGTTCCCGCTTTCGCGGGAAGACAAATCGTTAGCGATTCATGCGTTCGAAAAATTCGGCGTTGCTTTTGGTGTCTTCCATTTTATCGAGCAGGAATTCCATCGCGTCCATGGTGCCCATGGGGTTGAGGATTTTGCGCAAGACCCAGACTTTGGCCAAATCTTCTTTGGTGTAGAGCATGTCTTCTTTGCGGGTGCCGGATTTGCTGATGTCAATCGCCGGATAGGTGCGCTTATCGGCGAGTTTACGGTCGAGAATAATCTCGGAATTGCCGGTGCCTTTGAATTCTTCGAAGATGACCTCGTCCATGCGTGAGCCGGTTTCGATCAAGGCGGTGGCGATAATGGTGAGCGACCCGCCATGTTCGATGTTACGTGCCGCACCGAAAAAGCGTTTGGGGCGTTGCAAGGCGTTGGCATCAACACCACCGGTGAGAACTTTACCGGATGATGGCACCACCGTATTGTAAGCGCGCGCTAAGCGGGTGATGGAATCGAGCAGAATCACCACGTCTTTTTTATGCTCCACTAAGCGCTTGGCTTTCTCGATCACCATTTCGGCGAGTTGCACGTGACGGGTAGCAGGCTCGTCAAAGGTGGAGCTGACGACTTCGCCTTTTACCGAGCGCGACATGTCGGTTACTTCTTCGGGGCGCTCGTCGATGAGGAGTACAATTAATATTGCGTCGGGGTGATTTTCGGTGATCGAATGCGCGATATTTTGCAGCATTACGGTTTTACCGGTGCGTGGCGGTGCGACGATTAGGGTACGCTGGCCTTTGCCTTGCGGGGATACCAGATCGATCACGCGGGAGGTCAGGTCGCCTTTGGTCGGGTCTGATTTTTCCATGTGGATTTTTTCTTCCGGATAGAGCGGAATCAGATTGTCGAAGGCGACTTTATGTTTAACGCGCTCGGGGTCTTCGAAATTGATGGAAGTGACTTTGACCAATGCAAAATAGCGCTCGCCATCTTTGGGGGCGCGTACTTCGCCTTCGACGGTGTCGCCGGTACGCAGGGCGAAGCGGCGCACTTGCGCGGGGGATACATAGACATCATCAGGCCCTGCAAGGTAATTCGCATCGGGCGAGCGCAAAAACCCGAAGCCGTCCTGCAGCACTTCGATCACGCCTTCGCCGATGATTTCCTGATCTTTATCAGCCATTTTTTTCAAAATAGCGAAAATCATTTCCTGCTTCAGCATGGAGCTGGCATTTTCCACCCCATGTTCTTCGGCGAGTGCTAAGAGTTGATCGGGTTTTTTCTTTTTCAGTTCTTGAAGGCGCATGATGAATTCTCGTGAATGGGTTGGGGATTGGTGGGTTTACGCGCAAGCAGCATATTAAGTCAGTGGGGGAGATTTTGTTTGATTTTGCTGTTTGATTTTGAGCGTGCCACCAGAGGGGGTGTTTTGTCTATGAATGATTTATTCATAAAGGTCAAACGGTTTTTTGGGTGCGTTGCAGCTTAGAAGGGTTTGAGCACCACCAGAAAGACAATTATGATTAATAAAAGGGTGGGGACTTCGTTGAGGATGCGGAAGAATTTTGCTGATTTTTGATTGGCGTCACGTGCGAAATCCTTGTGGTATTTTGCCAGCATGCCATGCGCACCGGCCATGCAGAGTACTAGCGTTAATTTTGCGTGCATCCAGCCCATTTGATAGGCGCCGAGGGTCATCATTAACCAAAAGCCAAAGATAAACGTGGCGATCATGGCGGGGGTCATAATGTAGCGCAGGAGTTTTTTCTCCATTATTTTGAGGGTTTCCGACAGCTCTGAGCCGACTGTAGCTTGCGCATGATACACATACAGGCGCGGCAGATAGAGCATGCCCGCCATCCAGCTGATGACGGAAATGATGTGCAGGGCTTCGATGATCTGGATGGTCATGCGGCTAGCTTAGCCTGATGCGGGCAGCCCGTAAAGGACGAAGGACAGATGCGGCCACCTTTGTGCGAGCAAAGTTTTTTATCAGGGGTTTGCGCGAGGCATAAATCGGCAAGGCCTTGGATGAAATCGGGTTGCACCGACACGGTTGGGACGCGGTGATAGGCAGGCACGCCTGCTTCGTCGGCGAGGTGTTTATATTCGATATCGAGCTCGACCAGTGTTTCGGAATGCTCGGACACGAAAGCCAGCGGAATGAGGATGATTGGTTTGCCATCGGCTCCGGCGCGTTTGATTTCGTCTTCGGTGGAAGGTTTGATCCATTCGAGCGGGCCGACGCGGCTTTGGTAGCAATTGACATAATCGGGCGAGCCGCCGAGTTTTTGCAGAATGCTTTGCGTGGTTTGCTCGACTTGCCATTGGTAGGGATCGCCTGCTGCGATAATTTTTTCGGGCAGGCCATGGGCAGAGAAGAGCAAACGCGCATTGGGGGATTGCTGCATATAGGGTTTGATGAGTGCGGCTTGCGCTTCGATGAAACCATCCAGCGTCGGGTAGCAGCATAGGGTGGTGGTGGGAATGTGCATGCCGGTTTTTTGTGCGGCACGCTGCCAGTCTTTGACCGATGAATCGGTGGTGGTGGTGGAGAATTGCGGATAGAGCGTGAGCAGGATGATGTGATCGGGGGCGTAGGATTGCACCTGTTTTACCACTTCGTCGCTCATGGGGTGCCAGTAGCGCATGGTGATAAAACATTCGACCTGACCGTGGGCTGATAATGCGGATTTTAGTGCATCGGCCTGAGCCTGCGTGTTAGGCAAAATGGGGGAGCGGTTGCCGAGTTCTTTATAAATTTCCTGTGCGATGGGTGCGCGCTTTTTGGAAATGAGTTTGGCCAAAAAATAGCGTACGGGTTTGGGTACGCGGATGATCGCTGGGTCATAGAACAGATTGAATAAAAAGGGTTGCACGGCGTCAAGTGAATTGGGCCCGCCTAGATTGAAAAGGATGATCGCGGTTTTAGTATTGGGGGTAATAATGCTCATGCGCGAAATCCTTTGATGGTGGCAACGACGGCTTCGACATGGGCGATAGGGGTATGCGGCACAATGCCATGGCCGAGATTGAATATGAAGGAGCGATCTTTCATAGCTTCGAGAATGCGCAGTGTTTCTTTGACGGCTTTTTTCTCATCACTTGCCAATAGAATAGGATCGAGATTGCCTTGCAGGGGTTTGTGTAAATGGGCTTTGGCCCAATCGAGGCAGACGGCAGTATCCATTGCCATGGCAGTGACGCCGGTTTGGTTTTCATAGTCGATGATCTGCGGCGCGGCGCTGCGGGCAAAGCCGATGATGGGAATATCGGGATGGGCGGCTTTGACATTGGCGACGATGCGTGTGGTGGGGTTGATGACCCATCGATGGAATTCGGATTCGGGCAGAATGCCTGCCCAGCTATCGAAGAGTTGCAGCACGTTCACTCCGGCTTCGACTTGCGCAATCAGGTAGCGGCTGGTCGATTCGACGAGGATATCGATGAGTTGGGCAAAGGCTTCGGGTTGGCCGTAGGCAAAGCCGCGGGTGGTGGCAAAGTCTTTGCTGCCCTTGCCTTCGATCATGTAGCAGGCCACCGTCCATGGGCTGCCAGCAAAACCGATCAGGCTTTTATCGGGTGATAATTCTTTTCGGATTAAGCGGATGGCGGTAAAGACGGGGGCAAGTTTGTCGAGGACGCCTTCGGGGCTCAAACGTAAGATATCTTTGATATGGGTGATGGGATCGAGCTTCGGTCCTTCGCCTTGTTCGAAACGTACAGATTGTCCGAGTGCGTCAGGGATAACAAGAATGTCAGAGAATAAAATTGCGGCGTCCATGTCGAAGCGCGTGATGGGTTGCAGGGTGACTTCGCAAGCTGCATCGGGTGTGTAACAAAAAGACAGAAAGTCTGGAAAGCCGCTTCGAATCTTTTTATATTCGGGTAAATAGCGGCCCGCTTGTCGCATAAACCAGAAAGGGGTCTGGCTGGTTTTTTCATTGTGCAGATTTTGCATTAAAAGCGTCATTGACGAGCCTCTTTGCGGTTATGCACAGACCCATATTCTATTATATAAGTAAAATATATAAAAAATGGTGGTGGTAGTTGGGTTGCCTTTAACGGTGATTCTTTTTTGTGCGGCTTTTGTGCGTGTGTCTATGAACAGTTTTGCGCCTTGCACAAAAGGGGTGGGCGAGCCTGTGGGTGAGTGGGCTTAAGTGTGTTACTCCATCACAAGAAAGACGTGCTGACTGGATGGGTGCATAAGCGGTGCCATGCACAGATGAATGATTGTTTGTGTATAAGATTTTTGCCTGTGGATGAAACGCTGTATGAAAAAGGGCCGTCTGTTTATAGAATCGGGGGCGGGGCGTTGGCCTGTGAATTGCGGTGCGTTTATACTCGATCTTATACACAAGGCGGCATAGAGTCGGGGAATGAAAACATTTCATCTACATTTGGTGTCGGATTCGACGGGCGAAACGGTGAGCAGCGTCAGCCGCGCGGCGTTGGTGCAGTTTGAGGATGTGGTACCGAGCGAGCATATCTGGTCGCTGGTGCGCACCAAAGGGCAGCTGGAGAAAATGATCAAAAGCCTCGATGAATTTCCCGGGGTGGTGATGTTTACGCTGGTGGATGAGCAATTGCGGCGGATGCTGCGGCAGGAATGCCAGAAGCGACATTTGCCGTGCATTCCGGTGCTAGGGCCAGTGATTCGGGAGCTGTCGTCTTATTTAAATGAAGAGGCGAGCTCGCGGCCTGGCCAGCAGCATGAGCTGAGCGCCGATTATTTTAACCGTGTCGATGCGATTAATTTTGCGATGGCGCATGATGACGGGCAGATGCATTGGAATTTAGAAGAGGCGGATATTGTAATAGTAGGCGTATCGCGCACGTCGAAATCGCCGACTTGTATCTATTTAGCCAATCGCGGGCAGAAGGCGGCGAATGTGCCCTTTGTGCATCATATCCCCTTGCCGGAGAATTTATTTACGCTCAAAGACCCGCTGGTGGTGGGGCTGACGATTGATCTGGACCGGCTGCTGCAGATTCGCAAAACGCGATTGCTATCGCTGAATCAGGAAGAAGAAACCAACTATATTGATAGCGAAGAGGTGAAAAAGGAAATTGACGCCTCGCGAAAACTATACCGGCAACATGGCTGGCCGGTGATTGATGTGACGCGGCGTTCGGTAGAGGAAACGGCGGCGCTGATTATTCAGTACCGGCAGCGGCAGCTGGAGAAAAGGAAAAGCGGATGAAACAGCCCGCGCATCTTAAGGCGGGGGTGATGGGCGATCCGGTGGCGCATTCCTTGTCGCCGCGTTTGCATGGCTATTGGCTGAAACGTTATGGCATTGACGGGGACTATGCGGCGATGCATGTGGCGGCGGATTCGCTGGAGGCAGCGCTGCGCGCGCTGGCGTTGGACGGGGTTGCCGGATGTAATCTCACGATTCCGCATAAAGAGGCTGGGCTTTCGCTGGTGGATGAGGCGAGCGAGCTGGCGCATCGCATCGGCGCGGTGAATACGGTGGTGGTGCGTGATAATGGCACGCTTTATGGCACCAATACCGATGCGGCGGGTTTTATCCTGAATCTGAAATCGCAGATTGCCGATTTAACGCCCTATCATCGCAAGGCGGTGGTGCTGGGGGCCGGGGGTGCGGCGCGCGCGGTGTGTGCGGCGCTGCTCGATGATGGGTTTGCGGTGTGGCTGACCAATCGCACGCGCGCGAAAGCGGAAGCCATTGCTGCGGCGCTGGGTGCTATTGACGTGGTGGATTGGGATGCGCGTGAGGTGGCATTCGAGGGGTGCGGTTTGCTGGTGAATTGCACCAGCTTGGGGCTGGAGGGCAGCACGCCGCTGGATGTGTCACTGGAGGCGTTACCGCGTGACGCGCTGGTGACGGATATTGTCTATAAACCGTTGATGACGCCGCTGCTTTTGGACGCGCAAGCGCGTGGCAATCCGGTGGTGGATGGGTTGGGAATGTTGCTCTATCAGGCGGTTGACGGGTTTGCCGCATGGTATGGGGTGCGGCCCGAAGTGGATGCGGCGCTGCGTGCGCACATGCTGGAGGCGCTATGATGGTGCTGGGGCTGACCGGTGGCATTGCAACCGGCAAAAGCACGGTGGCGCGGCAGTTGGTCGCGCTGGGTGCGGTGCATTTTGATGCGGATGCCGTGGTGCATGCGCTGATGCAGGAACCGGCGGTGATGGCACAGATTGCGAAGGCATTTCCCGAGGTGGTGATGCAGGGTGAAGTGGACCGCAAGACGCTGAGCGCTGCTGTTTTTGCTGATGCGGCAAAGCTTAAAACACTGGAAGCGATTGTGCATCCGCTGGTGCGCGAGCAAGAGTTGGATTGGCTGGCTAAGCAAAAACAGGCGGGGGCGGCACTGGTGGTGCTGGATATTCCATTGTTGTTTGAAAGCGGAGCGGATGGTTTATGCGATTATGTGCTGGTGACGGATTGCCCGCCGGATTTGCAAGCCGAGCGGGCCTTGTCGCGCGCGGGGATGACGGCGGAGAAGCTGGCGCAGATTTTAGCGCGGCAGATGCCGCGTCATGACCGGCTGGCGCGCGCGGATGCGGTGATTGAAACGGGCATGGGGCTGGCGCATAGTAGTGCGCAGCTGCAAGCCTTTCTGAAGGAGATTGGGGCATGAGAGAGATTGCGCTTGATACGGAAACGAAAGGGCTTGACCCGCATTCGGGCCACCGGATTGTCGAGATTGGCTGTGTGGAAATGATCAACCGCGTGAAAACCGGTAGCCATTTTCAGGTGTATTTAAACCCCGAGCGCGACATGCCGATGGAAGCCGAGCGGGTGCATGGGTTGAGCGCGGCTTTTTTGAGCGATAAGCCGCTGTTTCGTCAAATCGCTGAGGCGTTTTTGGAGTTTGTGCAGGATGCGCCGCTGGTGATTCATAATGCGTCCTTTGATATGAAATTTATCAATGCCGAGCTGGAGCGCGCCGGGTTTCCGCTGATTCCGATGAAGCGCACCATTGATACGGTGCTGATGGCGCGGCAGAAATTCCCGGGCCAACCGGCCAGTCTGGATGCGCTGTGTAAGCGGTTTTCGATTGATTTATCGGCGCGCAGCAAACATGGCGCACTGCTTGATGCGGAGTTGCTGGCCGATGTGTATCTGGAGCTGCATGGCGGCAGGCAGGTGCGGTTGAGTTTAGAGCAGCAGGCAAGCGCCGAGGGGATGGTCGCGCATAATGACAAGGTGATGGTGCAGGCGCGGCATTTTCCCCCGAGCGAGGCAGAGGTGGCGGCGCATGCGTTGATGTTGGAGAAAATCAAAGACCCGCTGTGGCTGGTGGAGTAGTTTTTGTGTTTGTTCCCGCTCCGGCCTGCTGGCCTTAAGCGATGAACCTAACGCTTCACGACTGAAGGCTCGGTCTGCTGACCCCGGTTCTTTAAAATCTTGTCATTCTCGCGAAAGCGGGAATCCAGTCTTTCTTTATTATGCGTTATGCTACGGGACGTGGAGTGTCAGCGCAGTATCGCACGCTGCCTCACGAGATCCTGCGCTCTTGCTTCGCAAGCCGCAGGATGACGGGGTGAGGCGACTAAAGGCTCGGTCTGCTGACCTCGATTCCTTTGCCTGTCACCCTGTCGGATGACGGGGTCCGGCCTGTTTTAACGTAAGACCAGACCCCGCAACAAGTACGGGGTGACCATTTCCCATGGTACCGTCCTCCTTCGGGAGGCATAAGTAAGAAAGAGCCCTCAACCCGACCCTCTCCCTGAGGGAGAGGGGGAAGACAGGCCCTACCCGTCTATGACGGGATGACAGGTATGGGGGAGGAGGGTGGACCCTGAAACGCGTTCAGGGAGACACAGCATTTCCTATTCCGGTTGGGTGCGTTGCACGTTGCCTTTATTTTGCTGGTAGAGGCCGAAAAAGTCGATCGGGTCTAATTGCAATGGCGGGAAGCCCCCATCACGCGTGAGGTCGGAAATGACGCGACGGGCGAAGGGGAAGAGCAAAAAGGCGCATTCCACCAGCACGATACGCTCGAAATCGGCGCCTTCGGGGGCGTTAACCTCAAACAGGCCGCCATACGACAAATCGGTGAGGAAGACGGTGTTTTTTTCGTGGATAGCGCGCACGGAAATACGGATCACTAACTCGAATAAATTATCCTGCAGGCGCTGGGCATTGAGATCGATGCTGATATCGATGCTGGGCGGCTCGCGCAGGGTGAGCAGGCTTTGCGGTGCACGCGGATTTTCGAATGAAACATCCTTGATATACTGGCCTTTTAGGGCGATGCTTGGCCCATTAGCGGGCGCTTCTTTGGGTGTGTCTGCCATTGTTCGTTCCTTCAATATTGATTCACACAATCCTTGCCCCTATATCAGATGCCTGTGCGAATGCATAAGAAAAAAGTGCAAAAGCAGTTCACAAGCGGTGATAACTAGGCTAGGTTGCACCTATAACGAGAATGAGGCGCATGTCTGAAGGAATTCCATATGGTGATCTGATCGTAATCGGCGCGATAGCGGCGTTTATTATTTTGCGTTACCGCAGCATTTTAGGCCAGAAGACCGGCCATGATTTCAGCAAACCCAAACCACGGCCCGATAGCGTGAATGAGCGGGTGATTCATTTGCCGGAACGGCAAACGGGTGTGGCAGAAGATGAAGAGCCTGCTGTGCCGATGATTGATCTGGCGTTGGATGAAATCGAGGATGTGACTGTGAGCGCGGCGCTGTCGCAAATGAAAGCGCGTGACCCACAATTTACGCTGGATAGTTTTATTGCTGGCGCCAAAGCGGCGTTTGAAATGGTGCTCGAAGCCTATTCGGCGCATGACCGCGCAACGCTGAAAATGCTGTTGGCGCCGGATGTGTATGAAAGTTTTGAGTCGGATATTGTGCGGCAGGAAAAAGCCAATGAGCATACGAGTGTGACGCTGGTGTCGCTGATGCGTGCCGAAGTGGCGGCGGCCAAGCTGGGCAAATCGGTTGCGAGTATTACCATGCAGTTTGAAAGCGAACAGATTCAGGTGACACGGGACGCGGATGACAAGATTGTCGGCGGTCAGGTGGGCGAGATTCAGAAGATTGCCGATGAGTGGGTGTTTGAGCGTGATCTGAAATCGCGCAATCCCAACTGGACCATTACGGCAACCTGATATGATACGCATTCTGTCCCTTTGTGCCGCGTTGTTGATTGTCGCATCCTGCGCGGGGGAGAAGGCGGATGATCTGAAATGGCGCGAGGTTGGGTTTGATGCGCTGCCGGATTGGGCGCTCGATCAGCCGGCGCAAGCGCTGGCGGCTTTTGTGGCGTCGTGCCAGAAACCGAAACATAGCGCGCATGCGCTGAGCAGCCTGATCAGCCGCAGCGACTGGCGCACCAACTGCGCATTGGCCGAGCGCGCGGCACCACAGGATGCTAAATTATTTTTTGAACGCGAATTTACGCCTTATCAACTTTATACCGATAGCCGCGATACGGGGCTGCTCACGGGCTATTATATTCCGGTGCTGCAAGGCTCGATGACGCGTTCGGCGCGCTATCATGTGCCGGTGTATAAAGCACCGGCGGGGAATGGCAGCTATTCGCGCGAGGAAATCGAAGCGGGGGCGCTGGCCAATAAAGGGCTGGAGCTGCTGTGGGTCGATGATCCGGTGATGCTGTTTTTCATGCATATCCAAGGCTCGGGGCGGGTGATGCTGCCAGACGGGCGGATGATGGGGCTGCAATATCATAAGCAAAACGGCCATGGCTACACCGCGATTGGCCGCGTGCTGGTGGATATGGGCGAGATGGAAATGGCAGAGCTGTCGTTGCAGTCGATTCGGGCGTGGCTCTATGCCAACCCCAAACTTGCCAGCTATGTGATGAACCAGAACCCGTCTTATATTTTCTTTACGCTGAATGAAGCCAAGGAAATGGCGAAGGGTGCGATGGGGATTCCGCTGACGGCGGAGCGCTCGATCGCGATTGACCCGACGCAGGTGCCGTATGGCATGCCGGTGTTTGTCGATACGATGGTGGAAGATGCGGGCAGACGCTATCCGTTTCGTCAGCTGCTGATTACGCAGGATACGGGCGGGGCGATTAAGGGGCCGTTGCGCGGCGATATCTTTTTTGGTGAAGGCGACGCGGCGGAGCGGCGGGCCGGTGGACAGAAACAGCCGGGGCGCTGGTATATTCTGGTGCCGCGCAAGCGGCATGGCTAAAGACTCACAGCAAGACGGGCGCGAGCCCAGCGACGCCGAGCGGCGCTTATGGCGGTTTGTGACGCGCAACGACCAGAAACTCCACCCCGATGATGCAGACGCCTTTGATGTGGATGATTATGCCGCGTTTCAGCAGGCGCTGTCGCCCGTGCCTGCACCGGTGGTAGCGAAGCAACGTGCACCGGCATTACCGCCGCATTTGCTGGTGTGCGGTGATTATGCGGGGGTGGATAAGCGCAGCGCCACGCGGCTACGCAAAGGGCAGTTGCCGATCGAGGTGGTGGTGGATTTACACGGGCATAACCAGATTGATGCGTTTGAAGGGCTGCAGGATTGCGTGCGCCATGCGGTGGCGCGCCACAAACGGGTGATATTGGTGATCACCGGCAAAGGGCGCGAGGGAGAGGGGGTGCTGCGGCAGAGCTTGCCGCATTGGCTGAATAGCCCCGGCATTCGCCCCTTTGTGCTTGCCTTCGATGTGGCGAATCGTAAAGATGGCGGCGATGGTGCGTTTTATGTGCTTTTGAAAAGGCAGCGAGCTCATGGCTGATATGCCGCATATTTTGGTAGTGGATGATGATGTGCGTTTGCGTGAATTGTTGCAGCAATTCTTGAGCGAGCAGGGGTTTTTTGTCTCGACCGCGCGCGATGCAGCGAGTGCACGCGAGATGCTGAGCTTTTTTGCCGTCGACGGGATGGTGCTGGATGTGATGATGCCCGGTGAAAGCGGGATGCAGCTGGCGCAATCGCTGGGGCGGACAGCACCGCCGACGCTGATGCTGACGGCAATGGGCGAAGCCGCCGACCGCGTGGCGGGGCTGGAGGCGGGGGTGTCGGATTATCTGGTGAAGCCATTTGAGCCGAAAGAGCTGGTATTGCGCTTGCGCAATATTTTAGCGCGCGAGCGCAGTGGCGTGGCGGCGGATATTCATTTTGGTGATTTTCGTTTTGAGCTTTCCAGCCAGAAATTATTCCGCGATCATGAGCCGGTGTATCTGACATCGAGCGAGGCGCTGTGTCTGAAAGTGTTGGCGGATTATGCGGGGCAGCCGGTGGCGCGTGAGCGGCTGGCCGAGCTAACTAATAACGGGGCAGGCAAAGGCAATGAGCGCAGCGTGGATGTGCAGATTAACCGGTTGCGTAAAAAAATTGAGCCGGTGCCGGGGCGGCCTGTTTATATTCAGACGGTACGTGGGGCGGGGTATGTGTTGCATCCGGCACGGGGAGACGGATGATGCAGGTTCCATTCGCGAGGCGTATTAAAAAGCTGATGCCCTATAGCCTGTTTGGGCGGGCCCTGATGATTCTGGTGCTACCGCTGGTGCTGGTGCAGATTTTTGCAATTTACATGTTTTATGACCGGCACTGGGACAGTGTGGTGCGCAATATGTCGAACACGCTGGCGGGAGAAACGTCGGTGCTGGTGCACACCTATCTGGATGCGCCGCCCGACCAACGGTTGAAGCGGGTGAGCGAGCTGGCGGATATGATGGGGATCGGCGTGGAGCTGGATACGGATAAGGATACGGTGTTTGCGCGCGGCGAGGGGCAGCGTGCCTATCCGGAATTTTACGCGCAGATGTCGAGCCGGTTTGATATGCCTTTTATGGTGCGGCGTGTGGGTAGTGAACAGGATATTTTAATTTCGATATTGGTGGATGAAGGGGCGCTGCATTTACGCACCGGCAAAAAGCGGCTGGTGAGTTCGACCACTTATATTTTTATTATGTGGATGGCGGGATCGGCTATCGTGCTGCTGGGCATTGCGATTGTGTTTTTGCGCAACCAGATTCGCCCGATACGGCAGTTGGCGCAGGCGGCGGAGCGATTTGGGATGGGGCAGGATATTCCGGATTTCAGGCCGCGCGGGGCGGCAGAAGTGCGACAGGCAGGCCGCGCTTTTTTGGTGATGCGTAACCGCATCGAGCGGCAGGTGGCGACGCGCACCGATATGCTCGCCGGTATCAGCCATGATTTACGCACGCCGCTGACGCGCATTAAATTGCAGCTGGCAATGATGGGCATTGAGCCTAAGGTACGCAAAGCGCTGGAAGGCGACGTGTCGGATATGGAGCATATGATTCAGGAGTATCTGGATTTTGCGCGCGGGGAGGGGCAGGAAACCAGCGAGATGATTGAGCTGATGGATTATCTGCAAGGGATTACGGAGAGTTACACGCATCACCAGCAGCCGGTGCATTTGCAGGCGGCGCAAATGGTGCAGGTGTCGCTACGGCCCAAAGCGATGCGTCGGGCGTTGCAGAATGTGATTGATAACGCGCTGCGTTATGGACAGCGGGCGGATATTTTGGTGAGTGCGGATACGCATCGGGTGCAGATTATTATTGATGATGCGGGGCCGGGGATTGATGTGTCCCAATTTGAGACGGTGTTTCGCCCCTTCACGCGGCTGGAGTCGTCGCGCAATATTGAAACCGGTGGGGCGGGACTGGGTTTGAGCATCGCGCAGGATATTGTGCAGGCGCATGGCGGGCGGATTGAGCTGTCGAATCGTGAGGGTGGGGGCTTGCGTGTGTGTGTGGAGCTGCCGTTGGTGCAGGTGTAGTTTCCACTGTTATCCTGTGGTTTGCGGAGCAAGAGCGCAGGATCTCNNTCTCGTGAGGCGGCGTGAGATACTGGCGTCGAGCCCCAGTATGACGATGAGAGGGACAGGGGGCAGGAGAGTCGCTTGGTGCCCCCGTGCATGACGTATTAAAAAAAGCAAGGGCCCTCACCCCGGCCCTCTCC
>DITS01000014.1 GCA_002422205.1 Alphaproteobacteria bacterium UBA6178
CGCTCGACGCCAGCATCTCATCCCAACGCAGATACTGGTGTCAAGCACCCGTAGACAATGAAGTAACCTAAGGCTCAGTCTCTATGCTTCCCCCTCTCCCTTTGGATGCGGGTCGGGGTGATGGCTCTTGCTGACTTACTTGTCATGCTGAATATTCCAGAGCGCAGCATCTCACGCCACAGGATGACCCGAGTATCGGGTAAAGGACAGCACTCTATTTCCAACTCGGCGGCAGGGTCTCGCGCGTGTCGGCGTCGAAAAATCGAATCCTTTCTTTTACCATTTCGATACGCTCATCTGTCATCGGGTGAGTAGAGCCATAGCCCAGCCATTCCTTCCGGCCATGATGCGCCTGCACCGCTTCGAAAAATTCGGTGGCACCACCCGCATGGTCATAATGCTCCAGCAAGGCTTGCAGCCCATGCATATCCGCTACGCGTTCCTGATTACGTGAGTGGCGGCTGTGACTCAGCGCCAATGATGTATTGCCGATGAGGCTGCTAATACCGCTATCCTCACCCAGCAGCAGCAAGCCGGTGAAGCTGACCACCAGCCCGCGCCCCAGCCCACGCAAATGATCACGGCTGGCAAAATGGCCCAACTCATGACCGAGCACAAACACCAGCGCATTTTCACTTTGCAGCGCATCAAGCAACCCTTGGGTAAGCACAATCACACCACCGGGCACCGCATAGGCATTAATCGCGTCATCTTCATCGAGCATGATGGTGAAATCATAACCGGCAGGCTTACTCTCAGACGGCAGCGAATCCAGCAGTTGCTGCAGTTTGGACACTATTTCCGCCTTGTCTTTTTGGGCTTCGGGCAGAATATGCTCCAGCCCCATACGCGAAAACAGCCATTTCTCCTGCTCAATGCTGACATGGTCGACAATCCGGTCGACTACCATGCCCGACACCCAGTACAGGCCAAACAACAACCCGCCGATGATCGCCAGAAATTTAGCAAATTCGAGCAACGGGTTGGATGTTGTCACATTCACGCTATCGTCAAATTGCGTTGGACGGTATTGCATCGTTATTCGCGATAATACAAGGCCGTGCCATAAGCCACCGCTTCCACTTGCCAGGCACTCACCTCCGTGGTCTGAATGCGCATCTGAATCACCATTTTCGCATCCTGTGCCTGCTCACGCATGCGCAGGACCGCTTCGCGGCGGGCGCGGTCTACCACGCTTTCGGCCACTGCGATATTACCGCCAAACAGGCTCCATAGTCCAGCCAGTGTTTGTTTGAAATAATCCGCCGCGATAACGACCGAGCCGCTAACCAGTTCGGTATGAATCACCCGCTCCGGCTCGGGCACTATGCTGTGGTTCAGCATGGGAATAGTGAGCATGCGCGCCTCGCGCTCACGAATGGAGCGGTAATGTTTTTTTTCGATGAATGTGCCAATAAAATAGCTCACGCTGAACACCAGTATAATAAGTGTCAGGTTACTCATAACGCGATCTTTACTGCGGTGCCATACACAAAAATCTCTGCCGCGCCCGCCGCAATGGCCGAGGTGGAGTAGCGTATATTCACAATTGCATTGGCCCCTGCCAGTGTGGCTTGTTGCTTCATGCGTTCCATCGCCTGCTCGCGTGATTCATTTAGCAGCTCCGTGTAGCCTTTCAACTCACCACCGAATACATTTTTAAGGCCCGCTGCAAAATCGCGCCCTGCATGCTTGGCACGCACGCTGCTGCCATTCACAATGCCGTAATGCTCGGTAATGGTGCGCCCGGGCACCTGTTCTAATGTGGTTAAAATCATAGTCACTCCCCTGTTGTTATCCGCATAATACCCGCATTTTATGCAACAAAATAGCGCAACCTACTTGTTCTCCACAGCAATTCATGCCATATCAGGCTCATGAACACGCCATCCCTCATCATCGCCATCCCCAAAGGCCGCATTTTTGACGAGCTGGGGCCTATTCTTTCGCATGTCGGCATCGAGCCGGAGGCGGATTTTTTTGACGAGCACTCACGCAAATTGCAATTTGCCACCAATCAGTCGCATATTTCCTTCATCCGCGTGCGCAGTTTTGACGTGGCAACCTTTGTCGCCTTCGGCGCAGCGCAGTTGGGGATTGTCGGCTCCGATGTGCTGTATGAGCATGACTATCCCGATCTCTATGCCCCGCTCGATCTGGGCATTGGCCGTTGCCGCCTCAGCGTTGCCGAGCCTGTCGATCTGCCCGATGCGGGCCGTGTCAGCCACATGCGCGTTGCCACCAAATATCCCAAACTCACGCGCGACTTTTACGCGCAGCGCGGCATTCAGGCCGAATGTATCAAGCTCAATGGCGCGATGGAGCTGGCCCCGCAAGTCGGGCTGGCAGAGCGTATCGTCGATCTGGTGTCCACCGGCAGCACCTTAAAAGCCAACGGTCTGCGCGAGGTGGAAGTGATACTCGAGGTCTCCTCGCGCCTCATCGTCAACCGTACCGCACTCAAAACCCAAGGCGACATGCTCAGCCCGCTGCTCAGCCGATTCGAGGAGGCCGTGCATGCCACAACGCCTTGACGCCACCAGCCCGAATTTTGCCACACAGTTCGACGCGCTGCTGCATCAACGCGAAGCGGATGAGGCCGATGTCAGCACCATCGTGCGCGATATCATGGCTGATGTGCGCCGCGAAGGCGACGCCGCCATCTTACGCTACACCCAGCAATTCGACGCGCTGACACTCTGCGCTGAGAGCATGCGCGTCTCACCGGAACGCATCGAGCAAGCCCAGCGTGATTGCCCCGCCGATATTATCGCCGCGCTCACCACGGCAGCGGCACGTATCCGCAGTTATCATGATAAACAACTGCCCGATGACAAGCTCTACACCGATGACACCGGCACCCAACTCGGCTGGCGCTGGAACGCGATCGATGCGGTGGGGCTGTATGTCCCCGGCGGTCGCGCCAGCTATCCCAGCTCGGTGCTGATGAATGCCATTCCGGCGCGCGTCGCAGGCGTGCACCGGCTGGTGATGGTGGTGCCCACTCCCAATGGCGACGTGAATCCGGCGATTTTCGTGGCCGCACAGCTCGCGCAGGTGGATGAAATCTACACCATCGGCGGCGCGCAGGCGATTGCGGCGCTGGCCTATGGCACTGCCAGCATTGCAGCGGTCGATATGATCGTCGGCCCCGGTAACGCCTATGTCGCCGAAGCCAAGCGGCAGGTATTCGGCCATGTTGGTATCGATATGATCGCAGGGCCGTCTGAAATAGTGGTGCTGGCCGACGCACAAAATAACCCTGACTGGATCGCCGCTGATTTGCTCTCGCAAGCCGAGCATGACCCCACCGCGCAATCCATCCTCTTCACCGATGACGCCGCCTTTGCGCAAGCCGTCTGCGATGCGGTGGAACGCACCCTGCAAAGCCTCTCGCGTCAATCCATTGCCGCTGCCTCATGGCGCGATTATGGTGCGGTAATTACCGTGCCTTCACTTGACGGTGCCATCCCACTCATCAACCGCCTCGCGCCCGAGCATCTGGAGCTGGCGGTCGATAAGCCCGAATCTTATCTGCATGCCATCCGTCATGCCGGTGCGATTTTTATGGGCCGCCACACGCCCGAAGCCATCGGCGATTATATCGCCGGTCCGTCGCATGTATTGCCCACCTCGCGTACGGCGCGGTTTTCATCGGGCTTGTCGGTCTATCATTTCATCAAAAAAACGTCGCTCATCGGCTGCAGCGCGGCTTCCATTCAAGCCATCGGCCCCCAAGCCGAAGCCCTCGCCCATTGCGAAGGCCTGAGCGCGCATGCGCTTTCCATCACGAAACGGTTGGAGTAGTTTTCTGTTCGCTCCTGCTCCGGCCTACTGCCTCCGCAATGAGCCTAATGCTTCGCGCACTAAAGGCTCGGTCTTTCTTCTCTTCCTATGTAATCTGCCATACCCGCTTTCGCGGGAATGACAATAATAAAGCAGATCCCCGGGCTCGGCTACGCCGCCCCGAGGATGACGGTATCATAAGAAGTCACCCCGTGCTTGTCACGGGGTCCGGCCTTGCTACCCTTAAAGACAGTCCAGACCCCGTCATGCGACGGGGTGACAAAACAATATCATCAAATCTCAAACCTTTACAAATTGTCACACAATCTTCTACCGCACTGCAACATAATTTGTTATAGTAGCGGAATGGATGTATTGGAAAAAACGGACCGTATCGCCTCTATCGTCTTGGATGATATGAGCATTACCCGCCGCGCCCCAGAAGTGGAGCGCGAAAGGCAAACCGCGATTGCCGATCTGATCGCCAGTAATTATTTTGCGCCCGTCGGGCTGAATAATGGGCCGTATGATCTGTTATTACGCGCCTGCGATAACCGTCTTACCTTCTGTATTTCCAGCAATACAATCTCTCAGCCCGAAGAAATACGCGTTTCCATCAAGCCCTTTCAGCGCATCATCAAAGATTATTTTATGATGGTGGAGAGCTATCTGGCAGCCATCAATGGCGGCCAGCCGCATCGCATCGAAGCCATCGATATGGGGCGTCGCGGCGTGCATAATGAAGGCTCCGAATTACTGCAAACCACGCTGGAAGATAAAATAAACCTTGATTTTGATACCGCTCGTCGTCTATTTACGCTGATCTGCGTATTGCATATTAAATAAGTGAGCAGCGTTCAGCGTCCAGAGTTCAGTAATATTGAATCCTGAACTCTGAGCTCTGGACTCTGAACTCTGGAAGCTCAATGACAAAAGAAGACTTACTTGAATTTGAAGGTGTGGTGGAAGAATTACTCCCCAATGCCATGTTCCGCGTGAAGCTGGAAAATGGCCATGAAGTGTTAGCGCATACCTCCGGCAAAATGCGCAAAAACCGCATCCGCGTATTAGCGGGCGACAAAGTCACGGTTGAAATGACCCCCTATGATCTCTCCAAAGGCCGCATTAAATTTAGGCATAAGTAGGAGTTTTTTACGTTTGTTCCCGCTCCGGCCTACTGGCCTTAAGCGATGAACCTAACGCCTGCGGCGACTGAAGGCTCGGTCTCCTGACCTCGTTCTCTATATATTATTCCGTCATTCCCGCGAAAGCGGGAATCTAGTCTTTCTTCCTTGTCTGGATACCCGCTTCCGCGGGTATGACAATGACAAAGGAGATACCCGGGATCGGCTATACCGCCCCAAGGATGACGATAATTGAGAAATTGTCACCCCCTCGTATGACGGGGTCTGGCCTTCCTTCCCCCCATCCCCTTCCTTGCCAACATGCCGCTTCCTTGCTACATCTGTGCTCCATGATGACCCATGCAGCTTTTATTCTGGCTTCTGCGTCGCCGCGTCGGTTGGCGTTACTCGCGAGTGTGGGCATCGCGCCGGATCACGTCATCCCCGCCGATCTCGATGAAACCCCGCACAAGGGCGAATTGCCACGTGATTATGTTCAGCGTGTCGCGCGTGAGAAGGCGCAAGCTGTTGCTATCACATGCCCCCATGCCCGCATTTTGGCGGCTGATACGGTGGTGGCTGTCGGGCGCCGCATTCTACCCAAGGCCGAGGATGACGCCACCGCGCGCGACTGTTTGCGCTTGCTCTCTGGTCGCCGTCATCGTGTCTTCACGGCGGTGTGTATGCTTTTGCCCGATGGCAGCCCACGCGAAAAACTAGTGGAGACCGTGGTGCAATTTGCCCGCCTCACCCCGTCAATGATTGACGATTACATTGCCACTGGCGAATGGGACGGCAAAGCGGGCGGCTACGCCATTCAAGGCGCGGCACAAGCCTTCATCCCCTTTATTCGCGGCTCATACAGCAATGTGGTGGGCTTGCCGTTGGCAGAGGTGGCATTGATGCTCGGAGTTCGTGATTCGTGATTCGATAGAAAATAACGAATCACGAACCCCGCGCCAACAACTCACCCAGCGCCCTGCCACCCAAAATATGCACATGGAAATGCGGCACCGATTGCGAGGCATCGGCACCATGATTGGTAATCAGCCGATATCCCGTACGGTCAACGCCCAGCCGCGCGGCCACCTGTTGCACCGTGGTGAAAAATGCCGCGACTTTTTCGGCTCCCGCTTGCTGCATAAAATCATCGAAAGATACATATTCACCCTTCGGAATCACCAGCACATGCACCGGTGCAGCGGGGGTAATATCATGAAACGCCAGCACCGCATCATCCTCATACGCGGTATTGGCGGGAATATCGCCGCGCAGGATTTTGGCAAAGATATTATCGCGGTCATAGCTCATAGGATTTTACAAAACTCCGCAAAGTCGGGGCGCGGTGAGCGCGGATGCAGGCTGTCTTTATCGCCATAACCCAGATTGATCAGAAAATTCGATTTGATTTGTGTGCCGCTGAAAAAAGCGTCATCGACCTTGGCATTATCAAAACCCGACATCGGGCCACAATCCAGCCCAAGGCTACGCGCCGCCAGCAAAAAATACGCGCCGCCCAGCGTGCCGTTACGAAACGCGGTTTCCTGTATCAGCTTGTCATTGCCGACATACCAGCTTTTGGCATCGGTATGCGGAAACAGAGTAGGCAGATGATTATAAAATGCCAGATCATAGGCAATAATCGCGGTGACCGGCGCTTTCATGGTTTTATCCAGATTGCCCTTATCCAAGCTCGGTTTCAGCTTTTCCTTAGCCTCGGCGGATTTAACAAAATAAATGCGTAAGGGCTGGGTGTTAGCCGCTGTCGGGGCCATTTTGGCCAGATCATAGGCTTGTTGCAGTAGCGCATCCTCCACCGGCTTATCGGTGAAAACATTAAAGGTGCGTGCATCATTATAGATGATATCCAGTGCGGCTTGGTTGGCTTGGCTCATGGTTTACTCCTGTATAGGTGTTTCGCGGCTTGCTTTCTCTTCCAGCCCCGAAATTCCCCGGCGACCCGCCAGCTCGTTCAGCACCTCTTCAAAGGCAATCCCTTCATGCACACATAATACCATCAGGTGGAAAAGCAAATCCGCTGATTCGGAAACAATCTGTTGCCGGCCTTCGCTTACGGCTGCAATCGCCACTTCTGCTCCCTCTTCGGCAATTTTTTGTGCCATCTTTTTGCGCCCCTTGGCAAATAATTTGGCCACATAGGATAATTTGGGGTCTGCATCCTTGCGCGCCTTTATGGTCGCCTCAAGGCTTGCAAGTAATTGATCTGTCATAGCAACCCCCTTTGATCTCTCAGTCATAGCCCAAATACGCCCCTAAATCACGCAGTAATTATGGCAAAGTGGCGGATAGGCTGGGTTTCTATCATTTATGACGTTTTTATGAAAAACACGTCGCGAAAATTAATAAAATTTTAATTGTTTTCTGGCATTCTAAAAACAGGGGAAAACTCTCCTAGACGGCAAAATAATAAAAGCTTATCTTCATCTTTTGCATGGGCACGGCATGACAGTTAATATTACACAAAATGACATACGTCAGCTTATTGCCGAACCTTCGGTTGAAGTTCGCTCCGATATCGCACGCAAAGTCTGCTGTGGCTTTAATGAAGGCAATTATAAAGGCCGCGAGCGCCAGCTAGCCGAAGAAATCATCCGTTTGTTACTGAAAGACACCGCTTTGCGCGTCCGCGCCGTACTGGCCGAGGAATTGCGCGACAACCCTGCCGTACCACATGATATCATCCTTAAAATGACGCAGGACGACATGGAAGTGGCCGGCCCGATCCTGACGCATTCCCCCGTCTTAAGCGAAGAGGATTTGATCGCGATTGTCGATGCCACCCATCATGTTGCCAGGCTGATGGCGATTGCGTCGCGCCAGACATTGTCTGTACCGTTATCACAAGCCTTGATCGAAACCGGCGAACGTCAGGTGATCAGCGCCGTCATGCGTCATAGCGGCGCGCAGATCGACGAATCCATTTACGCCTATATGCTCGAAGAATTCGCCAATGATAATTCGATGTTGCAAGAGCTGGTGTATCGTGGCGGCCTGCCCTACACCGTGGCTGAAAAGCTCTTTACGCTGGTATCGGACCAGTTACGCAAAGACCTCACCAAACGCTACCGCCTGTCGCGCCATGTGATCGACGAGGCCACCACCAACGCACGCTCCACCGCCGTATTGCAATTCATGTCACCCTGGATGAGCCAGCATGATATTCAGGCGCTGGTGGATCACATGCATAAAAACAAACGTCTCACCCATTCGGTGGTGTTGCGTTCACTCTGCATCGGTGATCTGCGGTTCTTTGAAACCGCAATGGCCAAGCTGGTCGGAATTCCGGTCAGTAATGCACGGATTCTGATGATGGATCCAGGGGAGCTGGGTTTTCAAGCCTTTTACGACTCCAGCAACATGCCCACAGACTTCCGGGAAGCGGTCCATATTTTGTTTAAACTTGCACAAGAAGAAACTTTCTTTGGTAAATTCCATTGCGAAGATTTCTCGCAGCGCATAATGGTACGTATAGCGCAGGGACATTATGACAAAAATATTCCGAATATGCCTTATCTTATGGCAATAATCGGCCGCGGGGGAGATCCAGAGAGCCATGTTATCCAATGATGCTTTAAAACAAAACACACCGGTTTACCTATCCCAACAGGATGTAGACTTTCTATTAAACGACAATTCCTCCGATTCCCGCATTAATGTGCTGGAGAAAATTTCGCGCCAATATACCGAGGGCGTATTCCGCCAGCAGGAATTACTCTATGCTGAGCAGATTTTCCGCGTGCTGATGCGCGATACCGAGTTGCGCGTGCGCGAAACGCTATCGCAGCGCTTGCATGACAACCCCACCATCCCGCGTGATATTATTTTGCATATGGCGCATGATGTCGAGCAGGTCGCGATACCGGTATTGGAAGCCTCGCAGGTGCTCTCCGATGCCGATTTAATCCATATCATCGAAACCAGCCGCGAGCTGAGCAAGCTGATCGCCGTGTCCAAGCGCGAAAGCATCTCGGGCCGCGTCTCCGATCAATTGGTCGAAACCATGTATCCGCAGGTGGTCAAATCCCTGCTGCATAACGCAGGCGCTACCATCACCGAACCACTCTATGACAAAATCATCAAGGAATTCGCGCGTGAAGACGATATTACTGCCGCGATGGTGCACCGTATCGGCCTGCCATTATCGGTTGCCGAAAAACTGGTGAAGCATGTCTCCGGCGCGTTGGCCGACGAGCTCTACCGTCTCTATAAAGTTCCAACGCGTCAGGCAGCCGAAGAAGCGCATGAAGCCGTTACCCTCAATCTGATGACCTACAAACAATCGGATGAGGAGCTGGAGAAAACCATCACCCATATGATCGCGTTTGACCGGCTCACCCCGTCGATTATTTTATCATCGCTATGCCGTGGGTATCTTAACTTTTTCGAAATTTCACTGGCTAAGCTGGCACATATCCCCAAAGCCAACGCGCGCAAGCTGATCCATGATAAAGGCCCGCTGGGCTTCAAGGCGCTCTATGACAAAACCGGCCTGCCGGAGAGCATGTTCGAAGCGGTGCGTATCGTGCTGCAAGTGGTCGAAACCATGGACAAAGAAGGCAAAAAGCCAGCTTCGTCGGTCTATATCAATGATCTGGTCGAGCGCACCCTGCATTTGGCACAAGGTAAGGATATCGAGAATCTCCCCTATCTCATCGCGCTGATTCGTCAGAGTAGTCATCACTAGTTTTTGTGTTCGTTCCCGCTTTGCACTACTATGCTACGCGATGAACCTAACGCCTTCGGCGACTAAAGGCTCGGACGTCTGTCCTCGTTCCATAATCTCTGTCATTGTCACCCCGTGCTTGCATTAAGACGGACCAGACCCCGTCATACGACGGGGTGACAACTTATACCCTAGCCTCTCACCTCTAGCCTCTCACGCCTCCCCTCTGGACTCTTCCTGCCAAACCCTATAGGCTAGCCTCATGGTACGCATACTTATGTTTCGGCTATGGCCTGCGTTTATTCCGCTCATATTGTATGTGCTGTGGATGTTGTATCGCCGCTATATGGCCAAAAAGCACGGGCTGGCATTGCCCGCTTACCGCGACGGGCCGTGGATGCTCGCCGTCGGTGCCAGCCTGATTCTTGGCATGCTCAGCTTTATGATGCTAGGGCTGTTGTCACCCGGCAATGAAGGTATGGACTACACCCCCACCCGCATGAAAGACGGGCAGCTCATTCAGGGCGGCTTCGACTAATGCAGCTGTCGGCGCAGCCTTGGTTACAGGCCGCCTCCACGCAGGCGCTGCTCGCGGCTTTTGCGCGCGCGGGTTATCCGTTACGTTTTGTCGGCGGTTGTGTACGTGATGCGATTATGGGCCGCGCGGTGGGTGATGTGGATTGCGCCACACCCGCCACGCCCGATCAGGTGATGGCCTTGCTGGCAGCGGCGCAGATCAAATGCGTGCCCACCGGTCTGGCGCATGGCACTGTCACCGCCATTATTGCGCATCAGCCCTTTGAAATCACCACCCTGCGCCGTGACACTGCCTGCGATGGGCGCCATGCCGAGGTCGCCTTCACCACTGATTGGGCCGAAGATGCGCAGCGCCGCGATTTCACCATGAATGCACTCTATTGCGATGCCGAAGGGCACATCCATGATTACACGCAAGGCATTGCCGATGCGCAAAGCCGCCGCGTGGTGTTTATCGGCGATGCGCAGCATCGTATCCGCGAAGACGGCTTACGCATTTTACGTTTTTTCCGCTTTCTGGCCACGCATGGCGCACCACCTGCCGATGACAGTGCCATCATAGCCTGCACGCAGCTGCGTGACAGGCTGCATGATTTGTCGGGCGAGCGCATCCAGCAGGAAATGCGCAAATTACTGGCCGCGCCTTCGCCGCTTGCCTCTTTGCAGGCCATGTTTGATGCGGGTGTGCTGGGCGAATTGATCACGCTGGATCATCTGCCCGTTGCCGCTTTGCAGCGCTATGATGCTTTGTGTGACGCGTTGCATATTTCGCCGCACCCATGGTTGCGTCTGGCGCTGATTGCCCATCGCGCACAGCCTTCCGCGCTACCCATCGCGCAGCGGTGGAAACTCTCGAATGCCGATGCGGCATTGCTTGACAGCCTGCGCCGTCATGATGTGCTGGGCTTGCCTGATGATTCGCATTCCCTCACCATGCAATTACGCCGTTATGGGCGCGAGCTGCGTCAGGCCCTGCTCTTGCGCGATGCGGCGGAGCAGGATTATCCGTTGGATGCGGTGGTGGTGCTGTATAACGCCTGCGCCACCCAAGCCATTCCGCAATTTCCGATATCAGGCGCCGATTTATTGGCGCTCGGCTATGCGCAAGGTGCCGCCATCGGCACCGCGCTGAAAGCGCTCGAGGATTATTGGGAAGCGCAGCATTATCAGCCCGACAAAGCCGCCCTGCTCGCACGACTCAAGTAAGTAGATCTCCCAAGATGATGGCAATCTTAGTCATGCTGCGGGACGCGAAGCGTCAGCGCAGTATCTCGTGCCATTTCACTCCGCCTCATGAGATCCTGCGCTCTTGCTGCGCAAGCCGCAGGATGACGGGTGTGAGGTGAGCCGCAGGATAACAGATGTGGGTAAAACCGAAGGGTGACGGGATATTTCAACTCCCCACCACCCCACCATCATCCTTGGTAATCACAATCACGGCACTACGCGGCGGCAGGGCGGGGTCAAAATCGGGCCAGCGGGTGGTGGGATGGTCGAAGGTTGAGCCTTCAGCAGGATGCTGAATCGACACAAACAAACTCCGCCCATCCGGCGTGAAGCAGGGGCCGGTCACCTCGCAGCCCAGCGGGCCACGGTAGAATTGTTTGGTAACACCACGGTGTGGCCCCTCCACTTCACAGGCATAGATCGCATCGGCAACTTGCAGCGCGGCGGGTTGACCGTCGGTGGTAATCCATAACCGCCCTTGCGGATCAACGGCAAAATTATCGGGGCAGGCTAAAAACCCCGCCTCGCTCACCGGCGCGGCGTAGCTGCCCTGACGGTAGGATGCCGCCTGCGGGTCGCCGCCTTCGAGCAGTAATTCCCAGCGATAGCGGCTGGCGCTATGATCGGGCGCACCCCGATGTTGTGGTGGTAGCATTTCCAGCACATAGCCCATCGGGTTCGGCGCGCGGCGGTTCACCTCGTCGGCATTCAGGCGCAGCGGGTTTTTGGTCATGGCGGCATAAATACGGCCATTCACCGGGTTCACCTCCACATCTTCAGGGCGGTCCATCGGTGTGCCGCCCACCAGCTGCGCGGCCTTGCGTGTCTCAATCAGCACATCGGCCTGAGAGTGGAACCCATTGGCAGCTGTCAAAGGCGCTTCGCCATGGCGCAGCGGCAGCCAGCGCATGCTGCCGTCCGCCTCAAAGCGCGCGACCGACAGCTCGCCCGCATCCAATAATTGACGATTTTGTGCAGGATGGTTGGGATCAAAGGCTTTGTCAGAGATAAAACGGTAAATGCATTGGAAGGCTTCATCATCGCCCATATACACCACCACGCGTCCATCCGGTGCTAGCGTGGTCGATGCGGCTTCATGTTTGAAACGCCCCAGCGCCGTGCGCTTCACGGGCCGTGCGGCTGGGTCGAATGGGTCCAGCTCCACCACCCAAAAATGGCGGTTGGGCTCATGCGGTTCGGCCTCAACGCTGAAGCGCGGATCGATCGTTTCCCAATGGTGATAAATATTGCGGCCCATGTTTAGGGTGGTGCAATTTTCCAGCTCGTCACCCGCATAGTCACCGAGTATAAAATACACATCAACATTTTCTTCGCAGGTCAAATAGGTGTTCCACGGCGTCACACCACCGGCGCAATTGCCGAAGGTGCCCATCACATTGCGGCCACTGGGGTCGGCGCTGGTGCGCAGGCGCGGATGGCCCGCTGCGGGGCCCGATA
This sequence comes from Alphaproteobacteria bacterium UBA6178, assembly GCA_002422205.1. GTDB lineage: Bacteria > Pseudomonadota > Alphaproteobacteria > Rickettsiales > UBA3002 > UBA6178. The sequence continues at coordinate 12,817 of DITS01000014.1, forward strand.
TCGTAATCGGCGTGTTATCGGTTACGCGGCGGTTATAACGCCCCATGATGGTCTGCCACTGGCCGTTGTCATCTTGCTTCACCTCCACCACGCTCACCCCATGCGCCGCCATTTCAATGCGGTTATGCTCGTCACTCAGCAGCGAGGCAACTTGTTTGCCATCGGCCGGATAGCCGCTGAACATCAGCTCGCCGATGGTGAATTCATGATTCACACAGAGCAGCCCGTGGCGCGAGGCGTCCTCGCCTTCGCCGAGCGGAAAATAGGCAATAAAATCGCTGTTGAAACCGGCTTGTTTGCGTTGCGCCGCCACGCTTTGGCGCTCAGGGTCAAAGGCGGGCGCATCGGGCAGCACCGCATCGCCCCAGCGCAGCAGGGTTTGCACGCGGTAGCCTTCGGCCACATGGTGCTGCGCGTCCATCCCTTTACTGATTTCGGTGAATTGTAAAGTCGAAAGCGCGGTGTGTTCTTCCAATGTTTGCGCATGACCGCGCAACGGATAAGGCAAGCTGCCCGCCAGCGCCAGCGCACCCAACCCCTTCAGCAGGCTACGCCGATTGATACGTTGCTGCAAAATGCTGTCAAAGCTTGGCCGGTCAAATGTCGGTGTCTTGCCCATCCCTACTATGTAGGATAGCGGCGTCGCTTGGGCAAGTGTTACGTGTAGCGGCTAACCTTTGGCGTTTTCCTGACTTGGTTTACATACAGGGGTGTAGGCACAGGCAACATTTGTTGCGTTTTGCACATCCAGCTTCAACTGCGAGACATCCACAAACTCATTATAAAAGCGGCGCCCTTTTTCATTTGCAGTATGCACCAACTCCAGCAATGCACCTCGCCACTCATTTTCGGGGCGATTACCTATTATGTTATCAACCTGTTCTTTTACGTCCGCCCCGATTACTTTTGCGATTTCGGGGTCAAGGCCCTTCAAGGACACGGATACCCTGTGCTTATCATCAAGCCTTAACGTCCCCACACTGGAATAATGCTCCGGCACGGTTCCGTCCTGAATAGCTTTATCTATTTTTGCTACTAATAAGGGCCGGTCTTTTTCATCCGCCCACACATAGGCTTTTTGATACGCATCCGCATAGGTTTTGCGTATCATGGCTTCCTGTATAGCTGGATTGGTTATGGTTGGAAGCTCTGTCATGGCTTTATCCTTTTAAAAAATACTTACCGCTCATTTATTATCATGCTGCCCAATGCAGAGGCGATGGCTTAACTGCCGCCTTTATCCCACTGAATCGCGTTCGGATCGACAGGCTTATTTGGCACGCCTGCGCTGGAAGGATCGCTTGATTTCGCATCACTGCCACCGAAGATTCCACCCAAGAATCGACCTACGACACCTTTTTCGACTTCTTCCCACACCTTACCTGCATCTCTGCCTATCTGATCCGCGGCGCCCCCTAGGCCTTCTCTTACCTGACGGCCATCAATACCGACGGCGCGCGCGGCTCCATCTACAGCCCGTGTTGCGCCGGGCGCTACAAAATTTAGCGCACCACTAATCGCATTACCCACACGCACATTATCGCGCTCTGCTTCACGCTCTATGGTTCGCAACAAGCGCGGGTCATCCGCTTCCATGCCAGCAGGCAAGCGGTGAATTTTCGCGTAACGGTCAATTTCTCTTTGAGTGCCGGGGCCCATCTTGCCATCGACGTTCAAATCCGCACCTGTCTTATTATTCAAATATTGCTGCACGTCTCTTACGATTGCTGGGTCTGCCATGGGTCTGCTCCTGTTATAATTATTATGATATTATTTTAAATAACCCTAGCGGCACACGCTGGGTAATTTTAACCCGGGCGGACATTTGGGAAGGCCAGCCTGGCTGCCTTCTGGCGGCAGGGTTTCCGTTGATACTACTGCTGCTTTATTCGCCGCATCCAGCGCTTTAATCTGTATATCCGATTGCGTGGCTATGCCATCTGCCTTGCCTTTATTAATGCTACCGTCTTGGTTCAGCACTTCCGACATCACCTCTGTTCCAATGCGTTGAACCAAAGCGCTATCCGCATCTTTTAAGGACACGTTAATGGGCCGCTCGCCTTTTTCGCCACGCACCGAATAGTTGCTACGTGGTGCTTTAGCAGGGTTACCATCGCTGGTATCCAGATTATCACTAACCCTTTTTAGATTATTCTCGCGATCATTCTTGCTGCTCATAGTTGAAATTTTACCGAATTGATCGGCAAACGCGCCACGAAGCGCCGCTTCTACCATGGCTTGTTGATTTTTATCAGTCATAAATCGTCATCCCTCATTGGTTCAATTCATCTTATAATGAATCTATTAAAAAAAAATGAAGGCGATTATTAAATTTATGTGACAATGTCAGCCGTAAAACTTACGCTTCGACGGTGTCTTCGTTGATATAGTTGGTGCCGTTGGGGTTCTCTTCCAGCGCGTAGCCGGCGGAGCGGACGGTGCGAATTAGATCGGGCTGAATACCGTCATAATTCAGGCCTTTGCGCAGGCGGCGGATATGCACATCGACGGTGCGCAGCTCGACATAAATATCATGCCCCCATACCGCATCGAGCAGTTGCTCGCGCGAAAACACACGGCCCGGATGCTCCATCAGATGGCGCAGCAGACCAAATTCGGTGGGTGATAAATGCACGTCTTTGCCATCGCGCACTACCTTATGCGAGGTGATGTCGAGGACAATACCAGAGAATTCGAGGATTTTTTCGGATAGTGACGGGCGGATACGGCGGAACACCGCACGGATGCGCGAGACCAGCTCGCTGGGGCTGAAAGGCTTCACCATATAGTCATCGGCACCGCTATCGAGGCCGCGAATGCGGTCACCCTCTTCGCCGCGGGCGCTCAGCATAATAATCGGAATATTTTTGGTGGTCTGGTCCCAGCGTAAGTGTTTGCACACTTCCACACCGGTCATACTGGGCAGCATCCAATCGAGCACAATCACATCGGGATGGTGTTCTTTCACCATGGTCACGGCTTCTTCGCCATCGCCGGTGGACAGCACGCGAAAGCCCTCACGCTCCAGATTATACCGCAGCATGGTGACGATTGCGACTTCGTCTTCGACAATCAAAACCGTCGTATCCGGATTCTTTTTATGTGCCATCGCGCTATCCCTTTAACTTTATGTATTCTTTGTATTGTCTGCATATTGACTCTTCAGGTCAATTTTTTTATCAGCAGTCCGTTGCACTTTTGAGTTATACCGCTTAAAAGTAAATAAAGCATTAAATTGGCAACAGTTTTTGGGGACGCGATGACACAGGGTAAAAAAATGCTGCTCGATTTGCTGCCGCTGGCGGCCTTTTTTGTGGGTTATCAGCTGGGCGATCTGATGCTGGCCACAGCGCTGATCATCGCCGCCACCCTCGTCAGTTTGGGCGTGATTTATCATCTGGAGCGTAAATTAGCGCTTAATCCGCTGATCACTGCGATTGTGGTCACCGTGTTTGGCGGGCTCACGTTGCTGCTTAATGACGAGCTGTTTATCAAAATGAAGCCGACCATTATCAATTGCCTGTTCGCGGCGATTTTGCTGGCGGGGGTGTATATTTACCGCCGTGGTCTGCTCAAATATGTGCTCGATATGGCGCTCGATTTATCGGATGAAGGCTGGTGCAAACTCTCGGCGCGCTGGGGTTTTTTCTTTGTGTTTCTGGCGCTGCTAAACGAGCTGATCTGGCGTAATTTCTCCACCGATTTCTGGGTTAATTTTAAAGTATTCGGCATGCTCACCTGCACGGTGCTATTCACCCTCTCACAAATTCCGCTTATCAAGCGCTATAGCGTGTAGTTTTTTTGTTTGCTCCTGCTACGGGCACCTGCCCTCCGCAATGAGCCTAAGCGCTTCGCGCACTAAAGGATCGGACTACTGTCCTCGATTCTTTGAATACTGTCATTCCCGCGAAAGCGGGAATCCAGCCTTGCTTCCTTCTCCCTCTCCCTCAGGGAGAGGGTCGGGGTGAGGGTGCTTTTTTCCTACCTCTATGTCATTCCTGCGAAAGCAGGAATCTTATCTTTCTTTCCTTAAAGTGGATCCCCGGGATCGGCTTCGCCGCCCCGAGGATGATGGTATCATGAGAGTTGTCACCCCGTGCTTGTCACGGGGTCCGGCCTTGCTACCCTTAAAGACAGTCCAGACCCCGTCATGCGACGGGGTGACACCTCTTATTAGCCTCTAGCCCCTAACCTCTAGCCCCTCCAAACCCCTTCTTATTCATTTGATACCTCTCCGCAAATCCCGTATAATCAACCCATGCATACCCGCTCAGGTTTTTCGCTTGTCGAGCTGTCGATTGTTCTGGTCATTCTGGGGCTGCTCACTGGCGGCATTTTGTCTGGGCAATCGTTGATTCGCGCGGCGGAGTTACGCAGTGTGGGTAATGATCTGACGCGCTATACCACCGCCGTCCACACTTTCCGCGATAAATATATGGCGCTGCCGGGCGACATGAAAAACGCCACGGATTTCTGGGGTGAGGCGCATGCCACGCCTGCCACCTGCCAGACCACCGCCAGCGTCGGCACCGAAACCTGCAATGGCAATGGCGATGGCTATATTACACTCACTTCACCCGCATGGACCTATGAAAAGTTTCGCGCATGGCAGCATCTCGCCAATGCGGGCTTGATGGAAGGCAATTATAATGGGATTGTGTTTACCGTGGCCCCGGCGGTGCGCGCGGGCGTGAATGTGCCTACTTCCAAAATTGATCAGGCCTCCTCATCATTCCGCTACATGGGTTATCAACCCCTCGTTAATTCTTATGATATGTATGAAGGCAATTATGGGCATGTGCTGGAGTATGGTCGGCCACCTTCTACCTTAACGGAGTCAACGGTCTATCCCTTTCTCACGCCTGAAGAAGCATGGAATATAGATATGAAACTCGATGACGGACGTCCGGGCTATGGCAATATGGCGGTGCGTAAGCCTGCCAGCACGTATTCGCCCGGCTGCAGCACCGATGCGGATCCGGCAGTAGCCGAATATTCGGTGCAAAACACTGCTAAAATCTGCTCCATTATATTTAAAACTGGCGTGTAATTTTTTCACTCGCCACTAGCCATTTACCCTCATCTGCACTATATTAGGGGTGTTACTTCGGTAACTATGGCAATAAACGGCCTTATAGAATAGGCGGATCGGACCCGGGGGCGGAACCCGGCGCCTCCACCAAAATTCGCTGGCGAACAATGTCAGTCTGAGAATTTTGAGTGCCCGACGAAGCCACTTGGCGAAAGCGGGCTACCGCGATAGTCTACTAACCGAGAGGTTTGGCAACTAGCGGCACCAGTCCACCGACGCCCTTGCGGGCTATGGCGGACGCTCAAAATTCTTAAGCGCGCAGCGCTAACGAATTTTGGCGGGGGCGAATTAGGATCGACGGACGCAGTAAAGATATTGCTTTTGCTCAGGATGATACCACTGGGGTTTTTCCCGACGGGTCAAACATTTATAGATGCTAACGATAACGTAGCTCTAGTTGCTGCTAACGACAACAACGTCGTAGCGGCTCGTATCGCAGCCTAATAAGGCGGATACTGAGTTCTAGCCAGTAACGCGGCCCGAGGGGAGCCGGGCAACAGAATCCCCT
>DITS01000016.1 GCA_002422205.1 Alphaproteobacteria bacterium UBA6178
TTGACGGTGTCATACATGTGCCAGCGCCAGTTATCTTCGCCCATATTGGCAAGCGCGGCAGAAATGCCGCCTTGTGCGGCCACGGTGTGCGAGCGGGTAGGAAATACTTTGGTGATGCAGGCGGTGGATAATCCTTCGGCAGCCATGCCGAAAGTGGCGCGCAAGCCTGCGCCGCCTGCGCCCACCACCACCACATCATAGTAATGGTCGATGATTTTATAGGCGGTGTTCGTTTGAGTGGTCATGATGGTTGCGTTCCCGTTTACAGAGCAAAGAAATGAAGTTTAATAATGGCAAACCATGCGGCAATGCCAAACAAGGCATGCAGCAAGGTGCTGGAAATAAGCATGGTAATTTTCATCGCTTCGCAATGGACATAATCTTCGACGATGACCTGAATGCCCAAGCGTGAATGGTACAGCATAGCGCTTAATGTCGCGAGCATGGCAATGGCGGAGAGCGGGTTGGACATCCATTCGGAGATGCTAAAACGATCGCCGCCGATAATCAGATGAACGATGGAATATACCAGCCACAAGGTGAGCGGGATGAGAGCAATCGCGCTGACGCGTTGCAGCCACCAATGCGAGGTACCGTCTTTGGCGGAGCCCAGCCCGCGAACGCGTGAGAGGTCGGTGCGTAAAGGATCGGATTTCATGGTTATACTCCCGCCAATTGGTTGAGCGCGCAGAGCCAGGTGATAATGGTCATGGCACAGGCGAACAAGATGACAGCGATGCCCGAGCGGGTGAGGTTTTTCAGCTCGAAGCCGCGCCCGATATCCCAAAATAAGTGGCGGATGCCGTTGCCCAGATGGTAATAAAGCGCAAATGCCCAGCCTGTGAGCGCGATTTTGCCCATTATATGGCTAAGAATATTTTGCCAGAAGCCGAAATATTCAGCGTTATACGCCGCAGCCCACAGCCAGACCACCAATAAAAAAGTGCCAAGGCTGAGGAAAACCCCCGTAGCGCGGTGAGTAATGGACATTACAGATGTAATTTGGGGCCGGTACACCTGCAAATGCGGGGATAACGGGCGTTTTTCGCGTATGGATGACATGTGCCTCTACCAATTAAAATGGTTTTGATATTGAGCCGTATACTAGGGAAATTTTCGGCAGAATCCAGCGTAAATCGCCCATGGATTGCGAATTGGGGATATTAACAAAATCTTCATACTTTTTGGCAACAACAGGCGCTAAAAGAATAGGATGAAAAAACTGAATGGCAAATCCGACCCAATTCCTCCCTCGTTGAAATATAAGGCGGGCTTTTTGCTGGTGGGTAATGTGACCAAGGGGGACGATACGCAATTGCATGTGGTCGCGCCATGGGTGCAGGGTGCATTTTCGAATGATGAGCGCAAGGCATATACATTATCGAAAGGGACGGTTGACCCGACGGAAAGTGTGTGGCGTGCAGCGACGCGCGAAGTGGGCGAGGAAACCGGCATTTATATTGATCGGATTTATAACCCGCATAATGCCGCGCATCGGCAACTCAGCGAAGCGCAACGCATAGAGCAGTTTTATGACGGGGTGGAAATTGAAACCATTCTTCAAACGCCGATTTTTGACGGCATTATTCCTTCTAACCGTGAAGGCCCGGCGCGCAATATCCTGTATGTGGTGAAGCTGAAAGGGATTGAGCATTTAGCACCGCACTGTAAGCATTTTGAGAATAATCAGGCAGAGCCGGAAGATGGCTTGGTCTCGCGCTGCGTGTCTCGCTGTGCGGCTGACATAGCAGTAGCGCAAAAATTGCCGGATTTTAGTGCGCTATACCGATGCCTGAAAAAGGGTGAGTGGACTGATAAAAATGGCAATAAAGTTCGACTATTTCGTAAATTTGAGCCTGCATCCGGATGGGATAAGGTGCGCGACGCAGATCCGGATAAATTAGCAAAGCAATTCCATAAGCTGGATTCCGAGACCAAGGATAAGATCAAAGACAATCTGGAAAAAATACGCAAACAGATGGAAAGGGATCGCTTACTGAATGATGTGACCGGATTGAAAATCGGCAACAAGCACTTACCGTTGCAGTATTATCAGGAAGGCGCGGATGTCCTCCCTTATAGCGAGTGGCTGCAGCGTATGGTAGATTATGCGAAGGATAATAAGCTTTACCGCGATATTCAGTTTAACCGCCATTGTATAGAGCGGCATATTGGCTCTGAGTATAAACAGGAGCCTCACTCGATGGCGGGGCTGGTGCTTGAGGTCGGGCGATTGCTCGATGGGGCGCAGGATGTGCATGAAGTGCGCTGCCCGCGCGAGAGAGAGAGATTTAATCAGCCTGCCACTATGTATGGCGCGGCTGTGCGGCATCGTGGTGATTTAATTGATGAGGTGAACAGATTGGTTGACACGGTTAGCGATAGCAAGGGGTGTCGTGCGGCGTAGTCAATCTGCCTGCGCCAGCAATTGGCGGGCGCGGTCGTAATGCAGTTGTTCTATCATTTGATTATCCAGCAATGTAACAGCCTTGTGTTCTTTCATCGCGGCTTCGTATGCTTTGATAATGCGCTTTGCCTGTGTCATTTCGTCCTCAGACGGTGAAAAGATGCGGTTTACACTATCGATTTGCTTGGGATGAATCAGCGTTTTTCCATCAAAGCCGAGCATGCGGCCTTGTTGTGCTTCGGCTTCCAGCCCTTTCATATCTTCTAAATCCACAAAGGTTCCATCGAGTATGATGCGGTGGTTTGCGCGTGCGGCGAGCAATAACAGTTGCAATGCATGCATTAAGCCAGTGCGTTCTGCTGTGCGGATGATACGCAGATCATTGGCCAGATCATTGGTGCCTGCTACCAACCCCACCACATTGGGATGCGCGGCAATAGTGGCGGCGTTCAAGATACCTTCGGGCGTTTCGACATTGCACCAGATCGCCATATCGGCACGCTCAGCGCGCGCCAGTTTTTCAACCGCATCGTTGATATCGGCGGTGTGTGCCACTTTGGACAACATAATGCCGTCTGCTGGCATGGCACTCATCGCGGTGATATCATCAATGTAAAAGCGAGTGCTTTGATGATTGATGCGGACAAGGCGCAGATGCGCATTATCGGCTTGTTGAAAATGCGTGCGCAAAGCCTCGCGTGCGGCTGGTTTTGATGCAGGCGCAACGCCGTCTTCGAGATCATAAATCAGGATATCGGCAGCGAGCGAGACGGATTTGGCCATAGCGCGCGCATGATCGGCGGGGACGTAGAGTGCCGAGCGTGCGCGCTGTATGCTCATCAGGCGGCTGCTTTGGGCATCAGCCTGAATGTCGAGATCAGCTCTTCGGCGATTTGTACGGCATTAAGTGCCGCACCTTTGCGAAGATTATCCGACACAATCCACATATTCAGCCCGTTTTCGACGGATGGGTCGAGTCGCAGGCGCGACACAAAGGTGGCGTCATCGCCCACGCATTCAGCGGGGGTGATATAGCCGCCATCTTCGCGGCGATCATGCACGGTGACGCCGTCAGCTTCTTCGAGCAGTTCGTATATATCTTCGAGCTCGAAGGGTTTTGAAAGCTCGATATTCACCGATTCGGCATGGCCGACAAAGACCGGAACGCGCACGCAGGTGGCGCTGACTTTGATATTGGGATCGAGAATTTTTTTGGTTTCTTCCACCATTTTCCATTCTTCTTTGGTTGAGCCGTCTTCCATAAACACGTCGATATGTGGAATGACATTGAAAGCGATGCGCTTGGTGAAAAGCTCGGGTGCTTTTTCATCATTCACATACATGGATTTGGTTTGGTTATATAGCTCATCCATCGCGTCTTTACCGGCGCCGGATACCGATTGATAGGTCGAGACCACAATGCGTTTGATGCCATATTCTTCGTGGATGGGCGCGAGCGCCGTGACCATTTGAATGGTGGAGCAATTGGGGTTGGCAATGATGTTGCGCTTGGCATAATTTTTGAGCGCGGTGGCGTTGACTTCCGGCACGATTAGCGGGATTTCGGGGTCCATACGGAAATAGGATGTATTGTCGATCACCACGCATCCGGCAGCTGCTGCACGCGGGGCGTGGATTTTGGATACGGATGCGCCGGGCGAGAACAGCGCAATATCGGTGCCGGTGAAATCATAATCATCGAGCGATTCGCATTTGAGGATTTCTTTTTCGCCAAAGCTTACCTCGCGGCCTTTAGAGCGTGATGAGGCGACCGCTACCACTTGGCTGGCCGGAAACTGGCGTTCCGACAAGATTTGTAAAATTTCGCGGCCCACATTACCGGTGGCGCCGACGACTGCTATTTTATATCCCATAATTCTTCTCCTAGTCGCAAATATGCGTGGTTTTGTCGTTCGGGTTGATGCCGGTATATTTCATCATATCCTCGGCCAGCCCCTTCGAGCATGCTTTCAGCTGCTGCACGGCGGGGTCATTGTTCATGCGCAGGGCTGCTGCATCGGCATAGCGTTTGGCGGCGTCGCGTTCACCAGCGGTGCAAAGGTTTTTAACCTTGGTGTTGAAAGCAGTGGTTTGCTGCTGCAAGCGCTCCAGCTCTGCTTCGCCCACGCTATCATGGCATTGCTGCGCCTGCGCTGCTTTGGCCTGGATATCAGCCATGAAGGCGGCCTGCTGCTCGGGTGTCATCGACTGGATTTTTTGCATCATTTCCATCATCTCCGGCGACATCTGTTGTTGTGCGTATGCGCTTGCGGTGAGCATGATAATGATGGCAGGAACCAACAGATATTTCATGCGGCCTCCTGCTTGCGTTGTGCATCGAGTGATTTGATGATAGCGGCACCCATTTCGGCGGTGCCGACTTTTTTGCCGCCTGCCGTTATAATGTCGCCGGTGCGGTAGCCTTGCGCCAGTACATCCGCTATGGCGGCTTCGAGCATGTCTGCCTGTTTGCCAAGGCTGAAGGAATAACGCAGCATCATGGCGAAGCTGAGGATGGTGGCGATGGGGTTGGCAATGCCTTGTCCCGCGATATCGGGTGCGGAGCCATGCACAGGCTCGTACAACGCGGCGCGTTTACCGTTTACTTCTTCGCCTAATGACGCAGATGGTAACATGCCAAGTGAACCGGTAAGCATGGCGGCGCAATCGGACAGCACATCGCCGAACAGGTTAGAAGTGACGATCACATCAAACTGTTTGGGATTGCGCACCAGTTGCATAGCGGCGTTATCGACATACATGTGTGATAGCGCGACGTTTTTATATTCCGCATCGCCGATTTTTTGCACTTCTTCGCGCCACATTTCGGTGACTTCGAGGACGTTGGCTTTATCGACGGAGCAGAGTTTTTTGTTACGCTTTTGTGCGAGGTCGAAGGCGACGCGGGCGATGCGTTTAACTTCATCTTCATGGTACACGGCGGTGTTGTAGCCAATGCGTTTGCCATTTTCGACTTTTACGCCGCGTGGCTCGCCAAAATAAATCCCGCCAGTGAGTTCACGCACGATCATAATATCGAGGCCCGAGACCAATTCGCGCTTGAGGCTGGATGCGTCGGCGAGGGCTTCGAAGCACATGGCGGGGCGCAGATTGGCGAATAGGCCCAACTCTTTACGAATGCCGAGCAGGCCGCGTTCGGGTCGCACACTGTAATCCAGCGGTTCCCATTTGGGGCCACCAACGGCGCCGAGCAAAATAGCGTCGGCCTTGCGTGCGGCTTCGAGCGTTTCGGCGGGAAAGGGCGTGCCGCATTCATCATAGGCCACGCCGCCCAGATGCGCTTCGCTGGTGGTAAAGGTGACGGGGCCATTGCTGGAGAACCAGTCAATGATCTTTTTGGTTTCGGCGACTACTTCGGGGCCAATGCCATCGCCCGGAAGCAACAATATATGTTGGGTGCTCATGCTATACTCGTTCAGTTAAAAAGAGGGCTGGAATCTAGAAGGATTGGCAGGTGAGGTCAAGCGGTTCGACAGCTTAAAACAAGCGGTTCACCATGCTCCCTGCGGGCATAGTTCGCAGGGCCTCAGCATTGCCTGCCAAAATGGCATAGGCCACATTTTGCTGTGCGCCGGGGTCATTCAGGGCGAATAGGCCTTCAACGGCGGTGATTTGCGCCATTATTTTTTTAGCATCGATCCCGATAAGGTTCTCTTGTACATAGTTTTTTAGGCCTTGCAGTGCGGTTTTTTGGAGTGGGTTGCCCGAAGGTGCCTGACTGGTATAGCCACTAAACAGGCCCAATGTTATATCGTTGGGTCGTTTTATAATCAGGTCATTCAGTCGCGAAGGGCGCGTCTGAGCTGAGCCGAGTAATGTGGACATTGCATCTACCATAGGGGAAGCCTAACATAAAAATTAAGAAAAATCAATGTATTTTGCTGTGATGCTGCTTGCGCTCATTATTGTCATACCCGCGAAAGCGGGTATCTAAAAGGCATCCAAGTCTGGATTCCTGCTTTCGCGGGTATGACATTTTAGCGTGTTAGCTATTCGGTTTTGATTTTGAGTTCTTTGTCACCAAATGAGATGGAGGCGGCTTCTTTTTCTTCGAAGACGTCGGTGAAAGCATACATGCCGCCTAGTACGAGCAGTGCGCCGATAACAACATAGGTAATTGCGTTGGTGGATGTGGTCATTGGATAGTCCCCTGAATTGTTTATTAATCCGCCCATTCAATCAGAGCAGATATAAAAAACCCATTAGGAGTTGGCAGCGAATAACCAGGGGGTCTGGGTGCGTTTACCCGATTCGAAGCTATGGATGGCTTGTGATTTTTCCATCGTTAGTCCGATATCGTCGAGTCCTTGGAGCAAGCATTTTTTGCGGAAGGCATCGACATCGAACGGGTATTCAATATTTTGTGCGCGGATAATCTGATTGTTTAAATCGATGGTGATCTGATTGTCCGATTGTTCAGCGACCCGCATCAGCTCATTGACTTTATCTTTTGGTAAGACAATGGGTAGAATGCCATTCTTAAAGCAGTTGTTGTAGAAGATATCGGCATAGCTTGGGGCGATCACACAACGGATGCCGAAGTCGAGCAGGGCCCAAGGCGCATGCTCGCGCGAGGACCCGCAGCCGAAATTATCGAGCGAAATAAGGATTTCGGCTTTTGTATAAGGCTCGCGGTGCAGGACAAAATCTTCGATCTTTTTGCCATCGACATCATAGCGCATTTCGTAAAACAGGCCTTCCGCCAGTCCGGTGCGTTTGATGGTTTTTAAAAACTGCTTGGGGATGATCATGTCGGTATCGACATTTTGAATTGGCAGCGGTGCGGCGATGGCAGAAAGGGCGGTGAAGGGTTGCATGTTTATTCTCGTGATTCGTGATTCGTTATTCGTGATTCGTGATTCGTTATTCGTTATTCGTTATTCGTTATTTCGTCATTCCCGCGAAAGCGGGAATCCAGCACGGACTAAAGACTGGATTCCCGCTTCCAGGGAATGATATGAATTATCAGGTCCGCCACGGGTCGTTACCCGGATCGAGCGGGATCGGGTTTTTGGGTTGAGCGGGAGGTTGATCGAAGCGATTCGCCCATTCCTTTTGCTTTTGATTGCGCGAAAACAGCGATTTCAGTTTTTGCCAGAAAGTCATGATATCCTCTTTTCGTTGTCAGTTGCAGTGGGTGGGTAAGTGATGGAGGTGCCCGCAAGCAAGCCTGCGATGCTTAAATCTTCATCGAGCTGAGGCCAGTGAATGCCTCGGTTTCTGCCCAGAATTTCCCAGCGATTACGTTGCGCGATGGTAGCGCTTTGTAAGCGAGGGTACCATGAAAGCGGGGTGGTAATTTTTTGTCCGGCAGTAAAATGAACCGTCATTTCAGTAGCGCTGAAGGTTATATCCTTGATCTCATTCGAAGTGCTCATGCCATGCCTCCAGAAACCGAAGTTTCTCTTGTGCTACAATATCCTGTAGCTTCCTGATCTCATTGTCTTTGAAATCATCATTATACGCAAGTGTGGTGTCACTCAACCAGAATTTTGCTTCGCAGCGGTCCTTGCTTACATGAATATGCGGCGGTTCACTGCCTTCATTACTATAAAAATAGAACCGGTAGCCCTTCCATCGCAAGATCGTTGGCATTAGCCATCCAACTTCCGTATATCCGTCAGATGACCGGTGATAGCAGCAGCGGCTGCCATCGCCGGTGACATCAGATGGGTGCGGCCACCACGGCCCTGCCGCCCTTCGAAGTTGCGGTTGGAGGTGGANNCATTCATGGCCAGACACATGGAGCAACCTGGCTCCCGCCATTCAAAGCCTGCATCAATAAATATCTGATGTAAACCTTCTTTTTCCGCTTGTTCTTTGACCAAGCCCGACCCGGGAACGACCATCGCCAGCTTTACATTGCGGGCAATGGTACGACCTTTAGCGACTTTTGCAGCTTCGCGGAAGTCCTCGATACGGCCATTGGTGCNNTGGTGCAGGAGCCGATGAAGACTTTATCAATTAGGATTTCTTCAAGCGGTGTACCGGCGGTGAGGCCCATATAAGCGAGTGCGCGATCGACCGTTTCCTGATCTTTGCCGCTGACACTTGCAGGAACCGACGCAGTAATCGGTAGTACGTCTTCCGGCGAGGTGCCCCATGAAACCTGCGGCTCAATTTCTGATGCATTGAGCGTGATAATGGTATCGTAATTGGCACCTTCGTCTGAGGGGAGGGTTTTCCAATAGGCCACGGCCTTATCCCA
>DITS01000010.1:0-365 GCA_002422205.1 Alphaproteobacteria bacterium UBA6178
TGCCCGAAATCATGATCCCGCTGGTGATGAACCCGAAAGAACTGAAAATCCTCAAAAAATTAATCGACGACACCGCCGCTAAAGTGGCTGCTGAGACTGGTAAAACGATCGACTATCTAGTCGGCACCATGATCGAGCTGCCACNNGCTTCGGCACCAACGATCTCACCCAAACCACCCTCGGCATCTCGCGTGACGACGCGGCTTCCTTCCTCGAGCCCTATAAAAAGCAAGGCATCATCGAACAAGACCCCTTCGTCACCCTCGACCAGGAAGGCGTGGGCGAGCTGGTCAAAATCGGTGCCGATCGCGGACGCGCCACCCGCCCCGATATCAAGCTGGGCATTTGCGGCGAGCATGGCGGCG
>DITS01000010.1:390-12080 GCA_002422205.1 Alphaproteobacteria bacterium UBA6178
TCGACTACGTCTCCTGCTCCCCCTACCGCGTGCCAATCGCAAGGCTGGCCGCCGCTCAGGCCGCGCTCTCCACACGCAACAGCTAGAAGATTGCTGCGTCGCAACAAACGATAATCCGCTAACCTCTTATCAACTGGGGAAAATCGTCATACTATTGTCATGAAGCGGTGCTACGCTGCAAAAAAAATTAAAGCAGGAACACCCATCATGGAACTCCACCAAGCGCCAGGTAATAAAATAAGTAACATTGCTCCTGAACAATACTCCAGAGCATCGCGTCAGGCTTTCCCTCATGCGGTTATCATGTTGGTAATGGAAAATGAGCGCACCTTAAGCACGCTTACTAAAATCCTGGAAAAAAGCTTAGGGATAATGCCAGATCATGTCATTCTCGCTCAGGATTACAATGAAGCACGTGAAATTCTGAAAAGCCGTGCTGCCCAGACACCACCGCTTCCTCACCCCACGCTGGTAATAGGCGAGAATAATGCAGGAAGTGATAATGCAGGAATAGATTGGGTGAAACAAGTAACCGCGATGCAAAGCCCGCTAAAAATTATTTTGCAAATGGATGTGATGCGTTCAGATGAGTTAAAAGCACTCATGAAACCCTACATTAAAGATTGCATTCACCCTGTTTTGTTCAGCGTCTATCGAATAGACCCGGATATGCCGGTCATTAAGCAGCACACCCTTACCCTCAATGAAATTAAAGCAGCACTTAATACCCAAAAGCAAGAACCCACAATGGCCCCGGGTGCCTAAAATGCGTCCCCGCCCACTTTGCGCCGCATCTGAATCTGCAGATTGCCCTCTTTCTTCCCGATCGCCAGCACATCATTGGACAGCATAAAAGGCTAAGAAGGCCTAAATATCATCAAACTGTCATACACTCTGCCCGTGCTTTTTGCTAGGTTGGGGCCAATTCAATCAATAGGAATACCTATGAACAGCCCGACAGCCGTGGTAGATGCGAGGACAGCAAAAAAGAAACATACCAAGCCAACGCACGTCAACAACATCCTTTTAATTGAGGACGAGCCAACCTTTCAGCTTCTCTTCAAAAAGGCATTAACCAAGGAGGGATATGAGGTACACGTCATGGATAGTCATGACGCTGTTCATGACCTGCTGTTGCGTGGAGAGCTTTCACCCGATCTGATCCTGTCAGACAACACCACCTACACAGGAAAGCATAACCTTAACGGCATCTCTTTCGCTGCAAAATATGGCGCGACATATCCGATTATTCTCTGCTCCGCGGAGGAAGATATCGTTAATGGGGGAAAAACCAATAGCCAATTCAAAGCAACCCTGCAAAAACCAGTGCCGCTCAAACATTTATTGGATACTGTGAATAGGGTGGCAAGCGATATTCCAGCACCGACAATCAAACGCTGACTAAAACGCGTCCCCGCCTACTTTGCGCCGCATCTGAATCTGCAGATTACCCTCTTTCCAGATCGCCAGCACATCATTGGCATACACATGCATCCGGCGTTTCGGTTTATTCGCCAGATACACTTCACCACCCGATTGCAAAATTTGAACGGTTTCGCCCGGCTTTACCACCCGCGTAATCTTACTGCCCTGCACGGCTTCAAACACCACGCGATGCTCCACCTCATCCAGATTACTCACGCTCAACGCCATCGCAGCCGCACTCCAAAGCAGCATTGGCAGCGCCGCGCATACTAAAACCACCCGCTTCATTCTAATAGCAAAGCTTCTGAGCGCGCTGATGCGGCGGACAATAAGGCGCCTGCTCAAACTGGCCGGGTTTCGCAAATGATTTGGTGGTAGGTGATGTCAATTCCGGCCTGTAATCGCTGCAAGCCGCCACCATCAGCAATGCCGAACTAATAATAAGATACTTCATATAGCCTCCTTGTTATTGGAACGCATCGTAGCCGATACCCCGCCCCGCATCAAGCCCTGAGTCCCCCTCACCCTCAAATCCATACAGGATTTTTATATCTTTAATAACCGTCATTCCTGCGAAAGCAGGAATCTTCTCTCCCCTATACTCACCCAGTATGACGCCATTCGTGAAGCTGTCACCCCGTCGCACGACGAGGTCCGGCCTTATCTAATCTATCTCTCACTTCCCGTCTTCCCGCATTCCAACTTATCCCTCGCCTCAGCCCCGCACAATCCCCTGCCGTGCCAGCGCATCAGCGCGTTCATTCATCACATCGCCCGAATGCCCCTTCACCCAATGCCAGTTAATCTGATGCTGCCCCAGCGCCGCATCGAGCCGCTTCCACAAATCATCATTTTTCACCGGCTTTTTAGCCGCCGTTTTCCAGCCATTCTTTTTCCACCCATGAATCCACTCGCTGATGCCGTGTCGCACATAATTACTATCCGTGTATAAATCCACCACACAAGGCTCCCGCAACGATTCCAGCGCCGCAATCGCCGCCATCAGCTCCATCCGATTATTGGTAGTATCCGCCTCGCCGCCGAATAACTCCTTCTCATGCCCGCCATAGCGCAAAATAGCCCCCCAGCCCCCCGGCCCAGGGTTCCCGCTACACGCGCCATCCGTATAAATGATCACGTCCTTCATCTGCCGCCCCATGAAGCTGATAACCTGTCAATCCCCCTCTCACTCAGGAAGAGCGTCGTGGCGAGCGAAAAACCCATCCTCATAATCCATACCCCGTCGCACTTTGTACCCCCTGATGAAACCGCAACTTATGATAATATTCGAGCGGATTTTTTGGCGTCACCAGCGCCCCTTCGGGGTGATGAATGAGGTCATGCGCGCGCGTCAGCAAAAAGCGTAGCGCCGCCCCCCTCGCCAGTACCGGCAGCGCGGCCCGCTCCGCCTCGCTCAACGCCCGCCCCTTGTCATAATGGCGCAGCATCATCTGCGCTTTGGTCACATTAAATTCGCCCGAATGCTCAAAGCACCAGCAATTCAGACACACCGCCAACTCATAGGCCAGCATATCCTCGCATGCGAAATAAAAATCGATGATCCCACTCACCTGTGCCCCGTCAAAAAACACATTATCGGGGAATAAGTCGGCATGAATAATGCCACGCGGTAAATCCTGTGGCCAATGCGCCGACAGATATTCCAGCTCATGGCGCACCGCGCTTTCCAGCCCCGCCTCGATACCATCCAGCTGTGCATGTACCCCACGAAAAATGCGCCACCAGCCATCCAGCGATAAATCATTAGGCCGACTCAATGAGTAATCCGCCGCCGCCACATGCAGCTGCGCTATATGCGAACCCAGCGACGCCATCAGCTCGGTGCGAATCACGCTATAGCTGCGCCCGTTCAAAAATGAAACAATCGCCGCAGGTCGCCCTTTTGCCTGCACAATCACCGCCCCGTCGCGCGTATGCACCGGCAGCGGACACGGCACCCCTTTCCCCGCCAGATGCTCCATCAACCCGATAAAAAACGGCAGATCATCGGGGTCAACGCGCTTCTCATACAGCGTCAGAATATATTTGCGCCGCACATCATCCGGCGCTTGCGCCTCAATCAGATAATTGCTGTTTTCCACCCCTTGCGCAATGCCCATCGCCAGCCGCAGCTCGCCAATCGGATAGGCTTGCAGCAGCGCGGCAATCTCTTCATCATTCAGTTGCGTATAAACGGCCATTGTCATTCCTGTGTCAGTGCTTCTAAGCCTTATACGCTGGCGCGCACAAGCTCAATCAAAACATGCGCTCGCCACCATAATCAACACCGCGCCAAAGCAGCAATAATCCATCGCAAAAAAAGCGGTTTTTTCACTGGCCAAGGCACGTGCATTTGCTATGATAAGATTTCGCAGCTGTCATTAAGCACGGTTATAAACTAGCAAACCCCAAGGAGTTCCCCCATGTTCCGTCGTAAAGAAGATTCTGATTCCGATACCGATACCGACTTGCTGTCACGCGCTGATGATGACGCGATCGATACCTCCGCTTCCAACACATCAAGCGAATCATCCGCTGCCGCCGAGCCAGCCCCTTCCGCATCCAGCACGCCGACGCCTGCTGCAGCACCCACCGCAACTGCTGCAAAGCCGGTGCCAACCGCTGCGGCTTTCCGTCCGCAAACTGCACCCAATCTGGCTACCCGCGCGCCCATTCCTTCTGCTGATACGCGCACCATTCCGGCAGCATCAAGCGGCTCCCCTAAAGCGAGCAAACGCATCCTGACCGTGGGCAACGACATTCACATGAAGGGCGAAATCTCCACCTGCGACCGTTTGGTCATCGAAGGCTCCGTCGATGCGGAACTCAAAGATGTACACACCGTCGAGTTGGCTGAAACCGGCTCTTTCAAAGGCACCGCCGAAATCGAAGACGCCGAAATCAGCGGCATCTTCGAAGGCGATCTGATCGTCAATGGCCGCCTGATCATTTATGCAACCGGTCAGGTTCGTGGCAATATCGCCTATGGCGAAATCGAAATCGAGCGTGGTGGGCAATTGTCTGGCACCATCAAATCAGCGGCACAAGCCAAAGCTGAGAGCAAAAATAAAATGAAAGTGGCCTAGCCTCTTGCATTTACCATACGAAAAAGGGGGCCTCACGCCCCCTTTTTTATGCCTATCCGCCCAGCGTTGTTTTCGCTTTATAGCTGCACCACGGTGCCACCGCACAATGCCAACATTCCGGCTTGCGCGCCTTGCACACATAGCGCCCATGCAATATCAGCCAATGATGTGCATGCTGTTTCCATTGCGCCGGAATCGCCTTCTCCAGCGCCAGCTCCGTTTGCAGCGGATTCGTGGCCTTAGCCAGCCCCAGCCGGTTGCTCACCCGAAACACATGCGTATCCACCGCAATCGTCGGCTCGCCCAGCACGCAATTCAACCATACATTCGCCGTTTTGCGGCCCACACCAGGCAAACTCTCCAGCGCCTCGCGGCTATGCGGCACCTCGCCACCAAACTCCGTCATCAGTTTCTGGCTCAACGCTGCCACATTCTTGGCCTTGCTGTTAAACAAACCGATGGTTTTAATTTTATCACGAATCCGCGCCTCCCCCAGCGCCGCCATGGCAGCGGGGTTGTCAGCCAGCGCAAACAAAGCAGGCGTTGCCTTATTCACCCCCACATCGGTCGCCTGCGCTGATAGCACAATCGCCACTAGCAAACAAAACGGATTGGGCGCCGCAAGCTCGGTCACCGGATGCGGGTTGGCGGCAGCAAATGTAGCAAAAATATGCTCGATACGCGCCTTCTTACCCGCGCTCACCGGTTGTTTAGCCATAAATGTCATCAAACCTTCATATAACAAGCCGCCCGTAAATGCTATAGTGGTCCTAATGAGGAAACTTATATTTTTATGGCAATCGACCCAACATCTATAGCAGATGCTACCAATCTATTCCCCACCGAGAGTGCATTAAAGCTCGGCCATACCGCTATTGATCATGCTGCCGAACAAGAAGCACGCGAGATTCAGAAAAAAGCCAAAGTCAATCCCATCACCTTTGCCCTGTCACATATCAGTGGCGCCGCACTCGTCGGGGCATTGACACTGGCAGGCTTCGGCCTCACCTATGCTGCCGTCACCGGCCTCGTGGCAGGCTCGGCGATCCTTGCCATCCCCCTTACCGGCGCCTTGTGGTTTGGCGGCAACGCATTCCTCAAAGCCTACAACACCGCGCAGCAGCACAACGAATCCTTAGGCCACCACCTCAAAGAGGTTGCTATTCATGGCCGCCATCACGACAAAATGTCCCCCAGCCACACCCCGGTGGTCGCCATTCCCTCCGCTGATAGCGTAATATTCGGCGCTGAGCAGCAACCGGAGTATGCTGCGGCCCAAACCGCCAGCCCCGAACAACCACCCCGTCCGGCATTTCTAAATGAAATTCTGGCCAAAGGCTCACGTAACCAACTATCCCCCAAAGACCTGGCCGCCAAAATCGAAGCCGAACGCAGCAGCTCGCAACAACATATATAGGCTACTCCTACTATCTGCGCCTTATTTCTGTGCCTTCTCCTCAGCCTTCCGCGCGGTACCTTTCGCTCTCTTGTTATTTCCGCCCGTGACAAGCACGGGGTAAACTCCAGCGGGAATCCAGCCTCACTTGCCTTAAGTGGAGCCCCGGGATCGGCTATGCCGACCCGAGGATGATGGCAATTGAAAAATTGTCACCCCGTCGCATGACGGGGTCCGGCCTTTCTTCCCCACCTATCCCAGCTAATTTCCCTTACCCCAAACCCCTTTAACGAAAATTTAATGTTTTTGGGATAAACCTGTGGATAACCTTTGATCACTACCGGCTCAAAGACCAGAGAAAGCAAACGATAATAACAAGGTACAAATAGGATAACGACATGAATCACTGGATACGCAAGCTCACCGAGTCACAATGGATTATGCTGATGACGGTAGCGGTAATTGGCATTTTTATGATGATGGCAAGCTCAGCACAGGCATTCTACGCTGGCTGGGACCGCAGCGCGACCACCCTCACCCATTGTGGGTTTCTGCCCACCAAAAACACCATCTACACCGATCGTGCGCTTAATACCCGCATCATCCAGACCAAGCTCGAAAATCTTGGTTATACCGTTGGCCCCCGCGGCATCGACGGGGTGTATGGCAAAGACACACGCAGCGCGGTTACCAATTTCCAGCGCCAGTATAATCTGAAAAAAGTCGATGGCGTTGTCGGCCATGAAACAGCCATGCTGTTGGCCTACAACACCCATCCCAGTGATAATGTGCGCCGCTGCCACAAACCGGCACGCCCCACGCACTAACGATTTCTAACCACTATCAACCAAACACAAACTGGGGCTCTTCGGGGCCCCTTTTTTTATGTGTATTTCCCGCTACGTTCTTTATATTTCTTTTACGCAGGCCAACGCGTAGCCTAATCGTTTTCTAATGCATCCCTTGCTACAACAATCTAATCGTCCCCGACGATATTGATAGGAAAAGGAGAATATCATGAAGATCCGTTACACAGTGCTACCCGCATGTGCCGCTGCATTACTCTCTACCGCAGCCATGGCGCAAGGCATCAATAATAATCCCACCAATCCGGTAAGCAGTACCATCCATCAGGCCAAAGACGCCATCGTGGGTGATCGCATCGAAAACCTGCCAACCCGTGGTGAAGTGACCATCTCCGGTAAGGTCAGCAATTTCGATTCATCCGATAACACTTTCACCGTGCGCGATGCAACCGGTAGCGTCGAAGTCGAAAGCGACGGGCCGGTCAATGTACGCGATGGCGACAATGTCGTCGTCAGCGGACGCATCATCATGGATGGCGATGAAAAACAAATCTACGCCAAAAATGTGACGGTGTCAGAAACCGCAGCGGAAAGCGTCCGGGACTAATCCTGTCGGATGCCACAAGCAACAGCCCGCATGCGGTCGCGCAGCGGGCTGTTGTCCGTTTAAAGCCCTGCTACCCTCAATCTTTGCATTATTTTTACACCATCGGCCACCGTCACATATCGTTTTCTAAGACAGGCTTTGCTATCACAAACCCATCACAACATTCAGTGATAACAATCAAAAAGGAGAATTTATCATGAAAGCGCATTTTACACTCACAGCACTCGCTGCCACCATGTTGTCCACCGCTGCAATGGCGGAAGGCACCACCAATAATACCGGTTCCATGAACCAGAATCGCACCAGCGAAACCCAAAGCATGGATTCACGCAGCAGCTCGACGACGCAAGGTCAGAATATCTCGCAGCTACCAGCATCAGGTCAGGTAACCGTATCGGGTACCGTAACCGAAACCGCTGCTATCGGTGATGGTTTCACGCTGAAAGATAGCACCGGCGAAGTTGAAGTGAATCCCGAAACCGAAACCGATATTTCGGTGAATGTCGGTGATGAAGTGCTCGTATCGGGCGAAATTGACGAAACGATGTTAGGCAACAAAGAAATTGCGGCCAACCGCGTCAGCGTCACCAGCCGCGCTTCAGACGAAGTGAGCCAGAACTAATCACGTTCGGCTACATACGAAGGCCCGTTTCTGTTAATCAGAAGCGGGCCTTGCTTATTAAGCAACCGCAGCAAAGGCCGCTCGATAAAGCGCATCGCGCAATAACAAACCAGCAGCACCAGCCCAATTACCACCATATAAGCGGCCATCCGCCCCCACACTCCCGCCTCGGCCATCTGCGCCAATCTATCGCCCATCCCCGCCTTGATCAAAAGCAGTATCGGATAGTGCAGAATATATAAACTATACGCAATCCCGCCCAGCCAGATGCATAGCCGATGGGTCATCACATGACTCACGCGCCCATGCGCACGCATAATCGCCAGCATCCACGGCAGATACAGCAAATGAAACACCCCCACGTCAAACGGCACCAGCCACCATACCAACATCAGCCCGATCATCAGCAGCCACACTGCTCCCAATAGACGGTCCCAGTTGCGCTGCATTTGCCATTCCAACTGATGCAAGCGTGCGGCCACAATCCCCACCATAAAAAACACCAGCCCGCGCACCAGCGCTCCCATCCCGTCGCTATGGCTGCCCATCGGCAGCAGTTGCCGCATCACCACATAACCCACCAGTATCACAGCAACCAATACCCAATAGACGAGCGGTCGTTGTGGTAAGCGCCGCAAACCCAGCACCAAATTAGGAAAAATGATATATAGTAAAAACATCACCGATACCGTCCATGCTGGCTCATTCCAGCTCGCCACCGGCACAATCCCCCAGCCATTCATCAGCAATAAATTAATGGCGCCGGTCCATTCCCAATGCTTGAATATCGTCGCCTCAAGGCCCGAGCTGATCGGATGCGCAATGCCCGCCCACGCCATCGCCCCCACCATCGCCACACCCAGCAGATGCAGCGGATAAATTCGCACCAGCCGCCGCACATAAAACCGGTCAATCGTGCGCCCACGCACTTCACGCGGATAATGCTCCCAATAATGCAAACTGAGCAAACACCCGCTCAGCACAAACATCATATCCACCATCAGAAAATCAAGCCGGGCCAGTAGCGCCAGCCACCCCGCATCCGCCGCGCGCGCAAACCCCGCATCATAAATAGGATTATGCAGCAAATGACCCGCCAGCACCCAGACCGCAACAATCCCACGAAATGCCAGTTGGTTGCGGCCCAAAAACATATCAGCCTATCCCCTCAGGCATCAGTCCGCATCCGGCGCATAAGCCAGCACGCGCTTTTTGGCTTTGCGTATCGCCGCCTTAGCCTCCCCCAGCCGCAGCAAGGTCTCTTCATGATGTATCGCTGCCGGATGGCCAGCATTATCGCGTGCCGCTCGCTCCAATGCCGCCGCTGCCTGCTCCAGCCGGCTCGGTGTATCCAGCGCGGCATACTCCCCTACCCCTGCCAGCATGGCGCACGCTAAGCTCACGGGCTTAATCACATCATGCAGCACCGAATAATAGATCACATAAGAGGGGTCATGCTCGCCCTCGGGCAGGCTCTCGGTATCATATAACCCCTCCGGCGCATCATAGCCTGCCGCTTCGGGCGAATAATGATCCATCAACGCCCGCAACAGCTGGTCAAGCGACTGGCTCATATCCGATTTAATCTGCGCAGCAAAGCTCGATAAGGCGGTCATATTGTAACTCCCATAGCGGCTATTATTAAAACAAACGGATCAATCGCTGTACCGGCGAGACAATTTGCACATTGGCACGCGCTTCATGCAGTCGCTCAATATCCGGTTGCGACGAGTAAGGCACCAAAAAAGGCGGTTCATATTTTCGCAACGTGATCGTCACCCGATTCTCCTGATACCATTGCACCACCACAATATCATCCTTTTTTACCTTGGCACCGAGCTCTGATAGCACCACATCCCCCGGCATAAAGCCAATCAAATCCAGTGCTTGATCCGGCACTTCGAGCGCATAACTATGATCTGTTGCAAAAAAAACATCCTCGAACCCATAGCCTTCGGCCAGGCGCTTGACGCATTGCGATTTTCGCATCTGAACGCTAGGCGTACCATGAAACGGAATATGCATAGGCGGCACCGCCACCTCGACCGGCTTTTCCACTTCGATGATTTTCTCGACCTCAACAATCTTTTCGACAATTTGCGGCGTAGGAATTTTCACAACCCTCTCAACGATTTTCTCCACCACAACCGGCTGTGCAATGCCGCTTTGCTGCTCCAAATGCTTGTGATCACCCGCAGCCAACACGGCACTCATTCTTTGATTAAGCGACGGCTGCCCAAGCCCCAGAATTTCACTTTCCGAAACGCCTAGAAAGGCCGCAATTTTCACAACTTCCTGTGCTTTTAGCTGACGTTTTCCTTGCAACAAATTGGTAACCGCGGATTTATTCCGCCCCAATATATGCGCGAGTTGCGTCTGGCTGATATTCTTCTCAATTAAAAGCTGCTTAAGATGTTGCATGAGGTTTGCTCGCTAAATGAATTTCCGATGAGTCCAGTAATAATCCTTCTCTGAATGGAAGGCGAATAAATGGCACCCCACAGCACTAGCACTAATTTCAATAAACACAACAACGAGGTGAGGATTATTCACATAATCTTCACACAAATCGCAACCGCCTCCTCTATGCTCGCATCCAGAAAATTACAACTAAACAGCAGGAACAAAAAATAATGGCTTCTATAAATCTAACGTCCAATGTATTGATTGATGGTCGGGTCAATGAAATCATCGCAGAACATGCGGCCACCCTACAAAGCGTGTTAGCCAATAACGCCACCACATCTGAATGTCCGGCAGAATTAAAGCAGTTTTTTACTAATACGATACAACCTGCTTTGAATATATATGCTGCACATAATAGCGCGGTGCATATTTCCATGCTCCTAGGCGCACCCAGCCTACGCGATCATGGCACTGATTATTTCGAAGCCGCGCTAACGCCTGCCCAGCTACGTCTGGAGCAAGCCGCAAATTATAATCTGGATACCTTTCTCATTGCTTTAAGCGAACACCCTGACACCAAAGATCGCTTCCCCACAGAATTAAAACCAAAAGCCCGTACTAGCGTGGAAGGACCTAAAGAACATGAAGGTCATAGTAAGCCACGTGACACGAGTACAGGCGTAAAACGAGCCTAGCTTAAAACGGCCTTCATAAACCCACAATAAGCCCATGTCTAACGGTGCGCGGCACCCCACCCTGCTCAGGGTCTCAATCGCTACTTATGCCCTGCTATAAGGCGACTTTGTTGTCAGGCCCAGTAAATAGTGTCCTTCTAACCACCCCCTGCTACACTTAGATCAGACCATTATTACCCGGCAAAATCCCCCCAAAACGCAAAAAACGCCCCACAATACCCAGCCACAGGCTGGTATGTTGGAGCGTTTGCCATAAAAAAGGCCGTCTTACAAGGTCTGGCAACGACTTACTCTCCCACGTCTTAAGACGCAGTACCATNNCGTGTTCGGGATGGGAACGTGTGGTGCCACTCTCGCTATAATCACCAGACCGTGTAAAACGGCCCTTTGTAGCAGAATGCTGGAATGTGGGAATTTCAATTATAAAAACATAATCGTCATTCTCACATTCCAGATTCTATATTTTGAATAGGTTTTTTCTGTGAATGTTGAACTTAGCTCTCACAACAAACACAAATCTGTTTTGTGCTGTATGTGATGGATCAAACCGACTCAAGTTATTTGTCGAAATGAATTATTAAGTCAATGGAGTGATTAGTACTGGTTAGCTTCATACCTTACGGCACTTCCACACCCAGCCTATCAAC
>DITS01000022.1 GCA_002422205.1 Alphaproteobacteria bacterium UBA6178
TATGCGGCGGAATGCTGGTCGCCATACCCACCGCAATCCCCTCCGAGCCATTCGCCAGTAAATTCGGAAAGCCCGCAGGCATCACCAGCGGCTCTTCATCTTCGCCATCATAGGTCGCGCGGAAATCCACCGTGTCGGCATCAAGCCCTTCCATCAGCGCGCTGCCCACCTCGGTCAGCCGCGCCTCGGTATAACGCATGGCCGCAGCATTATCGCCATNNCCCTGCCCGTCGACCAGCGGATAGCGCACCGAGAAAGACTGCGCCAAGCGCACCATCGTATCATAAATCGCGCTGTCGCCATGCGGGTGATATTTACCCATCACGTCACCCACAATACGCGCGCATTTTTTATAGCCGGTATTCGGGTTCAGTCGCAGCTGCATCATTGCATAGAGCAAACGACGATGCACCGGTTTCAACCCGTCACGCACATCGGGCAGCGACCGCGACGTAATCGTCGACATCGCATAAGCCAGATAACGCTCGCCCAATGCGTCCTTAAAGGACACATCGGATATCACTTCGGGTTTCTGTGGTGGTGCAGATTTTTTTACCATAGCCGGTTTTTAGCCGCAAACCCGCAGTCTTGCAAGGGTTTTTGTACAGCATTACACCGCTAGCGTGGGGGTACGGTGCCCTGTGTGCGCGGATTGACTATTGGCAATCGAGGATCGGGAGGAGTCACAACCGGATCCGGCTCTGCGCCTCGCTGAGGCTGCTGTACGGGCCCGCTCGGCGCGACTTGGGGTGATCGGCCCTTTCCGGGCGCTGGCTTCTCCGTTTCATGCCACCATTCACTTGCAGCAACCGCCGCCATAGGCACCACTAACGTAGAAATGCCAACCGCAATACAGGTCGCGAATATATTCCCCACCCAGCCGGTAGGTTCTATCATGCCAAAAGTCAAAGCAAATACCAGTGCTGCAGATATACCACCAGCAACTAACCCGGGCGTACTATTGCCAATTTTTTTAGCCGTATCACCTAGCCATTTAAATACGCCGTCACTCGATTCAGACAGATTTTTGCCAAACTCCACAACATCAGCTTTGATTGAAGCAAAGCTCGTTTTGTCCATTTTTTCTTCAGCATAATTCAGAAAAGCTTTGGCATTTTCCTGCGTAAATTCGGTGCCTTCTTTAAAATATTCCTTAGCAAGGGCTGCAAGCTCTTTGCCTTTGTCACCTAATTTGTCAACAAATGCATAAAACTCTTTTTGCACTTCAGCTGGTTTTTTGGGGTCTGCCATAATGATTCTCCTAGGCTATTATTTTAGCATCTATCCATCACCGGAATATGACGATTTGATGAAGTTACACCGCCGCTTCCGCCATTCGCAACACCCGCTCACGCGCATCGGGCATGCTGCGCCCCAGCGGCGCCAGTAGCCAATGCGTCAGAAAATAACTGGTAAGCTTAAACCCGTCGGCAATCGCGCTATGCTGCACCTCGGGCTGCTCCTGCAATAAAAAGGCAGGCAAAGGCAGCATCCGCTCATGATAGGGCGCGCCCGCACTGGCGCTCACCGCACAGCCCGATTTGGGCGACACATACACCAGCGAATCGCGCGCGCCAGTCGCCGCGCATTGCTCCAAATCCAGCCCATAGCCCGCTTCACGCATCAGGCATAGCTCAAATCGGATATAATCCACCAGCCAGGGCTGCCCGCTGGCCAAATGCTCCAGCAGCATCACCGCCGCATCATATAGCTGTGGGTGCGCATCGCGTTCATGCACCGCAAGCGGTAGCATCGCACACACCGCATTCAGCCCGCTGAGCGCACGCGCATCCTGCATCACCAGCGCCGCCACCGGCATATCCAGCTCGCATGATAAACTGCCAATATGCTCTTCCAGCCGCGCTTTCCAGTTCGCCTGCACAATATTGCCCGGTTGATAGATGCCGCGCTGCGCCTTCGATTGCGCCGCTTTGCACACGCCACTATACAGCCCGTTCGCACGGCTAAACAGCGTCACCACCGCGCCATGCTCGGCAAATTTACGCACCTGTAAGATTATCGCCTGATCGCTCCACTGCATGGGCGCATTGTGCCATTAGCAAAGGCAAAAGGCAAAGGCTACATGGGGCGGTGAGCCGGTTGCCTTGAATGTAATATCGCCGGATGCGGCACATCCGGAACCGGCTTAAACGTAGCCGGATCATCGACATCGGCCCATTTTAAACGCTC
Source organism: Alphaproteobacteria bacterium UBA6178 (assembly GCA_002422205.1). Lineage (GTDB taxonomy): Bacteria > Pseudomonadota > Alphaproteobacteria > Rickettsiales > UBA3002 > UBA6178. The sequence goes on from DITS01000022.1 coordinate 2,191, forward strand.
GGATTTCGCTGCTTCTTCCCGCTTTTGCTGATCGGCCAACATTTGTGCAGCAAGCAATGCCAGCACCGACGCGACCAGCGCACTTTGCGCCATTGATGCGATATCCGGCGCAATGCTTTCTTTAGCAAATTGCAACGCACCACCCACCATGCGCGGTGCGGCATAAATCACCCCGCCCAGACTCGGCATCAGCGATTGGCCATGTAGCATTTTAATGCTATCGACACTCAAATAAACAAAACGCGCACCGCTTAAGCCAATGCGCCACATGCCAATATCATCCATATATTGCGCACGCTCGGTCTCCGAGCGCGATTCAAACACCTCTTCGATCGCACCCTGAATTTGTTCATGGTCACTTTGTGCCAGATCATCCATGGAAAGGCCGTTTTGACGGCGGATAATTTTATAACGAATCGGCCCGCCGGTGCCATCACGTGGGCTTCGCATCCATTGATGCATAATGCTGTTGATGGCATTGGCGTGGTCGGCGGCTTTTTGGCAGCGCTGTACTATATCCGCCACTACCGAATTCACATCACCATGATGTTGGCGCAGTAACACACCAATATCGGTGCTGGCCAGCACCCGTCGCACTGCCGAATTCTGATCTGCATCATTCGAAACCGGCAGGGTCTGATTTACAAGCCGCTCCACCTCCTGACGCAATACCGCCTCACGGAAATAATCCGCATAAGGGTCATGCCGTGCGGTGTTACCAATCACCGCATCGCGCGCCTGACTATGAGCAGCTTGTAAACTCACGCTTTCTCTCTCACTTGTGCTTTTTCATACACTTAATGCAAATAGATAAAATTCTATCTATTTCATTCTAACACAGAGAAATCACGATATCCATGACAAATTGATGACATTAAATCAGCTGAAAACAGGGATTATTTTGGCTTTTGTAGCCCCATATAGGCGTAACTGTCCGGGTTCGATTTCCAGTTTTCGCGTATTTTTACAAATAAAAACAAATGAATAGGGCATTCCCACATACGCGATATATCCTCGCGCGCCAGTTGGCCGATGGTTTTAAGCATCGCCCCGCCTTTGCCCAGCACAATGCCCTTCTGCCCTTCCCGTTCAACAAAAATCGTCTGGTTGATTTTGATGCTGCCATCGGGCTTTTCTTCCCAGCTTTCCGTCTCCACGCTCAGCGAATAAGGCAGCTCTTCGCGCAGTTTCAAAAAGCATTTCTCGCGCGTAATTTCCGACGCAATCAAACGCTGCGGCAAATCGGTCAGATGATCTTCGGGATAGAGCCACGGCCCTTGCGGCACGGAATCCGCCAGCGTATCCAGCAACCGCTCCACCCCGTCGCCTTTCAATGCCGAAATCATAAAAGTTTCTTTAAACCCATACAGCGCATTCGCCGCCGCCGTCAGCTCCAGCAAGGTCGGTTTGGCCACCGCATCAATTTTATTCAGCACCAGCGACACGGGCTTTTGCACCTGTTGCAAACGCTCAATAATCGCGCGGTTCTCGCCATTCAAGCCCACGCTGGCATCCATCAACATCAGCACATGATCAGCATCGGACACGCCGCGCCACGCACAATCCACCATCGCGCGCTCAAACTGCTTCGATTCCCCCGCATCAAACACCCCCGGCGCATCAAGCAGCACCAACTGCGCATCATGATGAATCAGCACGCCGGTAATACGGCTGCGCGTCGTTTGTGCTTTAGGCGTCACAATCGCCAGCTTTTGCCCAACCAGTCGGTTCAGCAGTGTCGATTTACCCGCATTGGGGGCCCCTAAAAACGCAATATAGCCGCAAGCCGTCATACCAGTTGCTCCATCAATAATCGCGCCGCCTCGCGCTCGGCGTAGCGTTTGGCGTTGGCTTCCGCCTCAGCATACCCACTACCTTCTACACTCACCCGAATGGTAAAGCGTGGCGCATGGGCAGGGCCGCTGCTGGCCACTACCTCATACAAAGGCAACGGCAACCCACGCGCCTGCGCCCATTCCTGCAACGCCGTTTTAGGGTCTTTGGGCGGCTCACTCACCGACTGCGCGCGCTCACTCCAATGCTGCACAATAAACGCATGCGCCGCCGCAAATCCGCCATCCAGATACAACGCGCCGATCAACGCTTCGCACGCATCTTCCAGATTCGACGGATTGTCGCGCCCGCCATTTTCCTCTTCGCTTTCCGATAAAATCAGCGCCTCGCCCAGCCCGATACTGCGCGCCACCTGCACTAAAATATCGCCGCACACCAGCGCCGCAAACCGCCGCGCCAACTCGCCTTCCTGCTCCTGCGGATACATGCGGTAGAGCATATCGGCGACCACCATCCCCAGCACCGAATCCCCTAAAAACTCCAGACGCTGGTTATTATACGCGACGCCCTTGTCCGTTTTACCGCAGGACGGATGCGTCAGCGCTTGGCGCAGCAAGGGTGATTCGCGCAATTGTTCCCATACCACCCCTTCCAGCAATGGCGCATGCTGGCTCACAGGCGCTCCTCTTGGCGCAGCGATACAAAAAAGCGTCCGTCACGAAACATCGACGGATATTTCCATACTTCCCAAAAGGCGAATTCCGCCTCGTCATTCATCGAAAATAAAATAATCTCGGCGCGTCCAATCAGGTTTTCCTCAGGGATAAAGCCCACATGTTCTTCCTTGGCAAAGCCCATATCGGCATTAAAGCGGCTGTCAGTGGAATTATCCCGATTGTCGCCCATGGCAAAATAATGCCCTTCCGGCACAATATATTCCTCCGTATTATCCACCCGCCCATAACTATCCGTATCCAATACCAGATAGCTGCGGCCATTGGGTAGCGTCTCGCGGAAGCGCAAAATAGGCCGCTCCACCCCGCCGTCACGATTGATAAAATCATCCACGCGCTCTTGCTTCACCACCTCATCATTCAAAATCAGTTTGCCATCACTAATGCGGACACGGTCGCCCGGCAGGCCAATAATACGCTTGATATAGTCCACCTTAGGCTCACGCGGCAGGCGAAACACCGCCACATCGCCGTGCTTAGGCGCACGATCTGGCACACGCCCCTCAAACAACGGCAAGCCAAACGGAAAGGAATAGCGGCTGTAACCATAGGAATATTTAGAGACAAAAATATAATCCCCCTCAAGCAGCGTCGAGCGCATCGAGCTGGACGGGATATGAAAGGGCTCATAGGCAAACGAGCGGAACACCACCGCAATCAGCACCGCATAAATCACGGTTTTTAACAGGTCCCAGACACTTTCTTTTGGTTTATTGGCCATTATTTTCCCTTTGTTTGGCGCGAGATTAAGGCGCTAAGCGTCTTTTGCAACTAAATTCCTTGATAGCCCTACTCGATTATGCGTTTGATTTCAGGTTCGTGTCGCGCTCGCTGCAACGATTGTAATGGCCCACCTCTCCAAAAAGGTAGCAAACCCATACCGCCAAGGGGGGAGCGAGTGGCTGCCCAGCGGATTTTACTCTTGTAAAATGCCGCGCTTCTATTTACATAACGCCTTCAGCTTATCATCCGGTACCTATCGGGTGGCAATAGCCTCATATACGGAGGGGTGGCCGAGTGGCTGAAGGCGGCGGTTTGCTAAACCGTT
>DITS01000036.1 GCA_002422205.1 Alphaproteobacteria bacterium UBA6178
TGACGCCCAGCAGCACCTGATCGCGCTTGCCCTGCAGCAGGCCTTCGCTTAAGGCGGCGATGGCGGTGGGCTGGTCGCCTCGGGGGGAGTAGCTGGATTCGATGCGGAAGGGTTGGGACATTCGTTGTATATAGGGAGGTGAGAGTTCAGAGTCCAGAGTTCAGGAAGAAAGATAAGATTCCTGCGTTCGCAGGAATGACGAGATTAGTAAAGAACGAGGACAGACGTCCGAGCCTTTAGTGCGCGAAGCGCTTAGGTTCATTGCGGAGGCCAGTAGGCCGGAGCGGGAACAAACACAAACAAAGCTAATTGCCGCCCATAATGCCGCCCTGATTGGTCACCTGAATATAGGCAGGGCCAAGCAGTACAAACAAGAAGGCGGGCATCAGCAGCACAATTAACGGGATGGTAATGAGTGCAGGCAGACGGTTGGCTTTGTTTTCTGCCATCAGCAGGCGGGTCTGGCGGTAGTCATCCGACAGGACGCGTAGCGTATCGGTCAGGTTGGTGCCGAATTTCTCGGTTTGAATGAGGGCGGCGGCGAGGGAGCGGAACGGAATCAGATTGGTGCGCTCACCCAGATTCATCAAGGCCTGGCTACGATCATTGAGCAGGGCCAGCTCGAGGCGGCTGCGGTTAAATTCTTTGGTGATTTCAGGATGTGCGCTGCCCAGCTCTTTGCAGACGCGGTTGAAGGCGGCGTCCATCGCTAAGCCGGATTCGACGCAGACCAGCAGCAGATCGAGCGCATCGGGGAAAGAGCGCAGCAACACTTTCTGGCGTTTCTGGGTTTTGTTGCTGAGATATAAATGCGGGCCAAACAAGCCCCCGATTAAAATCAGCAGTCCGATAATCAGGTTCAGGGCTTTGGCCATGCCTTCGCCGCCTGCCATAAAGAAAGGGATGCTGAACAGGACAAAGAATATGGACAGAATGCGTTGGAAAAACAGGTAGTAGATGGGCCCGTTTACCGAATCGATGCCGGCATGGGAAAATTTCTTTTCGAGTTTGGGGATGGCTTCTGTGGTGTTGACACCGATCATAGAGAGGAGGCCCTCCATGGTTTTTGCGAGGTCGGACTTTTCACGTTCCATCGAGAGCAGGGCTTCGCTGCCCTGGCTCATTTCGTAGGCGTCACCCAGAATGCGGCCTTTGAGCTCTTCGGATTGCTTCTTTTTGCGCATCACCGCGTCGAGGGCGAGATAGCCGACGAAAAAGACCAGTCCGACGACGATGGCTAGGATGATGGTTGTGGTGTCATTGCCCATATCAGATATCAATATCAATCATGTTGTTAACGATAATCATACACAGTGCCACCATGCCCAATGCGCCACCTAAGATAAATTTGCCTTTGGGGTCTTCCCATAAGGGCGCGAGATAATCACGCTGAATGATGTAGAGGACGAAAAAGATGAGGAAAGGCAAGGCACCCAGAATCAGGGCAGTGGCACGGCCTTCGGAGGTCATGGCTTTGATTTTCAGGCGCAGTTGCTTGCGTTTGCGGATAATGCCGGACAGGTTGGAGACGACTTCGGCCAGATTACCACCGGTTTCTTGCTGGACGTTGAGGACGACCACGAAAAAGTTGATGTCTTGCTCGTTGATGCGATGGGCAAGGCGCGTGAGTGCTTCGCTCATCGAGCGGCCTGCGGCGATTTCATTCACCACTTGCTGAAATTCAGTGCTGACGGGGGGTTCCATATTCTCGGCCACCATTTTGAGGGCGGCGGTGATAGGAAAACCAGAGCGCACGCTGCGCACGATCATATCGAGCACATCGGGGAAGAGCGATATGAACTGCTCGTTACGTTTGCGCACTTTGCGGCGGAAAAGCTTTTTCGGTACGAAATAAGCAGCCAAGGGACCGAAAAGCAGGCTCATGGGACCGAAACCCAGCTTGAAGAACAGGCCGGTTAGTAAAAACAGGGCTGCGATCATCGAGACCGCGATGACGGCGAGATGCTTCTGATAGCCTGCCTGCACGGCGAGGATATAGACTTTGTTCATGCCCGGGAGGCTGTAGAACATTTTGACATGCGGCGCTTCTTCGGTGAATTCATCGCGTAGAATACCGCCGCCACCCCCTGTTTCCTGAATGGTTTTTGAGGTTTCGTATAATTCGTTGAGGGCGGATTTAGTACGTCGCGAGCCATCTTCGGGGATGGCCTTAGGAAATAGGAACACAAAGGCGACATAGCCGATGATGCCTACTCCAATGGCGAATAATAAAATTTCCATATCAGCGCAACCTTTTCATCAGGTTATACTCCAACGGTGAAACATTCAAGCACCTCTTTCTCCAGCCCGAAATATTGCGCTTTGGCCAGCATACGGGGGCGGATGCCGTGATTGGTGAACTCACCATCTAAAAATCCGTCTGGCTTCATACCCTTAGCTTTATAACTAAAGAGGGTCTGGGTGGTAATCATGTCACCTTCCATCCCGACAATTTCTTCGATGGCGACAATGCGACGGCGACCATCACGCATACGGTCGACCTGCACGATGATTTGCACGGCGCTGGTAATTTGTTGTTTCAAGGAGCGGGATTCCACTTTTACGGAGGACATGCCGACCAGATTTTCGAGGCGGGCGAGGCAATCACGCGGGTTATTGGCGTGGATGGTGGCCATCGAGCCATCATGGCCGGTATTCATGGCGGCGAGTACGTCGATGACCTCATCGCCGCGAATCTCACCCAGAATAATGCGGTCGGGGCGCATCCGCAGGGCGTTTTTTACCAGCTGGCGTTGGGTAATCTCGCCGCGGCCTTCCATGGAGGAGGGGCGGGTTTCGAGCCGCAGCACATGGGGCTGCTGCAATTGCAGCTCCGCCGCATCTTCGATAGTAATAATGCGCTCATCATGTCCGATAGCGCCTGATAAGGCGTTGAGCAGCGTGGTTTTACCGGAACCGGTACCGCCGGACACCAGCATGTTCAGCCCTACCTTGCCGCAGATTTCTAGAAATTTGGCCATGGGCGCTGTCAGCGACTCATATTGCACATAGGTGGAAAGCGGCATTTTATTTTGTTTGAATTTACGAATCGATACCAGCGAGCCATCGAGGGCCAGAGGCGGAATAATAGCGTTAAAACGTGAACCATCGGGCATGCGCGCATCGACCATGGGGGAGGCCTCGTCGACGCGACGGCCTACACGCGAAACGATGCGCTGAATGATGGTCAGCAGATGGCGTTCATCGAGGAAAGATACATCGGTCAGCAGTATTTTTCCTTGTTTTTCAATATAGACTTGTTTGTGGCCGTTGATCATGATATCGGCGATTTCGGGATCATTCAACAAAGGCTCGATCGGGCCGAAGCCGAACAGCTCGTCGAGGGCCTGCGTTTTCAGCGCGGCGATCTGCCCCGCATTGAGGGGCATCTGAATTTCGCTGAAGATTTTATCGCAGACTTCGAGCACTTTTTTGCGTTGCAGCTCTTCGCGCAATTGATTGAGCGTGATAAAATCAATCTGTTGAATCAGGCGATTGAGCAATTCGGATTTGGTTTTTTTGAATTCGGGGGTTTCGAGACGTAAATCCAGATAGCTGGCGGTGGCTTCGCCACTGGATTTGCGCACGGCTTCGCCGATGGTGCGGGAATCGACCAATTCGCGCTTTTCGTGGGATTCTACCGTTGATATATCTGCTGTTTTGACTACGGCAGGCAGGGCGGTATGCTCCTGCTCTTCAGGTTGCTTATTGTCCTTGTCGCTCGGCTGATGCGGTTTATTTCCGAACATGCGCTAGCCCATTTTATTGGTTGAGTGGGGTGAAAATGCCAGTTTACCAGTCATGGGGGTGTTGGTGGGTTCTTTGAGGCTGCGCAGGGATTCGGCCAGATTGATATATTCCGCAGCGAGGCGCGATTTGCCGACTTCGATGACCGTTTTGCCAAGATTTTCAGCTGTGACGACGGTTTTGATGTCGTTGGGGAGGAAATAAGAGATTGGAATATTACAGACGCGTTCGAAATCTTTGATGGCAACGCCTTCTTTGTATTTGGCACCGCTGCGATTGATAGCAACGCGGATATGCTGCGGATTGACGCCCATATCGCGCCACACATTGAGCATGCGCGAGGAGTGGGTGACCGATTTCAGCCAGAGCTGGGCGACGAGTATGATAGCATCGGAATAGCTGAAGGCCGAGGCAATCCAAGGGGACCAAATATGAGGCAAATCAAGAATGATGAATTTGTATTTTTCCTGCAGCGCATTGAGCAAATCGCGGATGACTTCGGGCTGAATGTTGGGCTGGAAGCGCAATTCATTCGGCGCGGCGATGATATCGAGATTACTGTTATAGCCGACGACCATGCGTTGCAGTAGCGTGGAATCGATGCCGCGATCGGGGTGTTCGAGCAATTCCTTGATACCGAAAGGGCTGCTGAGATCGAGGTTTTTCGCAGTCATGCCAAACTGATAATCCATATCGATGATAATGGTTTTGGCGTTGAATTCTTTGGCCAGCGCATAGCCGACATTGAGGGCGACGCTGCTGGAACCATCGCCAGCGGCGGCGCTCATGAAAGAGATGACGGTGCTGTTATTGGTGGTGGAGCCGGTGCCGTATTTGAGCAAGGACTTGCTCATTAACTCGATATCGACGGGGGTGGTGAAATAATCGGTGACGCCACGTTCAATTAAGGCGCGGTAGAACTGGATATCGTTGGTTTCACCGGCAACCACCAGTTGGGTGCCGGGCTCGCATACACGGGCCAAATCATCCAACTCGGCCATGACTTCGAGTTTGCGGCTGCCAATGAATAAGGCGATGTATTTGACGCTGAGTTGATTGCTTTCGATGTAATGGGCTGCATCATGCCCCGTGCCTATTACCACATTGGCGCCCGGATAACCGAGTAACGCTGCCAGTTGGTTCGCATAAGGGCGCTGCGAGTCACTATTTAATATGACGAGTACGGGACTTTTCTGCTCCATTATATTGACAAGCCTGCAATGTGATTAATCAACGGTAACAGACTCAAGCGCTGAATCCTCAATGCCTCGTCTTTCACGCGTTGGATTCAGATATTCCTGATAATCACGTACTGCGCGGTTCGCATCGGGCTTATCCAACAGGTTGGGGCGTACAAACTGATGTTTGTCGGATACCATTTGCACCATATTGGCAGCGATAGAGCAGCCAAAAGTCGGGTGGTTGAGATGATACGGATTGATGTGATTATCAATGAAACGGTTTTCGCAATCGCGGGCCAGTACGCGCTCATAGACGAGGCTTACCGTGTTATCGGCAGCGGCGACATACATGGTTTCGACGCCATAGAGATCGAGCACTTCCTGCGCAGCGGCACAGCGAGGGTCGGCATCCATGCAATAAAGCTCGGCGCGTGAGGGCTGATCACGATTGAGCCAGTCGGATAACTCGTTGACGGCACCATCGGTTGCGACGGAGAGGTTCACGACTTCGGATGAGACATCGAGCAGCGATTCGGGGGTGCCACGGTCAAAATATGCTTCCGGCGGGATTTGTGAACAGGAAAAGCACAAAAGGGAAAGGGCGAGCGTTGTAATTTGTTTTTTCATGATTAATCCACCATAAATCCAATGGGCCCTTCAAGGCTCGGGGTTTGCGAAATGCGTTGTGCATCACCATTTAACGTGCCCAATGCACCGTAGAAGACGCTTTCCATAAAGGATGCCGGGCGGAAATCATCACTTGGTAAACGAATATCGGATGATTTCAACGGGTCTACAATATAGGGAGTCACGGCGAGAATCAGCTCGGTTTCCTGACGCTGGTAGGAGGTGCTGCGGAACAGGCTGCTGAGGATCGGTACTTCGCCGATGCCGGGCAATTGTTCGATGGTGGATTGCATGGAATCCTGAATAAGACCCGCGATCATGAAGCTTTCACCAGGGGCCAATTCGACTGTGGTGCTGGCGCGGCGCACATTGAAAGCAGGCACGCTGACACCGGTGGCGATTTGTACCGAGCCAGCATTCGAGACTTCGGAGACTTCGGGCATGACCTGAATACGGATACGATTTTCAGAGAGAACGAAGGGAGTGAAGCGTACCGATACACCGAACGGTTTATAGTCGACCGCAATGCCATTATCGCCCTGCGAGACCGGGATGGGGAACTCACCACCCGCCAAGAATTCAGCTTCTTCGCCGCTGAGTGAAACCAGATTCGGCTCGGCGAGGGTTTTGAACAGGCCGTCTTGCTCCAGTGCTTCGATGGCTGCACCGATACCGGTGGTGCCACTGCTATTGCGCCATGCGCCGATGCCTACACCACGGGAGTCGGGGCTGAAATTCACGTCGCCTTGTGCTTCATTACCACTGAACAATGGACCTAGGAAGCTGCGTCCGCCGGTTAAGAAGCCGCCAGTGGCAATTTCGAAGGGCAGGTTGCCGCTGGATTTAACGACATCGAGGCTGACGCCTAGATTTTTCAGTGCGCTGCGTTGGATTTCACCGACGCGGATACGCAGCATCACCTGCTGACCCGCTGTCATGCTCATCAGATTGATGATACCGGGATAAGGACCATCGCGCTCGCTGCCTTCCTGCAGCTGAATATCATTGGGTGCGCGGCTGGGCACAATATATTGTGAGGCGATCTGCATGGCGGTATTGGCCGCCGACATGCTGCTGATTTCGCCGGTGAGGGCGATTTTGGTGTTGATCATTTCGACGCCGACGCGCTCATAGGGTAAAAACTCATGCAGCGCTTTGCGGATCGAGGGCAGATCGTAGGTGACCATGACATTGATATCGCGAATGAGGTTGTTTTTCTCGTCGAAGAGACGCACGGAGGTTTCACCCAACTGCTTGCCAATGATGGAAAGCTTGTCATTCCCATGCACATAGATATCTGCAATTTCGGGGTTGGCCACGATCACCTCTGCCATGGTGACAGGGGAGGTGACGATTTCGGAACGATTCACCGGCACGTAGAACTTGCCGCCTGCCGCAAATGCGGGGACAGCGGTGCCTATGATGAGAGTGAAGAGGAGAAGAAAAGAGCCAAAGCGGTATGTCATTGTGTGCCTATATCGTTTGATTTCACCGTTTATTCTGTATCAGGAGTCGCAGTCCCCCGCGCTTCCTGTCGTTTTTTCTTCGCTTCCTCATCGTCGATTTGCGTGCCGCGGATTACGACGACGGGGATATAGTCATCCTTGCGACCTGTAGCAGCAAGCGAGGATGCGTCAAATTGTGATAAATCACTTTGACGGGTAATTGCAACCGTTTCTATGGTTTCTTTATCTTCGAGCGAGCGCAGGGTGAGCGAGAGCTGACCCAGCTGATAGCCGAGGCGCACACGTTGCGCATCTTCGGGCGTGACTTCGAGCGAGATAGAGCGTGGGATGACGATGCCTGATTCCGCTTGCTGACCACTTTGCGGCGCGGCACCAGCAGTGCTGCGTTGATCGACGGCCAGTACGGGCACGTTGGCAATCAGCACCTCGGTCACTTCTTCGGTGAGTTCGTTCATATTACCGGCTTCCATAATGTCGCGCTGGCTTACATCTTCCCGTAAAATACGGTGGGTGACCAACACGTCGACACGGTCGCCAGGGAATACGAAGCCTGCCACTGCGGCGATTTCATCGGTGGCCATGGTGATCACGCGCTTGCCTTTGGTGAGAGTGCCCGCGAGGAAGTTAGGGTCCTGCGGATTGACGATTTTCGAATTAATAATAGGCTCGCGCGCCTGAAAAGGTGCGCGGGTGACCATACCTTTGAGTTGTTCGCCGGCTTCGGGGCCGACGACGAAGCCGTCAAGTACCAGATGCTGGGGCCATGGCTGTGTGTCGAGCATGCTTTCGTCGATGACGGTGCCGATGGGAATGAATTTGGCGGCAACATAAACGTTAACGGTTTCGATCTGAACCTGCGCCTGCGGCTGCACATTCATTTGCTGTTGTTGTGCTACTTGCTGATTGACGGCTTGCTCTTTGTTTCCTGACAATTTCAACACCATAAAGGCTGCTGCTACAGCAACAAATACAGCGACTACCAGACCAATCCATTTCATAAACGACCCACTTAAACGCTTTAATCTTAATTAAAAACCAGCCATCGTATGGTTACGTGACCTTGACCAACTTGTGCGCACTATACACGTTGATGAGGAATTATTAACTAAAAAATCATCTCAAGTTAATGAAGATTTGGTGAAGGTAGGCTTCTGTCCTATGGTTTCGAAATAGATTTGACATTTTTGTCACAACAAGGCCATAACCACTCATGAATTCTCATGACCGCATTCTGATTCTGGATTTTGGCTCTCAAGTGACGCAGCTCATCGCCCGCCGCGTGAGGGAAAGCAATGTCTATTCCGAGATTCGTCCGTGCACTATCAGCGAGCAGGCGATTCGTGAATTTAACCCCAAGGGCATTATTCTCTCAGGCGGCCCCGCCTCGGTGAAGGACGGGTTTGCGCCGGATGTGACGCCCGCGATTTTTGATATGGGTATTCCGGTGCTGGGGATTTGTTATGGCCAGCAGCTGATGTGCGAAAGGCTGGGCGGTAAGGTGGAAAACTCGCATGAGCGTGAGTTTGGCCGCGCCCATATTGAAATTGTTGAGCCTTGCCGTCTGTTTGAAGGCGTGTGGAAGGTGGGAGATAAGGCGCAGGTCTGGATGAGCCATGGTGATCGCGTGGAGCAGCTGCCCACGGGCTTTCGGGTGGTGGCGCGCACGCCTTCGGCACCTTTTGCGGCGGTGTGTGATGAAAATCGACGTTTTTATGCGGTGCAGTTTCATCCGGAGGTGATGCATACGACGGATGGGGCGGCGCTGTTGCGTAACTTTACCCATATTATCTGCGGATGCCATGGCGACTGGACGATGGCCGCGTTCCGGCGCGAGGAAATTGCCACGATCCAGAAAAAGGTGGGCAATCAGAAAGTATTGTGTGCGGTGAGCGGCGGGGTGGATTCGTCGGTGGTGGCGAAGTTGCTGCATCAGGCACTGGGTGACAAGTTGCTGTGTATTTTTGTGGATACGGGCCTATTACGGCTGAATGAGGCGAAGGAAGTGCGCGAGCGCTTTGTAGAGCATTACGGGATTCCGCTGATTTATGTGGATGCCAGCCTGGTGTTTTTAGGCCGGTTGAAAGGGGTGAAAGACCCCGAGCGCAAACGCAAGATTATCGGCGAGACCTTTATTGAGGTGTTTGAAGAAGAAGCCAAACGCGCCGGTGGGGCCGATTTTCTGGCGCAGGGCACGCTGTATCCTGATGTGATCGAGTCGATTTCGTTTCATGGCGGGCCGAGCGTGACGATTAAATCGCACCATAATGTAGGCGGGTTGCCGGAGCGGATGAATTTAAAACTGATCGAGCCGGTGCGCGAATTGTTTAAAGATGAGGTGCGGGCGCTCGGGCGCGAGCTGGGGATGCATGATGATCTGATCAACCGGCATCCATTCCCCGGGCCGGGGCTGGCGATTCGATTGCCGGGCGAGATTACCGCCGAGAATGCCGATATATTGCGCAAAGCCGATGCGATCTATATCGACGAAATCCGCAAAGCCGGATTGTATGATGTGATCTGGCAGGCCTTTGCGGTGCTATTGCCGGTGAAAACGGTGGGGGTGATGGGCGATGCGCGCACCTATGAATTTGTCTGTGCGCTGCGGGCAGTGACATCGACTGACGGGATGACGGCGGATTATTATGGGTTTGAACATGATTTCTTGAGCCGCGTCGCGAATCGTATTATCAACGAGGTGCGCGGCATTAACCGCGTGGTGTATGATATTACCAGTAAGCCGCCCGGCACGATTGAGTGGGAATAGGAGTTTGTCATGAATGATGAGTTAATGCGCGAAGTCAATGCCGCTATGCAAAAAGAACGCATGCAGGTGATCTGGCATCGCTTTGGCAAGCAACTGCTTTTGGTGGCGGGCGTGGCGATGGGGCTGGCGATTCTCAGCTTGCTGTATCGGCAGCATGTGGCCAGCGAGAATCAGGCGCGCAGCGAACTGCTGCTAGCGGGGCGCGAGCAATTTGCCGCGAAGCAGTATCAACAGGCGCGCGACAGTTTTACGCAGGCGAGCGAAGCGGCGAAAAATGAGGCGCGGGCGATGGCGCTGATCTGGGTGGCGAAAGCGGCACAGAAGCTGGATGATGAAGCGGGTGCGCTGGATGCCTATGCGCAGGCGCTGGCACCGAAAGCGGAAGCGGGCGTGTTTGCGAGCTTTGCCTGTATTAATGGCGCGGCGCTGGCACCGGATGATGCCCGCTTTGCCGATTGCCTGCCCGATGAGGCGGGGCAACCTTTGTTTGGTATTGCCGCTGAAATGCGCGCGGTAAAAGCGGCGCTGGACCCCAAGGCGGATACGGTGGTGCTGCCCAATCCGCAGAGCCTGCCTTTTACGCAACGGCAGCGGATTGAGGATTTGAATATCTATTTATCATCCAAATCGGATGCGGAATAACCGGCCAATGAGCAATGGTTTTACAGGTCTGGCCGGATTGATCGGGCTGCTGCTCGTGAGCGCGTGCGATTTGCCGGACTGGCTGGGTGATGATAGTGATAATGCGCCGCCTTTAGCGGGCGAGCGGATTGCGGTGCTGGATTTTGAGCGCTCGATTACACCGGACCCGTCGCTGGCTGAAGCGCCGATGAATATCCCGGCAGCGGAGAAAAACCCCACCTATACCCATCGTTTAGCGTCGATACGAGCAGGATATGAAAATCTGCTGGTAACGGGGTTTGATCGTTCTAGTTCCGTAACAATTGGGGATGGCACTGGCTGGAAGACCAGTGTGATTGCACAGCCTGTGGTGGCCGAGGGCCGTGTGTTTGCCATGGATGCGCAAGGGGTGGTGAGCGCGCATGAGGCAGGCGCTATCGGTACCAGGTTGTGGGTGTCGGAGCTGGCGGTGATGGCCGATCAGGATAATAGTGGTGGCGGCGGGCTGGCCTATTCTAACGGGGTATTGTATGTGACCACCGGTTATGGTGCGGTGATGGCGCTGCTGGCGCAGGATGGCAGTTTGCTATGGCACCGTGCGGTGGATGTGCCGGTGCGGGCGGCACCGATTGCGGAAGAAAACCGTGTGTTTGCACTGACGATTGATAATCAGCTGCTGGCATTTGAAGCGCGCACGGGGGCGCCGTTATGGAGCCATCGCGGTATTCGCGAGACGGCGGTGTATCTGGGGGCGGTATCGCCGACAGTGGAAAATGGCATTGTGATTGCGGCTTATACCTCGGGTGAGGTGTATGCGCTGCGAGCGGAGGATGGCTCGGCCTTGTGGTCGGATTCGCTGATTGTGCCGCGCCGTACCTATGCGGCATCGGCGCTGACGGGCATTAACGCGGTGCCGCTGATTAAGGATAATGTGGTGTATACGCTGGGTAATGGCGGGCTGATGGCCGCCAATACGCTAGCAACCGGCAATGGGGTGTGGGATCTGGAAGTGGGTGGCTATCATACGCCATGGATTGCGGGAGAATATTTGTTTGTGATTAGCGCGGACAAGCAGCTGATTGCAGTGAATCGCCGCAATGGCGGTATTAAATGGGTGACCGAGCTAAAGGTGATGGATAAAGCGAAAGACGTGACACCGTTTTTGAATGAGCCGATGCTGATAAACGGGCAGGTGGCGGTGGTATCGGATGACGGGGTGCTGCGGTTGTTTGACGCGAAAGATGGCAAAGAAACGGCGCGGCATAACGTGGCAAGCGGCGTGCGTGTGGCACCGGTGGTGGCGGACGGGGTGCTGTATTTGCTCAGCGCTGATGCCAGTCTGAGCGCGTATAGGTAGCATGATGAAACCTGTTGTTGCGATTATTGGCCGCCCTAATGTCGGCAAATCGACGCTGTTTAACCGGCTGACGGGCAAGCGTCATGCGCTGGTGGCGGATGTGCCCGGCGTGACGCGTGACCGCCGCGAAGGCGACGCGGAAATATCCGGATTTGAATTTACCCTGACCGATACGGCGGGCCTTGAAGAAGCCGATGCGCAAAGCCTTGCGGGGCGCATGAGTGCGCAGACGATGGCAGGGCTGGCGCAGGCCGATGTAGTGATGCTGATGGTGGATGGTAAAGTGGGGATTTTACCCACCGATACGCATTTTGCCGAGCAGGTGCGCGTAAGCGGTAAAAAGGTGATTTTGCTGGTGAATAAATCGGAAGGCAAACGCGGCGGGGAGGCGGTGCTCGAGGCCTATAGTATGGGGCTGGGCGAGCCGGTGGCGATTTCGGCTGAGCATGGCGAAGGCATGGGCGCGCTCTATGACGCGTTGATCGAGGCGTTGGGTGCGCAGGAGCCGGAGGCGGAAGCGCGCGGCGCCAAGAAAAAGCGTGCCAAGCGTAAAAATCCACTGTTGGAGTTACCGGAAGAAGTGGAAGCAGTGCGCGACGACATTATCCAGATTGCGATTGTGGGGCGGCCCAATGTGGGGAAATCGACTTTTATCAATAAAATTCTGGGTGAGGAGCGGGTACTGACAGGGCCGGAAGCGGGCATTACGCGTGATTCGATCGCGATTCCGTTTCAGTATAAAGAGCATACGCTGAAGCTGGTCGATACGGCGGGGATGCGCAAAAAAGCGCGGGTGGTATCAGACAAACTCGAAGTGATGGCGGTGAATGATACGCGGCGCTCGATTCAATATGCGCAGGTGGTGGTGCTGATGGTGGACGCCACGCAGCCGCTGGAGAAGCAGGATAACCAGATTGCATCGATGATTGCCGAGGAAGGGCGCGCTTGCGTGCTGGCGCTCAATAAATGGGATTTGATTGCGCAAGGCGATCGTAAGGCGCTGCTGGAAGAGGTGGAGTATCTGATCAATAAGGTGATGCCGCATTTTCGTGGGTTGCCGGTGGTGACACTGTCGGCGGAGCGCGGTAAGGATGTGGATAAGGTGATGGAAGCCTGCTTGCGGATTTATGATATCTGGAACCGGCGGGTGCCGACGGGTGCGCTGAATCGCTGGCTGGAAGATGCGTTGCAGCGCCACACGCCGCCTTTGGTGAGCGGGCGGCGGCTGAAGGTGAAATATATGACGCAGGCGAAAACGCGACCCCCGACTTTTGCTTTGTTTGTGAATTTGAAAGACGGGCTGACCGATGCCTATGCGCGCTATCTGATTGCGGGGCTGCGCGAGACATTTGATTTGCCGGGCGTGCCGATCCGCATCTTGACGCGCGCGGGGAAAAACCCATATGAGGAAGAAGATGGGCGGAAGTCCTGAGGTGGAGATGAGGGAATGTGGGAATCAGGAATGCGGGATAATATAGAAAGGGCCCTCACCCCGGCCCTCTCC
>DITS01000044.1 GCA_002422205.1 Alphaproteobacteria bacterium UBA6178
GCGCCACCAATCACAATATTTTGCGAGGTCGAGCGCTTGAGCAGCATGGTATAAATCACGGCATAAAAGAAGATGGCAAAGGCAAGGGTAAAACCAGCGAGCCAGTTGGTGGCAAGGCCGAGTAGCAGCACCGAGAACACCGCCAGAAATAAGCCGAAAGTCAGCACATCATCGGCAGCGACCAGCCCCAGCGGCAAGGGGCGTTGTTGGGTGCGGCGCATGACGGCGTCGATATCGCGGTCATACCACATATTGATCATGCCACCGGCACCGGAGCCAAGCGCAATGCATAAAATGGTAATGGCTTGCAAAAACGGGTGCAACTCACCGCTGGCAAGCCACATGCCCGCCGCACCGGTAAACACCACCAGACTCATTACCCGAGGCTTAAGCAGGCTGGCCCATTGGCGCGCATCCGCGCCAATGGGCGCGAGCGCTGTATCAATGGTGCTGAGGCTGTGCATCGATCACCGGTAATTTTTCGAAAGTGTGGAAAGCAGGCGGTGAGGTCACCGTCCATTCCAGCGTTTTCGCGCCTTCACCCCATGGGTTATTGCCTGCTTTACGCTTGGAAATAAACATCTCGGCCACCACAATCAGGAACCACAACGCCCCAATACCGGCGATATAAGAGCCGATCGATGACCAGTAATTCCAGCCCGCATAGACATCGGGATAATCGGGGATACGGCGCGGCATACCGGCCAGCCCAAGGAAATGCTGCGGGAAGAAGGTGAGGTTGGTGCCGATAAAGAATACCCAGAAATGCACCTTGCCCATCCACTCGCTATATTGATAGCCCCACATTTTGCCCGCCCAGTAATAAAAGGCGCAGAACACACCGAACAATGCGCCAAGGCTCATGGCGTAATGGAAGTGGGCGACCACATAATAGGTGTCATGCATCGGGATATCGATGGCGGAATTCGCTAGAATCACACCCGTAACCCCGCCAAGAGTGAACAGGAAGATAAAGCCAATCGCAAACAGCATCGGGGTTTTGAATTCGATCGAGCCGCCCCACATGGTCGCAATCCAGCTGAAGATTTTAATGCCGGTGGGCACCGCAATCACCATCGTGGCGAACATGTAATAGGCTTGCGCATTGGCGCTCAGACCCACGGTAAACATATGATGCGCCCACACCACAAAGCCGAGCACGCCGATGGCACACATCGCACCCACCATGCCGAGATAACCGAATACGGGCTTACGTGAGAAGGTGGAAACCACTTCGGAGATGATACCGAAGGCGGGGATAATCAACACATACACTTCCGGATGACCGAAGAACCAGAATAAATGCTGGAACAATATCGGGTCGCCGCCACCGGCAGGATTGAAGAAGTTGGTACCGAAATTACGATCGGTGAGCAGCATGGTGATCGCACCACCCAGCACCGGCAAGGCCAGCAGCAGCAGGAAGGCGGTGACTAAAATAGCCCAGGCAAACAGCGGCATGCGCGATAATGTCATGCCCGGTGCGCGCATGTTGAAAATGGTGACAATAAAATTGATCGCGCCGAGAATCGAGGAAATACCGGCCAGATGGAGCGAGAAAATCGCCAGATCGACGGCCATGCCCTGATGGTTGGGGTCTTTCACCGAGAGCGGCGGATAGACCGTCCATCCGGTGCCCACGCCGCGCGCTTCGCCGGTGCCAACCACCGCCGAGGCCAGCAATAAAAGCATAGCCGGAACCAAGAGCCAGAAGCTGATGTTATTCATCCGTGGAAAGGCCATATCCGGCGCGCCAATCATGATGGGGACGAACCAATTGCCAAAACCACCAATCAGAGCGGGCATGATGAGGAAGAACACCATGAGAAACGCGTGTGCGGTGAGGAACACGTTATACAGCTGGTAATTGCCACCAAAATACTGATCACCCGGCTGTTGCAGTTCGAGGCGCAAAATAATGGAGAATGCCGCACCGAGTAACCCGGCGAAAATCGCATAGATGATATAGAGCGTGCCGATATCTTTATGGTTGGTCGAGCAAAACCACCGCACGAAAAAGCTTTTTGGCGCACCATGGTCGTGATGGCCGTGATCGGGATGGTCATGGGCGGAATGCGCTGCGTGACTCATATTAATGGTTCTCCTGCGTTTCTCTTAAGGTCATTATTGCTGCAAAGCGGCTTGTTTGTCAGGCGCGGCTTCGCGGGGTTCATCGGCTGGGGTATCGCTATCTTCGGCTCCGCTTTCATCGGTCTCGGCGCTGGGCATGCTGCCACCTTGCGCTAACACCCATTCATCGAAGGCTTCCTGCGTGACCACTTCCACCTGAATCGGCATGAAGCCATGCTGGCGTCCGCATAGCTCGGAGCATTGACCGTAATAGGTGCCTTCGCGCGTCGCGCGGAACCATGTTTCATTCAGGCGGCCCGGTACGGTATCCTTTTTGACCCCGAATGCGGGCAGCGCCCAGGCGTGCAACACGTCGCCACCCGTCATTTGCACGCGCACATTCGCGCCAACGGGAACATACACCGGATTATCGACGGCCAGCAGACGCGGCTCGCCTTCTTCCAGCTCGTCGTCTTTTTTCATATAGCTGTCAAACTGCACGCCATACTCAGGATATTCGTAATTCCAGTACCATTGATAGCCGATGATTTTGAGCGTCAGATCGGGCTCGACCGGCTCGCCGTCTTCGGTGCAGCCGATGCTGTGCATGCAATCAAAATGCAGGCGGTAAGAGGGAATGAAAATCGCGGCCAGAATAATCACCGGAATGATCGTCCACACCACTTCGACCACCGTGTTATGCGCGTTTTTGCTGGGCACCGGATTGGCTGAACGACGATAGCGGATGCAGACATAGGCCAACAGTATCATCACCAGCACGGTAATCACCGTCATCGAAATCACCAGCCCGTCATGCAGGCTGTCGAGCCGCTCCATCACCGGAGAGGCGGGGTCCTGAAAACCGAGCTGCCACGGTTTGGCCAGCCCTTCGGCTGCCAGCGCATCCACGCCACTCAGGGTTAGCAACATCGCGGCGAATGCCAGAAAAACTCGCGTCATATCCTCACCTATTATCACTGTGTACCCAGCAGAAACTGGACATTTTTTAGAACTTCTCTAAGCTTTTACGCTTCTTTTTTCTAAAACGTTTACCCCGCATGTGCAAATGATTTTATCACTCACGCGCAATACGGGGCTGTGATCGTGGTATAGAGGTAACAGGTGAGTGGTATAGGAGATACTGGCGTCGAGCGCCAGTATGACGAGTAGGGATTGTGTCATGCTGGGGCGTGACCCCAGCATCTGATGCGACGGGGTGACAAGGTTAAATGATACCGTCATCCTCGGGTCGGCATCGCCGATCCCGGGGATCTACTTTATGCAAGCAAGGCCAGACCCCGTCATGCGACGGGGTGACAGGTGGAGGTGGTATCGAGGACAGGAGACCGAGCCTTTAGTCGCCGCAGGCGTTAGGCTCATTGCGCAAGGACAGTAGCGCAAAGCGGGAACGAACACAAAACTATAGCATCTACGCGCTTTTGCCCTATTATATAAAGTATGAGCACCAACACCCATGATTTATTTTTTAGCCAGACCACGCTGGACCGCACCCGCACGCAACGCATTGTCAATGATGCGCTGGCGGGGTTGGATGATGGCGAGTTATTTTTGGAATATAACCAGTCTGAGCAACTGAGCTTTGACGATGGCCGCCTCAAAGGCGCGAGCTTTAATACGGCGCAAGGTTTCGGTCTGCGCGGCGTGATGGGTGAGGCGGTGGCCTATGCCCATGCGTGCGAATTATCCGAAGCAGCGCTTTTACGCGCGAAAGACACGGTTCGCAGCGTCAATACCGGCCAATCTGGCGCAAAAGGCGAAACCAATGCGCCATTTGGGGCTAATCATGCCCTTTATATGGCTACAAACCCGCTGAATGAGATTGAATTTGCCGCCAAACTCGAGGTTTTGCAGCAAATTGACGCCTATATTCGCGCCAAAGAGCCATTGGTGCGTCAGGTCACGGCGTCCTTATCGGGGGTGTGGCAGGCGGTGCATATTATGCGAGCCGGTGGCGAAGAGGCCAGCGATATCCGCCCCTTGGTGCGCTTGAATGTGAGCGTGGTGCTTGAGAAAGACGGGCGGATGGAAAGCGGCAGCTGCGGCGCCGGTGCACGCATGAATTATGCGGGCTATTTGCAAGAGAGCCAATGGAAAAAACAAGCCGATGAGGCCCTGCGTCAGGCGCATGTGAATTTGCAATCGCAACCCACTCCCGCGGGCGAATTGCCGGTGGTGCTGGGGCCGGGCTGGTGCGGCGTGCTGTTGCATGAGGCGGTGGGCCATGGGCTGGAGGGAGATTTTAACCGCAAGGAAACCTCGGTGTTTTCAGGCCGTATCGGCCAGCAGGTGGCATCGAAAGGTGTAACCATTGTGGATGATGGCACGCTGCCTGATCGCCGCGGCTCGCTCACCATTGATGATGAGGGCACCGCGTCGGGCCGTACGGTATTGATTGAGGACGGTATATTAAAAGGCTATATGCAGGACCGGCTGAATGCGCGGCTGATGGGCGTGCGTGCAACCGGCAACGGGCGGCGCGAAAGCTTTGCGCATCAGCCCATGCCGCGCATGACCAACACCTTTATGCTGGGCGGCGATGTGCCGCAGGCCGAGATGATCGCATCGGTGAAAAAGGGCATTTACGCGCCGCATTTTGGCGGCGGGCAGGTGGATATTACCTCGGGTAAATTCGTGTTTTCGATGTCGGAGGCGTATTTGATTGAAAATGGCAAGGTGACGACGCCGCTCAAAGGCGCAACGCTGATTGGTAACGGGCCGGAAACCATGAGCAAAATCACCATGATCGGCGATGATATGTGCCTCGATGACGGGGTCGGCACCTGCGGCAAAGCGGGCCAGTCCGTGCCTGTCGGCGTCGGCCAGCCCAGCTTGTTGATTGACCGCATGACCGTGGGTGGGACGGTGTAGTTTTAGACTTCCCCCGTCATCCTGCGGCTTGCGAAGCAAGAGCGCAGGATCCCCATCAGGTGGTATTGAGATACTGCGCTGACGCTTCGCGTCCCGCAGCATGACGGAGTGATTATTTCCTATGATAGCGTCATCCGCGGGTCGACTTGCCAATCCTAGGGATCTACTTTAAGTAAGATCACCCTCACCCCGACCCTCTCCCTGAGGGAGAGGGGAAGGTAATTTGCGTGTACGCTGTCACCCCGTCGTATGACGGGGTCTGGACTGTCCTTTAAGGGTAGCAAGGCCGGACCCCGTAACAAGTACGGGGTGACACATTACTATTGCCGCCATCCTTCGCTGATGCTTCGCGTCCCACAGCAGACGAAATTGGAGCAAAGCTTATTTATCAGTTCTTTATACGCAGTGCCTCACCTACGCATACTTCCATTTGTTACGATTGTGTTACGGTTGTGTGAAGTGTTCGTGACAGCCCCCTTATTCCCTTGAAAGCCGCCCCCGCATTAGGTTACACTAACCTTAATGAGCCACCAAAAGGCTTAAAGTTTTAACAAAAAAGAGTAAATCTAGCGGGTAAAATTAGTTAAAATTTTAACATAATGTTAATGATTTTAGGTTACGTTAGAACAAGGCGAGATTAGGAGAGTATGATGACAAATTATGCAGAGGCACCTTGGACCCAAGCGACAATCAACTCCGCTCCGCAAGACGGCCTTTTTGGCTTGATAGCGAAAGGCCTAGATCTGGCCCCGGCCAATACACAGGAAGCAGGTTATCCTGCCATCGTTGCCAATCAAGCATCTCAAGACGCAGGCCGTAGCGCATAATCGCTGAGCGATTTTCTAATCCAGTCGAAATTTCTTTGTATAATGCCCTGAGTTTGGCTAGGATACGCCCCATAAGGTGGACGTAAGATGACAGAAGGCTGGACCACAAAAGCTTTTAGCAATAACGCAACCCCGATTGAGCTGACCGATGAAATGCTCAACGAGGAAGGTGTCATCTTTTTGACCGGTAAAAATATTCATAACGATCAGGTCTATTCTTACCTGAAACTCACCATCGCCAATCTGCAAAAGCTCAAAGCCGCGCTCAAACGTGGCGATCAGTTTATGCCGTCGGATTTCGGTACGGTGCTGGCAGCAGGCAAAGGCGAGCCGCCTGCCGAGCTGCGCTCGGAAATGGCGGTGACCTATAAGCTGGTCGATGTGCCGCGTGGCCATGAGTCGGCAACACCGCATAGCAAAGCGCCGTCTGTGCCCAGCGCAGCGCCTGCCTCTGCAGCGCAAAAGCAGAAAATGCCAACCTTTGCCGTGAAGGATATCGGCAATTTTTGGGATGAGTGACACGCTCCGCTAACGCCACTTCTAACGGTTGATGTGAAACGTCATGCTGGGGCTTGACCCCAGCATCTCAGGCGGAGGATGCAGGCATAGATACTGGCGTCGAGCGCCAGTATGACATAATCGAATTTAACCCGTCGCCTTCACCACCTGATGTGCGGCGAGGGTTTGCAGTACATGCTCGCGGATTTGGTCGAGTTTTAAGGGGTGCTCAACCTTGAGGCCGAAACTATCCTTCACATAAAACACATCCACCGCTTTTTCGCCGTAAGTGGTAATATGCGCGGTGGCAATGGTGAGGCGCAGATCGATCAGCGCGGCGGTGACGTGATAGAGAAAGCCAATACGGTCAAAGCCGTTCACTTCGATCACCGTGTATTTATCGCTGATTTTATTGTCGATGAAAATACGATTGGGTACGTCGAGTGCTTGCAGGCTGCTGCCATATTCCGCCGGTTGCTGCTTGATCACTTCGAGTGCCAGATTGACTTTGCCATGCAGGGTTTTAAGCAGTGTTTGCCGTAGCCGCTCCAATCGCATGTCATCATCAAAGGCTTGCGCTTGCCGGTTTTGAATATCGACCATCGCCACCGCCATACCATCGCGCAGCGTAAAGATTTTTGCGCCCACAATGCTGGCGCCGATCAGCGCGATGTTACCGGCGATATCGCGGATCAACGCGTGATGATTGGGCAAACATAAGGTGATATGTGTGATCGCCAAAAACGGATCGACATGCACATGAAACCCCATCTCCGCACGGCTGTGCCATTGCTCGCGCAGCATGCCCGCCACTTCTGCATGCTGTGCCACATTGCGGCTGAGCCAGAAAGCCGGAAAACCATTGGCGAAATAACGCTCGCGGTCTGCCTCGCTCCAATCAGCGAGCTGGGTTTGCATTTCGAGCTTGAAACGCTCGATTTCGGCGACGCGCTTGCCCAGCGGCGAGGTGCCAAGCTCCTCTTCGGTGCGGTAATATAGCTCGCGCAGCAAGGCCCCTTTCCAGCGATTCCAGATGGTAGGGCCGACGGCGCGGATATCGGCAACGCTCAGCACCAGCAATAGCCGCAGCCGCTCGGGCGATTGCACAATATCGACAAAATCGCTGATGGTTTTGGGGTCGCTCAGATCGCGCTTAAAGGCGATGTCGGTGCATAAAATATGCTCGCGCACCAGCCATGCAGCGGTGTCGGCTTCCAAACTGTCGAAACCGAAACGCGTCGCCAACGCGCGCACAATTTTTTCGCCGCGCATCTGGTGATTGCCGCCGCGGCCCTTGCCGATATCATGGCATAGCAGCGCCAGATACAATACCGGGCGCGATTCGATATGCTGGATGACACGCGTTGCAAGCGGCAATTCGTCCTGATGCTTACCCATTTCGATACTGTGCAAAATGCCGAGCGCGCGGATGGTATGCTCATCGACGGTATAGACATGATACATATCATATTGCATCTGCCCCACCACATGCGCAAAATCGGGAATGAATTTGCCCAGCACGCCGGTTTCATTCATCCGTCGCAAGGTGACTTCCGGCCCTTTAGGCGAGAGCAACATCGCCATAAACACATGGTTGGCCTCGTCGTTATTGCGCAGATTATCATCGATTAATCGCAGATTCCGCGCGACGGTTTGCCATGCGCGCGGATGAATATCGAGATCATGCGCCTGCGCGGCGTGAAATAATTTGAGCAGCAATATCGGCTGCGCCACCAGATCGGTATCGGGATGAAAACTCAAACGCTGCCCGTCGAGTACAAAATCATCCACCGTGCGTGTGCGTTCGAGCAGGCGCATCAGCCCCAGTCGTGGGCGGCGCTTATGTTCTTCTTCGAGTATGGCGCAAAATAAACGGGTGAGGTCCCCGATGGTTTTGGCCACCTGAAAATAGCGCTTCATGAAACGCTCAACGGGTCGGTGCGCATGGGTGGTGCGATAACCCAGCTTTTCGCCGATGCGTTTTTGCATATCGAACGTAAGCCGCTCTTCGGCGCGGCCCGCCAGCAAATGCAGATGCACGCGCACCATCCATAAAAACTGCTCGGCTTGTGCGAAAGCACGCGTTTCCGCCTCCGTCAGCACGCCCATTTGCGTGAGCTCGGATAAGCTGCGCGCGCCATACACATATTTACCCAGCCAATAGAGGATATGCAGATCCCGCAATCCACCTTTATTTTCTTTGATATTCGGCTCGAGGAAAAAGCGCGAATTGCCATGTTTGAGATGGCGTTGCGCGCGCTCATTGAGCTTGTCTTCGACGAATTGCACCGGATTCTGATTGCGCACCTGCTTATCATATTGTTGGCTTAACCGGTCATACAGTGACGCGTTACCGGTGACAAAACGCGCATCGAGCAGATTGGCGGCAATGGTATGATCATCCTGCGCCAGCCGGATGGCCTCATTCACCGAGCGCGCCGCATGGCCCACCTGCAAACCTAAATCCCATAAATAATACAGCACCGACTGAATCAGCTCTTTGGTCGGTGCGGATTGACGATCGGCATATAAAAACAACACGTCAATATCGGAATAGGGGAACAGCTCGCGCCGCCCATAGCCGCCCACCGCCACCACACAGAGCGATTGCATATCCACCTGATGCTCGGCCTCGGCGGCGCGAATCGCGGCGCTAAGCAGGCAATCCATTAAATAGGTCGTCTCTTTTAAATAGGGGGATGGTTTGTTGCTGGCCTCGAATCGTGCGCGCGCCGCATCGCGCCCTGCCGCCTGCGCCTGCTGCAGTAGCGGCGTCACCTGCTGGCGGATATCACCCCGCTGCGATGCAGGCACGGCAAGCAACGGTGCCAGTTGCGCGGCCAACAGATCCGTATCGATAATTTCTTTAGGCTTTCGTATACTCATTGATTATAGATACCTCATCTGAGCCTCAATCACGAACATACTATAGAACATGCCATCTTCTCTGTCTTTACGCATTGCATCATTTCCGCCGGTCCTTGTCGCAATTGTGCTGATGATAGCCAGTATGGCGTGGTTTTCGCTGATGAATATTTTCATTCGCTATGTGTCGTTCGAAATGCATACCACGCAAATCGTCTTTTTGCGAAACCTGTTCAGCCTGATTATTTTATTGCCATGGGTGCTGCGCCATGGTGGCGAAATACTCCAAACCGAACGGCTGCAAAGCCATTTCTGGCGCGGCACCGTGGGCGTGATCGGCATGCAGCTATGGTTTTACAGCGTGGCTACCTTGCCGCTGAACGAGGCCACCGCGCTGAGCTTTACCGCGCCGATTTTTACCACCATATTTGCCGTGGTCTTTTTGAAGGAAAAAGCGGGCTGGCACCGCTGGGGCGCGGTGATGATCGGCTTTGCGGGAGCCATGGTGATTATTCGTCCCAACACCGAAACGCTTGACCCCACCATGTTTATCGTGCTGATCGCCACATCATTCTGGGCGATTGCGGGCATGCTGGTGAAATCGCTCACCCGCACCGAGCCCGCTAACCGCATCGTCTTTTATATGGCCTTTATCATGATGCTATGGTCGCTGCCTGCCGCGATCTACCATTGGCAAACGCCTGATATGGCGACATTAGCGCTCACCTTCGGGGTGGCAGTGGCATCCACCGGCGCGCATATCTGTCTGGTGCAGTCATACGCCCGCGCCGAAATTGTGGTGCTGATGCCGTTTGATTTTTTCCGGCTGGTCTTTACCGCCCTGTTCGCGTATATCGCATTTGGTGAGCTGGCCGATGGCTGGACCTGGGCAGGCGCTGCGATTATTGTATCGAGCGCCGCCTATATCGCCCATCGCGAAGCGCGCAAAAAGAAACATGTCACCCAACCACTCACGGATTAGGCCATGACGCAGGCGAGCCAGTCTTCATCCATCCCCACCTTGCTCACGCAGCATCGCGATTTGCTGTATCAGATGAGTGTGCGCGACATTCATGCGCGTTATCGCGGCTCGCTGCTGGGCGTGCTATGGATGATTCTGACGCCGCTGCTGATGCTGGCGATTTACACCTTTGTATTCGGCGTGGTGTTTCAGGCGCGCTGGGGCACCAATGGCGAATCCGACACACTTGGCTTCGCGCTGACACTCTATAGCGGGCTGATCGTGCATAGCCTGCTGGGCGATGTGCTCACCCGCTCCACCTCGATTATTTTGCAGCATGGCAATTATGTCAAAAAAGTCGTCTTCCCGCTGGGCATTCTGCCGGTGATGGTGGTTAGCTCCGCCTTGTTCTTTTTCATTATTCAACTAGCCGTGTTGCTGGTGGTGATGCTGCTATGCGGCTATACTATTCCGCCCACCGCGCTGCTGATACCGCTGGTGATTGCGCCGTTGCTGCTGTTTTGTCTGGGCGCTGGTTGGATGATCGCGTCGATCGGCGTGTTCATCCGCGACTTGCAGCATCTGATGGGGCTGCTGGTAACGATGCTGCTCTTTCTCAGCCCGATTTTTTATCCTGCTTCAGCTTTGCCGGAAGCGTACCGGCCCTTGCTTTATCTTAACCCGCTCACTCCCATCATCGAAAACCTGCGTGCCGTCTTGATGGATAGCCGCATGCCTGATTGGAACATGCTCGCAGCCTATGCTTTGCTGTCATTGTGTTTCTGTCAGCTGGGCTATGTCTGGTTTAACCGCACCCGCAAAGGCTTTAACGACGTGCTGTAACGCGTAGCTGCCCACCATAGTTTGCAAAGAGCGACTCAGCATAGGATTTATAGTCCTGTGACAATAAGGCAACAAGTAAGCGGCGAAGCTCATAAGCATTCCAAACAGCCTTTAAAAGCATTGACATCCACACGAGGGCATGGCTAAACCATTAGTCATTATGCGGTGCGGGGTATCTGTGCCGATAGGGTATGCGAAAGTACGGACGCAAGAAGTAACCAAGCTTTTCGGTTTTTGCTTGCATCTGATTTTCACATAATTATTAATAACGTCCTATCAGGGATAACTGTGCGACTCGCATTATCTAAATGATAACTCAACAAAGAGGTTTTTAACATGACTGCTTATGATTTTTCCTTTGTCAAAAACACGTCGATCGCTTTCGATCCGACGGTTGACACCATCAATTTCGGCGCGCTGATTGCTTCGGGCTTCACCGTAGAACAAGACGGCGACGATCTGACGCTGACCTACTCCAACGGTGACTTCGTCACGCTGGAAGGCACCACGCTGGCTCAGCTGAGCGTAACGCACACTGCCAACCCTGCAACCGGTGGCAACCCCAACACGATCTTCACCGGTTCGACCTCGGCGATTTATGTGGGTGACAACACCAACGGTACCGCTGTCGATGCAATCGGCAACACCATGACCACTGCAGGTCAGCTGTACCTCAACGGCAGCAACTTGATTTACGGTCTGGCTGGCGATGATGGCATCACCGCAGATGGCGCTGGCAACCAAATCATCTTCGGTGGTTCGGGTGGCGACAATATCAGCGCAAACGGCGCTGGCAACAACACCATCTATGGCGGTAACGGCGTAGGTGACAGCACCGATGGCAACGACAACATCACCCTCGGTGGCGGTGGCAACACGGTATATGCCAATGCCGGTAACGACAGCATCACCGCTGGCGCAACCGCAGGCGGCACCACCAGCACCTATTATATGGGTGTGGGCAACGACACTATCGCATCCGCTGCTCCGCATGCTGGTAACTTCGTCGTCTATGGTAACTCCGGTAACGATATCCTGAACCTGAACGCCGCCTCGACCGGTGACGTGACCCTGTTCGGTGGTAACGGCATTGCTGACAGCACCGATGGTAACGATACCATCACGCTGGGCACCGGCGCGCTGACCGTTTACGGTAACGCAGGTAACGACACAATCGGCTTCGGCGCAACCGCTGCTGGTAAAGCAGTGATGATCGCTGCTGGTGTGGGTAACGATAGCGTGACCTCGGGCGCAGGTAACCTGACCTCGACCGCTACCATTTACGGTAACACCGGTAACGATACGCTGGATCTGGGTGCTCACCTTGGTAATTCCACCATCTTCGGTGGTAACGGTATTTCCGACAGCACCGATGGTGACGATGTTATCACCGTATCGCGTAATAAATCGACCGTTTACGGTAACGCGGGTAACGACACCATCAACATCGCCAACCTGGCGGCTACCACTGGCGAAGCCAATGTGTATACCGGTCTGGGTACCGATGTGGTGAACATTGCCAACAACAACGCAGCGAGCAGCAAAATCAACCTGTTCCTGGCTGATGGCGCTGAAACCGTAAACTTCACCGCTGCCGATGGTAATCTGGTGTCGATCAACGGCTTCAACGGCACATCTGATGTGCTGAACTGGGCCCTGTCCAACGCAGCTAACGCGACCGATCTGGTGGTATCCGGCAACTTCATCTTCAACGATGCAGCCGGTGGTACGGACGGTGACCGTCAGTATCAGGCAGCAGGCGAGGAAGCAGTAAGCTTCGTGGGTTACACCGGTGAGTTCAACGCGACCAACGTGAAATTCGTAGGTGCTCCGACTCAGGTGCTTGCAACCAACCTTAACAGTGGTGTTGCGGCTACCCTGACCGGTGGTGCTGGTAACAGCCAACTCGTGTCCGGCTCAACCGCTGATACGATGATTCTGGGTACCGGTAACACCGTCACCCGCATCGATGCTGGCGGCGGCAACGACATCATCCAAATGACCGGTGATCAGCTGACCACCACGGTAACCATCGCCGGTGGCGACGGTATTGACACCATTTTGCTGACCGCAGATACCACGGGTGCTCTCGGTGGTACTGATTTCGCTAACAAATCCAGCGTTGAAATCCTGAAATACGGTAACTTCAACTTTGGTAACCTGGTAGACACGCTGGTTGGTGGCGCGGGTGCTGGTACGGCTCAATCAGCCGGTATCCACACCGTGGATGCTACAGCAGTTGCGGGTGGTAACACCGTTAACATCACTGCCACTGACTACACCAACGCTGTGAACCTCACCTTCCTTGGTGGTTCCGGTGCACACACCTTTGTCGGTGGTGCGGGTAACGATACCTTCACTGGTGGCGAAGGCGCGGCGAACATCACGGGTGGCGCTGGTAATGACAGCATCACCGGCGGTTCCGGTGCTGACGTCCTGATCGGCGGTGCAGACAACGACACCATCGTAGGTGGCGGCGGTAACGATACCATTACCGGCGGTACGGGCGTTGATAGCCTGACCGGTGGCGCTGGTAACGATACCTTCATCTTTGCTGCGACGTCTTCGGGTACCAATGCGGGCTCCGACGCGCTGTTGGTTGCAAGCCTGGATCGTATCACCGACTTCGTCGTAGTCGATGACACACTGCAATTCGCTGATCTTGGTACCGAAACCTTCGTACTGCAAGCAACCTCGCAAGCGGTTGTGAATGCACTCAATGGTGGCACCGGTGCTGCAACCCTGCTCGAAGCGCTGAATGCTGTGCATAACGCATTGGGTGATGGTTCGACCCATGCGGTAGGTACTGCATTCCAGTTTGGTGGCAACACCTACGCGACCGTAACCTACGACGTGGCTGGCAACTACACTGCCAACACTGACGTGGTGGTACGTCTCGATGGTCTGCTCAGCCTGACCACCGCTGACTTCACCTACGCATAAGGTTTAAGTCTAAACAGAATAAGGGCGTCCCAAGCGGGGCGCCCTTTTTCATTGGTTCAATACCCGTCATCCTGCGGCTCGCAACGCGAGAGCGCAAAATCTACCTCCCCCGTCATCCTGCGGCTTGCGAAGCAAGAGCGCAGGATCGCATGAGGCGGCGCGGAAAGTCTGCGCTACGGCAACACGTAGCAAGTAATAAAAAACTGTCACCCCGTGCGTGTCACGGGGTCTGGTCTTAACTATGGATGCTGAAATAAATTCAGCATGACAAAGATAGTAGCATCAAAGGGCCCTCACCCCGACCCTCTCCCAGAGGGAGAGGGGGAAGTAAAAATACCCGTCGTCATCCTGCGGCTCGCAACGCGGGAGCGCAGGATCTCCATCAGGCTGGCACCAGATACTGCGCTGACGCTTTGCGTCCCGCAGCATGACAACGAATGTACAAAGTAGCCCCGTCACACCGATGGCCCCAAACTAACCCGCAACAATCCGCAGCCCATCCGCTGCACAACCATCTTGAATATTTACACCAAACCCGCCCTTTCGCACTTGACTCAGCACCCCGCATCCCCCACATAGTGGTGACATGAAAAAATCGTCCGCCTCTGCCAAACCCAAAAGCGAACTGTACGAACTGTTCTATACGAGCCGGCGCGCCTTCTATTACGCCTTCCTCTTCAGCTTTTTCATGAATATCCTGATGCTGCTGCTGCCGGTTTATTCACTACAGGTCCTCGACCGCGTGATCTCCAGCCATTCCTATGAAACGCTCGCCGTCCTCACCTTCATCACCGTCATCGGCTTTATAGCCTATGGTGCCTTCTCACTTATCCGTTCTTATGTGCTGGGCGGTGTCGTCGAATGGCTCGACGCCAAACTCGCCCCCAAATTGCTGAGCATCTCGATCACCCGCTCCTCGCTCGGAAGCCCTGCCAATGCCGGTCAGCTGCAACGTGATCTGGCCACCATCAAAGGCTTTGTGCTCAACGGCGTGCCGGTGATGCTTGACATCCCCTGGTCACTGATTTTTATTTTCGTGATCTATATGATCAACCCGATGTTGGGTCTGCTCTCGGTGGCGGGTGTGGTGCTATTGCTGGTCTTCGCGCTCATCAATGAATTTGCCACCAAAAAACCCATCAATGATTCACAGGAAAATTCGATTCAGTCGATGCAGATCGCCGATATTTCGTCACGCAATGCCGAGGCGGTGGAAGCCATGGGCATGATGCCGCAAATTGTCTCTAACTGGAAGCACCACGCCGATATCGGCACCGGCCTGCAACGCATTGCCTTCTCGCGCAGCTCGATCGTGCAGGCGGTATCGCGCAGCGTGCGCATGATTATCCAGATCGCCGTGACCGCGATTGGTGCGTATCTGGCGCTGAAAAATGAGCTCACCGTCGGTGGCATGATCGCGTCATCCATTCTGGTGGGCCGCGCACTTGCCCCGTTCGAAGGCGCTATCGGCGTGTGGAAATCGCTCATCGGCGCGCGCGATAGTTACCACCGTATCGATGAGAGCCTCAACAGCATGCCGCAATTGCGCGGCACGATGGCGCTGCCACGCCCCACGGGCCGCCTCACCGCCGAGACGGCGTTTTTCCAACCCCCCAACGCGGCGGCGATTATCAAAAATGTAAGCTTTGCGCTCCCGGCGGGTGAAAGCCTTGGCATCATCGGCCCGTCTGCCGCCGGCAAATCGACGCTGGCGAAAATGATTATCGGCGTGCTGCCGACTACCCATGGCTCCATTCGCCTTGATGGGGCGGAAACCTTTAAATGGAACCGCGAAGAGCTGGGCCCGCATGTGGGCTATATGCCGCAACAGGTCGATTTGTTCAACGGCACCATCAAAGACAATATCGCGCGCATGCATCTCGACGCATCCCCCGAACTGGTGATCGAAGCAGCGCAGCTGGCAGGCTGCCACGAGATGATTCTGCGCCTGCCACAAGGCTATGAAACCGAATTTATGCAGGGCAATCTTAGCCTGTCGCCGGGTCAGCGCCAACGCATCGGCTTAGCGCGCGCCTTGTTTGGTCGCCCTCAATTTGTGGTGCTCGACGAGCCGAATATCAATCTCGACGGCGAAGGCGAACGTGCATTGGTAGGCGCGCTGGCGCGTATCAAACAACTCGGCATTACTTATATCGTGGTGGCGCATCGCCCGTCGATCGTCGGCAATGTTGATAAGGTGCTGATGCTGCGCGGCGGGATCGTCGAGGCATTCGGCCCGCGCGATGAGGTGCTGCGTCAATATGTGGCGCAACCCGCAGCCAAACCGCAAGGCGAGGAGGGCGGCGCATGAGCGATGAACAGACACCGCAGCCGCCCGAGCGTAGCAACCTGCCGGTTCCCAGCAGCGAACGCGCGCTGGCATCGATTCAGGATATCGCGGGCAAATGGGTGGCGCGCATGGATGAGTGGGCGGAGCGCATTGCGCCGCGCAACCCCGATGAAGAACAAGCCCCTGAGAATGTGGCGCGCGCACCCATTGTGTGCGGATTGGTGCTCACCTTCGCCATTTTTGGCGTGTTCGGATTATGGGCGACGCTGGCACCGATTAATAGCGCCGCCATTGCACCGGGCAAGGTGGTGCTCGATTCGAGCAAAAAAACCATCAACCATTTAGAGGGCGGGATTGTCGCCGAAATTCTGGTGCATGAAGGCATGGCGGTGAAAGAAGGCCAGCCGCTAATACGTCTTGATAACACCACCTCGAAGGCACGTTATGAGCTGTATCGCGGGCAGTATGTGGCGTCGCAAGCCTCGGCGGCACGGCTGATTGCGGAGCGCGATAATCTCGATGAAATTCCCTTCCCCGATTCGCTCCTCTCCCTCGAGGATGAGGACGAGTATGCCGCCACCACGATCGACAGCCAGCGCCGCCTGTTTAAAACACGGCGCGAGTCACTGGAGGGCAAAGACAATGTGCTGGGCCAGAAAGTCAAGCAGCTCGATGAGGAAATCAAAGGACTCGAGGAGCAAATCAAATCTGCCGATACGCAGCTGCGCCTGCTGAATGAAGAAATCAAAGATGTGCGCCATTTGCTCAAAAGCGGCAATGCGCCTAAAACGCGCCTGCTGGCGCTGGAGCGTCGCGCGGCAGAAATTATGGGTGAGCGCGGTGAAAATCAGGCACGGATTTCGCGCGCGCTGCAGGCGATTAACGAAGCCAAAATCGAAATGCTGAATCTGCGCACGGAATTCCTCAATCAGGTGGTGGCCGAGCTGCGCGAAACGCAGGTGAAACTCTCCGACCTCGAAGAGCAGATGCGCTCGGCGGAAGATGTAATGAACCGTGTGCTGATTACCTCGCCGATTTCCGGCGCCGTAACCGCACTGGCAGTGCATACATTAGGGGCCACGATTTCGCCCAATACCGCCTTGATGAATATCGTTCCCTTCGATGACAAGCTGATTATCGAAGCGCGGGTGAAACCCGATGATATCGATGTGGTGCGCGTGGGGCTCGAAGCGCAGGTGCGGCTGGTGGCGTTTAAAGTGCGCAATGTGCCGCCGGTGAAGGGCACGGTGGTGAATGTGTCCGCCGATCGGTTTGAAGATCAGCGCACTGGGGAGAATTATTACACCGCACGCGTCGTGGTCGATGAAGGGCAGCTGGAGAAACTCGACAATGTGGAGCTAACACCTGGTATGCCCACCGACGTGCTGATTGTGACTGGCTCGCGCACTTTCTTTCAGTATTTATTCAGCCCGATCAGCGATTCCTTCAACCGCTCCTTCCGCGAGCAGTAGACAGCCTAAGTAAGCAAGGGCACTCACCCCGACCCTCTCCCTGAGGGAGAGGGCGAAGAAAGGTCGAACCCCGTCATTCGACGGGGTAACACCCCCAGATTCCGTCATCCTGCGGCTCGCAACGCGAGAGCGCAGGATCTCGTAAGGCAGCGTGAGATACTGCGCTGACGCTACGCGTCCCGCAGCATGACGAATAATAGAGAACGAGGGCAGGTGCCCGTAGCAGGAGCAATAAAAGAAAGCCCAGACCCCGTCATTCGACGGGGTGACTACGTCTCAATTATCGTCATCCTCGGGGCGGCATCGCCGAGCCCGGGATACACTTTACGTAAGCAAGGCTGGATTCCCGCTGTCGCGGGAATGACAAGATTTTTTAAGAACCGAGGTCAGGAGACCGAGCCTTCAGTCGCCGCAGGCGTTAGGTTCATCGCTTAAGGCCAGTAGGCCGGAGCGGGAACAAACGTAACAACTACTTCAACCCCAGCGTCTGTTGTATTTTCGGTGGGATATTCAACTCGTCGGTGGGTAGGCCCTGACGGATGAAACCCGGATGCGGGGTGCGTGCGAGCGGCGTGACGGGGGGCAAGGTGTTGAGGCGCTGCTCGTCATTGTTATTCACCGTTACTTTTTCGGCGCGCTGCGGATGATCGATCGGTAATTTGAAAGCCTTGGCCCATAAATCATAACCGGTGCGGGTGACAAGAATATTGCAAAAACCCGCATCACGTAGATGCAGCCCCAGCGTTTTGGCGGTGAAGGCAGTTTTATGCGCCATAAACAAATTGCCGCGCTGCATCGAGGCGCGATGCCCATATAGAATATCAATCGCGCAAATAGGCCCTGCGGGGGAATCATAGATCGGGTCTTCGAGCATGCCGCGCGCCACATAACCGGCGACGGTTTCGATATCGGGCAGGGTCACCAGAAAATGCCCCATCGGTTTAATGATGCGGAAAAATTCTGCCAGCGCTACCGGCACCACATGCGGATAGAGATGCTCGACATTGTGCGACGACCAGATGGCATCAACCGAATGGTCGGGAATCATGCTCAAATCGGTCATATCGGCGACGATATCGGGATTGACTGAGGCGTCGATATCGAGGCGCAATTCATGCCATTCGGGTGTGCGGAAGGATTCATGCAGCTTCATCGGGTTATAGGTGCTGCAACCCACATGCAAAACCAGCTTTTTGCCTGCCGCCGGTTTGATGATGTCGGCAAAGGGACGGTTGGGATTGTCGCTTTTGCTTTTACCAGTGATCACGCGCGGGATGGAGGCTTTCTTTTTCGCAGTTGCACCGGATTTTTTACGAGCTGCTGCCATATCATGCTGCCTTTCTGTCGGTATAGAGGGACTGAATACGCTGATGCGTCGGCGGTGGGGTTTTGCGCTCCGCCACATCACGCACCAATTGCTGATGCAGGGGAATCAAGGTGTCCAGATCATATTTTTGTACAATCGAGGCGCGCGCTGCCTCGCGGATATGCTGCATGCGTTTGGGATGGTCGAGGATTTCGAACACCTGTTTGGCCACGGCCTCGGGTGAGAAGAAATCAACCAGAAAACCATTTTCGCCATGCGTAATGACTTCGCGCACGGGTTGGGTATCAGAGGCAACCATGGCACACCCGCACGCCATCGCTTCCATCGACGACCATGACAGCACAAACGGATAGGTGAGGTAAATATGCGCCGCACTGATTTGCAGCATCGAAATGAGTGCATTATAGGGCTGGGTGCCGATGAAATGGATACGCGACATATCCAGATTGAGTTTCTCCATCCAGATTTTGCGGTAGGTGGTGCCACCGGGTGCTGGGCGGCCATAGCTGACCTCGTCGGCACCCACGGCGATAATATGGCAGTTGGGGCGCTCACGCAGAATAATGTCCGCCGCTTGCATGAAGGTGGGGAAACCGCGATACGGCTCGAAATTACGGGCGATATAGGTGACGACTTCATCGCCTAAGCGGAAGGTATGATCATTGATGGTAAGCGTGGCGTCGGGATTGGGTTTGGCAACTTTGGTGTTGATACCGTCATGAATCACGGAAATTTTGGACTGGAATTGAGGCGGGTGCAACGAATGCTGCCAATGCGTAGGGCTGATGCCCCAGTCACAATCGGTCAGGCCCATTAAATGATGCATGTTTTTGGTGCGTACCCGCGCCAGATCATCGGGTTTGACCGGATCGTCGGGGTCAAAGCCAACATCGGCCCCCTGATTGTGGTAATAAAATTCGAAAAAGCCGAGCATCGGCACATCGGGATAGACATCTTTGATATAGAGCGCATCGCCCCAACCCGGATGCACCACCACCACATCGGGCACGAAGCCTTCGGTTTGTTTGAGATGGGTAAGGGAGCGCCAGACCTCTTGCCCCTGCAACACGGCGCGTTCGGCATGCTGCATG
The DNA here is from genome assembly GCA_002422205.1 of Alphaproteobacteria bacterium UBA6178. Taxonomy (GTDB): domain Bacteria; phylum Pseudomonadota; class Alphaproteobacteria; order Rickettsiales; family UBA3002; genus UBA6178. The sequence continues at coordinate 20,077 of DITS01000044.1, forward strand.
TAACGATGGGTGTGCGGCGACGGCTCGCGCGGGACCTCGTACAAAAGCTTATGCACATTGGGAATTTCCATGCTTTTGCTTTTGGTGACAAACACCACCTGATTGGCGGGGTCGTTCGCGAAAGCGGGGCATAAATATTTGAACTGGCCGGGCATGTTGGGGTGCATGAACAGGATTTTCATGGGCAGATTGTGCTTTCTTTACGATCGGTTAACCTATTAGAAAATGAGCATTAGCATATTGTATTAGAAGCGGCGAGCAAAAAACAGCGGCTGAGGGCCGCTTTCGGGCGCTTAGCACCAATAAAACTTGAAATCCAAGGGTATTTCCGCTAGGCTGCGGCCTCCCTAAAAAAGCGCATAGCATAGTAAACGCAAGGAACAAGCAAATGAACGATACGCTCGAAAACTCCCTTTATTTTGATTTTGACGACACCGCAAGCCCCACCCGCACCGCAACGATCGGTGCAGCTGCGTTTGGCGGGCCCGATAACGACACGGTGGAAGGCGACGATGGCGCTAACCAGCTGTTTGGTCGTGGCGGCTCTGATGTGGTGTATGGGCGCGGGGGCAATGATACCCTGTTTGGCGGCATCGGTATCGCCGACCCCAATGATGGCAATGACACGATTTATGGCGGCAATGGTGCCGATCTGATTTATGGCAATTCGGGCGATGATATCCTCTATGGCGGTAATGCCGTCGCTGATGCTGAGGGCAGCTCTGATACGATTTATGGCGGTTATGGCCGCGATCTGATTTATGGCAATGGCGGCAATGATTGGCTGTATGGCGGCGGGGCCGCAGCCGACCCAGCGGATTTGAATGATACAATCTATGGCGGCAAAGGGGCCGATTATATTTTGGGCAATGGCGGCAATGACGTGCTGTATGGTGGCGGCGCAGTGGCCGACCCCGGCGACAATAACGACACGATTTACGGCGGTGTCGGTGATGATGTGATTTATGGCAATGGCGGCGATGATCTGATTGTCGGCGGGCCGGGCAATGACCAGCTGCATGGCGGTGTGGGCAATGACACCTATCAATTCGGCCATGGCGACGGCATTAATATCATCCAGCATTTTGAAGGTGCCGGCCAATCGGGCGGCGACGTGATTCGCCTGATCAGCGATATCAATGGCTCCGGTATCCGCAACGGGCAGGATGCCGTTAATGCAATCACCTATGGCGGTGACGGCGTGGCTATTATCATGCTCGGCGGCGGTAATCTGATTACCGTGGAAGGGCTCAATGGCGCGCAACTCACCGCGAGCGATTTCAGCTTTTATTAAAAAACGAATGCATGGGTATGGCCCGCCTGCGCTGGCGGGTCATGCGCAGATTAAAGAGCTTCCTCTGCGCTGATATCAGCCGCTTGCTCGATCACGCCATACCATCCCAGCCCGTCATATTCTTCGTAGCCGATGGTTTGCGCAAAGGCAACCGCGCTGCCTTTATCGTTGAAATAAAAGCCTTTGCGCTCACCCTGCGTTTTGAGCGGGTAGGGTGTAAGCAACCCCTGATTATCGGAAGCAGCAATTACACGATGCTTGGAATCGAGCAGCAGGACGCGGGTGCGGCCCCATTCATCATCGCTTAAATTCGGCTCGTCCTGCACGATGCAGCGCGCCTGCTCGCCCCATGCGAAAAACACACCCAGCACGCCCAGCACTTCGCCACTCAGTTCGCCACCACGGCGCACGGCGGTGGAATAAACGGCCACCGGCTCATTTTGCAGCAACCCGTCATTATGGATGTCATCAACCCGGTATTCATCGCCGCTCATGGTCATTTTGGCGGCGCTGAACCAATATTCATTGGCAACGCTGGCACCCACCTGTTTATTGAAACGCTCAGGGTTGGAAATGGCGAGCACCTTGCCATTTTTATCGGCCAGCGCCAGATTGAGATAGACAGTGTAAAAACGGTTGATAATCCCAAGCCGGTGCTGCGCATAGCGCACGGCTTCGGGCGTGGGGTTTTCGAGGCATTTGTAAAACGCATCATCGGTGGCCCACCAGCGCACATCGGCGGTGCGCTCATAGAGATTGCGCACGATCAGCTGCACCAGCGTTTGCGACATTTCGGTGAGGCGGTTCATTTCCTTGGTGGCGAATTGCTCGGCTAGCTCGTCGGTTTTATTGCGGATTTTACCCAGCACCGTCGTGCGGAATTCTTTGGAATTATTGGCGGCCTGCGTGGCGAGCGATTTCACCTCGCTAGCGACGACCGAAAAACCGCGCCCATATTCACCGGCGCGGGCGGCTTCGATGGTGGCGTTGAGCGCCAGAAGGTTGGTCTGACGCGCGATCTCGTCGATGACACCGATGATGTCGGAGATCTNNTGGCGTTGAGCGCCAGCAGATTGGTGTGGCTGGCAATGGTTTCATTGCTGCGCGCAAATTTCTGCACCTCATCCTGAATGGTTTTGATGATGGTTTGAATCTGCATACTCGACATGAGTGAATGTCCCCCGAAGTGAAATAGACAATAGAACGATGATAATATGAAACAAACTGTAAGTAAAAACTATCAAAAAAGCCACTTTAAAGAAACTGTATTAGACGATGGCTTGCGGCTGAATGGTAATGCGGCTGGTGTGATAGGCGTTATAGAGTGTGCCGGCAATAATAATGGCGGCCCCCGCCAGCGTCCACACATCGACCAACTCGGCAAAGAAAATATAGGAAATCACAGAAACAAAAACCAGCTGCGCAAAATTAAGTGGAATAACGGTGGTATAAGGCAGGCTAGACAGCGCCTTGGCGATGGCGATTTGCTGCGTATAGGATAACACACCCAACAACAACAGCCACAACCAGTGCACGCCTTCCGGCATCACCCAGTGATACAGGCCAAAGGGCGCAGCGATCAGGCTGCTCATCAGCAGCATGTAAAAGGCGATCATATACGAGGATTCGGTGCGGGTAAGCAGCTTGATGACATTGCCGCAAAAAGCAAAGCCAATCGCCGCCAGCAAAGCATAGATCATGCCCGGACTGAATGCCTGTACGCCGGGGCGGGTGATGATCAACACGCCGATAAACCCTGCGGCGATGCAGGCAAAAGTATGAATGGTCGGCCGCTCACGCAGGATAAAAATGGCAATAACAGTGCCAAAAATCGACATGGTGAACAGCAACGAGGTATGCATGGGCAGAGGAATCAGCGAAATGGCGAGGAATGACAGCGAAAAGGCCGTAAATTCCAATACCGCGCGCAAACCATAGAGCTTGAGGCGGGTGGTTTTGATGGTTGAGGTGCCATGCTTAAGCAGCCACGGCACAAAGCCCAGAAAACCCAGAAAGAACTGAAAAAATACCAGCTGGAAAATATGAAAATCAACCATTAAATGCCGCACAATCCCAATCACCATGGCATTGGACAGCATGACATAGAGAAACAGAATGATTGATAGGGTGGCGAGTGAAAGCTTCATATCAATAAATAAACTGTTCTTTAAAGATTTTCTCCTCCAGATTATGTTCCGGATCGAATAGTAGTGATAAACTAATTGATCGCTCTTCGTCAATCGATACGCTAACCACATCACGGATTTCAGTAAAATCGGCTACGGCGCTAACGGGCCGTTTGTCGGCTTCGAGCACTTCGATGACGATACTGGCGGAATGATGAAGCTGCGCCCCGCGCCAGCGGCGCGGACGGAAAGGCCCCATCGGGGTGAGGGCGAGCAGATTGCCATTGAGCGGAATGATCGGCCCGCCGATGGAGAAATTATAGGCAGTGCTGCCCGCTGGCGTGGATACCAGCAGACCGTCGCAAATCAGCTCTTGCAGCCGCACCACATGGTCGATGGTGACGCGCAGCTTGGCCGCCTGACGGCTTTCGCGGAAGAGCGAGACTTCATTGATGGCGATCTGGTGTTTTTCTTTGCCATCGACGGTGCGCGCATACATACGCAACGGGTGCAAAATAGAGGTGCGTGCAATCGCAATCCGCTCAACCAGATTATCGGGGTTATAGCTGTTCATCAAAAACCCGACGGTGCCGCAATTCATGCCGTAAATGGGAATATGGCGGTGCATGTATTGATGCAGCATTTGCAGCATGAAGCCGTCACCGCCGAGTGCGATAATCACATCAGGGCGGTTGCGCTTTTTGCCTAAATCGACGAAGCTATAACGCGCGGATAATTCTTTGAGCGCGTGCTGTGCACGTTCGGAGTTGTCGGCTACGCAGGCAATGTGCATCGGTTCAACCATAATAAGCCTATCCAATATTAGGTTTTCTTTGTAGCAGGTTGGTATGGCAATACAACATCAAGCCGCACGCGGAAGCGAAAATTTTCCGGTGGCGTCGAAGCTGATCCCGCCTGCAGCGCGTGCGCAGGTGCTGGCATTCTATGATTTTGCACGCGGCGCGGATAATATTGCCGATGACCCGCGCTTAAGCGCAGCTGCGCGCCATGATGCACTGATGGTGCTAAAAGAAGCGATTGATAATCATCAGATAAACCGTCTGCCGCCATGGGCGCGTGATTATACGCAGCGGGTGGAGCGCGGGCAGATTCCACGCCGCTATGGCGAGGAATTGCTGCATGCCTTTATGCAGGATACGCAAAAAACCCGCTATGGCGATATTGATGAATTGCTGGATTATTGTGCCTTCTCGGCGGTACCGGTGGGGCGCATGATGCTGCGCATGTGCGACGAGCAAGAGGCCAATAAACCCGCTGCCGATGCGCTATGCACGATGCTGCAATTGCTTAATCATGTGCAGGATATCAAATCTGATTATGAAACGCTCGACCGCATTTACCTGCCGCAAAACTGGCTGGAGCAGGCGCGGGTGGATGAGACCGAGCTGGCGGCTACGCAATGCAGCGCTGGATTGCGCATTGTGATCGACCAGTTGCTGGATGTATGCGACGAACAATGGCTGAATGCCGCCCCGCTGATGCGCACGATTCGCAGCCACCGCCTGCGGCTGGAGCTGGCAGTGATACATGCGGCAGCGCGGCGCTTAAGCGATAAGCTGCGCACGCAGGATCCGCTGGCAGGGCGCGTGGGGCTGAGTAAAATGGATAAAGCACTGTGCCTGCTGCGCGCATGGAAAAAGGCTGCCGGATGACCTGTGCCACGCCTGATTTTTCCGCCCGCGCGATGCGCAAAAGCTCCTTTTTCTGGCCAGTAAGGCTGATGCCCGCGCCTCGCCGTGAAGCGCTGCTATGCCTGTATGGCTTTTGCCGCGCGGTGGATGATATTGCTGACACGCCAGCGCCCGCACAGCAGCAAATGCAAGCGCTGGCCCAATGGCAGGATTATATCGATGCCTGTGCGCAAGCTGCCCCACCGCAGGGGCTGGAATCACTGGCGGATGCGATGGCGGACTATCGGCTGGAGCCTGCGCATTTTCATGCCATACTCGACGGTATGCGCATGGATGTGAATGGCGACATGCTGCGCCCCTCCCTGCCTGAATTGGAGCGTTATTGCTACCGCGTGGCAGGCTGTGTGGGGCTGCTGGCGATTCGCATTTTCGGCTGCGAACACCCCGATAGCGAACGCTTCGCCATCACGCTGGGTCATGCGCTGCAACTCACCAATATAGTGCGCGATGTGAGCGAAGATGCACGCATGGGCCGCATCTATTTGCCGCAGGAATGGCTGCAGGACATAGGGCTCGACAGACTCAACCCTACGGATATGGATGCGCAGCGTGAGGCACTACGACCGGTGCTGGCGCGCCTGTCGGAGCGGGCAGGGCAGCATTATCAGACGCTAACACCATTGATTGCACCGCAGGATGCCAAAGCGCTCACCCCTGCGCTGCTGATGCGCGACCATTATTATGGTCTGTGGCAGAGGATGCAGGCCGATGGGTGGCGCTCATCAACGCGTTATCGCAGCCGCTGGCAGCATAAGCTGAAACTGGTGACGTCGGCATGGCGCTACCATCGCGCGGCCTGATTTAGCGGCATTTATCCACAGGCAATGCATTATTTGCGCAGTGCGTCATCGATCGTTAACGAATGATTAACATTTCTACCGTATGGTGAAATCAAATAAGCCACCCTGAAGTGGTATAACGCGAGGCAAGCAAATGATGCAATTAAACGATAAAGCACGACTCGATCTGGCACGCTCGGCCAGCGCCATGGGCCGTATCATCGAAGCCCATTGCGACGAGCGCGATGTGGTCTGTAAAGTGGTGGTGGAAATGCCCGAATGGGTGCAAAACCCCGAAGTGCGCCATAGCGTGCTGGAATTATGGCAGGGCAAAGGCTTTCTGGCCACCATTACCAAAGATAACCTGTTGATTATAGATGGGGTAAAAGATGGCACCCGACATTAAACAACCCGATTTATTGGCGGCAGTGAAAGCTACGATCGCTGAATTGCAAGGTGAGACCCAAATCCGCACAGCGAGTGCGGAGCCAGCAGCCCAATTGACAGCGCTGGCGGCCCGTAAAGCCAGCGATGAAATGAGCATGAGTTAAAAAATAAGTCGGAACTAAATGCCCACCACATCCCGCATTGAATAGAGGCCGGAGGGTTGGTTGCGTAGCCACAGGGCGGCTGTGAGTGCGCCTTGCGCGTAAATATCACGGCTGCTCGATTTATGGGTGAGCTCGAACCGCTCAGATTCGCCCGCAAACATCACCGTATGATCACCCACCACCTGCCCGCCACGTAAGGCGGCAAAACCAATGGAGCCACGCGCCCGCTCGCCGGTATGGCCTTCACGCGATAACACCGCGCATTGGTCAAAATCAACCGCGCGACCTTTTGCGGCAGCTTGCCCCAGCGCCAGCGCGGTGCCCGACGGCGCATCGACCTTATTGCGGTGGTGCATTTCAACAATTTCAATATCATAGTTATCATCCAGCGCTGCGGCGGCTTGTTCGACCAGCGCGGTAAAGACGGTAACGCCCACGCTCATATTCGCCGCCCATACCAGCGGAATCTGCTCGCCCAGCTGTTTGAGCTGCTTTTGCTGCGCCGTTGACAAGCCTGTAGTGCCACTCACCAGCGGGATTTGGGCCTTCGCGGCGGCGGTGGCTAGCTCGAGCGTGAAATCGGGCAGGGTAAAATCGATGATGACATTCGATTGCTCAAGCAATTGATCGAGCGAATCGGTGAAAGTGATGGCTGAAATATCGAGCCCCGCCTCGCGCGCGGCGGCCTCGGCATGGGCGGCGATGCGGGCATGCGCGACAATGCCGCTGACCGCCGCATGCTGCGCTGCAGCACGCAAATTGGCAATACCCATCCGGCCCCGCGCGCCGGTAATTCCTAATTTTAACACCATTGTAACATAGTTTCCTCTATAGTGCTCATCCATCACAGGTAAGGGATATGACGCCAGATGACAATCTAAAAGCTTTTCCACGCTCGGTTACGCCTATTTTTGAGGAAACCGCGCGGCGATGGCTATTGGAGCGTGGGGAAACACCATGGGAATATAAGGCGCATTATGTTACCTATGAAGATGATGGCGATATTGAAGGCGGAAATGTTTCTAAAGCAGTGTATGAGCGCCGGATAAAAGGCGCATCGCACATTCCGCCGCAAATGGTTGGGGCGCTGCATGCAACGCTGGCAACGTATAATGTATCTGCCGACATCACAGTGGAAGAGAGTGACATCGTGATGCGGGTCGACAAAAAATGCTATGAAGACAATCTAAGGCCGGTGTTGCAGCAGGTCAGCGCGATAGAGGCCATAAAACCCGATCCGGTTATATCAGGCACAAGACACAGCGTTGATGAACAGCCCCTTGGGGTGACATCTGCTATTTCTTTATTCAATCGTATGGCACAGCGCTGGTTGTTTAATACCCGCTGGGACAACACCGGTGCAGTGAATAAGGATTGGCGATCCAGCTATACAGGGGTGTATCAATGTGTGGTGCCTGGCAAAGCAGATGTTGCGGCACCTTATCGCGAGGCCATTAAGGAAGAATTAGGCAAAATCGGTATTACCAACCTGTCCATCGATACACCCGGTAATGACCTGATCATCCAGATCAATCCGCAGGATTATATCAAGCATTTACGCCCGTATATGAAAGCTATCAGGCAAGAAGGCCCTACTCCTTAAGGTCTTCCCAGAATTCTTTGACGCGGGTGAAGAAGCCTTCGGATTCGGGGCTGGAATCACGCGTGACGCCCTTATCGAATTCTTCGAGTAACTCTTTTTGTTTTTTGTTGAGCTTGACCGGCGTTTCGACCTGCACCTCGATATACATATCGCCACGCGCGGAGGAGCGTAGCACGCTCATACCCTTGCCCTTCAGACGGAATTGATGACCCGCTTGCGTACCGGCGGGAATATTGACTTTGACGCGCCCGCCTTCAATGGTGGGCACTTCGATGGTGCCACCGAGCGCGGCGGTGGTGAATTTCAGCGGCACGCGGCAGAAAATATTTGCCCCTTCGCGCTTGAATAACGGGTGCGGCTTGACCGAGAGGAAAATATATAAATCGCCATTGGGCCCACCGCGAAATCCGGCTTCGCCTTCGCCCGCGAGGCGGATGCGCGTGCCTTCTTCCACACCGGCAGGGATATTGACCGAAAGCGAACGCTCTTTACGGGTTTTGCCGGTGCCTGCGCAGGCTTTGCACGGGTTTTTGATGATTTTGCCGGTGCCCTGACAGGTATGACAGGTGCGCTCGATGGTAAAAAAGCCTTGCTGCGCGCGGATTTTGCCCTGACCGGCACAAGACGGGCAGGTCTCCGGCGCAGTGCCTTTGGCAGCACCGGCACCGTCGCAGCTTTCGCATGCCACGGAGGTGGTGACTTTGATCGTTTGCTGCTTGCCTTTGAACGCATCATCGAGCGACACATCGAGATTATAGCGCAAATCGGCACCGCGCGCCGCGCCGCTGGGCCCGCGTTGCTGCGCACCCGCTCCACCACCGCGATTGGTGAAATTGCCAAACAGATCATCGAATATGTCAGAGAAGTTTGACGAGAAATCAAACCCGCCGCCCCCGCCTGCATTACCCATGCCGCCAGTTTGAAAGGCCTCATGCCCGTAGCGGTCATAGGCGGCGCGCTTCTGCTCGTCTTTGAGAATATCGTAGGCTTCGTTGATTTCTTTAAATTTCTTCTCCGCCGACGCATCATTCGGATTACGGTCAGGGTGATATTGCATGGCAAGTTTGCGGTAAGCTTTTTTCAGCTCATCCGCACCCGCACCACGCGCCACACCTAATATACTGTAATAATCCTGTGCCATGATCTCGAATCATGAATCGGGAATCAGGAATGCGGGATAACCCGTATTCCCGCATTCCCGTATTCAGCTATTCTTTCTTATCATCATTGATTTCTTCGAAGTCTGCATCGAGCACTTCCGCTTCGCTGGTTGGCTCAGCTTGCGCATCGGCTGGCGCGTCATCCCCGTTCGCTTTGGCCTCAGCTTGTGCTTTGTAAATATCTTCGCCGATTTTCATCACCGCTTGCGTGAGATGCTGCACCTTATCTTCGATGGCGGATTTATTATCCCCTTCGATAGCGGATTGCAGGTCCTTAATGGCAGCTTCGATCGAGGCTTTGTCTTCGGCTTTGATTTTATCGCCATGCTCATTCAGGTTTTTCTCTGCCTCATGAATCAGCCCTTCAGCCTGATTGCGGGTTTCGATCAGCTCACGGCGTTTTTTATCTTCCGCTGCATTGGCTTCGGCGTCTTTCACCATTTTCTCAATATCGGCATCTGACAAACCACCCGAGGCCTGAATGCGGATTTGCTGCTCTTTGCCGGTAGCTTTATCTTTGGCCGATACATTCACGATACCATTGGCGTCGATATCGAAGGTGACTTCGATTTGCGGCATGCCGCGCGGGGAGGGCGGAATACCCACCAGATCAAACTGGCCGAGCATTTTATTATCAGCCGCCATTTCGCGCTCGCCCTGAAACACGCGGATGGTCACGGCGGTCTGGTTATCATCCGCCGTCGAGAACACTTGCGATTTCTTGGTCGGGATGGTGGTGTTGCGGTCGATCAAACGGGTGAACACGCCACCGAGGGTTTCGATGCCAAGTGACAGCGGGGTCACATCAAGCAGCAACACGTCTTTCACATCGCCGCGCAACACGCCACCCTGAATCGCCGCGCCCATGGCCACAACCTCATCGGGGTTCACGCCTTTATGCGGCTCTTTGCCGAAAAAGTTTTTCACCGTTTCGACGATTTTCGGCATACGGGTCATCCCGCCCACCAGAATCACTTCGTCGATTTCACCCGCAGTCAGGCCAGCATCTTTCAGCGCCGCTTTGCATGGCGCCACGGTACGCTCGATGAAATCGGCGACCAGCGACTCCAGCTTTGCGCGGCTGAGTTTGATGTTTAAGTGTTTCGGCCCGTTTTGGTCAGCGGTGATAAAAGGCAGATTCACTTCGGTTTGTTGTGTGCTCGACAGCTCGATTTTGGCTTTTTCTGCTGCTTCTTTCAGGCGTTGCAGCGCTAGCTTGTCGGAGCGCAGATCAATGCCTTGCTCTTTTTTGAATTCGTCGGCCAGATAATCGAGCAGGCGCATGTCGAAATCTTCACCACCGAGGAAGGTGTCACCATTGGTGGATTTGACTTCGAACACGCCGTCGCCGATCTCCAAAATCGAGACGTCGAATGTGCCGCCGCCCAAATCGTAAACGGCAATCGTTTTGCCTTCGTTTTTATCGAGACCGTATGCGAGCGCCGCTGCGGTCGGCTCGTTGATAATACGCAATACATTGAGACCGGCGATTTTACCCGCATCTTTGGTGGCCTGACGCTGGGCGTCATTGAAGTAAGCAGGCACGGTAACCACCGCGTCGGTGACCGGCTCACCCAGATGACTCTCGGCGGTCTCTTTCATTTTTTGCAAAATGAAGGCGCTGACCTGTGCGGGCGAATATTTTTCACCGCGTGATTCCACCCATGCGTCACCCCCGTCGGATTTGACGATTTTATAGGGGACTAACTCTTTGTCTTTTTGCGTGGTTTCATCATCATACGGGCGGCCAATAAGGCGCTTAACGGCAAAAATCGTATTTTCCGGATTGGTGACGGCCTGACGCTTGGCCGGATGCCCGACCAGACGCTCGCCACTATCGGTAAAAGCTACGATGGAGGGCGTCGTACGTTGCCCTTCCGAATTCTCGATCACCTTGGCGCTTTTGCCATCCATAATGGCTACGCAGGAGTTGGTGGTCCCCAAATCGATACCAATCACTTTACCCATAATGTCTTACCTCTTCAATTTTTTCTTTATATTATAAGCAATTAACCCGTGCTGCGCTGCAATATTCGGAATATGGCTTAAATTCACGGGGTTATCACGTTAGAGCGATATATAAGCATCAGGTGGCGGATTGCAACTGGTAATACGAAAAGGAATGCATCGGGCATAAAATGCGTGGCGATGGTTGCGGCGACTTTTATCTTCTTGTAGGTTACGCAACATTATCATCTATCATTTTAGCATCGCATCAGGGGAAAATTATGCGCCTTATTCATGTTATGGCCGTCCTTGTTATCATTGGTTTGGCAGCAGGCACCGCGCTGATGCTGCGTGAAGACCCTCTGGAAGCTAAGTTGATGCGCGAATTTAACCAACATAAAATGGCATTTTCGCAATTTTATACGCAATATAAAGCCTTGCCTGGTGATATGCCTAACGCGACGGAATTTTGGGGCATTGCAGGCGGTGAAACCGGCAATGATGCTGAATGTTATAATGTAGACAGCCGTACGCTGGACGATCCGATGCGCACCTGCAACGGCAATGGCGATGAGCTGATTTACCAAAAAGATGGCGTGGCCGATAGCAGCGGGCCGGAATGGTTCCGCGCATGGCAACACATGGTGAATGCGGGTGTCATGCAGGGCAGCTTTTCGGGCAAAGCCGATAAATACCCGCGCGGCGCGACACCGGGGGTGAATGTGCCGGAATCGAAGCTGGTGGAAGGTGCGGGCTACACCTTGTTTAATTTCCATCAGCTCGATCACCCGCATTGGTTTCCGGGTCATTATCTGGGGGTGTCATTCGGCACGCCTTTCATGAATGTGATCAAGCATCATGTGGAAACGCGTGGTGGCGCGATTACGGCGCATACCGCGCAACGACTGGACAGTAAATTTGATGATGGCAATCCGCGTAGCGGCGTGATCCGCTCATGGCGTGATTTGCCGCAATGCATTGCTGCGGAGAGTAAAAGCGATCCGTTTCATTATCTCAGCGATGATACGGTGAAAGGCTGCGGTTTGTTTTTTGCCTTCCGCGACCCTGAATATGCCGATTTCCCGATGCTGATTCGGTAATGAAGCCGGAGTGATGACGAAGTCCCGTACGGACATAGGCCTGCATACTATTTTCGCCCTGCTGCTGGCGCTGCGGGTGGGCTACCCTTTTTGGCATAGCCCGCTGGAGCATATCAATAATGGCAGCATGCCCGGTCGGCAATGGAGGCAGGCGGGTAGCTTTTGGGACCCGCATTATATGGCGGGGGTGGATAGTTTTTTTTATCAGCCCTGGCTGGCGTCCATACGGTTTATCACAGCGGATAACCCGACGCTGATTCAACTCTACACCGGTCTGCTTTGCGCGGCGCTGCCTTTATGCTGGTATGGTTGCGCGCGCCAACTACTGCCGGTGCGTTGGGCGCTGATGGTGGGAATTGCGATTGCACTGACCCCGTCGCTATGGACGATCTATGCTTATTTTGCCAGCGAGACTTTGTTGCTGCCGCTCATTGGGCTGGCATGTTTATTCACCGCACGCTGCTATCGCCAACCGCATGGCGTGAGCTTTGTGGCGGCAGGGTTTTTTTGGGGGCTGGCGGCCTTTACGCGTTTGGTGGCATTGCCACCCGGTGCAGCGTGTATGCTGGTGCTGTTGTGGCGCATCCGCTGGCGACTGCTGCCGCTGCTGCCGGTATTGCTGTGTTGGGGGGCACTTTATATGGCTGCATGCTGGCATAGTATGCTGGCATTAGGTTATAGCGCGCCCTTCGGCGTGCCCGAGCTGAATGCAGTGCTCACCCGCTCGGATGCGGTGCGTATTCGCATTTTGCCCGATGACAGCAAACATTGGTTTCGCTCCCCCGCTTTATCGCAAAGACCTTTAGAGCCTTTCAGCGATTGGTCGGTGGGTGGGCTGAAGCCGATGATCGAAGTGCCGATTGATACCACGCAAGGCAAAGCTGCGTGGGATAATGCGATGCAGCAAAACCCGCCTTCATGGAAACATTTTTTGACGCGGCAGATTCCGCATAATGTAATGTTTATATTGTTCGGCTCATCATGGCCGGAAGTGTGGCCCGATAGCTGGAACAGTCAAGGCTTTGTGCGGCCATGGGAGATGGCACTGAATCACCATGCACGCTGGATGTGGGCGCCGCTGATTGTGGGGGTGTTCATTTTTGCCATGCGCTATCCGATGCCTGCGGTGAACCGTGGCGTGGTGTTGCTGACGCTGGGCATGGTGATGATGATGGCGGTGCAATATACCGCTGTGTTTGAGGGGCGCTACCGCAAGCCGGTGGAGCCATTACTGATTTTATCGGCTGCATTAATTGGCCATGCGCGCTATGGCTATCGTCAGGGGAATAGGTCATGACAAAAGCGTCTTTTACCATCGAGTCTTTATTTCGTCCGGCTTATGCGCTGCTAGCTGTGATGGCCGTGACGTTATTATCGCTGAGTGTGTGGGCATGGACGCAACAACCCGAGCAAGCAGCGCCTTACCACGCGATGCAGCATGCGCCGCAGCAAAAGCCGGAAGAGCTGACCGATTTTGCCGATATCATACGTGGTATAATAGCCTCGGATGAGGAGGTAAAAATCCCCCCTGCATATCGCGCGTTATTTGACTATCCGCTGCATGTCGAGCTGTGGCACGACAAACAAATGGTCGGCGAGGCGATGGCATTGGGCGAGGGGGTGAAACCCAGCATCGAGCAATTGCGGCAATCCTTTGCGCAGCTTCGGTTACTGCCGCGACTGCTCAGCGGTGATGAGGTGCTGTCGCTGACATTTTTTTACAACCCACAACCGCAGGAGCGCACGCGCTCGCAGCGGGAGATGGCCGAGTTTGTTACGCCCGCGTTGCATGGCATCTATTTTCGCTGCCGTGAGACGGGCATGCTGATGCCCAATTTCCGCTGGGTGAGCCACGAGCTGCGCGATGTGCATGCGGCGGCAAACACTTACATGCAGTGGATGGGTTGCGACCGCGATGCGATATCGGGCGGCTATGGCAGCATCACGCGCTTTGATACTACCCAATGGGTCCAGCTCAAAGCTGGTGCAGCGCCGCAACTATGGATGCGTGCCAAATATCCGGTGAGCAAAGATGTAACGGTGGCGACCATCAGCGAATTGAAGCAGCAGAATATTGCATGGTTAATGGCGCATATAGAGCCCTCGGGTAAGCTACCTTACATCATCCGCCGGAATATGGCGGATATGAAAGATAATCAGCTAATCCGCCAATGGCTGGTAAGCGTGGCGCTGGGGCGCGAGGCGCAGGTGAGCGGCGCTGCGGATATACGCGACGCCTTCCTACGCAATCTACGCTATAATTTACAGCATTACCGCGTCGAACAGGCGGATAGGTTGTTTTTCTCGCTCGATGGCAAAGGTGGTTGGACGGCTGCCAACAGCATTGCCGCCGAAGCGCTGCGGATGGCACTTGCCTATGATGCATCGCTTGAGAGGGATTACCGTAAAATACTCAATGCGCTGATGGTGCAGTGGACCCCGCAGGGTGAAATCAACGGCTTTATCAGTACCAGTGAAGACGCCTATCCCAATTTCAGCGACGGGCTGTTTTTACCGGGGGCGACTATGTTGGCGTTGCTGCGGGCGGAGGAGGCGGGCACTATCCAACTGCCGGAGGGAAAAATACAACGCAGTTTCGAACATTATGCCACGCGCTGGCGCGAGGGGAGCAAGCCACCGGCTCCCTGGCTGATACTGGCTGCGGCGGAGATGCTACGCCACACACCCGATGATGCATCGCTTGCGCAGACATTGTTTGCGATGGCGGATCGCATGGTGCAATGCCAGAATCAGCAAGCGGATGGTAAAAGCCAGCTGGGTGCTTTGAGTCAGTGTGGCGATAACAGCGTGCTATATTTGTCCACGGCGATGCATATTGAAGGGCTGGTGACGGCCTATGATTGGGCGCGCAAAACGGGGGATACAGAGAGGCAGACGCGCTATCAGCAGGCGGTGACACTGGCCTATCAGCATGTGTTTCAGGGGCAGGCCTTTGCCGCTAACAGCTTTCATATAGACACCAGCTATTTACAAAACACCGTGCCCTATAATGAAGTGCAAAGCCATGTGCGCGTGGATGCCGCGCCGCATGTCAGCCTCGCCGCTCAGCTCACGCTGGATAAAATGTTGCAGGATGAATGATCAGCGGTTGAGACGAATGCGCTGAATCGATTCGGCGATGCGGTCATAGGCGAGCACTAATTCTTCGCCGCTAGCCGCATCAAAGAAAAACTGTGAGTTCGTTGCGCAGTTACGGAATACTTCTTTAATCGGTCCGTCTGCCATATCAAATACCACCGTAAAAATCGTCACCCCATACGTCTCTTTCATTTTGGTGCAGATATTGGCTTGATGCTCATTATCCGCATCGGAATAAAAATATACCGGGGTAGGGCTGTTCCAATACATCGGATAATAATAAGAGGGGGCACCCAGACGCACGAAATAGGGTACATTTTCGCCATCGGTCATGAGCACCAACACTTTTTGCGTGGCGGGTCCAAAGTCGTTAGGTAGCCCTGCCTCATGATCAAAATATGCTTTATCTTCCGAGTACGGCATCAACATGAGAGAGCCAGCCAAGCTACCGACATTCGTGCGAGTATAAGTATTGGATTTAAATTCTGCGGTGAGCGCGCTGATATAATTAAGCAAATTATTTTTAGAATTTGTTAATGCCTGCGTAATGGGTGGAATCACATAAGTGTAGCTGCTCAGATGATAGGGTTTAAAATAGTCGACCCAAACAGAAGGTCCGAAAAGAGGGTGTTTTTGATTACCCTTGGTGCGCACATTATGCGTAAAGGGTACAATACCAACATATAAATTCTCCGGATCATCCGCATAGACTTTATTGATAAACCCGGTGCTTGCCGCCTTCATAGACTGTAACTTCCGACAAGAAGGATCTTCTATGGTACCAATCTTGCACATGGAGGCTGAAATATCGAGCGTCAATACAATTTCGGTATGCCCGGTATTACCTGCGTCTTCGGCCACTTCGGCAAAACGGTTGATGGTGAGTTCTTCCAGCCCGACAAATTTACCGAAGATGGTAGAAAGCTTGCCCTCGACAGTACCAGTGATGATGCCTGTATCCGGGTTGTACGTAATCTCAACCGGCGCGTTGGGCATACCGGTGGTAAAGCGGGTGCCATAGGTATCGGCAGGGTAATTCGCTAAAAAGAAATTATTGGTGACATATTCGATATCCTGCGCGTCTTTAACGGCGGCGGCTGATAAAATCGCCAGATCGAGCGCATGCTGCATTTTACTGCGCGCAATATTATAGCGTGCCATATCAATGCCCACGCCGATTGAAGTCATCAGCAAGGCAAGTGCCAGCCCAAAAATCAATATCACCGCGCCATCTTGTTTTTGGGTGAATCCACGTAGATAGGTATGTGATAATTCTGACAAATAATTTTTCATATTGTTTCCAATCATGTATGTCGAGGCTGCTTTTCAGCGCTTGATGGGATGGATATCAGGTGCCATCGCCGCCACCTTCACCGCCACCTTCACCGCCACCTTCACCACCTTCGCCGCCACCTTCGCCCTCACCTTCGCCCTCACCTTCGCCCTCACCTTCGCCCTCACCTTCGCCTTCNNTCGCCTTCACCTTCGCCTTCACCCTCACCCTCACCCTCACCACAATAACCGCCGCTAGCGCAGCCGCCGCCCCCGATAGGGTCGCATTTAATTTTAAAGTGATAGCAGCAATGACAACTCATGTTAAACATGTCGCAGGTCTCAATCGCACACTGATTGGGTACGGCTGGTAACGGATCACGGGGGATGTTGAATGCCAGCTCAAACGCATTTACTTTTGTGATGCCCTCATTAGCGGAGGCCTTCATAGGAAGCGAAAAAATGCCGCTACAAATCAGAGTAATAACAAGCAAGCGAATGAGAGCGGACATAAAAACTCCTAAAATTTACGGTTCATCGACCAGCGTGCCGTAACGCGGTCGGGTTAAAGCCAGTTTATAGACATCTTCCGACTCCAAAAATGCATCATCGATACCGATACCAAAGGTGGTTTTGTATGGATAGAATATTTCAATTGCCAGAATCTGGTCACGATCTTCGAGCGCCAGCGGAATATCGGCCTGACTGCCAGCACCCGTTGCGATTCGGCTGCCCGTTGCACCTGAAGGACGCACGCGCTGCCACACCGCAACGGGCTCTGCATCATTCGGTTTGACGATGGAGGTGATAATAATGCGCATCCCCGTGGGAGAGAAGGGCGAGATCATCAGATCGGCGCTTTCCATCAGCCTGTCCAGCGAGGCATTGGTGACGCTGCGTTGATTGGTCACCATATCGACCAATTGGAACGCGGCGGTTTCAAGCTTATGGTTGGCCGACACATAACGGTGCATTTCATAGGTGCCAAAAATAATCAGCAAAAAGACCGGCAGCATTGCCGCAAATTCGATCAGCGCCGTACCCGACTGTGCCGCCCATAATGAGCGCCCACCCTGCAACGAGCCGATCCGCTTGAACAAAGAATGCGCCATATCAGTTAAATAATTCATTCTGGCTCACCGCCGTGGATTGAATGTAATGCGTAGTACCAAAAAACGGCATTAGCAAGGGCGTTAATATATCCCATTCATACTTGACGGTATAGGCGACAGCCTGACCGCCCGCACCCATGCTGTAGGGTTTGTCGGCATCGCCATTAAACTTGGCTTGCGACATATCTTCAAAAATGCGCGTTTCCAGCGTGAGTTTTTCGGGGTCTAGTATGGCATTACCATTGTCTTTGAGCCATTCACGGATAAAGCCTTCGCGGCCACGCATTTGCACATTGCCGTCGGCATCCATGGTAAAATGATTTCCACCGGTTTGGCCATCGAAGGCCGAATCTTCGCCGGAGGCGTAGTTATAGGTTTGCCCGCCGCTGTAATCATAGCCGGTTTTGGAATAGCGAGAAACCTGACTGCCCAACACATCCACCGTCGAACTGGCATAATGAATCAGCCCCAATTCGATGGCTGACATCAACAGCAGCAAAAAGGTGGGAATGACGATGGCGAACTCTATGAGAGTAACACCCTCATTGTTATGCAGCAAATTACGGGATGAGGAGCGTATCAACCGATGTGTTTTCATATAAACCCAATAATGCGTATGAATTAAACGACTTCCCCCTTAATAGATAATATACTCCTAAAATATTAACAAACAATTAAAACAATAAGGTTATCCGCAGATTATCGCTAAAGGACAAAGCTGCCGGTGAAGGGGTGTAAGTTTAAGGGTGGCCCGCTACTATTATCGTCATTTATTTGCAACATTTTCATCAACCGAATGAAAAACATGCATATTTATAAACAAGAAAAGCAGCGCTGCGTTTACGAATTTTTAACTTTACCGGTTTAGCCTGAACAAACCATATATCAATAAATCTACTCACTATATTCAGGAGCGATTCTCATGTCCCACGCACGCGATCACGATCACGACCATGCAGCGGAAGATCACCATGAACAGACTGCTTCCGGCACATTGCGTACGTTGACGTATACCGAGGCATTGCATGGGCAGGACAGTTACATTCAGGCCATGCTAATAGGCGCGGGCTCTGCGGCAGCTTATGTGCCGGGTACGGCGGTAACCATTACCTATAGCTTCACCAACACACAGATTTACAGCGCATTCGATGACCGCAGCGGTGCGATAGCCTTTACCGCCAGCGAACAGGCCGCAACACGTCAGATGATGGCAGATATATCCAAACATGTGAACATTACTTTTGTCGAATCCTCCAATCCGGCTGACGCAAATCTCTATTTTTACAAAAGCAACTTGATAGCCAATGGCGGCCCCTATGGCTATGGCGGCGGCTACTGGTATGATGGAGTGTTCCGTTCGCGCGTCGTCATTGATGCCGACCAAATTCAGCTACCCAATAGCTACCTGTTGTTGCACGAAATGGGCCATGCGCTTGGTCTGAGCCACCCGCATGATGGGACACATAAACTGCCAAGCGACCTTGATCACCGCGACAATACGCGCCTGAGCTATAATCTGGGCCCGAACGATGAATATTTCACCACCTATAAGGCACTCGATATCATGGCATTGCAATATCTCTATGGCGGTAAAGGCTATTATGATGGCACCACTGGCTGGGAAGGTGCAAGCAGCAGCAGCTCAGACGGACGCGATTATTTGATCGGCAACGCGCAGGGGAATGATATTCGTGGCAATCATGGCTCGGATATGATTGAAGGCGGCGCTGGCAATGACACATTGTTCGGCGGCTATGTAATCGCCGATCCCGATGATCAGTCAGACACCATATATGGTGGCGATGGAGACGATTTGCTATATGGTAATGGCGGCAATGACCGCTTGTATGGCGATGCAGGCAACGACACCATCTGGGGTGGGATTGGTGCAGAAGTCATTCATGGCGGCGATGGGGATGATTATTTAGCAGGCGGTGGCGCTGTTGCGCATCCGCTCGATCAGGCTGATAGCATTGATGCAGGTAGTGGCAATGACTATGTGCTGGGAAATGGCGGCGATGATTATTTGCTCGGAGGTAGCGGCAATGACACCATTTATGGCGGTGTAGGTATTGATAATATATGGGGTGGCGATGGGGATGATATCCTTTACGGCCAGGATGGCAACGATAGGCTGACGGGGGGTGCCGGACGCGATATTTTCCATTATTCAAGCAATAGTGACAAGGATTTCATTCTCGACTTTGTGCGGGGGGAGGATGTCATTCGCATCGAATCGAACATAAACGGGCTTCATCTTAACAGCGGTAATATTATGAACCATGTCGGCACCAGTAGCGGTCTTCTCTATGTGTCACTTAGCAGTAACCATAACCATATTATCTGGTTGACGGATGTAAGCGGTCTGACGGCACAGGATTTTCAGTTTGTGTAAAGCACAGACGTTAGCGATCCGGCTGATATGACGTAGAAGCGCTTTGGCTGCTGTCTTATAGTCTCTAATTGCCATGAAGACGGCGCACGCGACTCATGATCGAAGGGGATAGCCATCTACCCCGATCGTCCGCCGTTCAATGGAGGATTGAATGCCGGATAAAGCCACTTGAGCCGACCCGAAATGAGGCTTTTCCCTGCCTTGATTAATTTGTGCTGATGCGTGAGATAGCCAGCGCTCTAACTGTTCCAATGAATCATGCTCCGACTGGCTTGTTTGAGAGTCAAACTCTAGGTCTGATGATAGGGACCTAAACAAATCCCAAAGCCTACTATGCGATTCTGCTGTAATATCATTGTTTATGATGAGTGCCATGTCGCTGATAATTCTGAGTGTAGTGTTCATTGCTGTAATCCTCGGGCGTAGGGCGTTCAAGTGCGAGTTAGATGCGTACCCTTTGCATCTCTATTAAGATCAAGTGAGATATAGGGATACTGTCAGCCAAATCAATGAGATGGCCGATTGAATTATATCCAAAGCAATCTTATAGTGATCTTAATTGGGAATGCGAAGGTGTCAGCGTATCACAACCGGATGCTAACCCCTTGAAAGAAATGGTGCCGCTGAGAAGAATCGAACTTCCGACCCCGTCATTACCAATGACGTGCTCTACCACTGAGCTACAGCGGCGTATCTATGCCAAGTGGGCGCCTGTATGCCATAATGACCTGTTGAGTGCAAGCGGTGATTTATGCTATGCTAGATCAAACGGTTACAATTAGCGGTATGACAAAAGACTCAGGCAAGCACACACCGGCGGATGATAAACCGCCCTCAAAACCAACGCAGAAATCCACGCAAAAGCAACGGTTAAACGAGGCGCTGCGCGCGAATTTACGCCGCCGCAAAGCGCCTAAAACCGTGACGAATCTTGACACGCTCGGCGAGGACTGAGTGCATCATAAACCGCATGGCAAGGCACTCAAAAAAAAGCTGATGCTCGCGCGTAACAAGCGCCTGCAAATGCTGTTTCAGCATGCGCGCATCCATGCGGCAGAAAATGCACGGATCATGGATGAGGAAGCGGCAGCGCTGGCCGCGCCGGTAGAGAAAACCCGCGAACAGAAAGACAAGGATGAACAGGTGTGGAGCGCCAAAACACAGGAAATCCGTAACCGCCTGACCCGCAAAAAACGCGATGCCAAAGACCGCTGGAACCGCTTTGCGGGCACGGAGGGTGGCGGTGGCATGGGGCGGTGAGTAGCGCTAGAAACCTACAGACAAAAAGGACACTCATAGAGGGCAGAGGGCGCTTATTTTCTATGCATTACTATGCACTGTGATATAATAAATCATGGATTAGGGGGGATAATGAAACAAGGGTTTTCGCTGGTAGAGCTGAGTATCGTACTGGTAATATTAGGGCTGTTAACCGGCGGTATATTATCGGGTCAATCACTGATCCGCGCGGCAGAGTTGCGTAGCGTATCGACGGATATTCAGCGCCTGCAAACCACACTCTACACATTCCGTGACAAATATATGGCGCTGCCGGGAGATATGCGAACCGCAGGGAAATTCTGGGGCTATGCCAATACAGCAGGAGCCGGCGGCACATGTGCCGCGCCTGCCACCAATACCGGCACCGGTACCCAGACATGCGATGGTAATGGCGATGGCCAGATTGGTACCAATGCGGCAGCAGCGATTGTTTATGAATCATTCCGCGCCTGGCAGCATTTGGCAAATGCCGGTTTGGTAGAGGGTAATTATACGGGCGTAGCAGGTGGGGGTGGTATTAGTGATGCGATCCCCGGTGAAAATGTGCCGCGCATGAAACCTAGCAATACCGGTGTAGCCTTGCGCTATGTGGCAGCTCAGTCGGGGGCGGGGTCATGGTTTAACGGACCGTATGGCAATATATTTACTATCGGCAGGACCAATGCAGGTGATGCGCCGTCCGGTGCATTTGTACGTGCGGAAGAAGCATGGAATATTGACACCAAAGTGGATGATGGCCGCCCTGCCTATGGCAAAGTCCTGATGTATCGTACAGCACTCTGTGTGACCACCACCGTTGAGGCGACTGCGGAATATAAAGTGTCTGATCCTGCCATTAACTGCCCCATCATGGCACTAAGTGGCCTATAGGCAGAGAATCACGGCTATCCCGTGAGGCAAGCGCAGCAAGGTGACGGTAAATGAGGCTGTAATCCTAAATATTCTCTATGATTTTTCTTCTAACCAATTTGGGATGGAGAATGAAACAAGGATTTTCGCTCGTAGAGCTAAGTATTCTCGAGTTAAATAACCGTGTTAAGCACTGCACGCCGCATAAAGCGCGATTGCGGCGGCGTTGCTGACATTCAGGCTTTCCATGCGCGCATCCATCGGGATTTTGAGCAGCACATCGCAACGCTCGGCGCTCAGGCGGCGCAGGCCCCTGCCTTCGGCCCCCATCACCAGACACAGCGGCGTATATTCGCGCGCGGCGCTGATATCGCGTGTGGCTTCGCCGTCGAGTCCGGCAATCCAGTAACCGGCTTTTTTCAACTCATCCATGCAATGGGCCAAATTGGTCACCACCACCAGCGGCACCATATCGAGCGCACCGCAGGCGGCTTTGGCCAGTGCCCCGCTCTCGGCGGGGGCATTGTCTTTGGGCACGATGACGCCTGCGACGCCAAACGCCGCCGCCGAGCGCAAAATCGCGCCGACATTATGCGGGTCGGTGACCTGATCGAGCATCAAAAGCTGGCGCTTGCCATGCGTGACCTCATCGAGATGGGTGGGCTCCAGCGGGTCGACTTCGAGCGCCACGCCCTGATGGACGGCACCGGCGGGCAACCATTTCTCCAGCAGCTTGCCATCCACCTCTTCGAAACGCTGGCTGCTGCCCGATGGCGCATGCCCACGCGTGGCCACGGCGCGGTGAATCCGCCGCTCGCGATTGGCTAAAGCCGCTTCCACAGCATGCGTGCCATACAGCCAATACCGCCCGCGCGGTGCCGCCTTGCCCGAAAACCCTTTGCCTTTTGCCATGAAAACCCTCATGCGTGAATGCTTTTGCCCTGATTATTCGATTCACGCTTGAAAAACAACTATTCCCTCTGTATGAAGGCACTTCTTGCGCGAGCAGGATGTGGAGGAGTGGCCGAGCGGTCAATGGCAACAGACTGTAAATCTGTCGGGTTTTCCCTACGCAGGTTCAAATCCTGCCTCCTCCACCAGCCTACGCTCTGCGAGCTTCGGCTGGCTTACGCCCTGTGAGGGCTATTTTTAGGGCTGGGAATGGATGCGCCGAAGCTTTATTGCACTGCAGCATCAAAAATACTTGGTTTTCTGCCTTATGCCATTATAGTCGCCGCTCGGCACATAAAAACAGGAGCATAAGAATGAACGTTTCAGCCCCGACTGCGAATCTGGCCAATGAGCCCACCACTCCCAAAACACCGCAAGAAATACGTCACTCCCGCCGCAAGGTGGTGATTTCCGGCATGCTCGGTAACGGGCTGGAATGGTATGATTATGCATTATATGGCCACATGTCGGTGGTATTTGCGACGTTGTTTTTCACCTTCGGGGCCGATGCTGACCCGACCTTTGCACTGATTCTGACCTATCTGACTTTTGCTGCGGGCTTTGTGTCACGCCCGCTGGGTGCCGTGTTATTTGGCCGTTTAGGGGATAAATATGGCCGCAAGCGTGCGCTGACCGCCTCGATGATTCTGATGGCGATCCCCACCGGCTGTATCGGCTTGCTGCCGACCTATGAAGCGATCGGCTATGCCGCGCCGATACTACTGGTGATCATCCGTATTCTGCAGGGCCTGTCGCTGGGTGGGGCGTTCAGCGGTTCGATGTCCTATGTGGTGGAGCATGCTGACCCTAAAGCCCGTGCGCGTACCGGCAGCGTGACCATGCTGTCGCTGGTGATCGGCTTCCTCGTCGGCTCGCTGGTATCGACACTGGCGGCTAGCAGCATGGACCATGACAGTTTCATGAGCTGGGGCTGGCGTTTGCCCTTCTTTGTCGGCGTGGGCATTGGTTTTGTCGGTTTCTGGATTCGTAACCATGGCGATGAAAGCCCGGTTTATACCGAAGCCAAAGCAGCTGGTACCTTGTCGCAAAGCCCCGTGAAAGAGGCCTTCACCAAAGAGCCGCGCAAAATGTTTCAGGGCTTCGCCTTCTACATGTTTGTGACGATTCCCTTCTATATTCTGGCAATTTACATGATTGGCTATACGCAAAAACATCTGGGCTTTAGCGCCGATGATGCGTTGCAAATCAACTCGCTGGCGATGGTGGCGATGTTTTTGCCGATCTGGTTCTCGGCTCAGGCCGCCGATAAATATGGCCGCCGACCGGTGCTGATGGTCACGATTGTGGCCATGATGCTGGTGACCTATCCGGCATTTATGATGATGCAAAGCGGCATTTACTGGCAGGTGTTGCTGGCGCAGGCGGCAATGGCGTTCATTCTGGGCAGCTATCTTGCCCCGATTCCGGCCCTGCTGGTGGAGCTGTTTCCCACCCGTATCCGCTATACCGGCATGTCGCTATCGTATAATTTCTGTGCGATTGTGGGTGGCTTCACCCCCACCATTGCGGAATTATTGATACGCGAGACGGGGGATAAAACCTCCATTATGTACCTGATGCTGGGGGCGGGCGTGTTCTCCTTCGTCGCGCTGGCCATGTATAAGGACAATTTCAGGGAAAAATTGGCTTAAAAGGTTAATCCCCTTATTCGAAATATCACTTGATTAATTGGCAGGTGGAATTTACCAATGCGGGCGTAAGGCAATAAGCGCTAAATAAAAAAATCAAGATACATCGGAATAGACATGAAGCAAATAATGACGGGCGTGATCGTGCTGGCAAGCTTAAGCTTGCTGGGTGCATGCATCAAACAAGAACTCGACAGCCAGAAAGCAAACGCACAGACCTCTCCGGCGGTAGAAATTGTCCAGCCGGTGACCCCGCTGCCTGAAGTTGCCGCCGAAGCGGAGCAGAAGCCGGTGGCGAAAAAACCCAGTAAACCGAGTAAACCGAAAAAGCCCGAGCCCATCCACATGGGCTGGGTGGAGCGTGCCTATTTACCGGCGCTGGGCGTGACCAGCCGGGCCAAGCTGGATTCGGGCGCTAAAACCTCGTCGATCAATGCCGATATCATCAAAACCTTCAAACGCGACAAAAAAGAATATGTGCTGTTCCGCATTGTGCTGGATGAAGAAGACGGCACCGCCGAAACGCTGGAGCGTGAAATTGTGCGCTGGGTACGCATCAAGAAAAAAGGCGATGGCTTTATCCGCCGTCCCGTCATCATGATGACATTCTGTCTGGGCGAGCACAAAATTAATGGCGAGGTGAATCTGGCTTCGCGCGGTAATTTCATCTACCCCATATTGGTAGGGCGCAGCATGCTGCAGGACCGCATTGTGATTGATGCGGGCCGCCGTTACACCACCAAGCCCGGCTGCAAGGAATAACCGATGCAAAAACTAACCGTATGGTTAATCGCTGCCATGTTTGCACTCGCAGGCGGCGGGATTTTTGCTTATAAGGCCTTCGTGCTGCAATTTCCGCTGGAGCCGAATGTCACCAGCGAAAGCTGGCATATTGAAGCGCGGCTGGGATTTAATACGCAGCGCAAACCGGTGAAGGTGCAAATGTATTTGCCGCGCTTTACCCGTGACTATTCGATTGTGGACGAAAATTTCGTCAGCAAAGGTTTTGGCTTTAACACGACCACATCGGAGGTCAGCGGCAACCGCATTGCACGCTGGTCGAAACGCTCCGCCAGTGGCCGCGAGCTGATTTTCTATCGCGGCGTGATTTATCAATCCGACGCGGCGGCACACAGCGTCGATGTAAAACCCAAGCCCGTATCGCCGCTGTATGGCAGCAATGAATTTTCTGAGCGCATGCAAAATGACCCCGCCTTTCTGGCCATGGCATCGCTGATCGAAGATGTGCGCGCGCGCTCCGCCGATAATGAAACCTTCGCCGAAGAGCTGGTGCAGTTGATTGCCAAACGCCCCGTGGACAGCCGCGTGCAAAGCATTCGTCAGGAAAACCCTAAGCTTAAATCCGATCAGGCGATGGCGGTGTATATTCTCAATTATGCTGATGTGCCTGCGCGTATCATGCATGGCGTACAGCTTGAAGATGGTAAGCGCAACGCGCCGCTGGTGGCGTGGATTGAAATGTATCAGGATAAAAGCTGGCAGCGCATTGATGATCCGGATAACGATCCGCAAGCAAAGTATGTGCCGTGGTGGAGCGGGGACCGCGCACCCTATGAGCTCGTAGGCGGCACGCGCGCAACGCTGACGGTATCCGTCAAGCGCCACCTCGAATCGGTGTTGACCGAGGCGATCTGGAGCGGCGATGATGTGTCGAAATTCTTTTATGACTGGTCAGTCTACAGCCTGCCGATTGATTTGCAGCTGGTCTTTTCCATGCTGCTGATGATTCCGGTGGGCGCGCTGGTAATTGCGTTTTTGCGTCAGGTGATCGGCATCAAAACCTTCGGCACTTTTATGCCGGTGCTGGTAGCGGTGGCCTTCCGCGAAACGCAGCTGGTATGGGGGATTGTACTATTCATCACCATTCTCGCAATCGGGATGTTTTTCCGTGGCCTGCTCAACCAGATTCGCCTGCTGATGGTGCCGCGCCTGTCGGCGGTGCTGACGATTGTGGTGCTGATTATTTTCCTGCTCAGCATCGCTACTTTCAAAATGGGTATCAGCGCCGGTTTGTCGATGTCGCTTTTCCCCATTGTGATTCTGGCCATGATTATCGAGCGCATGTCGATTGTATGGGAAGAATACGGCCCGCGCGAAGCCTTTATGATGGGGCTGGGCAGCCTGATTGTGGCGATACTCGCCTATCTGTTTATGAGCCATGATCATCTGGCGCATCTGATTGTGACATTCCCCGAATTGCTGATGGTGATTGTGGCGCTCAACATTATGCTCGGGCGCTATAACGGCTATAAATTATTCGAGTATCTGCGCTTCCGCGCGATGAAAAATAAAGTGGAGTAGGCCGGTGGAAAAGCCGAATCTGCAATTGAACAAGCAGGGTGTACTCGGCATCAATGCGCGTAACCTCGATTATATTCTTGCCAATAACCGCCGCAAATTTTACCCGCTGGTCGATGACAAGGTGCAAACCAAATCATGGGCCGATGGCATGGGCATTCAGTCGCCCGAAATTTATGGCGTGATCGAATATCAGCAGCAGGTAAAATATCTGCCGCGCATGATCGAAGGCAAAAGCGATTTTGTGATTAAACCCGCGCATGGTAGCGGCGGCGGCGGGATTATGGTGATCACCGATGTGGTGACGCTTGAGGATGGCAGCAAAAGCTATCTCAAAGGCAGCGGCAAAGGGTACAGCCTCGCCGATATTCAGTATCATGTCAGCCAGACATTGAGCGGCTTATACGCGCTGGGAGGGGTGACCGATCAGGCGATCATTCAATACCGCGTCAAGACCGATCCCTTTTTCGATGCGATTACCTATCAGGGTGTACCCGATATCCGCCTGATTGTGTATCATGGCGTGCCGGTGATGGCGATGCTGCGCCTGCCCACCAAAAAATCAGACGGCAAAGCCAATCTGCATACCGGTGGTATCGGGGTGGGTATCGAAATCAAAACCGGTCGCACCACCCATGCGGTGCAGCACAATCATCCGGTGACCAAACACCCCGACACGGGCGGGCTGCTGCGCGATTTGATTATTCCGCATTGGGATGCGATTTTGCAAATGGGCGCGCGCTTCGAAGCCAGCATGGGACTGGGCTATATCGGCGTCGATATCGTGATCGACAAAGAGCTGGGGCCGATGCTGCTGGAAGCCAATGCACGCCCTGGTATTTCCATCCAGATCGCCAATCAATCCGGCCTGAAAGCACGACTGAAACTGGTCGGGCAACATCTGTCATCCTTGCAGGGAATGGAACAAAAAATCGCCTTCGCGCGCGAGCATTTTTAATCCAATCCTTATAGAAAATTGATATCGTTTTTGCTTAAATAAAAAAAGATATAAGTATCACAATAATGGGAGTGGGGCGTATGCGTTTACGGATTATCATCATGACGCTCGCACTGGGATTGGCGGCTTGTAGTAGCGAGCCGGATTCCGTCGCTATTCCGCTGCCACAGGATAAACCGCGCCCGCCGGAGACGGCCAAAATAACCGAGCCTACCCCCTTGCCCACTATCGAAGAAAGCCGCTTTGACGCGCTGGTGAACACCTATGAAATCAAGCTGTACGCCGCCAAGCCCGACATGCGCAAAGCGCGCGCGGCGGTAGAGGGCGTCGCCAAACAAGCCGATGCATGGAACAAACAGGCCGATGACCGATCTGCTGTGCTGGGTGAACTGATGTTTCGCTATCGCGGCACCGAGCAAAAATTATTAGTGCCCTTAAACAAAGGCGAGGACCGTTTCGCGAAGCTTAATGCGCTATTGCCACAATTGAAAGACTCGCATATCGAAGTGCAAAGCTTCCGCCTGATTACGCTGCGTCATAAGGTGAATGCGGACATGGTGCGGAAAGCCACGGCGGAGATGGAACGCTCGATGACCAGCCCCGCATCGAGCAATGCGGTGAGTTTGTTCTTCGCGCTCAGCCGTCAGGTGGATGCGATTTATGCACAGCTATCGCCACGCGCCTATGAAGGCCCGCCGATTAACCGCACCCGCTATACGCTCGACGCAGCGCAGCTGCTATTTACGCACGGCCATTTTAAAGCGAGCAAAGCCACGCTGGATCAGACTGATAAAGGGCTGAATGATCTGCGCGCACAGCATAGTAAGTCTTCCGATGCGCAAGGCAAGATTGAGGGCATCGCTGCCAGTGCACAGTCGCTGCGTCAGGCGCTCGAAGAAAAGCGGCCCTCAAGTTTTAAGGTGGTCAATGACGATATTCGCGGCTGGCTGTCGAAGCATCTGATGGATGAATGAGGTGGATTGAAACCCGTCTCCTGCGGCTTGCGAAGCAAGAGCGCAGGATCTCGTGAGGCGGAGAGAGATACTGGCGTTGAGCGCCAGTATGACAGGGAAGGAAGGCCAGACCCCGTGACAAGCACGGGGTGACAATTTCTCTCACAGGTTACCGTCATCCTCGGGGCGGCGCAGCCGAGCCCGGGGATCCACTTTAAGGTAGTAAGATAAGATTCCTGCTTTCGCAGGAATGACGGTGGCTTAGGAGTCGAGGTCAGTAGACCGAGCCTTTAGTGCGCGAAGCGCTTAGGTTCATCGCGTAGGCCAGTAGGCCGGAGCGGGAACGAACGTCACAACTACACACTCTGCTCACGGGTTTTATGGAAGGTGAGATCGGGCCATTCGCTCTCGGTGGTACGCAAATCCCACTCATTGCGGGCTAAATAGACGGGGCGGCCATCCTGATCATCCGCCATTTGCATGCGGTTGCGTTCCATAAAATCAGCGAGTTTGATGCTATTGTCACTACTGATCCAGCGTGCGGTATTGTACGGTGCGGGCTCGAATCCGGCTTTGCTGTTATATTCGGCCTCGATGCGTGAGGCGAGCACTTCGAGCTGCAATTGCCCCACCACGCCCACCAGCCAGTTGGCACCCAAGCGCGGTTTGAATAATTGCGACACGCCTTCTTCGGCAAGGTCTTCGAGCGCTTTGCGCATGTGTTTGGCGCGCATCGGATCATCGAGCCGCACGCGCATGATGATTTCCGGCGCAAAGCTGGGAATGCCCTGAAACTGCAAATCCTCGCCCTCGGTAAGCGTATCGCCGATACGCAACGAGCCATGATTGGGAATGCCGAGAATATCACCGGCGAAGGCTTCTTCGGTGAGCGAGCGTTCCTGCGCTAAAAACATCACCGGATTCTGGACTGCCATTTGCTTGCCGCTGCGCGAATGGCGCAGCTTCATGCCACGGGTGAAAGTGCCGGAACAAAGGCGCACGAAAGCCACGCGGTCGCGGTGATTTTTGTCCATATTGGCCTGAATTTTAAACACGAAGCCGGTCAGCGCTTTTTCATCCGGCATGACGGTGCGTGTGTTAGCGGTTTGCGCGCGCGGGGTGGGGGCGTAATCATACAGCCCCTGCAACAAAGACGGCACACCAAATTGTTTGAGGGCGCTGCCGAAATAGACCGGACTCAAATGCCCTTCGCGGTAGCTTTGCAAATCAAATGCCTTGCCTGCCATCGAGAGCAGTTCGGTTTCTTCGATCAGTTGCTGATGCTGTGCGGCGGGCATCAACGCGCCAATCGCTGCATCCGCTGCGCCGCTCACGGCGAAGGGTGCCGGAGATACATCGTGATGCGGGGAGTAGGGCAGAAAGATGTTATCGGCGGGCTGGAAACAGCCGCGAAATTCGGAACCCATCCCCACCGGCCAGTTCATCGGGCAGACATCCAGCGCGAGGGTTTTTTCGATTTCTTCTAACAGCTCGAACGGGTCGCGTGCCTCGCGGTCCATTTTATTGATGAAAGTGATAATCGGAATGTCGCGCAGGCGGCAGACTTCGAATAATTTGCGCGTTTGCGCCTCGATACCTTTGGCCGCGTCGAGCACCATGATGGCGGAATCGACCGCAGTCAGCGTGCGGTAGGTGTCTTCGCTGAAATCTTGGTGACCGGGCGTATCGAGCAGGTTGAAGGTCAGCCCCTCATGCTCGAAGGTCATCACCGACGAGGTGATCGAGATGCCGCGCTGGCGCTCGATCTCCATCCAGTCNNCGGGCGTATCGAGCAGGTTGAAGGTGACGCCTCGATGCTCAAAGGTCATCACCGAGGACGTAATCGAAATCCCACGTGAGCGCTCCATCTCCATCCAGTCGGAGCGGGCATGGCGGGCAGCACCGCGCGCTTTGACCTCGCCCGCAATATGAATGGCGCCGCTGCATAGCAGCAGCTTTTCGGTCAGCGTGG
>DITS01000051.1 GCA_002422205.1 Alphaproteobacteria bacterium UBA6178
TGCTCGACGAAATCAGCGAAATGGACCTCCATTTGCAATCCAAATTATTGCGCGCCTTACAAGAGCGCGAAATCGTACGCATCGGCAGCAACAAACCGGTCAAAGTGAATATCCGTATTCTTGCCACCTCCAACCGCGATCTGGAAGCCGAAGTACAAAAAGGCCATTTCCGCGAAGATTTATATTTCCGTCTGAATGTTATCAATTTGCAATTGCCTAAATTGACTGACCGCCTTGGCGACATTGAACCGCTATCTGCTTATTTTATCGAAAAATATTCTAAAGCCAATGGCCTGCCTAATCGAAAACTGACACCGGAAGCGCTGGCAAAACTCAAAACCCATCAATGGCCGGGCAATGTGCGCGAGCTGGAAAACATCATGCACCGCGCCGTATTAATGGCACAAGGCAACCAAATCGAC
Organism: Alphaproteobacteria bacterium UBA6178; assembly: GCA_002422205.1. Taxonomy (GTDB): domain Bacteria; phylum Pseudomonadota; class Alphaproteobacteria; order Rickettsiales; family UBA3002; genus UBA6178. Next base: position 423 of record DITS01000051.1, read on the forward strand.
GAACCCGCGATTTTACTACCCACCGGCTCAACACGTGCCCCGTTAGCACAACCCGCCGCCGCGCCTGCGACTGCAGCCCCCAATTCACCCAAACGTAATGACATGGTAGGCCGCAGCGTCGCCAGCGTCGAAAAAGAACTGATCCTCGATACGCTCGATTATTGCTTAGGAAACCGTACACACGCCGCTAATATTCTTGGTATATCCATTCGCACCTTGCGCAATAAACTAAAACAATATTCAGACGATAATCAACACGCCGCAAATGGCTAGGGAACAATATGGCCGCTAACGAAGCCACAAAACGTGGGTTTAATGTCCCCACCATTCGTGCCGGTGCAGGCATTGCCGCACGCCGTAGCGATATTATGTTCGCACTCGGCATTGTCGGGATTTTGGTGGTGCTGCTGCTGCCCGTGCCGCCCGCCATGCTCGATTTACTGCTGGGTATCTCGATCACCCTGTCGGTGCTAATTCTGATGACCGTACTGTTTATTGACAAACCCCTGTCACTCAACTCCTTCCCTACTATTTTGCTGATCTCCACGATGCTGCGGCTATCGCTTAATATCGCCTCCACCCGCCTGATTTTAGGCCATGGCCATGAAGGGCCGGATGCCGCCGGTAAAGTCATCGAAGCCTTCGGCGGCTTTGTTATGGGCGGCTCGGTACTCATCGGGGCGATCATTTTCGCCATTCTGACTATCATCAATTTTGTTGTAATCACCAAAGGTTCTGGCCGTATCGCTGAAGTATCGGCACGCTTCAGCTTAGACGCGATGCCTGGCAAACAAATGGCCATCGATGCCGATTTATCTGCCGGACTAATCGACGAAAATCAGGCAAAAGCACGCCGTAAAGAGCTGGAAGATGAAAGCACCTTCTTCGGTGCCATGGATGGTGCGAGCAAATTCGTGCGCGGTGACGCCGTGGCAGGGCTACTCATCACCTTCATCAACTTTATCGCCGGTATGGTGATCGGTATCGCGCTGAATGATCTGACTTTTGGTCAAGCCGTTACAACCTATACCATGTTGACCATTGGCGATGGCTTAGTATCACAAATTCCTGCTCTGATCGTCTCAACCGGTGCTGGTTTGCTCGTCACCAAAGCCGGTGAATCAGGCTCCGCCGATAAGGCGGTGTTGGGTCAGCTCAGCCGTTTCCCTGCACCGTTGGGTGTCACCAGCTTTTTGCTGGTGATGGTGGCTTTCATGCCGGGGATTCCCGCCACGCCCTTTATCGCGTTGGCCCTAATTGTGGGCTATATTTCATGGTATGTATACCGCAACCCGCGCGACATCGACGATGCGCTGCTGGGTGCCAAAGGTGCGGGGGCCAGCGCCGGACAGCTGGTCGGACCCGACGGCGCCACCCCCGTCGATGAACAGGTGGGCGATTCGCTGCATATCGACAGCCTGCGCCTCGAGTTGGGCTATGGCCTGCTGCCACTTATCAACTATCAAAAAGGCCATCGCCTCACCGAGCAAATTAAAGCGCTGCGCAAGCAAATGGCACGCGAGTTGGGCTTTGTCATCCCGCCGGTGCGCATTCAGGATAACATGCAGTTGCCCGCCAACTCCTATGTGGTGAAGGTCAAGGAAATCGAATGCGCACGCGGCGATATTCGCCCCGATATGCTGCTGGTGATGGACCCGGGCGGCGGGCGCATCAGCCTACCGGGCGAAGAAACCACCGAACCCACCTTCGGGCTGCCCGCCATGTGGGTAAGCGAAAACCACCGCGAGGAAGCGCTGTTTAAAAATTATACCGTGGTCGATCCGCCAACCGTTATCACTACCCACATCACCGAAGTAGTGAAAGAAAACATGGCCGAATTGCTGTCTTACAGCGAAACGCAAAAACTGCTGGATGATTTGGGCAAGGAAGAGCAAAAACTCATCTCCGAAACCATCCCGGGGCAAATCACCGTCAGCGGTGTCCAGCGTATTTTGCAAAATCTGCTCGAGGAAGTGGTCTCCATCCGTGATCTGCCTACCATCATGGAAGCGGTCTCCGAAGCCTCGCGCATCACGCAAAATGTTACGCTCATCACCGAGCATGTGCGCATGCGCCTCGCCCGCCAGATCAGCTATGCCTGCACCAACGAAGAAGGCTATATCCCGATTCTGGCCCTCTCGCCGCAATGGGAGCAAACCTTCGTCGAATCACTCTATGGCGAAGGCGAAGAAAAATCGCTTTCCATGGCACCCAGCAAAATTCAGGAATTTATCACCGTGGTGCGCAACCGCCTCGATCAGTTCGCGATGCAGGGCGATATGCCGGTGCTGCTGACCAGCCCCACCATCCGTCCCTATGTGCGCTCTATTGTCGAGCGTTTCCGTGCGGCTACAACTGTGATGTCGCAAAATGAAATCCACCCCCGCGCGCGTATCAAAACGCTCGGACAGATATAGGGGGATTAGGCCATGATGATGCGTAGCTTCAGCGCCAGAACAATGCAGGAAGCCATGAAGCTCGCCCGCGAGGAAATGGGTGACGACGCGGTTATCCTATCCTCCGACAAATCGGATGATGGCGGCCTGATCGTGACCTTCGCGCTCGACCGCGAAGATATCCAGATATTTGATAGTGACCCGCGCCCCGATACCAATTATTTCAATCAAACGCACGCGCCTGCTGCTGCCCCGTCGCAGCATAGCAGCCCGCTAATGCGCCGCATCGAGGATACGCTGCAATACCATGCCACCCCACCCCACCAAATCAAAAAATTACTGCAGGTCGCACAGCAGCTCAGCTTGCCAGAAAATGGTACGCTGAGCGATCTCGAATCGAGCCTGACGCAAATTATCAGCCGCGCCTTTCGTTTTGAACCGTTGCCTCTCGGGCGCGATGGGTTCCGCATCATGCTGGTCGGCCCGCCCGGTATGGGCAAAACCATCACCGCCGCCAAAATGGCCGCGAAAATGGTCGTTGATAACCGCAATGTCATGGTGATATCCACCGATAGTAAGCGCGCCGCCGGTGCTGAGCAGCTCTCAGCCTTCACCCGCATCTTGGGGGTTGATTTCGAAGTCGCCGCCAGCCGCAACGAATTACGCGCCATGTTACGCGATCTTGACTCACATATACGGGTTATTATCGACAGCGCCGGTTGTAACCCCTATGATTTCCATGAATTGAAGGAGCTAGGCGAATATGCCAGCCTCAATGATATCGAACCCGTGCTGGTATGTTCCGCCGGTGTCGATGCCGGAGAGGCGGAGGAAATCGCCAGCGTCTTTTCCTTCCTTGATATTGAGCGTGTCCTTATCAGCCGCACCGATTGCGCCCGCCGCTTTGGCAGCATATTGGCCGCATCCAAAGCGGGGGATTACGCCTTCAGTCATGTCACCAGCTCATCCAAAGTGATGGGCGAATTAAAACCAATGGATGCCGATGTGTTATCACATTTGCTCACCCATTACCAAAGAGAACGAACCGCAGCCTAAGAACATTAAGGATAAAAAAATGACCGATACTGCAACACAACCCGTTACGCAAAAAGCCGCAAAGGCAGAAAATATTATTGCCATCGCCTCAGGAAAAGGCGGCGTGGGTAAAACATGGTTTGCCATCACGCTGAGCCATATTTTCGCGCGCTCGGGCCGCCGTGTGCTGCTCTTCGATGGCGATATCGGGCTCGCCAATGTCGATGTGCAATTGGGCCTCACCCCCAAACGCGATTTGAGCAGCGTATTCTCGGGCCAGTCGACCATGGCCGATGCGATCACCCGCTATGATGCAGGCAATTTTGATATTCTTGCCGGACGCTCCGGCTCCACCAGCCTGTCCGCCATCCCACAAGAACGCCTCAAAGCGGTGGGCGATGCGCTGGTTAACCTTGCCGGCAATTATGATTATGTCATCATCGATCTGGGCGCCGGTATTGAACAGAATGTGCAATACCTCACCTCGCTCGCGTCCAAATGCGTCGTCGTTATTAATGACGAGCCGACCTCGCTCACCGATGCATACGCCTTCATCAAACTTTGCGTGACCAAGCCGCACATGCCCGATGTGCATATCGTGGTCAATTCAGCGGCATCGCAAAAAGAAGGGGAAAAAACCTACGCGGCACTCACCCGTGCCTGCACCAATTTCCTCAATATCACACCGCCTTGTCTGGGCATTATTCGCAAAGACAATAAGGTAAAGGATTCGATTCGCTCGCAGCAATCGCTCATTACAAAAGCGCCGCACACCACTGCCGCATCCGATGCAGCTGCGATTTCGATCAAACTTCTCAAACACGACGAGTGACCATGCAGGGGAGGATGAGCAATGAGTGATGCCGCCCTCTCCGCCTTATTCGGCAGTGCCCGCATTCAATCGGTTACCACCGGCTCTACTGCTCAAAATACCGGCAACGTGCCGCCGGAAATCGCGAATTTAAGCACCGGCAGCCTGATCAAAGGCTTCGTGATTAACCGCGACCGCGACAACAACCCCATCCTGCGCACCCCGCAAGGCGATGTGCTGGTCAAAAGCAATGTCTTTTTAAAAACCGGCAGCGAAGTGGTCATCCGCGTCGAGCATCAATCTAATCAAAACCGCGCACGCATTATGTCGGTAAACGGCGAATCCATTCAGCAGATTCAGCAACGGCAGGAGCGTGACGCACAAACCAATGCGCAAGACCGTGTATTACAATCTTCGATGATGACGGGCAAACCCGTGGAAGACAAAATCCTCGACAAAACACAGCTGCTCGCCGAGCAAAAAATCATGCGCGATATGATCCGGCTCGAAGCCATGCTCCTCAAACCCGCTGCCAGCAGCAGCAACCCTGCCATGCAGCACACAATGGCCTCTATTTTAAAACTGCCGCCCGCTGCCATGTATCTGCTGGAAAAAGGTGCCGCACTGGAATTCCGCGTCATCGCCAGCGAATTAAGCGGCAAAGCCCCGCCGCTGACTCCGCAAGCAACCGTCGCGCGCCCCGCAATGGTAACCACGCCCTTGCCCGCCGCACCCAATGCTCCCACTATCAACGCCACACTGCCAGCCGCCGCCACCCCGCCACCTGTGGCCTCCAAGCTGGGGCAACCCACCCAAATGCTCTACCAGCTCTACAATAAATTATCCGGTACGCCCGCGCCTCTCGTTGCGAAGCCCACTACCGCACCTGCCTCAGCACCCCCAGCAACCATCACAGCTCCGCAAACGACAGCCGCACCTGCAAGCGCCACAGCAACCATAACGACAAACCCAGTGCAGCCACAAACCTCCGTTGCTCACACCATCGCACAACAAATGCACCAAGCCGCAAGCTCAACCGCTACCCTAATGGGCGGCGCAACCACTAGCACCCCCGCACCCACACCATCCCTCGCCCCCGCGCTTAGTGCTGGCATGCCGTTTACAGCACCCAACGCATCCGCAACGCCAACACCAGCCGCTACCATGCCTGCGGGCAGCGCTCCGTCATCCATAACAACGCCCGCCGCCCCGTTTACGCAACCACTGGCTTCCCAACCCATAAACACCTCACCCGCTCAGCCTGCCGCTGCACCACAAATCAGCGCTGCCGCACCGGGCACCATCACCGCGCGCGTCATCGGTATCGAGCCCAGCGGCGAAACCATCGTGCGTACACCCATCGGAACGGTCAAGCTCTTCACCGCATCGCCACCACCGCTGCACAGCGTGCTGCAATTACAACTTGTCATACCCAATACACCCGCCGGTCAGGCCAACCTGCCCCCGCCCTCGCCTGTGTCGCAAGCCATGGTGACCTTCTCCACACTGGCGCATGATTGGGCCGCACTCGATGAAGCCTATCAACTGCTCGCACAAGCCGACCCCGCCATTGCGCGAGAATTTTCCAACCGCGTACCCAATACCAAATCTAGCTTGGTCAATGGGGTCTTATTTTTCATGTCGGCCCTGAGCGCAGGGAATGCTCGCAATTGGCTGGGTGCACGCGCCACCGCCACATTAGAGGAAAAATCCCCCGCCCTGTTAAACCGCCTGATGGGCGATTTCAGCGGGATTCGTGCCGTGCTACGCGATCAGCCTGATCAGCCATGGCAAATGCTGCCTTTTCCACTAATGCATGAAGATGAGCTGCATCAGGCACGGTTATTCTTGCGTCAGGACGAATCGGATTCAAAGTCAAAAGAGAAGGCTGGCACGCGTTTTCTGGTCGAGCTGAGCATGACGGAAATGGGCGAAATCCAGCTCGATGGTCTGGTGCGAAAGGCAGGCGGACAAACGCTGTTTGATCTGGTATTGCGCAGCGAGCACCCGCTGCCCGATACGATGCAAAACGACATCATGCAGCTTTTTACCTCAGCTGCCGAAGCCACCGGCTATACCGGCTCGCTGCGCTTCCAGCCCGACCCTGCGCGCTTCATCATGCCCCTTGCCGAAACGCGATATAACGGCGGCCATGATGATAACCATTCGATCATCGCATAAAACCCTGTTTACAGCCCCCCATAAACCCGATAAAACAGCGCCATTATGACCATTACCCCCACGCCTGATGCGCCCCATGCATCCCCCACGCTCGATGCATTGCAGCGCCTCATCGCCGATGATCTGTTGCAAGTCAATCAGGTGATACTGGAGAAGGCCAAAAATAACGACGTCACCCTGATTTCTGACCTCGCTGCGCATGTCATCCGCTCCGGCGGTAAGCGCCTGCGCCCCGCTCTCACCCTTGCCTGCGCCAGATTGTGCGGCTATGAAGGCTCGCGTCACATTTATTTGGCCGCCTGCGTTGAATTTATCCATACCGCCACCTTGCTGCATGACGATGTGGTCGATGAAAGCAAGCTGCGCCGTGGCCTCGCCACCGCCAACGACATCTGGGGCAACAAATCCAGCGTGCTGGTGGGTGATTTTCTCTTTAGCCGCGCCTTCCAGCTTATGGTGGCCGATGGCTCGCTTGACGTGCTGAAAATTTTATCCGACGCATCCGCCACCATTTCGCAAGGCGAAGTGCAGCAGCTCATGACCACCAATGACCCCAGCACTTCCGAGGCCACCTATCTCGAAGTCGTATGCTCCAAAACCGCCGCGCTCTTCGCCGCCGCCTGCGAATTAGGCGCCGTGGTCAGCAACCAGCCCGATAAACAGCAGCTGCTGTATGATTTCGGACTCAATCTTGGCATCGCCTTCCAACTCGTCGATGACGCACTCGATTACAGCGCGCAGCAACAAACCCTCGGCAAAACCGTCGGTGATGATTTCCGTGAAGGCAAAATGACCTTGCCCGTCATCCTCGCTTATCAGGCCGCCAATGCCGAGGAGAAGGCATTTTTAGAGCGCACCCTATCCGAGCTAGATCAGCAAGATGGAGACCTCGATCAGGCACTCGCGCTCATCGCACGATACGACACCATCCGCCACACGCTCGATCGCGCTGAAGCCTTTGCCGAAAAAGCACATCAATGCCTGCGCCAGTTCCCTGCCAGCCCGATCAAATCCGTATTAGAAGAAACCGTGGATTTTTGCGTATCGCGCGCTTACTAGCCGCGCACCACTAGCACCGTGCGATCGGAGTGACGCACCACCCGTGCCGCATTCGGCCCAAGCAGATAATCTTTTAAATCGGGCCGATGCGCACCCATAATAATCAAATCCGAATTAATACGCTGCGAGGTGTCGATGATCACCTCATACACTGTGCCCTGCCCCACAATATGTTGCAGCGGAATATCTTTGGGAATGTGTTTTTCCGTAAATTCATGCAGCGCCTGATTGGTTGCGGCCATCAGTTTTTCTTCGTTATGGCCGGGGAAATATTGTGCGATTATGCTCATCCCAAAATCAGGCACCACGGTTAATATATGCAACTGCGCACCAAATACTTTGGCATATTCAATGGCCACCGGTAGGGCAAATTGCTTGCCTTCGCTCAGATCAACCGGAAATAAAATATGTTTATACATGCATTCCTCCTCACGCTCTGCGCACACGGTAACGCTGCGCCAATGCCACCATTCCCACTATAAGCAAAGAGGGAATGATCAGCAAGCGCGGATCGGGCTGCGGCTGCGGTTTCAGCACATGCACAATCTCATAATCAAATGCTAAGCCCGCTTTGTCCGCCACGCTGTTAAAGCCAATATTATCTATCAGCAGCCGCTCGCCATCCCTCATTACAGTAAGCCCTACAGATTTTAGTTTTTCTGCCGCGCTATCGCCCGCGCCCACTGGCATTTCTACATAGCGCTCTTTCACATCACCCATAATATTTTTGCCGCTAATATAAAATTTCACCACCTCGCCTTCGGCTCTGTTTTCGATGATTTGCTCAAAGGCACTGCCTTCTTCGATCACGGCAGCAGGTGCCATCGCATCCATCACCACATTGGGAATAAATAATACGGTTGCAACGAGTAGTAATAGTAGCGACTCAAATTTGCTGCTACGTGCAATAAAATACCCCTGCAGCGCCGCTGAGAGCAGTAAAATAGCCACCATTGCAATGGCAAACTGAATCGCGATATTCACCGGCCCATTCACATCAATTAATAAAAGGCTGGTATTAAATATAAAGAAAAACGGTAGTACCGCCGTGCGCAGACTATAAATAAACGCCTGCAAGCCAGTAGTTATCGGATCACCTTTCGATATCGCCGCCGCCGCGAATGATGCCAGCCCCACCGGCGGCGTAATGTCGGCCATAATACCAAAATAAAAGACGAATAAATGAATCGCGATAGCCGGCACAATCAGGCCATGCTGCACCCCTAGCTCTTGCACCACCCCCACCATAATGCTCGACACCACAATATAATTGGCGGTGGTAGGCAGCCCCATGCCCAAAATCAGACTGATGAGCGCCGTAAACACCAGCATCAACACCAATGATCCACCGGACAACACCTCAACAATCTCCGTCATTATCTGGCCAATACCCGTGAGCGATACAGTACCAACAATAATCCCCGCCGCCGCCGTCGCCACCCCGATACCGATCATGTTGCGCGCACCGGTAATCAGCCCGTCGCGCAAATCCATCACACCTTGCATCAAGGCCAGCCCCACTTGCTGACTACCCCGAAACAGCAATAACAATGCACGCTGCGTCACCAAAATACCCATCATTACTGCTGTAGCCCAAAAGGCCGATAAACCCGGCGACAAACGCTCCACCATCAGGCACCATACCAGCACCACCACGGGCAATAAATAATGCAATCCGGTTTTCACCGTTTCGGCCAGCTTGGGCACCACCACCGCCTGCGACGGATCATCGCGCTCCAAATCCGGATAGCGCGACGCAAACGCCACCAGCGCCACATACACGCACACCAAAAGGCCCGCTATTGCAAAGCCCGCGCCATCGCTGAAATGATCTTGGATTGCTTCAAGCACCATATACGACGCCCCTGCGACAATGAGCAGGCTGCAAATAACAATACCCCACATCAGTAATCGCCATTTCACGGGTGCGACATCATGTCGTTCCAAAATATGCATGCCGCTTTTCAGCGCTTCCAGATGCACGATATACAGCAGCGCAACATACGATATGATCGCAGGCAAAAACGCGTGGCGAATCACCTCGCGATAGCTGATGCCAATATATTCCACCATTAAAAATGCCGCCGCACCCATCACCGGTGGCA
>DITS01000023.1 GCA_002422205.1 Alphaproteobacteria bacterium UBA6178
AGCAGACGTTCGCGCAGATTAATTCCGGCGTGAATGACATGGATAAGCGGTTCAAGCGCCTCAGCGGTGGCTTGAACCGCATTGGCGGCTTGATGGCCACGGCATTCGTGGGCAAGCAGGTCACCGATACCATCACCAAGTTTGAAAAACTTGAGGCCAGCCTGCGAACGGTTACCGGCTCGGCGGATAATGCGAGTGTAGCCTTTGGCTTCATTGAAAAGTTTGCGGCGGAAACTCCGTTCCAGCTGGAGGAAGTCGTTGACGCTTTCATCAAGCTGAAGGCGCTGGGTCTTACCCCGTCGGAGGAAGCCCTTACGTCTTATGGCAACACCGCAACCGCGATGGGGAAAACCCTCAATCAGATGATTGAAGCGGTGGCGGATGCGGCGACCGGGGAATTTGAACGCCTGAAGGAATTCGGGATTAAATCCCGCGCACAGGGCGATCAGGTTACCTTCACCTTCCAAGGTGTCAGCACGACCGTTGGTAAAAACGCCAAGGAAATCGAAGGTTATCTGCGTTCCATCGGCGATGTGCAGTTTGCCGGGGCGATGAAGGAACAGGCAGGCACGCTGAATGTGGCGCTTTCCAACATGGGCGATGCGTTCGCCAAGCTGGTGAAAGCCATTGGCGATGCAGGCCTGACCGACATCTTGATTTTCCTCGCCGATAAGGTGCGTTGGCTGGCGCAGGTGATTACGGATTCCATCGAACCGTTCGGGCTGGGATTTAAGGCCTTCATTGCGGAGGTGATTAAATTCGGCAACCTGTTCATTGCCGTGTTTAAGGGCGTGGGCGATGCCTTCAGCGCATTTGGCGACGCTATCTCCAACCGCTTTGAGGCGCTGGGGCAAGACCTCAAGAATTTCGTGGAAAATCCGCTGGGCGGCATTTCCTTCGAGAACACCCGCAAGGCGCTGGAAACCGGCCTCGGCCAAGCGATGAGCCAAGCCTTCGATACGGCGCTGGCGGAAGCGAAGCAATTCAACGCCGACATCGACGCACAAATCCAAGATGCGGCCATGAAAATCGTGGATGCGCGGAATGCCAAGAACAAGTCGCTTGATAGCCTGTTTCAGGAAACCAAAGAGCCGGAAAAGGTCAAAGAAACGGCCAAGGAAGTGAAGTCCTTTAATAAACTCCAGCAGGAGGCGCAGCGCATCATTGAGGCCACGCGCACGCCGCTGGAAAACTACAACAAGGAAATGTCGCAGCTGAATCAGCTGCTGGAGAAAGGCTACATCAATCAGGAAACCTTCGGGCGTGCGACTGAGCAAGCAGCGGAGCGCCTGAACAAATCCACTAAAACGACCGGTGAAACGATTGAGGGAGAATTCGATAAGATCGGCGAAAGCATGGAAGGCACGATTGCCGACTCGCTGGATGCTATCAGTGGCCGCTTCGAGAGCTTCGGCGATTTCTTTACCGGGATGCTTTCCGACCTGAACCGCTCATTGCTGAAATGGGCGCTCAACGACCTTGGCATCACCGGCAAAGGTGGCTTTATCGAGGATATTTTCGGCTCCATCAAAGGCATTTTCGGTGGTGGCGGCAGTAGCGGCGGCGGTGGATTGGGCGGTATTCTCGGTGGTATTGGCGATTTCTTTGGCGGCTTCTTCGCCGATGGCGGCAGGCTGAAGCCCGGTCAGTTCGGTGTGGTGGGTGAACGGGGTCCCGAACTCGCATACGCCGGAAATGCGCCGCTGAATATCACGCCAAACAGCGCACTTGGTGGCGGTTCGCCCATTACTATCAACATGAGCGTGCAAACACCCGATGTCCGCAGCTTCCGGCAAAGCCAAAGCCAGATTGCGGCAGACATGGCACGTTCCATCGAACGGGCGCGGAGGAACTTATGAGAACAGCCAAGCGACCACGGCACCAGAGGCCACGGACACAGCAAATGCAGGCCAATGGGTTTGCATCCACTTTACGAGCTCATCATATTTGATGGCCAGCCAAGGCCTATCAAAACCAATGAAAACCACACCCGAATTTGGATCGTTTTCTATGAGTTTGCCAGCATGCCAGTGGCGGATGCGCTGCCTTATTTCTTTAATTTTTTTCATGTATCAACCTATGACTTTGCAAATTCCAACAGCGGTTCGTAATTCCCACCATCCGCCTCGCGCAGCGCGGCAATATAACGGGTGCGGATGTCATCGGGCTTGGTGAGGTCGGAGTTGCCGCCCCAGCTGAGTTTATCGCCGCCGAATTTGGCGACGATGACATCGGCCACCATACGGGCGTGCCTGCCGTTACCATTGGGGAACAGGTGAATCTTCACCAGCCGATGGTGGAAAATGACCGCCAGATTGCTGATGGGATAGGTTTTATGTTCCAGCCAGTATTGGGCATCGCCCAGCAGCGTGTGAAGTTCGGTGGCGAGGTAGATTTTATCAACGCCGATATTTTTGTTGGTCTTGCGGAACGTGCCTGCCCATTTCCACACATGGCCATACATGCGCTTGTGGAGGTTAAGCAGGAATTTTTCTGAGAATATATCCAGCTTGGAAAGGACGGATTTTTGCATCACCCATTTGCGCGCTTCGAGGATGTTTTCCTGCTCGAACGCATCAAGGTCTTCGCGGGTAACGAGGCTCGGAATGAGGTCGCGCTTTTCTTCTTCGTCCAGCGGGGTCTGGCCTGCGATGTAATGGTATTGCATGGCTTACTCCCACAGCTTGCTGTTGGGATTCTTGGCGAGTTCTTCAGCCGTTTCTTTAATCTTCTGCTGAAGATTACCCACGCCCTGCGCCTCCAGCTGCATGGAGTGATCCACGGCGGAAACGATGTCCTTCGCTTTGTGCAGGGCTTGTTTCTGCACAATCGCTTGCAGGCTGCCTTCTTCCGGCACCAGCACATAGACTAACCGGCAATTCAACGCCTCAGCCGCCTTGCGGAGGGATTTTAACGTGATGGAGTCATCCGCTTCATTACGCTCCAAGCGTGCGACCGATTGCTTGGCGACACCCATGCGGCCTGCCAGTTGCTGAATGCTCATGCCCAAACTGGAGCGGACAGCCCGAATCCAGCCGCCCTGAACGGTTTCAGGGACGCTAACCTGCGCCAAATGCTTATCCAGCAGGTGTATCTGCAACTGTTTTAACTTGGTCATGTGTCAGCCTCTGTTGTGACTTTATAAGGCATTATGAAACAATATAAGCTGACTGTAAAGAGATAAAAGGCATAACATATTATGACAAGCTTCGTAGAAACCCAGTTCCCCACCGACATCAGCTACGGCGCGAATGGCGGTCCGATGTTTATGACGGATGTGGTGACCACTGTATCCGGACATGAGCAGCGAAACAGCAAGTGGAGCCAAGCGCGTGCGCGGTATAATGCCGCCTCCGGGGTTAAAACCGAAACGCAATGGCAGGTGCTGATTGCCTTCTTCCGGGCGCGGCGTGGCAAAGCGGTGGGGTTCCGCTTCAAGGATTGGAGCGACTTCAAGGCGGTAAACCAGCCGCTGCAATCCCTCGGCGGCGATGAATACCAACTGGTGAAGCGGTATGTCAGCGGTGCGGTAGTGTCGGAGCGCATTATCAGCAAGCCGGTCGCTGGCACAGTGAAGCTCTACAAAAACAGCATTCTGCAAGTGAGCGGCTGGAGCGTGGATACAGCCACCGGCATCATCACTACCGCCCATACCGGCACGCTCACGGTGGATTTTGAATTTGATGTGCCGGTGCGCTTCGATACCGACGAGCTGGGGCTTTCGATGGATAGCTTCAATGCCGGTAGCTGGAACAACATTCCGCTGATCGAGGTGCGCGTATGAGAGTGATTTCACCACAGCTTGAAGCGCATTTTGGCAGCGACATGACCACGCTTGCCACCTGCTGGAAGATTATCCCGCTGGATGGCGAGGAATTAGGCTTCACCGATCACGACCAGGTATTGACCGTCGATGGGCTTGATTATGATTCTATCGCCGGGTTCACCCCGACCACGGTGGAGAGCAAATCCAACATGAGCGTGGATAATTTGGAGGTCGAAGGCCAGACATTCCCCTCAAAAATTACTGAATCCGACCTGCTGGCCGGGATGTATGACTATGCCGAGATTGAGATTTTCACGGTCAATTATGAAGACCTGAGCCAAGGAAAACTGGTGGTAAAACGTGGGCGGTTGGGCGAAGTGACGCTCAACCAGCAGCTTTTCACTGCTGAGGTGCGCGGTCTGACGCAGCATTTAAGCCAGACCATCGGCGAAGTGTATTCACCATCCTGCCGCGCTGTGCTGGGGGATGCGCGGTGCAAAAAGTCGCTCACTGGTTTCACCATCACCACGACCGTCACGGCGGTCACCAGTAACCAGACTTTCACCGCCTCGGCACTTACGCAAGCGGCGGGGTATTTCACGGGCGGCGAAGTCGAATGGACGAGCGGCAACAATGATGGGCGGCGCATGGAGGTGAAGGAATTCGCCTCCGGCCAGCTGGTGCTGGCGCTGCCAATGGGGAAATCCATCCAAGTCGGTGATGGGTTCAAGGTAATCGCCGGGTGCGACAAGACCCGCGAAACCTGCCGCACCAAGTTCAGCAACATTCTTAATTTCCGGGGAGAGCCGGACGTGCCGGGGGTCGATCAGCTGCTGATGACCGCAGGTACGATGGATAAGGGCAATCGCAATGGCTAGAGTTTCATCATCGCAAATCGTCGTGCAGGCACGCACATGGCTTGGCACACGTTATCACCATCAAGGGCGGCTTAAGAAATCGGCGGCGGGTCCGGGCGGCGTGGATTGTATCGGCCTGATTGTTGGCGTGGCCGATGAGCTGGGCTTGCAGGATGGCGCGGGTAATCCGCTCTCGCGTGCGGATGAAACCGATTATTCCATGTACCCGGAGCGTGGGCGGCTGGTGGGCTGCATCGAGAAATACCTGCGTCCAATACCGCTCGATAAAATGTCCGAGGGCGATGTGCTGCTTTTTCGCACGTTCAAAGACCCGCAGCATGTGGCGTTGCTTTCCATTTATCCGACGGGTGGGCTTGGCCTGATTCATTGCAACTCCAGTGCTGGCCGCGTGGTCGAGCAGCCGCTTTCCGACACATGGCGGCGAATGCTGACCCATGCCTACCGTTTCAAAAACAAACAACTGCAATCCCTGAAATAGAGCAACCTCATGGCTGATATAGTCCTACCTGTCGTTGGCGGCGTGACCGGCTTTGTGCTGGGTGGTCCGTCCGGCGCTGTCCTCGGCGCGAATCTCGGCGGCATGGCGGCGGGGATGTTTTTCCCAAAAACCCAGCGCGTGCAGTTACCGGCGCAAGAAGGACCGCGCCTCGCTGACCTCCGGGCGCATGTTTCCACCTACGGCAACATGATTCCCAAGGTGTATGGCACAATGCGGCTGGCCGGAAACGTCATCTGGTCAACGGACATTAAGGAAGTTCGTACCGAAACCACCAGCACGCAGACTTCCAGCGGTGGCGGTAAAGGTGGCGGCGGTGGCGGCGGAAAAACCACCACGAGCCAGACCACGATCACCTATAATTATTTCGTCACGCTGGCGATTGCCATTTGTGAGGGTCCGATTGATGAAGTCATCCGCGTATGGGCGGATAGCAAGGTGCTGACGGAAGACGTGCTGTCGGCCAGCCAAGGCAAATACAACGTGCATTTCGGCGATGAAACGCAGGGCGTGGACGACATCATCGCCAAGTATCTGCCTGCGGGAACCATTCCGGCCTATCGTGGCCGCGCCTATGTGGTGATCGAGGACTTTCCGCTGGCTGAATACGGCAACCGCATCCCCAATTTTACGTTTGAGATTCGCTGCACGCTGAAATTCAGCCCCAGCGTTGAGGAGAAAGTAAAAGACATCGTGATGATTCCGGGTGCTGGCGAGTTCGTCTATAGCACGCAGAACACCACCAAGCAGGATGGCTATTACGCCTATTTCGGCGGGGCTTTCACGCCCAGCGGGGAAAAGAAAACCCTCAACATGCACAATTATGAGGGCAAGGCCGATGTGCTGGTGGCTATCGACCAGCTGATAAAGAACCTGCCGAACCTCGAATGGGTGGCCGTGGTTATCACATGGTTTGCCACTAGCACCGATGCCGGGGCTTGCACCATCATCCCCAAAGTGGAGTTTCAAGGCACAA
>DITS01000045.1 GCA_002422205.1 Alphaproteobacteria bacterium UBA6178
CCCTCTCCCGGAGGGAGAGGGGGAAGAAGAAGGCCGGACCCCGTCATTCGACGGGGTGACAAACTCCCCTGTACCGTCATCCTC
The DNA here is from genome assembly GCA_002422205.1 of Alphaproteobacteria bacterium UBA6178. Lineage (GTDB taxonomy): Bacteria > Pseudomonadota > Alphaproteobacteria > Rickettsiales > UBA3002 > UBA6178. Next base: position 85 of record DITS01000045.1, read on the forward strand.
GGGGCGACGGAGCCGAGCCCGGGGATCTTCTTGAGGAGAACAAGGGCGCAGGATATCCATCAGATGGCATGAGATACTGCGCTGACGCTTCGCGTCCCGCAGCATGACGAGTCATAATTATAAAAAAGGGGCGCTTGGAAGCGCCCCTTTTGGTATTGGTTTCAGTGATTACGCGGCTTTGGTAATCTTGCTGATTTCTTCGAGGCTTTCGGCAGCACGTTTGTTGATAACATCAAACGCTTCGAAGCCGGATTTGGTCACCAGCTCAGACATTTCGCGCATGTTGCTCAGCGAGGTTTCGAACATCGATTTCGCCAGCTCTGCTTGCTTGGTGGTGTTGATTTCGGGTGAGCCAGTGCCCATCATGTCTTTGGCGGCTTTGAGCATTTGCTCCACATTGGTGCGCATCAGTTCGGCCTGACGGCGGGATACCATTTGCGCGCCATCGGTCATCACGCTGCTGGCAGCGGAAAACGCTTCGGCGTTGCGACGGAAATAGGACATCATTTGATTCTGATCAAGCATGTTAGGCATGCTTTGCATGTTCATCATGTTGGGCATGCTGCCCATATTCATCATGTTCGGCATCGAAGCCGGTTTAAATTCGGACCACATTTTCATGTAATCAGCATACGGGTTTTTGTTCACCATGATAGTCTCCTTCAATTAACAATAGGTCAGTTCCACGCGTGGCGTGTTAGGGTGCATAATGCCAGAGCGAATTCTACCCGTCAAGTATTATTGTGCAGTGCAAAATAATCGCGTTTTCAAGCGTCGGTGCTGAGTTCGATGGAGCGCGCGCGTGCGGCTTGCACCGCGTTATTTAGTATGCTGTGCAAATCGCTGGAGCCCGCTTCCATCAAGACTTGCAGCGCGGCTGCAGTGGTGCCGTTGGGGCTGGTTACATTTGTTCGCAGTTGCGAGATGGTGCTGTCGGAGCCTTTGGCGAGTGTGGCGGCACCGAGCACGGTTTGCACCGCTAAGCGGGTGGCTAGTGACGCATCGAGTCCAGCGTTTTTTCCGGCGTCGATGAGGCATTCCATGATGTAGAATATGTAGGCGGGGCCGCTGCCGGAGATGGCCGTGACGGCATCCATTTGTGACTCATCCTCGATCCATGCGACATCACCGACTGCGGCAAGTAGCGCGTCGATGGATTGTTGTTCGTCGTCATTTACGGATGCGGTTTTGATGCAAACGCTCATGCCCTGGCCGACCATGCTGGGGGTGTTGGGCATGACGCGGATCAGCTTCGCATCGGGCCATAAATGCGAGACATAAAAATCGAGTGATTTACCAGCAGCGACGGAAAAAATCAGTGGTTGGGACTCAGGAAATAAATCACGAATGGTGGCGAGCACTTCGGCGAGATGGTTGGGTTTGGTGGCCAGACAAATGGCCGCCGGTGTGATGGATTTTGGCAGCGCATCGAGCGAGGGATAAAAGGGCACATCGAAGGGTGCGTGCAGGGCCGAGGCTTTGCTGGTGTCGGTGTCGATCACAATCAGCGATCCGGCTTTGAGTAATGACGCGCACCAGCCTTCAGCCAGTGCGCGCCCCATATTGCCACAGCCGATTAAAATCAGCGGGTTTGTCGGTGAAATCATGCCTCCCCTACGGTGTCGAGTAACGCGATTTCGAGTGCTTCCTGTGCGGTGTTGCCGCCCCAGACGACGGACTGAAAGGCAGGGAAGAAACGGTCGCATTCGGTGATGGCGATGTCGATTAAATCTTCGATTTGCTCGGAGGTTGCGCCTTTGCCACCGCGCAACAGCAGGGCATGGCGGAAGGTGATGAGGCCTTCGTCGGAGCAGAGATCAAAATGACCCAGCCACATTTTCTCATTAATGGCGGCGAGTAGCGGGTAGACGGCTTTACGGTTTTTCTCGGGCAGTTTATTGTCGAAGGCGCAGGAGAAAATCAGTACCTGCAGATCAGGCTGCCAGGTGAACCAGATACGGTAATGGCACCATTGACCGGCGACTTCGGCCAGTAATTCTTCGTCAACAGGGCGGTCGAATAACCAGTCACGGTCCATTATGAGTTGTTCGGCGAGGTCAAGCGGGTTGGGTGAGTGCGTATCGGAGAAAAGTGCGGTCATGGAACCTCCAACAAGGCTTAGCGCGGCGCTCGCGCCAAGAGGTGACACAGATCCATCTTGCGTGGATGCTTATATTAAACAAAATGCGCGGCCAATTACCAATGATTTTCTGCTGCGAATGCGAAATAAATAACAAAATATAGGGTTAGTGCGGCTTGTAGGCATCTATATATGGGGTGTGTACGTTCATTCGTCATCCTGAGGGACGCGTAGCGTCAACACAGGATCTCGGGACGCCTCATGAGATCCTGCGCTCTTGCTTCGCAAGCCGCAGGATGACGAAGGGGGTTAGGCTTTTTTGGTGGATTTGGGTTTGCTTCCTTTCTCCAACGCTTCCAGACGCTTAGAGAGAGACTCATTTTCTTCGCGGGCTTTTTGGGCCATGGCTTTGACCAGTTCATGTTCTTCGCGGGTGACCAGATGCATGCGGCTGAGCATTTTTTCCATTTGTGCGGTGACTAAGGTTTCGACCTCGCGTTTCATGTCGAGCATGGCGCCGGTGGCGCTGCTGGCGAGTTTGGACAAATCGTCAAAAAAAGCATGGTCTTTTGCCATAAAAACTCCTGTGTTTTGCCTGTATTTGTGCTTGTGATACGCGCCATTTTAGCGCAAACTGATCGTATGATTGATACGGGATTGTAACAGGGGGATCAGCCGCAATGCAACGCATATTAGTGACCGGCGGGGCCGGATTTATCGGGTCGAATATTGCCAATGCGATTGCCGATAAGGGCGAGTATCGCGCGGTGGTGTGCGATATTTTCGGCAAAAGCGAGAAATGGCGCAATCTCAGCAAACATCAGATTTTTGAAATTATCCAGCCGGAGGATTTATTTTACTGGCTCGAATCGAACCATGAGCAGCTGCATGCGGTGCTGCATTTGGGCGCGACGTCGAGCACAACGGAAACGGATGTTGATAAATTTTTAGAGAATAATTTTTCGCTGTCGCGTCAGTTGTGGAACTGGTGCGTGGATAAACAAAAACCGCTGATTTATGCCTCGTCCGCTGCGACCTATGGCAGGGGTGAGCAGGGCTTTATGGATGATGCGTCGCAAGGCTATTTGCAAAAGCTGCGCCCGCTCAATGCGTATGGCTGGAGCAAGAATTTGTTTGATCAGTTTATCGCCACCTCGATTGCGCGCGGTGATAAAACCCCGCCGCAATGGGTGGGATTAAAGTTTTTCAATGTGTATGGGCCGAATGAATATCATAAAGACTCGCAAATGAGTGTTGCGGCACAGATTTTTCCGCATGCGCGGGAAAACAGGCCGGTGAAATTATTTAAATCCTACCATGCCGATTATGCGGATGGCGGGCAGAAGCGCGATTTTATCTATGTGAAAGATTGCGTGAAGGTGATGCAGTGGCTGATTGCGAACCCGTCCGTGTCGGGCTTGTTTAATCTGGGCACGGGCGAGGCACGCACCTTTGAGGATCTGGCGAAGGGCATTTTTGGTGCGCTGGGTAAATCGCCGCAAATCAGCTATATCGAAATGCCTGATGCGATCCGGCAAAAATACCAGTATCTCACCGAAGCGAAAATGCACAAGCTGCGCGAGGCGGGCTATAAGGAGCCATTTTACAGCCTTGAAGAAGGGCTGAAAGATTATGTGCAGCATTATCTGGCGAAAGAAGACCCGTATTATTAGGCTAATTATTCGGTGCTGATGATGACATGCCTTGCCAAACGGATGTGCTCGCTCTAGATTTGGCGCATGTTATTTTCGCTGGCGCTGCTTCCTTATCCGTCGATTGACCCTGTCCTGATTGCCATCGGGCCGGTGGTGATTCGTTGGTATGCGCTGGCGTATATTGCCGGTATTTTCCTTGGGTATTTATATATGCTGCGGCTGAATCGCAGCAAGGGGCCGCTGACGCTGTCGAAGCGGGTGCTCGATGATTTGATGCTATGGGCGATACTCGGCATTATGCTGGGCGGACGGCTGGGCTATGTGCTGTTTTACCAAACGGGGTATTATGTGGCGAATCCTGAACAGATACTGGCGATCTGGCGCGGGGGCATGTCGTTTCATGGTGGGCTGATTGGGGTGATTGTGGCGTTTTATATGTATGCGCGGCGTCGGCGCATGGCGTATCTGCCGCTGATGGATATGGTGGCGTGCGCGGCGCCAATTGGTTTGTTTTTTGGGCGGCTGGCGAATTTTATCAATGGCGAACTGTATGGCCGCGCGACCGATGTGAGCTGGGCGATGATTTTTCCGCGTGGCGGCGATGTGCCGCGTCATCCCAGCCAGCTGTATGAGGCGGGGCTTGAGGGGTTGGTATTGTTTGTGTTGCTGGCGGGGCTGGCATGGGGCGCAGGGCTGCGGCAACGCGCAGGGTTTTTGAGCGGGGTGTTTTTAGCGGGCTATGGCGCGTCGCGCGCGTTTGTTGAATATTTCCGTGAGCCGGATGAACAGCTGGGCTTTATCATCGGCTCGGCGACCATGGGGCAGCTGTTATGTGTGCCGATGATAGCGCTGGGGCTTTATCTGATGCTGCGGGCAAAGAAAGTGAGCGCATGAGCCTAGAGCAGTTGATTAAGGATAAAATTGCAGCGAGCGGGCCGATATCGGTGGCGGAGTATATGGAGCTGTGTCTGGCGCATCCGCAACATGGTTATTATATCAAGCAAGACCCGTTCGGCAGCCGTGGTGATTTTATCACCGCGCCGGAAATCAGCCAGATATTTGGCGAGCTGGTAGGGTTATGGTGCGTGGAGATGTGGGCACAGCTGGGCGGCGGGCCGATGGCGCTGGTGGAGCTGGGGCCGGGGCGGGGCACGCTGATGCAGGATGCGCTGCGCGCGACGCGGCATATCGAGGAGTTTCATGCGTCGCTCAGTGTGCATTTGATCGAGACCAGCCCGATTTTGCAGACGGTGCAATTTCATACGCTGCAGAATCTGCATGAGCGGATTGTGTGGGAAGAGCGAATCGAGGATTTGCCGGACAAGCCGACCTTGTTTATTGCCAATGAGTTTTTTGATGCGCTGCCGATTCGTCAGCATGTGCAGACCGCGAATGGGTTGCGCGAGCGGCGCGTGGGGGTGGATGATGCAGGCGCGCTGTGTTTTGTGATGGATGGCAATGGCCTGTCGCTGGCCAAAGGTGATAGCAGCATCAAGGAAGGCACGATTATTGAGAGTTGCCAGATGGGCAAGGCGGTGATTGGTAAAATGGCGGATCACATCCGCCAGCATCGTGGGGCGGCGCTGATTGTGGATTATGGCTATCTGGGTGACAGCCATCAAGATACGCTGCAGGCGGTGAAGCAGCATTTATACCATCCGGTTTTGTCGGAGCCGGGGGATGCGGATATTACCGCGCATGTGGATTTTGCCACTTTGCTGGAGGTAGCCGCGAGCCACGGTGTGGCCACGCATGGGCCGGTGGAGCAGGGCAAGTTTTTAGTGCGGCTGGGAGCAGAACTTCGGGTTGAGCGGCTGCTGGCGACTGCCGATGACGAGCAGGCAGTGCAGCTGATTAGCGGTATTAAACGGTTGATTGATCCGGCGCAGATGGGGGTGTTGTTTAAGGCGATTGCATTGCTTTCGGATCATTCTTTTATTCCGGCAGGTTTTTATGTTCCACAGCGCCCCTAATCTGGCGAGACTCTCTAGCATCGCACATGGCTTTTTTGGCCGCAGCGGCGGAGTGAGTGAGGGGATTTATGCGTCGCTTAATTGCGGCTCCGGCTCGGATGATGTGGGGGCGCATGTGCGGGAAAACCAGCGGCGGTGTCAGGTGGCACTGGCGGGGCGCGAAGTAGGGTTTTGCAAATTATACCAGATTCACAGCAATGAAGTGGTGGTGGTGCAGTCGCCCTGGCCGCGCGACAATCCGCCCAAGGCCGATGCGATGGTGACGGTGCAGCCCGATATTGTGCTGGGGATTTTGACGGCTGATTGCGCGCCGGTGTTGTTTGCAGATGCGCAGGCGGGTGTGATCGGTGCCGCACATGCAGGCTGGAAAGGGGCACTGAGCGGGATTTGCGAGCGCACGATTGCGGCGATGGAATCGCAAGGGGCGACGCGCAGCGCAATTCGCGCCGCCGTGGGGCCCTGTATCGCGCAGGATTCTTACGAGGTGGGCGAGGAATTTTTAGCACAGTTTATGATGGTGCATCCGCTTTTTGGTACGTTTTTTACCGAAGGCGCACGGGAGGGGTATTATCACTTTGATCTGGAGGGGTTTGTGCTGCATCAGCTGTCGCAATCGGGCTTGCAGGATGTGATGGCGCTTGGTATGGATACCTATTCCGATGAAGACGAATTTTTCAGCTATCGTCGCAAAACGCACCGTGGCGAGGCGGACTATGGCCGCCAGCTTTCGGCGATCATGCTAAAATAAATTAAGGAACAAATTATGAGTATCATTCCCTTTGATGACCGCGACGGCTGGATTTGGATGAATGGCCACATGGTGCCATGGCGTGACGCCAAGCTGCATGTGCTCAGCCATGGTTTGCATTATGGCAGCTCGGTCTTTGAGGGTGAGCGCGTGTATGGCGGGAAGGTGTTTAAACTGAAAGAGCATGGCGAGCGGCTGCTTCGTTCGGCGCAGCTGGTGGGGTTTGAGATTTCGTATAGTGCGGTGCAGCTGGACGAGGCGGTGATGCAGCTGGTGGCCAAGCAAGGCATTGTCGATGGTTATGTGCGGCGCATCGCGTGGCGTGGCAGCGAGATGATGGCGATTTCGGCGCAGCATAATACTATTCATGTGGCGATTGCGACGTGGGAATGGCCGAAAATGTTTAAAGGCGATGTGGCGGAAAAAGGTGTGCGGCTGAAATGGGCGGATTGGAAACGTCCGTCGCCGGAGACAATACCGAGTGCGGCAAAGGCGGCGGGGCTGTATATGATTTGCACCATGAGCAAACATGAGGCGGAGCGCGCCGGATACCATGATGCGCTGATGATGGATTATCGTGGCTATGTGGCCGAGGCGACAGGCGCGAATGTGTTTTTTGTCATGCATGGGGAGGTGCATACGCCGCTGCCGGATTGTTTCTTAAATGGCATTACGCGGCTGACGGTGATTGAGCTGCTCAAAGCGCGCGGGATTACCGTGGTGGAACGCCATATTATGCCGGATGAGATTAAAGCGGCGACGGAGGTGTTTTTAACCGGTAGCGCGGCCGAGATTACGCCGGTGGGCGAGGTGGAAGGCACGCAATTTAGCGTTGGGCCGATTACCCGTCAGGTGAGCGAAGATTACAGCAAGCTGGTGCGTAGCAAGACGGCGGTAGTGTCAGGCGCGGCCTGAGATTATTATAAGCCGGTTTTGAGAATGGTGCCTCTGCATAAACCATTATCTTGCACGGCGTATTCGGCCAGTAGCGGATCGGGGCTGGTGACACAGGTGACAGCATTGCGATAGCCCGCTATGAATCGGCCTGTGGTGGCTTTGCCATCGTCGATTTTTGTGTCAATATTCCATGCTTCTGTTGCCGTTAATCCGACATCGACCATGCGCAGTGCGGTGCCATAATTACTGGGGAAAACCGTAGCGGCGCCTACAAAATTTCCTAAGGTCTGGGCGGTGATGCCTCCATTGAGCAAACGTGGTATATTGGTGCCTGTTACTTCTGAAGAGCCGAGTCCGGTATAGTTACCCTCTATCAGCCCGGCATTGGCCAGATGCTGCCAGAAACGAAAGCGCTCATTGACTAAAGCATCGGCATCGTTGAGGGGGATATCCCCGTTGCCGTTACCATTGCAGGTTTCGGTGCCGGTGCCAGCATTATTGGCCCTATCGGCGCATTCACCACCGGTACCGGCGGTATTGGCAGCACCCCAGAATTTGGTGGCGGTTTTCATATCGCCAGGGAGGGCGAAATATTTATCGCGGAAAGTGTACATAGTGCCCTGATAGGTTTGCAGTGTGGTGGTAACTTTGCGGATTTCGGCGGCGCGGATGAGGGACTGACCGGATAAAATGCCGCCGGTGAGCAGACCAAGGATGACCAATACGATACTTAATTCGACTAAAGAAAATCCGCGCATGCCACCCCATTATTGTTAGCTTATTATGGCATAAAAGGGCGTTGAAGACAAGGTATACGAGCCAATATAGAGGCGGAAAGACTGGGATATTAGAGCGCATGCGTCATATTTTATCTTGTCATGCCGTGTTTATCGCGGCATCCGGCCTTGCTTTAAGACCGGACCCCGTCATACGACGGGGTGACAATGGAGGGAGGGGTGACCATAGGATGGTTTTTCAATGGTTTAAATGCGGCAGGCTGCGCTGAAAATATTGCCAGCCAGTGAGCAGCGTGAGGAAGGTGGAAGCCCATAATAGAAAGCATCCGGCCTGATAGAGGGCGGTGTCGCTTCCTTGTCCGTAGGCGATTAAGAGCAGGATGGCGGCCAGCATCTGGCTGGTGGTTTTCCATTTGGCCAGTGCAGTGACATGGACGATGATTTTGCGCTCGGCCATTAATTCGCGCAGGCCGGAGACGAATAATTCGCGGCAGAGGATGAGGGTGACGGCAATGGCATGGGCGTAGCCATGGGTGGTGAGCATGATGAGGGCGGCGGCGATCAGCAGCTTATCGGCATTGGGGTCTAGCAGGCGGCCCAGATCGGATTCGACGCCCCATTTGCGCGCGAGCTTGCCGTCGAAAAAATCGCTGATGGAGGCGAGGAGCATGATGATGAGCGGCAGCCATAGCCAAGGGGTGTAGAAGGCCAACAGTAGCAACGGTACGCAAGCGATGCGGCCAAAGGTAAGCAGGTTGGGGATTTGTTTTTTGGTGAGCATGCGGGGAGTATAAAGAGTTCAGAGTTCAGAGTCCAGAGTTCAGCATGACGGAGTAAGGGAGGAAGGGCCCTCACCCCGGCCCCGTCATGCGACGGGTGACAATCTTAGAACGCAACCCCCTGCGTCATCCTGCGGCTTGCGGAGCAAGCGCGCAGGATCTCGTGAGGTGGCATGAGATACTGGCGTCGAGCGCCAGTATGACGGGAAAACGCAATGTTACCCGTGGAAATAGTCATAGATGGTTTGGGCGATTTTTTTGTTGATGCCTTCGACGTTTTCGAGCTCGGTGAGGGTGGCTTTTTCGACGCCGCTGCGCGAGCCGAAATGGTGCAGTAGCGCGCGTTTGCGGGTGGCGCCGATGCCGGTGATGTCGTCGAGGTCGGAATGGGTGATGCCTTTGGCGCGCATTTGCCGATGGGCGCCGATGGCGAAGCGGTGCGCTTCGTCGCGCAGGCGTTGCAGGTAATGCAGGGTGGCGTCGTCGGGCGGTAGGGTGAAGGGTTGTTGGTCGGGGCGGAAGAATTGCTCGCGTCCGGCGTTGCGATCAGGCCCTTTGGCAATGGCGACATAGGGGATAGTGAGGCCCAGCTCTTCCAATACGCTGCGGGCGCTGCTGAGCTGGCCCAAACCGCCATCGATGAGCAACAGGTCGGGCCATGTGCCGTGGGTGTTATCGGGGTCTTCTTTTTGCAGGCGGGAAAAGCGGCGGCGGAACATTTCGCGCATCATGGCATAATCATCGCCGGGGACGGTGCCGAGGTCTTTCACATTGAAGCGGCGATAGGCGGCTTTGTTGAAGCCTTCCGGCGTGGCGACGATCATGGCGCCGAGGGCGTATTTGCCCATGATGTGGCTGTTGTCATAGACTTCGATGCGTTCGGGGAATTTGGGGAGTGCGAAGAGGGTTTGCACGGATTCGAGTAGTTTTTTGGTTGAGCGTTTTTCGCTTAAGCGGCGCTCTAATGCGCCTTTGGCGTTGGCGGTGGCCTGTGTGACCAGCGCGACTTTATCGCCGCGTTGCGGCTGGTGAATGGCGACGGCATAGCCCGCAGCAAGAGTGAGGGCGCTTTCGATGACCGATTCATCAGGCAGGGCGCTTGGGGTGAGAATTTCACGCGGGGGGGTGTGGGTTTGGTAAAACTGGCCGATGAAAGCACCGAGAATATCGGTGTCGGTGCTCTCCGCATCATGGCGCGGGAAATAGGATTGGTTGCCGAAATGATGGCCGCCGCGAAAAAAGAATACCTGAATGCAGGATTGATCGCCGCTGCGATGCAGGCCGATGACGTCGGCATCGGACAGGCCTGCGGCGCGCAGCGCGTGTTCCTGTTGCACCTGGGTGAGGGCGCGGATGCGGTCGCGCAGCTCGGCGGCTTTTTCATATTCCATCGCATCGCTATGGGCTTGCATTTGGGCGGCGAAGCGTTCTTGTACTTCGCGATTTTTACCAGAGAGAAAATCTTTCGCCTGCGCGATATTCTGGGCGTAATCGGTGGTAGAAATATAGTCGACGCAAGGGGCGGAGCAGCGTTTGATCTGATATTGCAGGCAAGGGCGCGAGCGGTTGGCAAAATAGGAATCGGTACAGGGGCGCAGCAAAAAAGCGCGCTGTAAAATGCTCAGCGTCTGATTGACGGCACCGGCGGAGGCGAAGGGCCCGAAATAGCTATTGCCTTTGCTTTGCGCGCCGCGATGTTTTTCGATGCGGGGGTAGGGGTGCGACTGGCTGATGCAAATATAGGGGAAGGATTTGTCGTCGCGCAGCAGGATATTGTAACGCGGTTTGTACTTTTTGATCAGGTTGGCTTCGAGCAGCAGGGCTTCGGCTTCGCTGCCGGTGACGATGATTTCGAGCGAGCAGGTTTGCTCGATCATGCGCAGGATGCGGTAGGTGAGGTTGCGGGCCTGCGCATAATTGCTGACGCGGTTTTTTAAGTGTTTGGCTTTGCCGACATAGAGCACATCGCCCTGCGCATTGAGCATGCGGTAGACGCCGGGCTTCAGCGGCATGTCGCGCAGCGCCGCTTTGATGCATTCGAAACCGGTGAGTGATGTGGGATGATTCATTCTGTATTGCATAAAAGGAAATGAGGCAAAAGGCAAAAACCAATGATTTCAGCAACTCGCAAACCTATCCACGAAGCCTGTGGATAAGTTTGTGCGCAAACCCCTTAGTGATTCATAAGGGTCGCAAGTCATAAGGATTTTCAGCGCATTGCTCAATTTTTAGGCAGCTAACACAAGTGTCTGAATTATAATTTAAAGCGGATTTCAAATGAGAAATTGATTCGGTTAAATAACGATACATACAAAGTTTAGTGGTAATATTGTCACGGCAAAACAGAGTGTGAACAATTCAACTCGTCGCGTCATGGTTGTGAGTATTTTTTCGCTGCGCCGCACCCACGTTGCGAATCAAGGGTTTAGGGTTAAAAGTTGATGGCATTGCATACCGCCATTGAGATAAATTGTTTGGCCGGTGATGCAGGGGGTAGCGAGTAAATAATCAGCGCTACGGCAGATATCGTCGATGCTGCTTAGTTGTTTGAGCGGGGTGTGATCGGCGAGGCGGTCGAACATGGCTGCGTCTTCGGTTTCGCCGCGCAAGGTGGGGCCGAGCGCCAGATTATTGATGCGGATGCGGGGCGCTAATTCGGGCGCGAGCAGCGTGGCCAACCCCATCAGCCCCATTTTACTTAGAGCATAGGTGATGTATTTGGCCGAGTAACTCCAGCCGAGAGCGCCGTCGCCGATATTGATGATGCTGGCACCGCCTGTGGCCTGCTTGGCAAAGGCATTGATGAGCGCGAGCGGCGCATAGGTGTTGATGTGTGTATGCTGGTGGAAGCTTTCGGCGGTGGCGGTTTGCACCGTGTCTTTGGTAAAGAGCGAGGCGTTGTTGATGAGACAAGTGAGCGGGCCGACGGCTTGCGTGGCTTGGGTGATCAGTGCGTGTGCATCGAAATCGGTGGCTAAATCGGCGGGCAGTGCAATCGCGCGTACGCCCAGCGCCTCAATCTCGCGTACGGTGTGTTGCGCTTCATTGTGCGAGTGGTGATAATGGACGGCGACATGATAGCCTTGTGCGGCCAGATGCAATGCCAGCGCTTTGCCGATGCGTTTGGCGCTGCCGGTGATGAAAACTGCGTTGTGTGTTGCACTGATGCCCATGTGTCTGTCATATAAGACAAGCCACTCTTAACGCAAACAGAAAGCAGCTATGGAGCATACGCCGATTCCGCAAATCCTGATATTGGTTGCCACGGCTGTGTGTATGGTCGGGCTGTTCCGTAGTGTAAGGCTTAGTCCGGTGCTGGGCTATCTGGTGGCGGGCGCGCTGATCGGGCCGCATGGGGTGGCGTGGATTCGGGATGTAGAAGACACCGCGGCGATTGCCGAGCTGGGCGTGATTTTTTTGCTGTTTATTATCGGGCTTGAGCTTTCCTTTGCGCGGTTGAAAGCGATGCGGCGTCAGGTGTTTGGTATCGGATCGGCGCAGCTGATATTATGCGGCGTGGCGATTACGCTCATGGCAAATTTTCATGGGTTTGAATGGCATCTGGCGGTGATTATCGGCGGCGGGCTGGCCTTGTCATCGACGGCGCTGGTGATTCAGATGCTGGAGGAAAGCCGTCAGCGTGGCTCGCAGGTGGGGCGCATTGCGCTGGCGATTCTGATTATGCAGGATCTGGCGGTGATGCCGCTGCTGGTGATGATTCCGCTGATGGCACAGCCGCAAGACGAGATGTTGCTGATTGCCGGTATGACCATGCTCAAAGCCTTTGTGGCGATGGTGTCGATTGTGATTCTGGGGCGGTTGATTTTGCGGCCACTCTACCGCGTGATCGCATCGCTGCATAATGAAGAATTATTTGTGGCGACAACGCTTTTGGTGGTGCTGGGCGTGTCGTGGCTTACCGAATCGATCGGGCTGTCGCTGGCATTGGGTGCGTTTTTGGCCGGGCTTTTGATGGCAGAAACTGAATTTCAACATCAGGTGGAATCCGATATCCGCCCCTATAAAGGGCTGCTGATGGGGCTGTTTTTCATGACGATCGGTATGCGCATGGATATCACCATGATGCTGGCTCAGGTGGATATTGTGGTGCTGGCGGTGGTGTTGTTGCTGAGTGTTAAGGCGATGATTATCTGGATATTGCTGCGGGTGTTTCGCTACACTAACGGGGTGGCGATTCATACGGCATTGCTGTTATCGCAGGGTGGTGAATTCGGCTTTGTGTTGTTTTCCCTCGCCGGTCAAACCGGCGCGATGAATAATGCGGTGGCGGAATTGTTGCTGGTGATTGTGAGCGTGACGATGGCGCTGACGCCTGTTCTTGCGGGTATCGGCCAGCGGATTGCGGCGCGGCTGACACCCGAGACGGATGCGAAAATACTCAAGCCGGATGACAGCATGGCGAATATGCAGGGCCATGTGGTGGTGGCGGGCTTTGGCCGGATGGGCACGCTGGTGACGGCATTGCTGGAATCAGAGCATATCACCTATGTGGCGCTGGAGAGTGATGCGACGCAGGTGCAACGTGCGCGTAAGGCAGGAAAGCTGGTATTTTATGGCGATGCGACGCGGCATGATGTGCTGGAGCATTTGGGCACCAAGGGCGCGCGGGCGATTATCATTACCTTTAAAAATGATAAGCTGAATGAAAAGCTGGTGTCGTTACTGCGCCGCAATTATCCGACGATTCCGATTATCTGCCGCGCGCGGGATGTGGAGGATGCGGTGTCGATCGAAGAAGCGGGCGCGCATTATGCAGTGCCGGAATTATTTGAAGGCAGTTTGCAGCTGGGGGCGTCGTTGTTGCGGGTGCTGGAAATTCCCGATCGCGAGATTCATGAGGTGATTCAGCGGTACCGCGACGAAGCCTATAAGCTGTATGATCCGCAGCAATGTACAAGACCCGCTTAGATAGTAGCCATTTACAAATGTGAAAAAGCTGTTAGATTCCGCCGCGAAAACAAGCGAGTGATGCATGAAACTTCTCACCGGCAATAGTAATATTTCGTTAGCGCAATCGGTCGCCGAATGCCTTGATCTGGAGCTCACCGAAGCCATGGTGAAGCGCTTTTCTGACGAGGAAGTGTTTGTCGAAATTAAAGAAAATGTGCGCGGCGAAGATGTGTTTATCATTCAATCCACCTCGTATCCGGCGAATGACCATATTATGGAATTGCTGGTCTGTATGGATGCGCTCAAGCGCGCCTCAGCGCGGCGGGTGACGGCGGTGGTGCCCTATTATGGCTATGCGCGGCAAGACCGTAAACCCGGCCCTCGCACGCCGATTACCGCCAAGCTGGTGGCCAATCTGATTACCAAAGCCGGTGCGGACCGTGTGTTGACGATTGATTTGCATGCGGGGCAGATTCAGGGATTTTTTGATATTCCGGTCGATCATTTGCTGGCACGTCCGGTGATTGTGGCGGATATTCAGGCGCATTGGGATAATCCCAGCGAGCTGGTGATTGTCTCGCCCGATGTAGGCGGCGTGGTGCGCGCGCGCTCGCTCGCTAGCCGGATTGATGCCGATCTGGCGATTGTCGATAAAAGGCGGGAACGCGCCGGTGTGTCGGAAGTGATGAATATTATCGGCGATGTAGCGGGCCGCCATTGCGTGTTGTTTGATGATATTGTGGATTCGGCGGGCACCTTGTGTAATGCGGCGCAGGCGCTGATGGAGCAAGGGGCGAGTGGGGTTTCGGCCTATGTGACGCATGGCGTGCTCTCAGGCAAGGCGATTGAGCGGGTGATGAATTCGAGCCTGCAGACGTTGGTGATATCGGATACGATTGCGACGACGCCAGCGGCGAAAGACTGCAAAAATATCCGCGTGATCAGTATGGCGCCGCTGCTGGCGGAAGCAATCCGGCGTATTAGCGAGGAAACATCGGTCTCGTCCTTGTTTGATTAAGCGTTAAACGCACGGATTTGTGTTTGACTTGTAAGGCCTTATAGGATACTTAAGCCATCCGCCGATTGTGTGTTACCACGCCAACGGCCTGAAAAATATAGCAATAAATATACAGATTACCATAAACCGGTGGAGTAAACCATGAAAGCAGCAGTTACCTTCGAAGCCAATGTGCGCGAAACCCACGGCAAAGGCAGCGCACGCGCCGCGCGCCGCGCCGGCAAAACCCCCGCCATTGTGTATGGCGAAGGCGACCAGAATGTGAGTGTGGCGCTGGATACCAATATGCTGGCGCATGAATATCGCCGCGGTGGTTTTTTCAGCAAAATCGTTGAAATCAAAGCTGGTAAGGAAAGCTTTTTTGCGCTGGCCAAAGAAATGCAGTTTCATCCGGTGACCGATGTGATCGAGCATGTGGATTTTCTGCGTGTGACCGAGAAATCCTCGATTAAAGTGAAAGTGCCGGTGCATTTCCTCAATCAGGATAAATCGATTGGTTTGAAGCGTGGTGGTGTGCTTAATATTGTACGCCATGATCTGGAGCTGATCTGCAATATCAATAACATTCCTAAAGTGATCGAGATTGACGTATTGAAAACCAATATCGGTGACTCGATCCATATCAGCCAAGTGTCGCTGCCTGAGGGCGTGACACCAGCCATTTCGGGCCGTGACTTCACGATTGCAACGGTTGCCGGTCGTGGTGGCTCGAACGATGAGGATGAAGCCAAACCCGCTGCCGATGCGGCGGCTGTTCCGGCTGCTACGGCGAAAGCTGCTGAGGCGAAACCGGCTGCGAAAAAATAATCCGTTGGGGTTTATCCCCGCTTACTGGTGATGGAGGCGGCGCATGTGGCTGATTGTCGGGCTTGGCAATCCGGGTGCGGCTTATGCACAGCATCGCCATAATGTGGGCTTTATGGTGGCCGATGCGGTAGCACGCGCGCACCGGTTTCCGGCCTATAGCAAAAAATTCGGCGGTGAGCTGGCCGATGGAATGGTGGGCGAAACGAAATGCCTGCTGCTGAAACCGCTTACCTTTATGAATCATTCTGGCCAGAGCGTGGGCGAAGCCTGCCGCTTTTATAAAATTGCGCCCGAGCATGTGCTGGTGGTGCATGATGATCTGGATTTAGCGTTTGGCAAAATCCGCATCAAGCAGGGCGGCGGGCATGGCGGCCATAATGGGTTGCGCGATATGGACGCGCATATCGGCAAAGACTATTGGCGGGTGCGGTTTGGGATTGACCATCCCGGCCATAAAGACCGCGTGCATGATTATGTGCTGAGCAACTTCGCCAAAGCTGAGCAGGCGGATGTGGCAGATTTATGCGATATTATTGCAGCGGAATTACCTTTGTTTTTCAGCCAAAGCCATGAGGCGCTGATGAGCCGGATTGCGTATCGGTTTCCCACCAAAGACGTAATTATCTGATATATCTTCAAACTGTCATTTGATTGTCATCAAACTGACATCGGAGTTTGCTTCACTAGGGCATGGATTTATCACCTTATATAAAGCTTTTTTGGACCAGCGATGATGCCGAGGGCCTGGTTCAGCGTGTCGAAGAAGCGTTGCAATGGTTTGCCTCTACCCCCGAAGGGTTGAAAGCCATGCAGGATGCAGTGGTGAAACATCACGGACCCTTAGCCATTTTGGTGGGGCATGACTATCCCTTTAATGCTATTGCCCAAGTGAAAGGCATCGGGACAGCGATGATTCTTCATCCTGATATCGCCGATCAGACGCTTATTATCACTAAAGAAGGCCAACAGGAACCCTATGGGCTAAAAGCTGTGATTGCGCATGAGTATGAACATGCGCGACAAGACGTATCGATCGAACGATCCCGTGAATATAATAAAGCGGTGCAATCTGCTAAAAAAAAGGCCACTGAAACGTATGAAAATGAACTCTTCAGGCAAATTAACTCTACTGTTGCGACTATCATGACGGACCAAGAAATTCGCGTTGCTATCAGCAAAGCGTATCATGCTATTTATGACCCAGGGCCAGTAACCGACTCAATCCTTGCAGCGCAAATACAGAATATGGAGAATGATCCTGTTATTACATCCTATGTCGATGAGTTTGAAGCACCTGCCATTGCTTTTGAAAACCGCATGCGTGAAAAATATGGATTGGGGTCGCAACGGGATATCCATTACATCCGCTCGGCTATTTCACCTTTTGATGTAGAGGTTGAATGTAGCAAGTTTATGGATGACTTTATTCCAGCTTATCGTGAAAGAGCAAAAAAAGGCAACGAGCGTCACGGGTGGCAAGACAAGGTTCTAACCAGCGAATGGCCACGCGGCCCACAATTTGATAGGCAGGATCACCCCCTTATTGCACAGCATCAAGAGGGTGGGCGCACATCATCCTGAATCACGCCTTCATGCCGTGCTTGTTACGGCATCCGGTATGCGGTATATAACCGGACCCGTCATAAAGACGGGGTGACAGACGGAGTAAAATAATGGGATTTAATTGCGGTATTGTCGGACTGCCGAATGTAGGCAAATCGACCTTGTTTAACGCGCTGCTGAATACGGCGCAGGCCGAGGCGGCCAACTATCCGTTTTGCACGATTGAGCCGAATGTGGGGCGTGTGGCGGTGCCGGATGCGCGACTGGATGCGCTGGCGGCGCTGGCGCAGTCGAAACAGATACTGCCCACGCAACTGGAATTTGTTGATATTGCCGGACTGGTGCGCGGTGCCAGCAAGGGCGAGGGGTTGGGAAACCAGTTTTTAAGCCATATCCGCGAGGTGGATGCGATTGTGTATGTGCTGCGCTGTTTTATTGATGATGATGTGACGCATGTGGAAGGCTCGGTTGACCCGCTGCGCGATGCCGAGATTATCGAGACCGAGCTGGTACTGGCGGATTTGGAAAGCATGGAAAAGCGCCGCGATGCGCTGGCGAAAAAGGCCAAGAACGGGCAGGACAAGGAAGCGGTTGCGACGTTGAAACTGGTGGAGGCGATGTTGCCTTTGCTGGCTGAGGGCCGTGCGGCACGCTATTATAAGCCAGCCGATGAGACGGAAGCCAAAGCGGTGCGCATGCTGAATCTGCTGACGTCAAAGCCGGTGATGTATGTGTGCAATGTTGAGGAAGAATCGGCGGCGACGGGCAATGCGCTGTCGGCTAAAGTGGCGGCAATGGTGGCGGCGCAAAGCGCGCCCTGCGTGGTGATTTCGGCTAAGATTGAGGCGGAGATGGCCTCGCTCGATGCGGCGGAGAAGCAGGAATATCTGGCGAGTTTAGGGCTGGCGGAAACGGGGCTGACGCAGCTGATTCGCAGTGGCTATGGCATGCTGAATCTGCTGACTTTCTTCACTGTGGGCCCCAAAGAAGCGCGGGCATGGACATTGCGGCAAGGGGCCACGGCTCCTAATGCGGCGGGGGTGATTCATACCGATTTTGAAAAGGGTTTTATCCGCGCGGAAACGATTGCCTATAGCGACTATATCGCCGGAAAAGGCGAACAAGGGGCCAAAGAAGCCGGAAAATTACGGCTTGAGGGCAAGGAATATATTGTGCAGGATGGGGATGTCTTCCATTTCCGTTTCAATGTGTAGGTATGTTCTTTTTTAAACGCTATCGTTACAAAAGCCCGACACCGCGCCCGCGCTGGCTGCAGATACTATTTTGGTTGTTTGTGGCGTATGTGCTGATGGTGGCATTTCGCGGCGAGCGTGTGCCGGATGAGGAAGCGTCCATTACCCCCAAAGACGAGGCCGTGCAGGGCAAGCTGGATGCCTATCCGGCGATTCAGGAATTTACCAGTATCAATCGCTGGCGGCGCTTTGCGAATCCGAGTCTGGGGTTTGAGCTTGATTATCAGGATGTGGAAGCGGGTAGCGGGGATGGGGCGGCCTGCGGGCAGCGCACAACATTTGAGGTGCGCGCGCTGGATGAGGCCTCACAAGCGCAGGTGCCTGTTGATCAGCCGATGACATTATTGCTGGATGGTGCGGAGGATACGCCTTTTGCGGGGGCGATTGTGGGGATGCGTGCCGGAGGCGTGCGGCAGGTGAGCATGGGGCCGCTGTGGTTTGATGCGCACGCGTTAGACGATGCGATGCGTTACCGCTTTGAAATTCGTATGCAGTCATTGACGCCGAGTGCGGGGGATGCAATCGGGTTTTCGGCGCAACAGGTAGAAGAAGGGACTGGATTACCTGCACGATGCGGCGATACCATCCAGCTCTATATGCGGCTGTGGAGTGCGGATAACAAGGAGCTGTACCGCACACCGGAAGATGCACCGCAGGAGCTGTTGATTGGTGCCGGTACGCTGGGCCACGGGCTGGATCGTGGGTTGGTGGGAATGACGGCGGGCGTGGTGCGCCGCCTGATGATTCCACCTGCTTATCAGCCTAAAGGAGGTGATATTCCATTCCCACGAAATGAAATTGCTATTGTCGAAGTGATTCGGGTGCCGTACAACGTGATCGAAAACCAACCCACAATCCAACCCGAAACTGACATAGAGGAGCCTGATAATGAGCCTGATCGCCAACCGTCTGAGCGTGATTAAACCTTCGCCTACCATGGCGGTGACCGCCAAGGCGGCTGAGCTGAAAGCCGCTGGTAAAGATGTGATCGGGCTGGCGGCAGGCGAGCCGGATTTTGACACGCCGGAGCATATCAAGGATGCGGCCAAAGCCGCATTGGATGCCGGTAAAACCAAATATACCGCCGCCGATGGCACGGCCGAGCTGAAAGCGGCGATTTGCGCCAAACTCAAGCGCGATAACGGGCTGGATTACAGCGCCAAGCAAATCGTGGTGACCAATGGCGCCAAGCAAATGCTGTTTAATGCCTTGCTGGCAACGCTGAATGCTGGTGATGAGGTGATTATTCCGGTGCCTTACTGGGTGTCGTATCCTGATATGGTGCAAATTGCCGACGGCGTGCCGGTTTTTGTCAATTGTTCGGTGGAAAAAGGCTTCAAGTTGCAACCCGACGCGCTGGAAGCGGCGATTACACCCAAAACCAAATGGGTGATTTTGAATTCACCCTCGAATCCGACCGGTGCGGGCTATACGCGCGCCGAGCTGAAGGCGTTGTGTGATGTGCTGCTGCGTCATCCGCATGTGTGGGTGATGGCGGATGATATTTATGAGTATCTCGTCTATGACGGGTTTGAATTTACCACGCTGGCGCAGGTGGAGCCGAAATTGTATGAACGCACGCTGACGGTGAATGGTGTGTCGAAAGCCTATGCGATGACGGGCTGGCGCATTGGCTATGGCGCGGGGCCGCTGGAGCTGATGAAGCAGATTGCCAGCATTCAATCGCATTCCACCTCTAATGCGTCGTCTATTTCGCAGGCGGCAACGGTGGTGGCGCTTAATGGCAGCCATGATTTTCTGAAAGAATGGGTGCCTGTATTCCAGCGGCGCCGTGATCTGGTGGTGGCCAAGCTGAACGCCATTGAGGGGATTTCGTGCGCGACGCCGCAGGGTGCGTTTTATGTGTTTCCCGATATTACCGCGCTGTTGGGTAAGGCAGCCCCGAATGGCAAGGTGATTGCGACCAGTAATGATTTTTGCGAATATCTGCTGGAGGAAGAGCTGTGCGCGGCGGTGGCCGGTAGCGCCTTTGGGCTGGAAGGGTTTTTTCGTATTTCCTATGCGACGTCGGATGCGGTGCTGGAGAAAGCCTGTGCGCGGATTGCGTCGGCGGTGGGCAAGCTGAGTGGCAAACAGAAAGTTGCCTAGCGTTCTGGCCTAATCTTTGCTTCTTCATAATTTCTTCATACTTTTGTCATCATTTTGCCTTATAGTAAGCAAACACAGAGGTAAGAATGAGCATAACGTCAGATGAACAACAGCAAAATATTGACAAAACCACTCATCTGAATGCCCAAGCATTCATTGAGTCGTTTGCTAGCAATCTGAATGATATGGCATTGGCTATTACCTATCTGGCTAACGTGGCTAGCTTCGGTAACGATAAAGCCTATGCCAGTAATGAAAAAGACCCTGAACGATTGTCGAAATTCAGAAAAGCTGCGTATGAGCTTGCATTAATAAGCGAGGATGGCTCGGCACATGAGGGAACGAAAATAGCGCTCACCAATTTTTTAGCGCAGGATCCGCTTTATGCCACGGAGCTTGATGCGGTGAAGAAACCACCGCGACCCGAGGCTTCTCCCGCCAGCTTGACCCGCGTCAACGCATCTCCGGCTGAGGGTTTTGGCCGCGTATCTGTGGGAGCGGGTATCTGGCAAGATAAGGCCGATGCGATAGAACGGGGCGATGTAGATGCATTACGCATGATGGCAGAAAATGGACTGAAGTTTCATTGGACAGATTTGATGCATGCCGTCAACCATCGTGATACGCAGTTGCGTGAACCCCTGATCCGTTTGGTGTGTGAACATGGGGTAGCCCTTCCAGACTGGATGCGTAGTGCTGTTCAGGATCCGGCTCTTCTTGCGATTATTGACGCGTATCCCGGCCAGCAGGAAGGCGCTTCGCGTCCGCGCTGAGATAGGCGTTAAAATAATTAAACTTTTCGCTTGCTTTCTTAATAAACATTAATATTATGCGCGCACGAATTTGCACCGGATGCGCATTTTTCGATGCAATTTTGTTCCGGCCTTCCCTGGCCGGACGATCTGAGCTCTTGCTCAGCCGTTCGATAAGTTTTTGATTTATCGGGCGGGTAGCCTCCCTGTTATGCTTGCCGGGCTTAGCCCCGGCATTTTTTTGTTTGGGAGGTGCATGGTGAAACCGTTAAATCGTGAAATGGTTAATTTATTACAGTTTTACTTTATCACTACTTCACGATTTCACTAAAAACTATATTCCGAAATTTTTCGCTGGATGAAGTTTTTGAAAACGGCGACGCGGCGGGAATTTTTGAGCTCCATCGGGTAGACATAATAGGCTTGCGTGACCGGCCCCTGAATATGCGGCATGACGCGCGAAATGTGGCGGGCGCGGTACATCAGGTAATCCGGCAGGGCGGCGATGCCCATGCCGCCTTTGACGGCCTGACGGATGCCGTTGAGGCTGTTCATGCGCAGGAAGGGGGTGAGTTTGACGGCTTTGGCGTCGGGGTGGTCGAACAGCCAGTGAATTTCGGGGAAGGGGTGCGGGCTGTTGGTGGGATAGCCGAGCAGCTTGTGTTTGGTCAGATCGGCCATGGTGGTAGGCACGCCATGATCGCGCAGATAATCGTTTGATGCGAAGATGGAGTTATTCAGCGACATGAGATGTTTCTGAATCAGATCGGGATGTTTGGATTCGAACAGGCGAATGGCCACATCGGCCTCGCGCATCGATAAATCGAGCTCGCGATCATCGACGATGAGGGTGATGTCGATATCGGGATACAGCTCGGAGAATTCCTTGAGCAGCGGTGCCAGCCAGATGGTGCCGATGGCGCTGGGGGCGGTGATGCAAAAGGGGCCTTTGGGTTTGTCGGAGCTTTCTGAGAGTAAATTTTCGGTGGCGTGAAGCTTGGCCACCATCTCGGCGACGGTTTTGAACAGGATTTCGCCCTGTTCGGTGAGCAGCAAACCGCGTGCATGGCGGCGGAAAAGGGGGATTTTGAGCTTGTCTTCAAGCGCGGAAATCTGACGGCTGACAGCCGACTGACTGAGGCCCAATGATTCGCTGGCGCGGGTCAGGCTTTGTACCTGCGCCACGGCATAAAAAATGCGTAGTTTATCCCAATCCATACGCGTATCCCATCCGCGGGGTAGATTAGTCGTTGAGGGGCGTTATGCCAAGTAACAATTCACCTGTGTCCATACGGCTCAGCATCCTGCTTGACCTGATTGAGACCCTGCGCTCTCATTTCGCGCGCCACAGGAGAAGGGCCGTTTACTGAAAATTCATTGAAATGTCACATACATCCCTGACTCTTTAGCTATAAATAGCGGCATGACAGCAAAACAGACACAGGACTCGGCGCTTAGCGAATGGTCAGAGTATGTTCGTATGCGAGCCGCATCCTTTGGGCTTTCGGCTAAGGATATCGCCGGAAGGCTGGGCCAGAAATCCATTCCCATGTCGATGGTTA
This sequence comes from Alphaproteobacteria bacterium UBA6178, assembly GCA_002422205.1. GTDB lineage: Bacteria > Pseudomonadota > Alphaproteobacteria > Rickettsiales > UBA3002 > UBA6178. The sequence continues at coordinate 22,929 of DITS01000045.1, forward strand.
CGCAATGGCTCGATGGTATGTCTGCCCCTGCCACGCCCGAACTTCATGCCCGGCTGATGCAGGTGTTGAAGTTGCCACATACGATGGACGATATTGCAGCGAATGCGTTAAGTGAAGACCAACAACGTCAGGCCACTTTTCGTGCGCAGATTGAACACGCCTATCACGCCATTCCAGAGACGGATAAAACCAGTGATGTGGGTAGTCGTGCTGCGAAGGCATGGGAAGGCGTGCTCCCCAGCACTACCGTTCGTGCGCCGGGCGGTGAAGGGCTGGTCACTATTCATGATGATGCGGCGCTGCCTAAAAGGCTTTTGGAAGGTAATTTGAAATATAGTGAGCAGAGCGCAGATGAGCTTGCCGCTATGATGGAAAAGACCCAAAATACCCATGAATTCCTTTCATGTTACCGTGTGTTACTCAGCCACAGGCAGGGAATTTATTGGTCGCAACAGCGAATGGGAAAGGAAGTAGGGTACTATTATAACTGTGAAATTGGGCCTGACTTACCAGGTATAGACACCTTGCCTAAATTCAAGCGTCTGTTTGAAAAGTTTACGCAGCTCGTGCCCGTCGATTATCAGGCATTTGAAGACATGGTCATTGCCAATCGGCTGGCTATTATTCATCGAAAACATACCGCCGGTTTTCATGGAAACCATACCGCCGGACAGTTAAAAGAGATGCCGCTTCGTTACTGGGAGACAGTGATGGAGCGCTACAATGCGGACATGAACGGTCAGGGTTCGCAGCATCAACCCGTTGCCGGGGCCGATTGGGCCAAAGCGGTGATTCCGATCGAAAACCAAAGCCATTATTTACGTGCGGCGCGTGGTATGTTGGAATTGTCCACGCATGATGTGGGAAAGGCATGTGGAGTCCGTCCAAATGTTGTGAAGAACGTAGAAAATGGCAGCAACGCTAGCAGCAGCCCTGTAGGGCAGAAAATGGCGAAATTTTATGAAGAAAGACAAGCGTTGATGCGGAATGGGCAAAAAGACTTGCCTGCATCAGAGCAGAAAAAATTGTTGTTTGATCCGTCTGTTTATCAGCAACTGCCGCCCACGACGTGGGAGCAAGATCTGAGACTTAGCAAAGAACGAAGAGCACGCAAGGCGGGTGACAAAGGTAATGACGTGGTCCGAGGCAGGTTGTAACGATTACCGCTTATTATTACGCGGCTTTTTCGTGTTCGGATTCATGTTCGGCGAGGAATTTTTCGGCTTCTAGGGCGGCCATGCAGCCGGTGCCGGCGGCGGTGACGGCTTGGCGGTAGATTTTATCCTGCACGTCGCCAGCGGCGAAGACGCCTTCGATATTGGTTTTGGCGGTGCCTGCTTTGGTAAGAATATAGCCCTCGCTATCCATTTCCAACGGGCTGGATTTGAAAATAGCGGTGTTGGGGTCATGGCCGATGGCGACGAAGGCACCGTCGGCTTTGATGATGCGGCTTTCACCGGTTTTGACGTCCTTCACCTGTACGCCGGTGAGGCTGGGCGGGTTGTCGGTGCCAATGAATGCTTCGGTGATGCTGTTCCATGCGACTTCGATTTTGGGGTTTTTGAACAGGCGCTCTTGCCCGATTTTTTCGGCGCGCAGCTCGTCGCGGCGGTGGATGAGGGTGACTTTGCTGGCGAGATTGGCCAGAAACAACGCTTCTTCGACGGCGGTGTTGCCGCCGCCAATAACGACGACTTCCTTGTTTTTGAAAAAGAATCCATCGCAAGTGGCGCAGGCGGACACACCGAAATTCTGGAATTTCTGCTCGGACTCGAGGCCCAGCCATTTGGCGCTCGCGCCGGTGGCGATGATGAGGGTGTCGCCGATATAGCTATCGCCTGAATCGCCCTTGGCAACGAAGGGGCGCTTGGATAAATCCACCTCCGTAATGATATCATGGATGATATTCGTGCCGACATGCTGGGCTTGCGCTTCCATTTGCTCCATCAGCCATGGGCCCTGAATCGCCTCGGCAAAGCCGGGATAGTTTTCGACCTCGGTGGTAATGGTGAGCTGACCGCCCGGCTGCATGCCATGCACCATGATGGGCGCGTGACCCGCCCGCGCGGCGTAAATCGCTGCCGTGCATCCGGCAGCGCCGGAGCCAATGATGAGGACTTTGGTGTGGTGGGTTGCGGGGGCTTTGGCCATGGATTCACTCCGGGAATGAGGGACTAGAGGCTAGGGACTAGAGGCTAGGGTTTGGGGGTTTAATCCCTAGCCTCTAGCCTCTAGTCCCTTTTGTATTACAGCGCTTTTGCGTTGTCTTTGAGGTAGGAAGCAACCCCTTCGGAGGTGGCTTTCATGCCGGACTGGCCTTTTTGCCAGCCAGCGGGGCAGACTTCGCCATTTTCTTCGGTGAAGTTGAGCGCTTCGATCATGCGGAGCGCTTCGTCGATATTGCGGCCCAGTGGCAGGTCATTGACGATCTGATGGCGCACAATGCCTTTTTTATCGATCATGAAGGTGCCACGGAAGGCGATTGCATCATTCAGCAGCACGTCATAGTCGCGCGCGATGGATTTGGTGAGATCGGCGACCATGGGGAATTTAACCTGACCGATACCGCCTTTTTCAATCGGGGTGTTTTTCCATGCAAGGTGGGTGAAGTGCGAATCGACGCTGACCGCGATCGGCTCGGCACCGAGGGCCTTGAACTGCTCGACGCGGTTGTCGAAGGCGATGATTTCGGAGGGGCAAACAAAAGTGAAATCGAGCGGGTAGAAAAACAGAATGCCGATTTTGCCTTTGATATGCGATGACAGGTTGAATTTTTCGTTAATGCTGTTGTCGGGCATCACTGCATTAGCGGTGAAATCCGGGGCTGGCTTGCCGACTAGAACGCTCATAAGGCTCTCCTTGGATTGGGGTTAATCAAATGTAATACCCTGATATAGGGCGCGGGCGGCGGGCTTTCAATGTTTTATTTTGTCAGTAGCGTGTGTAAATGGCTGACGATACGCCCTGCTTCGTCGAGGGTTTCGCGTGGTTTCCAGTCGAGCTGGGATTGCGGGCTTAAGGGTACGGCATAGCCCTCGTCATGCAGGGTTTGCAGGAACTGGTGGTGTTTGGAGCCGATTAAATGTTTGGGAGCGAAGGTGAAGACCGGTTTGCCGGTGTAGCAGGCTTCGGAGCACATGGAGATGGAATCGCCGGTGACGATGATGGCATCGGCCAAGGCGAGCAGGCCGAGATAGGGATTATCGTCGCCGCTTTGCCAATCGAAGATGTGATGCGCGCAGGTGAGGCGCTTTTTGAGAATGGCAGCGGTGTTGGCAGGCGAGCGGCGGCTGGTGGAGATCAGCAGACTGCCGCCCTGACCGCAAAGCAATTCGGCCATATCGCCGAGCCGTTCGATATCGGCAGGTTTGAGGCTACCATGGCGGGTGGTACCGCCGATGAGCACGGCGACGAAGGGGCCGGGCAGATGTTCAAACGCAGGGGCGTAATGTTTGGCGGCTTGTTCGAGCGCCGGATGGCTGAGTGCGTGGAGCGAGCCGATGGTGCGAAGGATGCGCGGATCGAAAGGGGTTTTATCGTGCGCAGGAGCAATGATGGCATCGAAGGGGTCGAGCCGGTGCGGCCACATGAGTTGTACCAGTTTGGTATTGGGCGAGCGTTTTTTGATGTAGCGCATGACCGGCACGGTGCGGCGGCCTGCCGCGATCACCAACTCGGGCCATGGGGCTTTGAGCTCGCGGCGGGTGGCGCGGGTGAGGCCGCAGCGCGAGGTGGCCACCAGCCATGATGGTAGCTTTGCCAATGGCGAATAATGCAGCCGCTTGATGAGGTAAGGCAAACTTACGCGCTGCGCGAGGCCAAGGCTTTGCGCGCTGTGACCGGCGCGGTCATCCATGAGCACCCACACGCGCGGCGCGGCGGCCATTAGCGGTACTGCACCGAGAGGATTTCGTAATAGCGCGTGCCTTTGGGGGTGGTGACTTCGGCGCTATCGCCCGCTTTTTTACCGATCAAGGCGCGTGCAATGGGGGCGGAGATCGAGATTTTACCGCTCTCTAAATCGGCTTCATATTCGCCGACGATCTGGTAGGTGACTTCGTCGTCGGTTTCTTCGTCGACCAGCTTGACGGTGGCGCCGAATTTGATGGTATCGCCGCTCATGCTGGCGGGGTCGAACACTTCGGCACGCGACACGGTGGCTTCCAGCTCGAGGATACGGCCCTCGATGAAGCTCTGTTTGTCGCGCGCGGCGTGGTATTCGGCGTTTTCTGATAAATCGCCATGCTCGCGTGCTTCGGCAATCGCCTTAATCACGGCGGGGCGCTCGACCACTTTAAGATTTTTCAATTCGGCTTCCATCCGCGCGAAGCCTTGCGCGGTGACGGGTATGCGTTCCATGGTAATTCCCTGTTAGACTGTAAAGGCGTAATGTAAGCCCGAATCGGCAGCAACTGCAAGTGTTGCGTGCGGGATGGGGGATGGATATTCATGAAAATGTCATAAACACAGGTGATTAGCTGTGCTAGCCTGTAAGCTGACCTGATTTATGGAGCGCTTGCCATGGCCAAACGATATGATTTACCCCGCATCCCTGCAACGGAAGAACCGACAATTTGGAACCGGACAATGGGTGTATGGGCTTTTGTGGGGAGCTGGGTTGCGGCCATTGCTGCTCATGTAGGATTAGCGGCAACGGGCATTGATGCCGATCTAGATCCTGTATTCGATTTGCATGGGGCACATCCAGAGACAACGGCTGAAGCGGTAAAGGAACTGCAACCGGTGCTTAACACTATTGGCGGTACCAATCTGGCGATTGAATCGGCAACGGGTGTGGCGGCAGTAGCGGGTGGTCTTTCCGGCAAAGCAAAGATGGAGCGCGAGCTGCAAACCGGTAAGGTGGTGAAAGACCCGACCTTCTGGAATGGTGGTATTGTGTCTGGTATTATGGCTGTGTCTGTCCCTGCCGGTGTAGCCGTTGCTTCACTTTTTCTTGTCGGTGCGCCGCTACTAGGGGTGGCTGTTGCCGCTGCGGGGTTTGTGGCATCATTAGGTGCTGCTATTTATGGCGGGTTTGCTGTTAAAGGTAAAATGCAGCAGGAGTTTAATCAATCGCTGGCGATTAAAGAAGAGATTGAGTTGCAGCGCGGGTATGGCAAGTGCCCTGTTATGGCGCAGCAACATGCCTATGTGAATTCGGTGACGCCGGAAGAAAGTCAGGCTTTAGAGGCCGCGCAAGGACGTGGTGTCGATAGTGGCAAGTCGTTTGTTCAGGCGCTGGATGAGGCGCGGCATTTATCATCGGTACCGCAGCTGGGGTAATGGGCTAGTGGCTGGGTAGGCGTTCTTGTCGCCTCCTGAGATCCTGCGCTCTTGCTTCGCAAGCCGCAGGATGACGGGGAAAAGGGGCGAGCCGCAGGATGACGGGGGAGGAGTGGTAGCTGCGGAGACGGACGCAGCTGGTCACGGGGTGATCGTATTTTTCAGTTAAAATAATCCTGTAAGGGGCGGACGGTGAGGCCGGTGTCGGACTCGTGGATGGCTTGGAGGGCTTTGGCTAGGGCGCGGGCACCCGATAGGGTGGTGGTGTAGGGGATTTTGCCTAGCAGCGCGGTGCGGCGGATGGAGAAACTATCGGCAATCGCGACGGCACCTTCGGTGGTGTTCATCACCAATGCGATTTCGCCATCTTTCATTTTATCGACGATATGGGGGCGGCCTTCGCGCACTTTATTGACGATGCCAACGGTGGCGCCATGCTCTTGCAGATAGGAGGCGGTGCCGCGCGTAGCGATGACGTGATAGCCGGATTTTTGCAACATTTTGACCACCGGAATAATGGATTCCTTATCCGAATCCTTGACCGAGATGAAGACGGTGCCCGATTCGGGCAGGGTGCTGCCTGCGGCGAGCTGGGCTTTGGCGTAGGCGAGTGAAAAATCGCGATCCAGCCCCATGGCTTCGCCGGTGGATTTCATCTCAGGCCCTAATATGACATCGACGCCGGGGAAACGGGCGAAGGGGAAGACCGCTTCCTTGACGGCGACATGGCCGAGGGAGCCATCGGTGAGGCTGTTTTGCGGCGGGAGTTTGAAATCATCAAGCGTTTCGCCCGCCATCAGCCGTGAGGCGATTTTGGCGATGGGAATGCCGGTGGCTTTGGCGACAAAGGGTACGGTGCGGCTGGCGCGGGGATTGACTTCGATGATATAGATTTCACCATCTTTGACGGCGAATTGCACATTCATCAGCCCGTTGACTTTGAGCGCTTTGGCAAGTGCGATGGTTTGGGTGCGGATTTCGTCGATGATTTCGGTGGCGAGCGAATAAGGGGGCAGTGAGCATGCCGAATCACCCGAATGGATGCCTGCTTCTTCGATATGTTCCATGATGCCGGCGACATAGACTTTGTTTCCGTCGCACAGCGCATCGACATCGAGCTCAATCGCGTCGCGCAAATAACTGTCGATCAGGATGGGACCTTCGCCAAACATGGCGATGATTTCGCCGACATATTGGCGCAGGGATTCGGCGTCATGGATGATGGCCATCGCGCGGCCACCGAGCACATAAGAGGGGCGGATGACGATGGGGTAGCCGATCATTTCCGCCTGTTCGATCACTTGCTCGCGCGAGTGGCAGATATGGTTGGCGGGTTGTTTCAGATTCAGCGAGAAGAGCAGGCGCTGGAAACGCTCGCGGTCTTCGGCGAGGTCGATGGAGTCGGGCGAGGTGCCGATGATGGGGATGCCCGCCTCGGAGAGTGCTTTGGCGAGGCGCAAGGGAGTTTGGCCGCCAAATTGCACCACGACGCCCAGCACATAGCCATTTTGCTGTTCGCGGCGGATGATTTCGATCACATCTTCGGCGATGAGCGGCTCGAAATAGAGGCGGTCTGAGGTGTCGTAATCGGTGGAGACGGTTTCGGGGTTGCAGTTGATCATGATGGTTTCGTAACCCGCTTCTTTCAAAGCGTAGGCGGCGTGGACGCAGCAATAATCAAACTCGATCCCCTGCCCGATACGGTTGGGGCCGCCACCCAGAATGACGATTTTCTGGCGGTCGGTCGGTTTGGATTCGCATTCGGGCTGGTGGATGCCGTCGCCTTCATAGCAGCTATACATATAGGGTGTTAACGCCTCGAATTCGGCGGCGCAGGTGTCGACGCGCTTGAAGACGGGGCGTATGTCGAGATTGAGGCGCAGGGCGCTGATGGCGTCTTCCTGCAGGCCGGATAATTGCGCGAGGCGTTTGTCGGAAAAGCCCATTTTTTTGAGACGCAGCAGCCCGATTTTATCACCGGGAATGCCGTTGGTTTTGATGGCGCTTTCTGCATCGATAATGCATTGTAGCTGCTCAACAAACCAAGCGTCGTAATGGGTGATTTCGACGACTTCTTCTTCGCTCATGCCGAGGCGCAGGGCCTGGGCCATGCGTAGCAGGCGGTCGGCGGCAGGAACCGATAAGGCCGCACGCACCGCGTCCATATCGGGCGCGTCGGGGTTATAGCCGTCGATATCGACTTCGTTGAGGCCGGTGAGGCCCGTTTCAAGCGAGCGCAGGGCTTTTTGCAATGACTCGGCAAAGCAGCGGCCAATGGCCATGGCCTCGCCCACTGATTTCATCGAAGTGGTGAGCAGCGCGTCGGTGCCGGGGAATTTTTCGAAGGTGAAGCGTGGGATTTTGGTGACGACATAATCAATCGTCGGCTCGAAGCTGGCGGGCGTGGCTTTGGTGACGTCGTTGAGGATTTCGTCGAGCGTGTAGCCCACGGCCAGTTTGGCGGCGACTTTGGCGATGGGGAAGCCGGTGGCTTTGGAAGCCAGCGCGGAGCTGCGCGAAACGCGCGGGTTCATTTCGATCACCACCATGCGACCATCGGCGGGATTGACGGCGAATTGCACGTTGGAGCCGCCGGTATCGACNNCGAGCAGATGATGATGCAATTGTCGCGATTGTCGCGCACCACTTCCATTTCATATTCTTTCCAGCCTAGTAGTGATTCGTCGATCAGCACTTCGGTGGTGGGGGAGGCGTCGAGGCCGGAGGCGACGATTTGCTCGTATTCTTCGCGGTTATAGGCGATGCCACCGCCGCTGCCACCCATGGTAAAAGAGGGGCGGATAATGGCGGGCAGGCCAATGTAATCGAGCGCGGCGCGGGCTTCGTCGAGCGAATGCGCAATCGCGTTTTTGGCGACATCAAGGCCGATGCGGGTCATGGCTTTGTTGAACAAATCGCGGTTTTCGGCTTTGTTGATTGAGTCAAGATTGGCGCCGATCAACTCGACACCGTGTTTTTTGAGTGTGCCGTTTTCGGCGAGGGCCTTGGCGCAATTGAGTGCGGTTTGACCGCCCATGGTGGGCAGCAGCGCGTCGGGTTTTTCGCGCTCGATGATTTTGGCAACCAGCTCGGGGGTGATGGGCTCGATATAGGTGGCGTCGGCCAGTTCGGGGTCGGTCATGATGGTGGCGGGGTTGGAGTTCACCAAAATGATGCGGTAGCCTTCTTTTTTAAGGGTTTTGACCGCTTGGGTGCCCGAATAATCAAACTCGCACGCCTGCCCGATGACGATGGGGCCAGCGCCGATGATGAGGATGGATTTGATGTCGGTACGTTTAGGCATTTTGAGAGTCCAGAGTTCAGAGTTCAGAGTTCAGAGTTCAGAGTTCAGTTTATCTTCGAGCTTTTTGATGAGACCGTTGATCATTCGTCCGATTTCATCAATTTCAGTTAATGGTTCATTCAGCACTTCGTTGGTTAGATAACCAAGATCAGCGGCGAGTTGTAATTGTGTTTCTAATTCAGCCAAAGAACCGTAAGCAATATTCAGGAAGCGAAGAAATTCTCTGGTAGAGCGTTTTACACTGCCTTCGGCGATATTGGAAGGAACGGATATCGCGCATCGGCGTAGCTGGCTAGTGAGTCCGTATATTTCTTCTTTAGGAAAGGTCGCCGTCAACAGGTAAGCTGTTTTAACCATCTCTCTTGAGCGCTGCCATATTTTGAGGTCGCGGAAGCCCTGAATTTTAACCGGAGAAATTTGGAGATCTGCTTCCATCATGGCTTTCTGAACTCTGAACTCTGAACTCTGGACTCTTGCATGGTCGCCACGAACCGCTCAAACAAATACAGTGAATCATGCGGGCCGGGGGAGGATTCGGGGTGGTACTGGATGGAGAAAACGGGTTTATCGTCGACTTCGATACCGGCGATGGTGCCATCGAACAAGGACACATGCGAGACGCTTACCCCTTTGGGTAGTGTGCCATGCGAGACTACGAAGCCGTGATTCTGGCTGGTGATCTCGACGGCGCCGTCGCTTAAGCGCTTGATGGGGTGATTGACGCCACGATGCCCCTGATGCATTTTTTCGGTTTTGGCGCCCAGCGCGAGGCCGAGTAATTGATGACCTAGGCAAATACCGAAGATTGGTGTGTCGGTTTTAAGCAGTTTTTTGATGGTGGGGATGGCATATTCGCCAGTGGCGGCGGGATCGCCCGGGCCGTTGGATAAAAACACACCGTCGGGGCGCAGGGCGAGGATATCTTCGGCGGACGCATGGGCAGGCACGACGGTGGTTTTGCAGCCGAAGCTGGCAAGGGTGCGCAGAATATTGAATTTTTCGCCGTAATCGACGGCAACGACGTGGAATTCGGCATTGCCCATTTCGCCATAGCCTTTTTCTAAGCTCCAGCGGGTTTGCGTCCATTCATAGCTTTGCGGGGTGGTGACCTGATGGGCCAGCTCCATACCGGCGAGGGAGGGCATGGCTTGCAATGCGGCTTTGGCTGCTGGAATATCGGCATTTTCACCCTCGCTGGGGTAAAGAATGGCTACATTTTGGGCGCCATGCAGGCGGGTATGGCGGGTGAGGGCGCGGGTGTCGATACCGGCGATGCCGGTGACGCCTTTATCTTCGAGCCAGCGGATGAAATGCATGCTGCTGCGGAAATTGGAGGCTTCGGTGACTTCTTCGCGCACGATCAGGCCGCTGGCACCCATGACTTTGGATTCTTTGTCTTGCGGGTTGGTGCCGACATTGCCGATATGGGGAAAGGTGAAGGTGATGATCTGGCCGAAATAGGACGGGTCGGTGAGGACTTCCTGATAGCCGGTCATGGCCGTGTTAAAGCAGATTTCACCGCTTGCCTGACCGCGGGCGCCAAATCCATAACCGAAAAAAACGGTGCCGTCGCTTAGCACCAGCGCTGCCGTATAAGGCGCGGGAATCGTCATGTCATCATTCATTGAGTTTCCTAGCTATAGGCAAATTGGCGGGAACATAGTGAAAAGGGCGCGGCGGGTCAAGAAGGAAAAGGGGAAATACGGGAATCAGGAATACAGGATTCATATTTTCCTGTATTCCCGCGTTTCTGATTCTATCTACCGGTATTTTTAATCCAGTAGGTGATCTTAGTATTGGCATCAAGAAGGGCAGGTAAAGAAGGCATATTCCTTGTGAATAAACTAAAAATACACTATTATATAAAGTCTAAGGAGACCTATATGTCAAAGGCGTTTTCGCTGGTTGAGCTCAGCATTGTACTTGTTATTTTAGGGCTTCTTACGGGCGGCATACTTTCCGGGCAATCACTTATTCGTGCTTCTGAATTGCGTGGCGTGACGACAGAATACCAAGTTTATCAATCAGCCATTAACAGCTTTCGTGATAAGTATATGGGCTATCCTGGAGATTTTCGTGATGCTACCAAATTCTGGGGTCGGTTATCGGCTGATGCCAGCTGTGTTACAAATTCTGCAGCGGGTGTTTCAACCTCTGGTGTTTGTGATGGAAATGGGGATGGAAATCTTATCACTCATAACGCAGTATCTTCGGGAGGTGAATCGTACGAGAATTATCAGTTTTGGAGACAATTAGCGCTGGCAGGTCTCGTTGAGGGTAGCTACACAGGGTTGGCTGGTGCAGCGAATGGCAGCACTGCGTTGATAGGGGAGAATGTACCTAAATCACGCCTTAATAATGCAGGATGGAGTACCAATAGGCCTCCAATCGCAGGTGATGCTAACATCTATGCTGTGCAATATGGGAATGTCTTTTATTATGGTGCTCCAGTGAGTAATAATTTGACATCGGGAGCGACCCTCAGGCCCGAAGAGGCATGGAATATAGATACGAAGGTTGATGATGGTCGTCCTGCCTATGGAAAAGTGATCGCACGGAATTGGAATAATGTTTGCGCAGCCGCTGATAATGGCACTCATACAAACACCAATTTTGAAGCAAGCTATAAGCTTTCAGATAGCAGTTTGCAGTGCTCACTAATTTTCCGCCAGATTTTTTAGTGTTTACCGATGCTGCTCGATCCAGTCGGTGATGACGGGGCGGACTTGTTCGCGGTAGCGGCGGCCATTGAAGATGCCGTAATGGCCGACATTTTTTTGCAAATGGTATTTTTTCAGCTCTTTGGGCAGGTGGCTGGAGATATCCAGCGCGGCTTTGGTCTGGCCCATACCGGAGATGTCATCGAGCTCACCTTCGATCGCTAAAATTGCGGTTTTGCGGATAGACGCCGGATTGACCAAATCGCCGCGATGGACGAATTCGCCTTTGGGCAGTGAATGTTTTTTGAATACTTCGACGATGGTTTGCAGGTAAAATTCAGCTGGCAAATCAGCGACGGAGAGGTATTCATTGTAGAATTTACGGTGCGCAGCGGCGGATTCGCCATCGCCTTCGACCAGATGCTGGAAGAGTTTGATATGCGCGTCGATATGGCGATCCATATTCATCGACATAAAGCCGGTCAGCTGCAAAAAGCCCGGATAGACACGGCGCATGAAGCCCGGATAGTTGAAGGGCACGCGGGTGACTACATTGCTTTCGAACCAATTGAGCGAGCGCTCTTTGGCGAAACGATTGACTTGTGTGGGGGCTTTGCGCGTATCGACGGGCCCGCCCATCAGTGTCATGGTTCTGGGGGTGCATTTGTCCTTGTTTTGCGACATGACTGCGACGGCGGCATAGAGCGGCACGGAAGGCTGGCACACGGCCATCGTGTGGGCATCGGGGCCGATAAAATGCAGCATTTCAATGAGGTAGTCGATATAATCATTCAGATCGAAAATACCATCCGAGGAGGGCACTTCGCGCGCGTCGCGCCAATCGGTAATATAAACATCGTGGTGGGGCAATAATGCCTGTACCGTGCCGCGCAACAGCGTGGCGTGGTGACCGGACATGGGGGCGACGATGAGTAATTTTGTGTCTTTGGTGCCCACTTCGCGGCCCGCTACCGTGCGTTTGAAACGGCGTAGCTGGCAGAAGGGAAATTCCATCACGACTTCATCGACCACATCGACGGTTTTATCGCCGATTTTGGTGTGGGTGAGGCCAAAGACGGGTTTGGGGTATTTTTGCGTGATGCGCTCGACCAGCTCGCCTGCCGCGGCCATATTGCGGCCATATTCGGTATAAGCGATGGGGCTGAGTGGATTGCTGAACATGTGCTTGGTGGCGTGGGCCATCATGCGGATGGGAGTCATGCCCACCGAATGCATCTCATGCAGGTTGTATAAGTGGCTATTCTCTATATAGGTCAACATAAACTCTTCTTTGTTATAGGTTTCATAACAAGCAAGTTTTTCAGGTTTGTCGTCTGGCATTGGTGGAAAGGCCAACATTTTCTTGCTCTCCCTTGTAGTGTACGCATTAAAGTTAAATAAAGGATTAACGCGCCACATGTCTGATCGTTGATTCTATGCGGAAACTAGCATAAATCGGACGTTAGACCTAGTTTTATTTGCAGTGCAGCATAAAATCCATATACCATTTTTATGACAGTCACTGGGGTTTAAGACCGGACCCCGTCATACGACGGGGTGACATAGACGGATATAATTATATTAACTGCGTTTTTCAATGTCGCGGAGTTTGCCTAGTTCTTCGCCGAGGCGGCGTAAACTGGCGCTACAATCGTCGCGCGGGATGGTGACTTCGATGACATGCAGGGTATTATCAGCCAGCGCGGCTTTGATGGCGGCTTCACATTCGCCTGCCGTGCTGACGCGACAACCCTTGCCGTAGCGGATGAGCTCGGGGATTTTGGCATAGTCCCACATGGTGATGATGTTGAAGGCACCATCGAGGATGTGGCGCTGGGTGCCGTAGCCGTCATTGTTGAGGACAAAGACGATGGGGGCCAGGTTATATTTGGCGGTGGTGGACAGCTCGGTGCCGGTCATTTGGAAGGCGCCGTCACCTACGACGCAGAAGGTTCGTGAGTCAGGATTCGCGGCCATGGCGCCGATGCTGGCGGGCACGGCGAAGCCCATCGAGAGATAATAGGCGTCGGAGAGGAACGTATTGCGCATGCCGGTGCGCAGGCCGATGGCACCGAGCAGCGCGTCGCCGGTGTCGCATACCAACGTGCCGTCGGCGGGCAAATGCAGGCCGAGGATGCGGAAGAAGCTCTCGATGCTAAGCGGGGTGTTGCGCTCATGATCGGCTAAAGGAGCGGGCACCGGCGCGGGGCGCGGGGTGGCGCGATCCGGTTTGGGGGTGAGGGGGGCTTGGTTGATGGCTTCGAGGAAATCGCGGAATTGGACATTGTCGTAGCTGCGCAGGCCGACGCGGGATTTTTCGGTGGTCATGACGATGGCCTGTTTGCGGTCGAGCTGGGCGCTGTTCATGCCGAGGAACACGTCGGTAATGAAGGCGCCGAGCATGATGACACAATCGGATTGTTCGACATAATCCTGCACGGCTTTTTCGGACAGGCCGCCGCTATAGACACCGATATAGAGCGGATTCTGCTCGCTGATGACGCTTTTGCTGAGCAGGGTCGAGGCGATCGGGATATTGGCTTTTTCGGCGAAGGCGACGGCTAAATCGGTGAGGTTATGCCGATGTAATTCCACATCCGCAATGATGACGGGCTGTTTGGCGGCATTGATTTGCACCAGCGCATCTTCGACGCAGGCGGCGAGGTTGTCGGCGTCGGACACGGGTGAGGGTGTGTTTTTGCGTATAGGCAGGGTGATGGGCAGATCGACCAGATCATAGGGGATTTCGATATAGCCGGGGCGGCAATGCAGCTCAACCGCGTCGATCACGCGCATGATTTCCTCGGCGGCGGTTTCGACATCGAGTAATACGGTGTTGGCACAGGTGACTTCTTCGTAAATCCGTCGCTGGGTGTCGAAGGTGCGCACTTTGTGGTGCAGCAGCGGATCGGTTTTGCGATCGTTGGGCGAAGGGCCGCCGGAGATGACCAGTAGCGGTGATTTTTCCGCATAGGCGCAGGCGACGGAATTGAGCATGTTGAGCCCGCCGACACAATAGGTGACGACGGCAACACCGATGCCGTTGCGCACGCGGGCATAGCCATCGGCGGCGAAGCCGACGGAGGGCTCATGGGTGAGGGTGATAAGCTTGATGGGGGATTTCTCCAGCCAGCGGAAGGTGGGCAGCGCAAAATCACCGGGGATGCCGAAGGCATGGGTGACGCCTTTGCTATGCAGATAGTCGAAGAGGAAGGAGCCTATGGTGGGGCTGCTCATAGCACGACCCGCTGGACATTGTGAGCACGCCAGTAATTATAGCCTGCAGCGGCGGCAAATAGTGCCATGCCTAGCAACGAGGTTTCGAGCGTTTTATACAGCAGCAATGGCACGGCGGCAAAAAACACGAATCGCTCGGCGCGCAGGGTGCGGACAAAGGCAAAGCCTTCGAGTGCATAGGCGAGGCTGAAGACGATGCAGGCGCTGACGGCGGTGCCCAGTGCAAAGGCGCTGATCGAGATATGATCGTGGAACAACACATCGGAATAAATCATCATGACAGGTAAGATGAAGAAAGCATTGGAGAGTTTCAGCGCTTCGACGGCGGAGCGCTGCGGTTTGGCGTTGGCGACACCGGCAGCAGCGAAAGCGGCGAGCGCGACCGGCGGGCTGATATTGGAGATTTGTGAGAGCCAGAAAATGACCATGTGGGCGGTGAGCAGATAGACGCCCATGCTTTCGAGCGCGGGGGCGGCCATGACCGCCAGAATGATATAGGCGGCGGTGACGGGCAGGCCCATGCCAAGAATGAGGGCGGCGAAGGCGATGAGAATGAGGGCGATGAATAAATTGCCATTGGAGAGCGAGAGTACAAAATCGGTGAATTGAATGCCGAGGCCGGTTTGGCCGATGACACCGACGACAATGCCAGCAGTGGCACAGGCGGCAGAGATGGGCAGCATCATCAGCGCGCCGGATTTCATACCATGCCAGAATTGCGCCATGTTGATGCGGGTGTGTTTGCGTAGCATGCAGGCGATGAGGATGGCGACGGTGCCGATGACGCCAACCAAAGTGGGCGGGTAATTGAGCATCAGCAGGCCGGTGATGAGCAGTAAGGGCAGTACAAAATGGAAACCATAGGCGAGAATATCGCGCACTTTGGGGCGCTCTTCGACGCCTTTGAGGCCGAGCTTGCACGCCATCAGATGCACATAGAGCAGCACCGAGGTGAAATATAATATGGCGGGGACGATGGAGATGAGGACGATGTCGCGGTAGGGGGTGTTGGTAAATTCGGCCATGATGAAAGCACCTGCGCCCATGACGGGGGGCATGATTTGCCCGCCGGTGGAGGCGGAGGCTTCGATACCGGCGGCTTGTTCGGGTTTGTAGCCGAGTTTTTTCATCATCGGGATGGTGAGTGCGCCCACCGCAACCGCATTGGCAATGGCGGAGCCGGAAATGCTGCCCATACCGGCGGATGCCAGCACGCAGGCTTTGGCAGGGCCACCACGGTATTTGCCCGCTGCAGCATAGGACAGGTCGATAAAGAATTTACCGGCGCCGGTGGATTCGAGGAAGGCACCGAATAACACGAACATAAAGACGGCGGTAGCGGCGATGCCCAGTGGCGCGCCATAGACGCCTTCGGAGGTGAAGAGCTGGAAGCGTACCAACCGCTCGAGCGAGAAGCCCTGCGTGGCGATGGCGTCGGGCAGGACATTGCCAAACATGGCATAGGCGACGAAAATGACCCCGATTAACGCCATTTCCCAGCCGACGGAGCGGCGGGTGGCTTCGAGTGTGGCAAACAGCAAAAGTGCACCTGCCCAGTAATCGGGTTGGTTCAAGCCATAGAGCAGGTGGTTGATGCCGGTATAATCAAAGACCAGTACCGCATAGGTGGCGGCGATAATGGCGGCGCACAGGGTCGCATCGAGTAAGCGGAAAGGCAGGTAAAGCGGCGCGTTCGGGTTTTTGAGCGCGGGGAATTTTAAAAAGACCAGCACCAATATCCAGCCCAGATGGATGGGACGGAAAAAGGTGGTGCCAATGTCCATGGTGACGGCCTGATAGATTTGGAAGGCTGACAGCGCAATGGCCACCCACGCCATGGTGGGCAGGATGGCTTTGTCGATCAGCCAATGGGAGGGCGCATAGCGCGGGGCGATTTCGTCGGCCATCAGTCACCCTCTCTTTGGGCATATTGTTCGCGTAGGTAGCGCAGCGCGGCGGGGTGCAGGATGCCTTCGCCGAAGGTGAGCGCGTTGTCGATGGTGGCGTGACGCGCCGCTTTGGTGACGGAGAGCATTTCATCCATATTTTCGAAGGCGAGGCGGGTCATGCGGTAGGCGCGTTCATCATCCATGTTTTCGGCCACTACCAGAAAATTCCATAAGGATACGGTTTCCAGCGGTTGGGTGATGCCATTATAGGTGTCGGCGGGAATGGTGTAACGCGTATAGGCGGGATAGGCCTGTGAGAGCGTGTCCATATCCTGACCGGTGACGGGGATGAGGTTGATTTTTTCGGTGAGCGCCAGCTCCATCAATGCAGCGAGGCCGAGGCCGCCGACCATAAAGCCCGCATCGATGGTGCCGGTTTTGAGCGCCTCGGCGGTTTCGGTGTAGCTGAGATATTGCGGCTCAAAATCATCGGGGGTGATGCCGAGTGCGCCTAAAATATTGAGTGAGGTAATGGCGACGCCTGAGCCGGGTGCGCCGACGGAGACACGTTTGCCGCGTAAATCCTGTATGGAGGCGAGGCCTGAGGATTCGCGCGTGATGCAATGCACGACATTGGGGTAGAGCGCGAATAGGGCGCGCACGGCGATGGGTTCGGGGAAAATGCCTTTGCCGGCGATGGCGTCGCGCAGCACGTCACCTTGCGAAATACCGGCTTCGCTTTCGCCTTTCATCACCTGAATGACATTGACGACGCTGGCGGCGGTGACTTCGGCCTTCATGTTGATGTCGTCGCTTTCGCGCGACCAGATTTTGGACAAGCCGCCGCCGAATGGGTAATAGAGCCCGCTGGGGTTGCCGGTGGCGATGGTGGTGGTTTTGGCCCCTGCGGTTGCCATAAGCGGCAGACAGGCGGCGAATAAGAAGGTCAGTATGAAATAGCGTCGCATCATGGGACGGGACTGTAGCGGAATGGGCGGCGGATGCCAAGATGGTTATTTTGGGGGAAGAGGGGATGCGGGAAGGTAGAAAGAAAGGGCCCTCACTCCGACCCTCTCCCGGAGGGAGAGGGGGAAGGAAGAAAAGGTTAGGGGTTTAGGAATGTTATCTCCACACCTCGTCATCCTGCGCTGACGCTTCGCGTCCCGCAGCATGACGGATTAAGTAAGGGAGGAAGAGCCCCCACCTCGACCCTCTCCCGGAGGGAGAGGGGGACAGTAGGATGCTTTTGGGGCACGAGAGAGATATTGGCGTCGAGCGCCAGCATGACGGGGGGTTTAGGAGCTTTTGCGTTTTTTGGCGAGGCCTTTGGGCTTGTCGGCTTCGGTGCGTTGCAACTTGTCGATTTTATCGCGCAATTTGGCGGCGATTTCGAATTCGAGATTCGATGCGGCCACCAGCATTTTCTGGCGTAAGGTCGCCAGATGCGCTTCGAGATTGGTGCCGGTGAAGGTGTCGGTGCCGGTATCGTCGAAAATATCGACGGTGACATAATCTTGTTCTTCCTGTTTGAGCGAATCGCTGATGGCTTTTTGCACCGAGGCGGGGGTAATGCCATGTTTTTCGTTATAGGCGATTTGAATGGCGCGGCGGCGGTCGGTTTCCTCCAATGCGCCTTTGAGCGAATCGGTCATTTTATCGGCGTAGAGGATCACTTTGCTGTTCACATTGCGTGCGGCGCGGCCAATGGTCTGGATCAGCGCGGTTTTGGAGCGCAGGAAGCCCTCTTTGTCGGCGTCGAGTATCGCCATGAGGCCGCATTCAGGAATATCCAGCCCTTCGCGCAGGAGGTTGACCCCAATCAACACGTCAAAGCGCCCTAAGCGCAGGTCACGGATGATTTCGATACGCTCGAGCGTGTCGATGTCGGAATGGAGGTAACGGGTTTTGATGCCGACCTCGTCGAGATATTCGCACAGCTGCTCAGCCATTTTTTTGGTCAGCGTGGTCACCAGCACGCGGTGGCCAAGCTTGACTTGTTCTTTGCATTCGCCGATCAGATCATCGACCTGAGAATCGACGGGGCGGATGATGCAGGGCGGGTCGGTCAGTCCGGTGGGGCGGATGACCTGCTCGACATATGCGCCGCCGGTGCGTTCCAGCTCGAGCGCGGCGGGGGTGGCCGACACATAGATGGTGGGCGGGCGCATTGCGTCCCATTCCTCGAATTTCAGCGGGCGGTTATCCATGCAGGATGGCAGGCGGAAGCCATATTCGGCGAGGGTGGTTTTGCGTGAGCGGTCACCATGATACATGCCGCGCACCTGTGGCAGCATCACATGCGATTCATCGACAAACAGCAAGGCATTGGCGGGCAGGTATTGAAACAGGGTGGGAGGCGGTTCGCCCGCTGCGGTGCCGGCCAGCCAGCGCGAATAATTTTCGATGCCACGGCAGGTGCCGGTTTCCATCAGCATTTCCAGATCGAAGGTGGTGCGTTGCTCCAGCCGCTGCGCTTCGAGCAGCTTGCCATTGGCATAATACCATTCGAGCCGTTCTTTCAGCTCGTTTTTGATGCCTTTGATCGCTTGCTCCAACGTGGGTTTGGGCGTGACATAATGGCTGTTGGCGTAGATGTTGATGCTATCGAGCGTGCCGGTTTTTTCGCCCGTGAGCGGATCAAATTCGGTGATGGCGTCGATCTCGTCGCCGAACAGGCTGATACGCCAGGCGCGGTCTTCCATATGGGCGGGGAAAAGGTCGAGCGTGTCGCCGCGCAGGCGGAAGGTGCCACGCACGAAATTCTGGTCGTTGCGCTTATACAGCAGCTGGATGAGCTGGGCGACAAGTTCTTTTTGCGGCATGTCCTGTCCGCGCTGCAACTTGAGCGTCATCTCCATATAGGTCTCGGGCGAGCCGATACCGTAAATGCAGGACACCGATGCCACCACGATCACATCGCGGCGCTCGAGCAGCGAGCGGGTGGCCGAGTGGCGTAAGCGGTCGATCTGTTCGTTGATCGACGAATCCTTCTCGA